>LFMX01000056.1 GCA_001184405.1 Candidatus Burkholderia humilis
CTCGGCACGCTCGTCGGCGATCCCGATTTGCCCGCGCATGCGCGCTCGGGTTACGACGGCTTGCTGGAAACGGCGCGTGAGTTGCGCGCGAAGATCGAGCAGTAGTAGTAGGGCGCTTTACTTCTTCTTTCCGGGTGGCGCGGCGGTTTTGTTTTGCGCGCTTGCCCGCGTCTGGTTTTCTTTCCTGTTGAAGGCTTTCTGATTGCATCGCGCGTCTAGTCTGACGAAAGGGATGCGCGCGTCTGTGTCGCTTTTTCATGGCGCGTCCGGCTGCATTTTGGATGCAAAAAACCAGCGACGCCGCCATCCGCCAGACACGGTCAGATTGACCAAATGACCGTTCGTTGTCAGTTTTCTGTCAGTTTCGCGCCCGAAATGCCGACATTCGAGTCGTCGAAAATACAGGTTAACCATGTAGTGAAAAAACGACACAAATATGCTGAATTCTTTCACATTGTATCTGTAAGCCATATACTTCCCACCGACTACAGTTACGATCTCGTACAAGCGCGGATTCACCGCGTGGCGCCGTAGCGACTCCAACAGAACAGACGCAATTCGCCCCATCCGCATAGAGGAGAAGTGAATGAAGGGTTTTAACCTGACCAAGGCCGCCATCGTCGCCGCCACGGCGTTCGCAGCCGCAGCGCCCGCGTTCGCTCAAAGCAGCGTGATGCTGTACGGTATCGTTGATGATTCGATCGTTTATCAAAGCAGCCAAACCTCGCTCGGTTCGACGAGCGGCGGCCGTTCGAACATCAAGACGGCATCGGGCATCTGGGCGGGCAGCCGCTTCGGCCTGAAGGGCGCTGAAGATCTGGGCGGCGGCACCAAGGCCATCTTCCAGTTGGAGTCGGGCTTCAACATCAACAACGGCACGCAGCAATATGCCAACGCCATGTTCGGCCGCCAGGCATGGGTCGGTCTGACGAACCAGTTGTTCGGTACGCTGACCTTGGGTCGCCAGTACACGTCGTACTACACGCTGATGGCGCCGTACAGCCCGACCAACTGGCTGACCGGCTATTTCGGCGCGCACCCGGGCGATCTGGACGAACTGGACACGATCTACCGCGCGAACAACTCGATCGTCTATACGTCGCCGAAGCTCTACGGCGTGACGGTCAGCGGTTCGTACTCGCTCGCAGGCGTGCCGGACAGCGTGTATCGCGGTTCGACGTGGTCGGCAGCGGTTCAGTACCAGCAAGGCCCGATCGGCGGTACGGTTGCGTTCATGCGCATCAACAACTCGACCATCGGCGGCGGCGTCTACGGTGCGGATTCGACGACGAACACGGCTGGCCAGTCGGGCGTGTCGGCCGTGACCAACGGTTATCAAGGCGCGCAGGGGCAGAACCGCTTCGCGGTCGGCCTCGGCTACGTGTTCAACAGCTCGTGGGATATCTCCGCAACGTACACGAATGTTCAGTACATCCCGGGCATCGCGTCGAAGTTCACCGACGAGCAAGTCTTCAACACCGCCGGCACCGTGCTGCACTGGAAGGCCACGACGGCTATCGATCTGGCTGCAGGCTACAGCTACACGTGGGCAAGCAAGGCGAACGGTATCGACGACGCTGCGTCGTATCACCAGTTCAACCTGTCCCAGTACTACTCGCTGTCCAAGCGCACGGGTCTGTACGCACTCGAAGCGTTCCAGCGCGCGAACGGTCGTACGCTCGGCACGCCGACGTTCACGGCGGCTGGCGCGACCAACCGTTCGATCGTCGCGACAGCATCGATCGGCGACGGCTTCCAGTCGGCTCCGTCGTCCTCGCGCAGCATGTTTGCAGCAGGCGTGGGTATCATCCACCGCTTCTAAGCGACGCTGCGGGTCGCAATACGGAAAACCGGGCGCTTTGGCGCCCGGTTTTTTGCACAAAGAACCGAAAAATCGCGGGCGCGTCGTTTGCTGCCGATTCCGCACGAGCATCCACTGGAATCGGAGATACCCGACATGGCAACAGAACACGCTTCCGGCGACGGCGTCCGTCAGGCGCAGCCGTTTCGCCTTTTTGCGGTCGAGCAACGCGTGCTGGCGCAAAACGTCGATGGAAAAGTGATCGACATCGGCACGATGGATTCGAAAAAGGGCGAGTACTGTGCGCGTCTCGATGTGGACGAGATCGCAGTCGAGCCGAAGCGCAGCGCCGAGCTGGCGCTCAAAGCGCTGGTCGACAAACTATCGTTCGATTATCTCGACGGGCTTTTCACCAGCGAGCGCGTGGTCGAAGTGAGTGGGCGTTTGCAGGACTATCCGAGCGTCGAATTCGAACTCGATGAAACCTTGCCGCGCGATATGGTCGATCGCACGCCGCCGCATTTGTTCTGAAGCGCCGAAGTATCAGATCGAGCCAGTAGGCGGCTTTTTGACAGGATCGGCGGGCGGCTGCGTCACGTGCACGCTTGCATCGCCCTCACGTGGCGGGAGAATCGCGCCGACCAGACGATCGACGAAGTAAAAGAACTTGTCCGACGCATACCCCGCGACGAGCGCGAGTGGCGAAATGTCCTTGCCGCCTTCGAGGAGCTTGCTGAAAAGCCCAATCGAAATCCCGACGATGACCGCGCTCGTCACATGCGCGCGGTTAGCGACTTTCGAATGCTCCGGATGAAACGTATTGGCCGCTGATTCCGCGCTCAACTGGCGCAGAATTGCCGCGCACGCGCCGAGCCATGCGTAAAGCACTGGCAAGAGAAAACCCGTCACAGCGCCGACGAACGACAGGATGATGTCGCTCGCATAAAGCGCCATCGCGCGAATGTCCTGATAGACAGCGATCTTCTGAAAGCCTTGCGCAACTACCTCAAAGCCGAGATTCGGCGGAATGGTATTGCCGTTGGGGACGTAGGGCATCGACAGTACCGGAAGCGTGATTTCCAGCACTTCGCGCGTCAGTGCCGGATTGCATTGGAAGTCGTTGGCAAGCCGTTTGTCTTTCGAGTAGTCGAGTTCGGACCACCGCCGATACGTGTCCTGAAAACTCAGCACCTTCTCGCTTTTCAGGCATGGCTATTTATACGGACTCCGAATTGTTCCGAGATGCGCCAGCCGAGTGATCCAGCTGTTGCGCGAAATGTCGGCATACAACTGACGATTGTTCATCGCGAACTTTTGCAACTCCTCCTTGATTTGCAGCGCCGGTTGCGAATTTTGCAGCGCGAGCAACGCGCCATAGTCGTTCTTTTTCGATGCCTCGACGATCGCTGCTTCGTGCCCGATCAACTGATTGTGCAGGGTGAGCGCAGTGGCATCGTTTGCCTTGACGTAGTTCGCGATGTCCGACGAGATCTGGTTCACCACGAACAACAAGCACGATAGCGATACGACCACGACTGTGAGAATCATCGCCGCATGCGTGTAGATGCGTATCGCGATGCGTGCGCCACGGCGGGCTTCGTCACCCGCCGTCTCAGCGACGACCGGCAAGAGCGAATGCGCGATGCGGCTCATCGCGGCATAGAAGGCGGCTTCGACATCGGCATTCCACGAGCGGTTCTGCAACGCGGTGCGCGCATTGGAAAGGGCCTGCACGTCCTGTTCGTCGAGCAGTTTGCCATTCTGCGCGCCGTCCGACACCATCTCGCGGCAATGCGCAATATCATCGACGATGCTTGGCCCCGGGATATTGCACCGCCTTCGCAATGCGCGCCATCGCGGCATAAAACGAGCTGCCGATCGCGGCGGTCCACTCGCCACGTTCGAATGCGCAACGTGCCTCGCGCAAAGCGTTGACATCGGTTTCTTCGATGACGGTGCCGGCCTTCGCCGCGTGCGACACGAGCGCTTCGCACTTGTCGAGATCTTTTCTGACGCGCGAATCGGGCCGGCCGCTCACGCTCGCTCGCGGCTGACCGGTGGGAAGGGTCGAGGAGGGAACGCTCATGCCGGTCTCCGAATGATTCAAATGCAAACCTTCGGCGTACGCCGTTCGAATTACGTTCCGATCGGCAGCGTGCGAAGCTGCTCGCGCAATGCAGGATATGCATTCAAAAAACCAGCATGATCGAGCCGGTTGAACAAACTCGCATCGATTATTTCGTTTAGCGCACCACCGGCCGTGCGCGCTTCCTTCTTGCACACATCCGCGAGGATCGAACTGTATTCGGTGAATTCTGCATACGAGTCGACCGGATCGCACGTGTAGGCGGTCTCGGGTATCTCGACAGCTTGCGTAAACGCGAGTCCATGCGCCTCGGCTTTCTTGCGCAGCCACTCGGCGAGGATCAATGGAAGAAAGCGCGGCGGCGTGACGTAGCCGCCGCCCACGTTCGCGTGTGCGCCTGCGAACCAGCGCTGTTCGAGCGGCAGCGAGCCGCGGTCTTCGGTGCCCTGTGTCCACAAGGTCGGCTTATAAAGCGAGCGGAATTCGTTGGCCGCGATCGCGTGATACGCGGCCTTCGTGCTGTTGGAAAGCGTCGTATCGTGAAAGCGATAGAAACTAGAAAAGCTCGGCAGCGGCAGACCATCGACGGAAATGCCGAGCTCGCCGACCGTGTCCCACACGCCGACGAATGCAATCGTCACTTCACGCGAAAATTGCATGCGAAAGCGTACGGCATGATCGTCGTTCGCGCTGACGGTTTGATCACGATAAAGCCCGTATGCCTCATCGATGGATGCGTCGCTCGTATCGTTCACGAGGCCGCACTTGCGAACGAGGCCCGCGAGACTGCGTGCGGAATAAGCGCCTCGCGAGAAGCCGAAAATATAGATCGATGCATCCGGCTCGTAGCGCTCACACAGCCATCGATATGCGGTCTTGATGTTTTCGGAGAAACCATCGCCGAACGCGCCGCCGAGAATCTTGTCGGCGAATGAAAAAAGACCTTTGCCCTGCGTGCCGACGCCTTGTACATAGAGCCGCGCCTGATCGTCCGTTTCCTTTGCAAGATTGAAGAGCAAAAAGGCGTTGGTCTTGTCGTTGGGCTCGTTCCACGTGCCGTCGAAGAAGATGGCGAGATTCATGATGGCGGTCTCCATGCTCGCGCTGGTATGACAAAACAGCGCTATGTCGTTAGGGATAGGAAATCCGCGCGCGAGGTGCAAGGACGCCATCCAGCGAAGTTTGCTTTCAGGTATCGCGCGACTTGATTTTGGCGGATGCAGGAGGATGCATTGCTGCAAACGTGTCGACGTTATGCGATGCTTGGAAAGCGGCTTTACGCCGCGATTCAGCGGTGGGGTGAATCATGAAAAGAACGGGTTTCGCCGTGATCGTCGCCATTGCCGCGAACGTTGCTACGCCGGTTTTCGCGCGTGATGACGGTCCTCGCTTCGTGCAGGACCGTCTTGATGCGCTCGTCGCGCAGCACGCGCAGGCGAATCGCCATATCGCGCAGTCGGGGCAGGATGTGCGCCATGCAGCGGCATCGAAAGATCAATGCAAAAGCGCCGCATCCTGATCGATCGGTAGATCGGCGCTCGCGCTGATCACATCAATTGTTTATTGCGTGCAAAAAACCGGCATCGTCGATGCCGGGCGTGATTGGCGTTGTGTTCTGAGTCGGTGTATCGAAAAGGTATGAGAATTGCGGCGGCCCGAGTGCTCCGCGGCGTCATGCCGACGATCCTCTCGACCTCAACCATTCATCGCCATGCCAAGTAAAACCTTATCGATCGCCATTCTTTCCGCGTCTGTGCTCGCAGCGGCTGTGCGGGCATCGGTCCGAGCCGGCTCAAAGCCGATCAGGTCGACTATGCCCGCGCGCTCGGCGACGCGAAAAAGCGTGAAATTCTTGCAGCGATTGTCGGATTGCGCTTCGCCGACTCGCCTTCGTTTCTGACCGTGAGCAGCATCATCGCCGCTTACACGTTCGATGCCACCGGCGGCGCGACGCTCAATGCCGGCTCGGGCAGCGTGCTGAATTACGCGCAGGCGACGGGCAGCGTGTCGTACTCGAATCACCCGACCTTCACATTCACGCCGACCACCGGCGATGCCTACGCAAGCGCGTACATTCGTCCGTTGTCGCCGACGCTCGTGTTGCCGCTCGCGGAAAGCGGTATGCCAATCGACTTGTTGCTGCGTATCACCGCGCAATCGATCGGCGGTCTGCAAAACGGCACGGCGCTGGGCGGTCCGAATGCGTCGGGTTCTCCAGACTTCTTTCTGTTGCTTCAGGCGCTGCGGCGTTTGCAGATGGCGGGCGAGTTAAACATCGAGTCGCGCAATGCCGATCAGGGCGACACGAACGACAAGAGCAAAAAGGGCAATGCCGACAAGGGCGGCGTGTTCATGACGCGCAGCGGCACGAACAAGCAGACGGTCGACGATCTCACGCTCGTGCGCAAGCTATTGCATCTTTCGCCGAAGATGAAAACGTATGAGATCGTGTATGGCCAATCGTCGGATCACGATCGCATTCCGATGGTCACGCGTTCCGTGCTCGGCATTCTGACCGATCTCGGCACCGGCGCGACCAAGCCGAGCATCGGACTGATCGGCGGTGAAACGCGGCCGATGATCGTCGTCAAAGTGGGCGAGAAGCCGCCGCAGGACGCGTATGTTGATGTGCTGTACGACAAGTCGAACTACTGGATCGACCGTAGCGACTTCGATTCGAAGTACGCATTCACTATCGTGCAGAATTTGATGGCGCTTGCCGAAGTCACCGACACGGCGAAGGCGCCGGTCGTCACGATTCCGGCGAACTGATTTTTTGCATGCACGTCACGTGCATGCAAAACGCAAAAGGCGCGGCATCGATACGATGCCGCGCCTTTTAACTTTCTAGCCGATCAACCCAGCTTACTGCCCGAAGTCACGCCCAATGCACGCGGCTGCGCTGCATTCGCGCGACCCGCTTGCGAGGAACCGTTGGCGACCGAGCCGTAGTCGCTCGATTGCGTCGGCGCTTGCGCGAGCGTCTGCGTATTCACGCGCGCCTCAGCGGCCTGAATGTTCGACGGATACGAAGGATCGCTGATGTTCGGGTTGTACTCCAGTTGCACGAGCTCAGCGCGGACCTGAGCACGCGTGAGCGGTGCAATCGGATTGCTGGGCGAAAGACAGGGCCGGAGCGGCGAGGGCGGCGGCAACGGCAACTGCGCAAATGAGCGTCTTCATGATGTGAACCTCCGATTCTAATTTGATGTTGCTGCCGGCTTTCGTGTTTCTTGTCGAGCAGCTTGGGATCGAAGTGTAAAGACGCAGGTTCCGAAGATCATTCGTGATTCCGTTGAATGATCTTTGTCGAAAGAGAAATAATTCGGCGCGTGTTTGGCAAAGCGAGGCTGGTTATCCCGCAAGAAAAGCACCGTTTGGGAGCGATTGGCGAAGGCGTTCTTGCTGATTTGGTAAAGATGCTTTCAACTTTTAGTGTCTTGATCGTAGCAATCCAAGGGGTAACACGACCTATCACAAATCGCATTTGTCATTCAAAAATTAATAAACCGACCGATCGGTTTATAGCTATACTGCCGCATCGCATCTTGAAAATAGCTCGGAGCCGTCATGTACACGCAATCACTCGATATCCCCTCGAGCCAAGGCCAGGATGCACCGTCCACCGCGTCCGATCAGGCGCGCTTCGACGCCGTGATGCAAGCCGACGGCAAGATCGAGCCGCAGGATTGGATGCCCGAGGCGTATCGCAAGACGCTGGTGCGGCAGATTTCGCAGCATGCGCATTCCGAGATCATCGGCATGCAGCCCGAGGGCAATTGGATCAGCCGCGCGCCGAGCCTTAAGCGTAAGGCGGTTCTGCTCGCAAAGGTGCAGGACGAAGGCGGTCATGGACTCTATCTCTATAGCGCCGCTGAAACGCTGGGCGTATCGCGCGACCAGCTCGTTGCGGCGCTGCATTCGGGCAAGGCGAAGTATTCGAGCATCTTCAACTATCCGACGCCCACGTGGGCCGATGTCGGCGTGATCGGCTGGCTTGTGGATGGCGCCGCTATCATGAATCAGATTCCGTTGTGCCGCTGCACATACGGTCCCTATGCACGCGCGATGATCCGCATCTGCAAGGAAGAGTCGTTTCATCAGCGTCAAGGGTTCGATGCCTTGCTCGCGATGATGAAAGGCACGCAAGCGCAAAAGGATCTCGTGCAGCAATCGGTGAATCGCTGGTGGTGGCCGGTGCTGATGATGTTCGGTCCGAGCGACAAGGACTCGATTCACAGCGGCCAGTCATTCGCATGGGGCATCAAGCGAATTTCAAACGATGACCTGCGCCAGAAATTCGTCGATGCCACCGTCGAGCAAGCGAAGATTCTCGGTGTCACGTTGCCCGATCCGGACCTCAAGTGGAATGAAGCGCGTGGCGCGCATGACTATGGCGAAATCGATTGGGACGAGTTCTGGCGCGTCGTGAATGGCGACGGTCCCTGCAACAAGGATCGTCTGGCGACACGCGTCAAAGCACACGAAGATGGCGCATGGGTGCGCGATGCCGCGCTCGCCTACGCGGAAAAGCAGAAGACACGCGCACAGAAACAAGCAGCCTGAAACACGGCACGAGCAAGGAGACATCGAATATGAACAAGGAATGGCCGATCTGGGAAGTGTTCGTGCGCAGCAAGCAGGGACTGGATCACAAGCATTGCGGCAGTCTGCATGCATCCGATGCAAGCGCGGCCTTGCGCATGGCGCGCGACGTGTACACGCGTCGTCAGGAAGGCGTGAGCATCTGGGTGGTGCCGTCGGCGGCAATTACTGCATCGGACCCTGCGGACAAGGGCGAATTGTTCGAACCCGCGGCAGACAAAATCTATAGCTATCCTATGTTTTTCGTGTTGCCCGACGAAATCAATCACATGTAAAGGCGCAATTCAATGAGTCAAGCACATCTCGCTTATGTGTTGCGCCTTGCCGATAACGCGTTGATTCTCGGTCAGCGCAATGCGGAGTGGTGCAGTCACGGTCCCGCTTTGGAAGAGGACATCGCGCTTGCGAATATCAGTCTTGATCTGATCGGTCAGGCGCGGCTGTTGTACACGCATGCCGCGACGCTCGACGCTGCGTTGAACGGCACGCAAAAGACCGAAGACGACTACGCCTATTTCCGCACGGAACGTGAATTCGCGAACTATACGCTGAGCGAACTGCCGCACTTCGGTCCGCTTGCCGGCACGTCTCGCACACAACGCGACTATGCCGTGACCATCGTGCGCAATTTTCTTTACTCCGCGTTGATGGCGGAAGTGTGGACCGCGCTGCAGACATCGACCGATACGCAACTCGCGGCGATCGCGGCCAAGTCGATCAAGGAGAGGCGCTACCACTTGCATCACGCGCGTGACTGGCTCGTGCGCTTTGGCGATGGCACGGAGGAATCGCATCGGCGGGCACAGGCTGCGCTTGATTATCTGATGCCTTATACACGTGAGTTTTTCGCCGTCGATTCGATCGAGCGTGATGTGGCCGAAGCCGGCATTGCGCCGCTTGCAAGCGATGTCGAATGCGCATGGTGTGAGCATGTTGCGTCAGCGCTCGAAGAAGCGCCGATTAGCGCGCCCGCCGAAGTGAAGCATGTCACGACGGGCAAGCAAGGCAAACATTCGGAGCATATGGGTTATTTGCTCGCCGAATGCAAAACCTTGCACGTCAACATCCAGGCGCAGCTGGTAAAGAACATGAACACGATCGAACGCGCATGGTCGCTGCTCGAAGCCGTGCCCGACCCTGAAATTCCAGTGGTTTCGATTCGCGAGCTCGGCATCTTGCGCGATGTCCGTCACGGCGACGATGGCGTGCTCGAAGTGATCACCACGCCGACTTACTCGGGATGTCCCGCGATGTCGCAGATTGTCAAAGACATCGCGCAGGCCATCGATGGCGCGGCGCTTGGTGCGCATCGCATCGAAACGGTGCTGGCACCTGCGTGGACGACCGACTGGATCACGGATGAAGCGCGGGAAAAGTTGCGACGCTATGGCATTGCGTCGCCATCGGGAGCGTGTTCGTCAGAAAAGCCGCTGCGTTTCTCGCCGTACAAGAAAGAAAGCATGATGTGCCGGCGCTGCGGCTCGACGCATACCGAAACGCTTGCGCAATTCGGCTCGACGGCATGCAAGGCGCTTTATCGATGCATCGATTGCCGCGAACCATTCGATTACTTCAAGCCTTATTAAAAACATCATGGCCACTCCGCAATTTCATCCGCTGCGCATCCGCGATGTTCGTCCAGAAACAGCCGATGCCGTGACCGTTTCGTTCGATGTGCCTCCCGCTTTGCGCGATGCGTTTCGCTTTACGCAAGGTCAGTTCGTGACGCTCAAGACGCATATCGACGGTGAAGAAACACGGCGTTCGTACTCGATCTGCGTAGGCGTGACCGACTATGATCGCGATGGCGAATTGCGTATCGGCATCAAGCGCGTGCGGGGCGGGCGTTTTTCCAACTTCGTATTCGATACGCTAAAGCCCGGCCATGAGATCGATGTCATGACGCCCGACGGGCACTTCTTTACGCACCTGAATGCGGATCACTCGAAGCATTACGTGGCGTTTTCCGGCGGCTCGAGCATTACGCCGGTGCTGGCCATCATCAAGACCACGCTCGATACGGAACCAACCAGCCGCTTTACGCTCGTCTATGGCAATCGCAGCGTCGACGCGATCATGTTCGCCGAAGAGCTCGAGGATCTTAAGAACCGCTATATGAGTCGGTTTTCGCTGTATCACGTGTTGTCGGATGACTTGCAGGATGTCGAGCTTTTCAACGGCGTGCTCGATCAGGCGAAATGCAAGGCGTTTCTCGAGACGCTGCTTTCGCCGCAGGAAATCGATGAAGCATTTATTTGCGGTCCCGGCCCAATGATGGATGCCGCCGAAAGCGTGCTCAAGGAATCGGGCGTGCCGCCGAAGCAAATTCATGTCGAGCGCTTTGGCATGCCCTTGCCGCAAGCAGGCGCGCCGAACATCGAAATTACGGAGAACACGCCGGCAGCGGATCTCGAAGTCATCATCGATGGCAAGAAGCGCAAGCTGCGTTTGCCGTATGAAGGCGTTAGCGCGCTCGATGTCGGTCTCAAGGCGGGCTTGGCGCTGCCCTATGCTTGCAAGGGCGGCGTGTGCTGCACATGCCGGGCAAAAGTGCTCGAAGGCGAAGCGAAGATGGAAAAGAATTACACGCTGGAGCAGCATGAAATCGACGATGGCTTTGTCTTGACGTGTCAGTGCCATCCGCTAAGCGAGCGGGTTGTCGTGAGCTATGACGAACGCTAAACGCTTAGCGTTTTCCCATCATATGAAAATAGACGCTCACTAAAGACTCGCAAGCGTATTCCTAAGGAGAATTTCTTCCGCAGAAACCCTCGCAAGCGTTTGCGCGATTTGTTTTTCCTGCCTCTGTTATGTCATCGTAGCGAGTGATTTCGAACGCGTTTCGGGATCGACTCTTAAGGCGCACGTCACCAGGGGCAGGCGGAAGATCGATGTGGATTGTTAGACTCGCGCTAAGGCGCCCGTACACATTCATTCTCCTGTCGCTGTTGCTGCTGATCATTGGTCCGCTCGTCATTCTGCGCACGCCGACCGATATTTTCCCTAACATCATCGATATTCCCGTCGTCAGCGTCATCTGGACATATAACGGCTTGCCGCCGGATCAGATGGAGCGGCGCATCACGCTCAATTACGAGCGCGGCTTGTCGGTGGCAGTGAATGACATCGAGCATATCGAATCGGAATTGCTGCCGGGCATTGCGGTGGTGCGCATTTATTTTCAGCCGGGCGCCAATGTCGATGAAGCGATCGCGGAAATAACCGCGCTATCGCAGACGCAATTGCGTTCCTTGCCGCCGGGAATTACGCCGCCGAATATCTTGCGTTTCAATGCGTCGACGGTGCCGATTCTCAGGCTCGCGTTGTCATCGGCGGAACTCACTGAACAACAGCTTTACGACTTCGGCAATAGTTTCCTCAAGACGCAACTCGCGACCGTGCAAGGCGCATCCGTGCCTTATGGCGGCAAGCAGTGGCAAATCATGGTCGATATCGATTCGCGCAAGCTGCAAGCGAAAAATCTTGCGCCGACCGATGTTGTCAATGCGATCAGCGTGCAAAACCTGATCCTTCCGACTGGCACGGCAAAGATTGGCTCGACGGAATATTCGGTTGGCCTGAATGCGAGCCCTGGCACCATCGACGGCCTTAACGATATTCCTATTCGCACGGGACTGGGCGGCACCATTTACATCAGAGACGTGGCGCATGTGCGGGATGGCTTTCAGCCGCAAACCAATATCGTGCGCGTGGATGGCACGCGCGCATCGCTCCTGACGATCAACAAGAGCGGCAATGCGTCGACGCTGGATATCGTTGCGCGCGTAAAGAAGCTCTTGCCGACATTGCGCGGCATGGTGCCCGAGTCGCTCAAGATCGAACCGGTCGCGGATCAATCGTTGTTCGTGCGCGCGTTCGTGCGCGCATCGGTATCGGGCGTATTGCATGAAGCGGTGATTGCAGCGGGCCTGACCGCGTTGATGGTATTGCTCTTTCTCGGCAGTTGGCGCGCGACGCTCATCATCGCCATCTCCATTCCCCTGTCGATGCTCACGTCCATCGTGGCGCTCAGCGCGATCGGGTAGACCATCAACATCATGACCTTAGGCGGTCTTGCGCTTGCTGTCGGTATTCTCGTGGATGACGCCACCGTCGCGATCGAGAACATCAGTCAGAATCTGGAGCAGGGCAAGGAGCTCGAACAAGCCATTCTCGACGGCACACAACAAATTGCGGTACCGACGCTCGTGTCTACGCTATCCATTTGCATCGTATTCATTCCGATGTTCCTGCTTGCCGGCGTCGCGCATTATTTACTCGTGCCGCTTGCCGAAGCGGTCGTCTTCGCCATGCTCGCGTCCTATTTCTTTTCGCGGACGCTGATTCCCACGCTTGCCAAATATCTTTTGCGTCATCACGAGCATATGGGCGGCGATGTCGAATCGATGAAGGGATCGCGCAATCCGTTCGTGCGTATTCATCTTGCGTTCGAGCGTCATTTCGAAGCGGTGCACAAGCGTTATCGTGGCTTTCTTGAAGCGCAGCTCGATCGACCGGGACGCTTTGCTTCGCTGTTTTTGATGTGCTGTTTGTTATCGCTTGCGCTTGCGCCGTTCCTGGGACGTGACTTCTTTCCCTCGGTCGATTCAGGCGTGATCGCGCTGCACTTGCGCACGAAAACCGGCACACGTATCGAGGAAACCGCGGCGTTGACGGATCGCGTCGATCAGCGCATCCGCGAACTGATTCCGCGCGGCGAGATTCATTCGATCATCGACAACATGGGTTTGCCGGTGTCGGGCATCAACCTTTCCTATAACAACACGGGCACCGTAAGCACGGCGGACGCCGATGTTCTTATCACGCTTAGCGAAAATCATAAGCCGACCGACGACTATATTCGCGAACTGCGCAAGCGCTTGCCGCAGGAATTTCCCGATGTGACGTTCTCGTTCTTGCCCGCGGATATCACGAGCCAGATTCTCAATTTCGGCTTGCCCGCGCCGATCGATATCGCTATTACGGGACGGGACGTGCGCGGCAATCGCGCGCTTGCGAATCATTTGCTTGAGAAAATCCGCCGCGTGCCGGGTCTCGTCGATGCACGCATTCAACAGCCTTCCGATCTGCCCGCAATCAATGTCGAAGTTGATCGCACTAAGGCTTTGCAAGCAGGCTTTACGCAGCGCGATGTCGCAAACAATCTGCTTATCACGCTTTCAGGCAGTCAGCAGACGACGCCGACGTTCTGGCTCAATCCGGTGAACGGCGTGAGCCATAACGTCATCACGTCCGCAAGCGGCAAGGCGGATATTCTTGGCGCGTTGGCGTCGTTGTCGCGCGGCTCGCGCGATGCCGTGGTCTATCACTACAACCCGCAGACCACTATCAATCTCTATGCGACCACCGAGCGCTGCAATCTCGGCGCGGTATCGGATGACGTGCAGCGCATTATCGATCATCTTGCTTGCGATGCTTCTAACGGGATGCGCGGCCGGTCCTGACTATGTGCGTCCCGATGTGGCGATGCCCGCATCGTATAAGAACACCGTACCGCTCGATGCCCCCGCGCAAAAAGATTGGAAACTCGCATGCCCCGCTGATAGCGAACCACGCACGCCGTGGTGGGAAGTTTATGGCGATACGCAATTGAACGCGCTCGAAACGCGCGTCATCGGCGCGAATCAAACCGTGGCTGCAGCGGCCGCGCGTTTTCGTGGCGTGCGCTGCGTACTTCCCTACGATCACCCCGAATGCCGCATTCAATCAGTCGCGTGCTTCATCGAACGTGCGCTATAAATCGAGCGCGGGCGTCACGGTGCCGGACTATCTGATCGATGCGCAAATCTCGTGGGAGCCGGACCTGTGGGGCCGCATCTCACGCGCGGTGGAGGGCGGGCGCGCCGAAGCGCAAGCAAGCGCAGCGGACCTGCAAAGCGCGATTCTTTCGATGCAGGCCGAGCTCGCGACCAACTACTTCGAACTGCGCGGCATAGTGGAAGAAGAGCGCTTGCTCAACGAAACCTTGCAGGCGTATGAAAAAGCCTTGGCACTGACGTGTGATCGCTTCGCGGGCGGCGTCGTGGCGGAATCCGATGTCGCTCAGGCAGAAGAGCAGTTGCGCGCCACGCAGGCGCAGTACATCGATCTCGAGACCACGCGCACGAGCCTCATCAACGCCATTGCGATTCTCGTCGGCGAACCGCCATCCACGTTCACGCTCGATGTCGCGCCGCTCAACGAAGCGCATGCGCCGCCATGGGCGGCTTTGGCTGCGTTGCCGCTGTCGGTGCCATCGACGTTGCTCGAAAGGCGGCCTGACATCGCGGCAGCGGAGCGGCGTGTCGCCGAAGCGAATGCGCGCGTCGGCGTGGCGACGGCGGCGTTCTTTCCCAATCTGCTTCTTGCCGCGACGGGCGGTCTGGAAGCGACCGACTTCAGTTCATGGCTGATGGCGCCGAGCCGCTTCTGGTCGCTCGGGCCGTCGCTTGCATTCACTGCGCTCGATTTTGGCGGACGCGCCGCCGCTCGCGATGCCGCGCGCGCCGCATACGATGAAAGCGTCGCGGATTATCGTCAGACGGTGCTTACGGCATTCGGGTAAGTGGAAGACAACCTGAATGCGCTCGAAGTGCTGCGCCGTGAAAGCGAAGCACAGCGCGATGCCGTCGATGCCGCGAAGCGCGCGCTATCGAAGGTCGGCAATCGCTATGAAAACGGCGCGATCACGTATCTGAACGTGGTGGTGACGCAGGCGATCGTGTTGTCCGATCAGCGCGCGGCAGTGAGTATCGAGCGGCGGCGCATGGCGGCAAGCGTCGCGCTGGTAAAAGCACTGGGCGGTGAATGGACGACGGCCGATCTGCCGAGCGTGGATGAACTCTCGCGAAGCGAATAAACGCCATCTTGCATGCAAAAAACCACGCGCCGGACGTGACGCGCCCGGCACTGCGGTCCACTCACAGCGCCTTCAAGACCGCGTTTTGGGCCGGCAAATCATGAAGTATTGCGAACTGACCCACCACGGCAGATGCGGCACCGGGCTTAAATGCACGGCATCGATCACGAAGCGGTCACTGACGATTGCACGCAATTCGCGGAAATCGAAGCCCTTGTGCGTGGTGCGCGGATTCAGCGGCCGCGCCACCGGAATGCCGACCATCGCCTTGATGAGTTCCGCCGTCGAGTACTCGGACCTAAGCGAGCGGCTGCGGATCATCCAATTGGTGACTTTCGGCGCAATGGCGAGCCGTACATGGTCGGCACGGAAATCACGAGCGCGCCACTCGGTTTCAGAATACGTCAGGCATCCTGAAGAAGAGTATCGAGTTCGTTGTCATAGAGATGCTCGCAGACCTCGAACGCGGTCAGCACATCGACACTGCGCGCGGGCACGTTGTCGAGCGTCTCCACATACTTCACCTCGGGGAACGCCGGGGCCATGTACGGATCATGGCCGACGAGCGTCACGTCCGGGCGCGCTTCGCCGAGCGTATGCAAAAAGAGCCCCGGCCACGCGCCGAAATCGACGACTGTGCCGCTGCTCGCACACAGATGCGTGACCAGATCGATGGCCATGCTCATGCGACTTCGGTGTGCGAAACGTGCGAGCGGATTGCCTGATTTGACCGTTTGTTCTTCGTATGAAATTTCGCGCATCGAGAAGTCTCCCCCAACTCGTTATCGTCCGATGATCCCGGTATCGCGCCGCGATTTTATTTATCGTGTGTCGGGCAATATTGCTAGATTTCGTCGTGCTGCTCAATCAAAAAAGGTAGTTATTACCCAACGAACTAATGTCGACTTCCGCCACGAAATGCGAACGATTCAGGACGGCAAGCAGCGGGTTTCGAGACTACAGAAAGAGCCATGCGCCGCATGCGATGAGGGCCACACTCCCACAGCCAATTGACGTTAAACCAGCCGGTGCGCAAAAAACCGAGGCCAGTTCGCTCGTGGACGGCCATCGCGAGAAAAGAAATCACGCCGATGACACCAAGCATCGACACGGTATGCACGACGAGTGCGAGCGCGCCCGCTTCGAAAGCGCCGCTGTTTTCAGCGTTTCCTGTACACAGCGGCAAGAGCGCAGGCACGAGCATGAGACCCGCGCGGTGTGCGCTCGACATCACGAAGGACCAGAAGCGCGAGACCCGCAAGGCCGGTGCGCATGCCCACCGTCGGCTTGCCGCGATGCCCGCGCCACGCACGCCATACGCCCCATGCAATGAGCAGTGCGCCGCAACAGCGCGCGAGCGTGTCGTGGCCGACGAACGCGCCGAGCGTGATCGGCACGAACGAGAGCATGGCGACGCGATGCACGAAGATCACCGACATCGCGTTTTCGAGCACGGTGAAGGCGAGCGAGCTGAAGAAGATCATCGTGACGAGCAGCAGCCAGCCGATTACCGCGCGATGCGTCAGAAAGTTGGCGAGTTCGCGCACGATCGCGCGCGCCTGTCCGGGTACGAGCCATTCGAGCAGATGCGCGAGCGTGTCGAGCAATTCCTGCTGTCCGATGAATTTCGACAGCACGATGACGATGAGAATGAGCAGCGGCACGATCGACAGCAACGCGTAGTACGCGACCGCGCCAGCGAGCAGCATGCCCTGATTGGCGCGGAATGCCTTGATGACGCGCGCCACGAAACCGAGCGGGTCACGCGCAACGCTTTCGACGTGCGGACCCAGCATCGGGCCGAGAATCTTCGACATGAAACCTCCGCAGTGCGAGAGGCGTGGGCGTGAGCATGAGAATGCGGATCACTGTTTGCATGCAAAAAGCATGCAAACAGGACACCCGTCCGTCGAATTCGCTATATTATAAAATAATAAAAAAAGTGCTTCAGCCCGGTCGCTGCGCCTCCGCGCGGGCCGCGGCCATTTGCGCGGCTTCCTCGAAGGCGAGGTCGAGCAGCATGTCGATGTCCTGTGCGGGCATCTGGGAAGCGTCGATATTGGGAAGCCGGCAAAAAAGCGCAAGGACTTCGGCGGCAGCGGCGAAGGCGTGGTTCATGGTGCGAACGGTCAGACGTTTTTTTCTCATGATGTAAAGCTTAACGGCATGGTCGTGCGTGGACTTTAGGCGCGTCAAAGCGCTGAAAAGAAGGGGAAATTCGCGCCGTCGTTTCGATTCCTTACTTCATGGATTACTCTGTCTGAAAAGGGCCGGCGCGTGAGCGCTTTGCATTTTGTATGCGTTTCTCGCGCACGCTTTCGTGCCAAGGAGAAGACCATGCCCGCTTCCCACGTCGCACCTGCCTCCATGATCAGCGCCGACGCCGATGTCCAGATCGTCAACGCCGACGAACGCCTCTTTACCATGATCTCGCGCCGGTGCCGCGCGCGCGGCGCACGTGGACTGGCTACAGCATCTTCGCGATGTGGATGTCGGATGTGCACAGCGTCGGCGGATACACGTTCGCGGCGAGCTTGTTTCTGCTGGGCATTTCGGGCTGGCAGGTGCTCCTTTCGCTGACCATCGGTATTCTGGTTGTGTATGTGCTGATGAACTGGGTCGGCAAACTGAGTCTGACGCATGGCATTCCGTTTCCGGTGGATGGTGCGCGTGTCGATGGGCGTGATGGGCGCGAACCTCGCGGCGCTGATACGCGGCGTCGTCGGCATCGTGTGGTATGGCGTGCAGACGTATTTCGCGTCGAAGGAGGTGGCCACCTTGCTGCTGTTCGTGCCTTCGGTCGCCGCATGGCGTGACACCAGCTTTCTCAGGCTCGATATGCTCGGCTGGGTGAGCTTCATCTTCATGTGGCTCTTGCAGCTCATCATCTTTCAGCGCGGCATGGAGATCATCCGCAAGTTCATCGATTTTTGCGGGCCGGCCGTGTACGTCGTGATGTTCTTTCTGATGGGGTGGATTCTGTATCGCGCGAGGCTCGGCAGCCTCAGTCTCACGCTCGGCGGCAAGGTGTTGTCCGGCGGTGAACAGCTTCACGCGATGACCAATGCCATCCTTCTCGTCATCAGCTATTTCGCGGCTTTACTGCTAAATTTTGGGGACTTTTCGCGTTTCGCCAAGAGCGAACGGCAGATGAAGATCGGCAATTTTCTGGGTCTGCCGTTCAACTTCGTCGCGTTCGCGATCATCACGGTGATCGTCACGGCGGGCAGCGAAAAGTCTTCGGCACGATGATCATGGACCCGGTCGAAATCGTCGGACGCATCGAGAACAAGGTGTGGGTGGCGATCGGCAGCATCACGTTCGTGATTGCGACGATGGGCATCAATATCGTCGCGAACTTCGTGTCGCCCGCGTATGACATCGCCAATCTTTTTCCGAAGCATGTGGACTTCAAGAAGGGCGGGCTTATCGCATCGATACTAGCGGTGGTCGTGTGTCCGTGGATTTTCGTTGACAGCCCTAAGGCGATCACGATTTTCGTCAGCGTATTTGGCGCCGTGCTTGCGCCGATGTACGGCGTGATGATGGCCGATTACTACCTCGTCAAGCATCAGCAAGTGAACACGGCCGACCTTTACACGATGCAGCCGGGCGGCCGCTTCTATTACGACGGCGGCTGGAACAAGGTCGGTCTCACAGCGTTGTTGATATCGGGCGTGGTGTCGGTGGGTTGGGAAGTATCGACGCAACTGCTCAAGCTTTTGCCGCCGAACAATCTGGGCTGGCTGATCGGCGCGGCGGCGGGCGCGCTGCTGTATGTCGTGCTGATGCGTATGGCCAATCGACACTGAAAAACGCCTTTATTTAAGCCACTTTCTGACGTCTTCTTCCCACGTGGGCTGGTCGCAGTTCGACGGATTTTCCGGGCCGAGCACGGCGATATAGCCCTTCGTTTTCATGCATGCTTCGTACGCGCGCACCTGCGTGCACTGGCCCGGACCGCTTTGTTTGGCGACGGCCTTGCAACCGTCCATCGTGCGATCCATGCCGCTGAAGTCGGCGTCGGCGGTATCACCTGAAAGCGGCGGCGGATTCGCGATGGCCGAGAACTCGACGGGGCCGGCGCATGCGGCGATCGTCAACATCGATGCAACGAGCAAAGCGGGCAGGCGATGGTTCATCTTTTTGGTTCTCCGTATGAGCGCGAATCGGTGCGCTCGTATTATGCTGCGCTTTCTTCTTGACTTGATTAACCTGATCGCGCACCGATGAAACCGACTTTTCTGTCGTATCTCGCCGTTATCTTCTCGGCTGCTGTGTTCACGCCGTCCGCCTTCGCCGATGCCATCTCTTTCGGCGCGGACCAGTTGTGCGGCCTGAACACGGCGCGCGCGGATCAGGACGCGACCGTGCATCAGAAGGTCGCGCAGGAAAGCAACGGGCCGATCGGTTATGTGCGCTTCGGAAAGGGCCGGTCGATGTTGCTCATCACCGGCTATCGCGCGCCGCTCAGCGAATGGAATGCGTATTTTCTGGGCGAACTGGCGCGGCATCGTGAGGTGATCGTGTTCGACAATCGCGGCGTGGGCGCGTCGACGCCGCACGCGGGGCGATACGGGCCGGATTACGGGCATCAAGGATATGGCGCGCGATGCGTCCGATCTCATGGCGGCGCTGAAAATCGAGCGCGCGGATGTCGTTGGCTGGTCGATGGGCGGAATGATCGCGCAGCAGTTCGCGCTCGATGCGCCATCGAAAGTCGAATCGCTCACGCTCGTCACGACCGCGCCGCCGGGACCGGGCGCGACGCCGCCGTCGCCGCATGTGCAGGAGGTGTTGTCGTCGAGCGGTCCGGAAGCGTTTGGCAAGATCATGGCCGTGCTCTTTCCCGCCGATGCCGTCGCGAACGCGATGCAATGCTTCGTCGGCGATATGTTCTGTCCGCACGGTTACAAGGCCGCGCCGGTTTCCAATGCGGTCGCCGCGCAGCAGATGAGGCGATGACGTGCTGGTTCGCGGATTCATCGGCCGCCGATGCGCTGCGGCATTCGCCGGTGAAGACGCTGATCATCGAAGGCGCGAACGATGAAATTCTCGTCGATGCCAACGGGCGGCATCTCGAGCGAATCATCCCGTGCGCACGGCTCGATACGGTCAGCGATGCAGGACATGCGTTGATGTTTCAGTATCCGGTCGAGTTGGCGCGGCATGTAGGGAAGTTTGTTGGGCGGTGAGGTCAGGCTCTTAGAAACAACCAAACTGTCAGCACGATTCCCACCACCACGACAAACCCGCGCAGCACATCCTCCGGCAAGCGCCTGAGCAACCACGTCCCCGCAAACCCGCCCGCAATCGATCCGACGCACACCGCGCCCGCCATCGTCCAGCCGACTTTTCCGCTTGCCGCGAAGATCACGACGGCGGACGCGTTCATCACCATCGCCAGCAGATTCTTGGTCGCGCCGGCCTCGCGCGCGCCCTGACCGGGGATCGTCAGCGCGGTGAGCATCAGAAAGCCGATGCCGCCGCCGAAATAACCGCCGTAGACATGGCCGTTTCCGCGCGATGCAGCCCGGCGTCGCAGATGCCGACCGAACGCGAAGACGAGCGTCGCGAACAGCACGAGCCACGGCACGAGCCGCTGAAAGAACGACGCCGGCGTGAACACGAGTAACAGCGCCCCGGCGATACCGCCCGTCGAACTCACGCCGACGAGCCGGCCGCGCCGTTGGCCATCGAACGCGACGCCCACGCGATCGTGATTTGCGACGGAAAGAGCGCGACCGTCGATGTCATGTTCGGCGCCAGCGAGGTCTGTCCGGCGAGCATCAGCGCAGGAAAGGTGATGAACGGTCCGCCGCCCGCCAGCGCGTTCTGCGCTCCGGCGAAAAAGGCGGCGAGGATGAGCGGCCAGTGCATCGGCGGAGCAGTGCAAGGCTCAGAGATGCGCGCGCAGCCATTGCCACGCGAGAGACCCTCCAATCACGCCCCATGTCATCGCGCCGATCACGATCGCCACGGTCACGGCCGCGCTGCCGCAATCCTTCGCGTGTCCGAAGAGTTCGTGTCGCTCGAGGGAAATGCGATCGATGGCAGCCTCGATGCTCGAATTGATCAGCTGGACGAGCAGCACCAGCAGCAGCGATGCCGCCAGCAGCACGTGTTCGGCGGCGCTCACGAGCAGGAGAAACGCAACCGGCATCAGCACGACGGCGACGCAGACTTCTTGACGGAACGCGCTTTCCTCGCGCCACGTCGCAGCGATGCCGGCGCGCGAGTGACGCAACGCAAAGAGGCCGCGCAGCGGGCCGGTGCGTTTGACGCCAGACGAAGACGAGGGATGAGCGGAACGAGTCATCAAGCGAATGTGCCACAAGAATGCGGAGACGGTGTGATTGCAACTAACCGTTTTTCTTTTCCACATACATTTTTTCTTTGAGACGATCGCGCAGCCGAACGAGACTCCGCGACATTCGCATACAAGGCGCGGTTGCCACTAACCTGTGTTCATCGACGAATCTATCAGGAGCAGGCAATGGAAACGAATCATCGCACCCCGATGCCGGTGGCATTCTTCGGCATTGCAGTCGGTTCTCTGGCGCTCGTGGGCGCATGGTGCGCGGCGGCGCGGGTCTGGACGGTGCCGCACGGCATTCCTGAAGTATTGACGGCGGGCGCGCTCGCCGTGTGGATCGCGCTGATCGCCGCCTACGCGATCAAATGGCTCACGCAACGCGACGACGCGCTCGCGGAAATGCGCCATCCGGTGCAATCGTCGTTCGCGGCACTCGTGCCGGTTTCCACGATGCTCGCCGCACAGGCCGTGCAAGGCTTCTCGCGCGAAGGCGGCATCGTGCTGTTCGTGATCGGCGTGATCGCGCAACTGGCCGCGCAACTGGCGCTCGGCGCTTACCTGCACGGGCGGCTCTGGCAAGGCGGACGCAAGCCCGAAATGACGACGCCCGCGATCTATCTGCCGACGGTCGCATCGAGCTTCGTCGCGGCGACGGCGTCGGCGGGTTTCGGATGGACGCAGCTTGGCGCGATCTTCTTCGGCGCGGGCGTGTTTTCGTGGCTCGCGATCGAATCGATGGTGCTCAATCGGGCGGCCGTGTATGAATCGCTGCCCGAAGCACTGCGTCCGACGCTCGGTATCCAGCTCGCGCCGCCGGTCGTGGACGGCGTGTCGTATCTCGCGATTACGCACGGCGCACCGGACGTCTTCGCCTATATGCTGTTCGGCTACGGGCTGTATCAGGCGCTGATGCTCTCGCGTCTGCTGCCGTGGATTCGCCAGCAAGCGTTCGCATCGTCGTACTGGGCGTTCAGCTTCGGCGTCGCCGCGCTGCCGACGATGGCCATCCGCATGCTGGAACGCGGCGCGCAAGGTCCGGTCGAGTGGCGGTCGAGTGGCTGGCGATGGCGCTCTTCGCCGCCGCGAATGTCGTGATCGGCGGATTGATCGTCGTGACCGTGCATGCGCTCGTGAAAGGCAAGCTGCTGCCGGTCGCGGCGGCGCGGGCCTGAGCGCCTAGTTCACCCAGTCCGTCTGCCCGCAAGGCAGGGCGCGGGAGGCGGGCGGCGTGAGCGCATACACCTCGTATCCATTGACGACGATTACGGCAGGAGCACGGAAAAACTTGAGCCCGTGCCCGTGCTTAACAGCCGCTATTGCCGTGCATCGTCATGAAACGCAAGAAGCTTGGTTATCCGAACAGTCGCTTCACTTCACGGCCGGTAACGTGGATGCCGCCCGCTCAGCCAGCATCCTCTCGACCGATTCGCGCAGAAACGCAACCCATGTCTTGATCTTGGCATCGAGATACTGGCGCGATGCGTACATCGCATAAATCGTCATGGTCTGGAGTTCCCACTCCGGCAGTACGCGTACGAGTTCACCGCTTTTGAGCGCGGGCATCGCGGAGAGCGTGGGCAAGGGCGCGATACCGAGACCATCGCCGAACGCGACGGCGAGGGCATCGGCGGAATTCACGCGCAAACGGCCCGGCGGCAATTCGATTTCCACCTGGCCGCCCGGTTCCTCGAACACCCAGCGATCGATGGGAAAAAACGTCGTCACGAGCTGCAGGCACGCGTGGTTCGACAAGTCCTCGATTGTCTGCGGCACGCCCGCCTTCTTCAGATACTCCGGCGATGCGCACAGCACGTTCATCATCGAACAGATGCGTGTGGAGACGAACGCCGAATCGGGCAGCGACGAAGTCGTCACCTGAATGAAGACGTCGTAGCTTTCGTCGAGCATGTCGGGCACTTGCTGCGAAAGCGTCAGTTCGACGCGCACGAGCGGATGCTCTTCCAGATAACGCGTGAGCGCGGGCATGACGTAGTGCTGGCCGAACGTGATCGGCGCGTGCATACACAGCACGCCGCTCGGCGAGACTTGCGCACCGCTCGCTTCGGCTTCGGAGAGATCGACGCGCGCGAGAACATCCTTGCAGCGCGACAGGTAGCGATTGCCCGCATCGGTCAGCGCGACGCGGCGCGTCGTGCGGTTCAGCAACCGCGTGCGCAGATGCGTTTCCAGTTCGGTCAGGGCGCGCGAAGCCTGCGCCGTCGTGATATCGAGTTGCTGCGCGGCAGCCGTGAAGCTCAATGCTTCCGCCACCCGCACGAAAATTCGCATGCTTCGCAGGAGGTCCATCGCCTCAATCTTTTTTACGAAGCCGCCATATTGCATGGCAGCACGAAGCAGCGCAACCGGCTGTCGCGCGGCACACGCCGTCACACCGCGTTACAGGCTGTATTTCGGCATTCACATCTCCCACAACGGCGTCGTCGCGTTGATGACCGACGTGACGCCCGCAGACAACGTCAGTTCGGCATAGGCGAACAGGCAAAACGGCAGCGTCGAGTTCAGGATGCCGACGACGAGCGGCCACGCACGGCGGCGCATCGTCCTGAAAGCTTCGCGGGCGGTGCCGCGCACGATCAGCATGAGCACGAGAAACGCCGCGCCGATGCCCACGCGTAGCGCCATCAACGGCGCGACGCCCAGATCGGTCACGCCGACGCGGATAAACAGAAACGAGCCGCCCCATAGCGCGGCGAGAACGAACAGTTGAGCGAGATTGGCGGGATTCATGGCGGGGTCGAGGAGAGTGGAGTGCGAAGCCATCGTACGGGCGGGCGATCTCGGGATACTTCGGCGCGGCGTGAAACGAATCGTGCAGCCGAATATTGCAGGCGTGCGCGCGCGTCGTGGCTTCGACATTTCAGCGCCATCGTAGGCGCGCGCCGAACGCGTCACAAACGAGCATTTCTCACAGCTATGTGAGAAAAATTGCGATGTTGCGCGCGCCGGGATTATGTCGAACGGACGAGTTGCCGCCAGGCGCGAACAATGCGATGCTTAACACTTGAGCATCACATGGACAAACGTTTTTGCGGTGCAACGAAAGAGGGTGGATCAGGGGAAAGGCCATGAACAATGCAAATGGAAATGCAGCGGGCGCGTCGGTGACACCGATCGACAATCCGCCGGTGCCGCGCACGCCCGTGACGAGTGCGATGGACGCCGCGCTCGCGGCCGGCGCGGCGCATCGGCCGGCGATGATCGCGCCGTACACGTGCATGGAAGTGTGCTCGAAGACGGCGACAGTCCGGCGGTGCTGGCGCAACCGGCGGTGGCATCGAGCGTGGGGCAGGGCAGCACTTTTCATCCGGAACCGCGTGCGGCGAAAGCCACGCGCCGGGCGCGCCTGGCGTTGTCGGACGCGCAGTATGCGTTGTCGCGGCGCTATCGACGCGCATCTGATAGCACCGACGACTTCGTTCACGGCAATCCGTGGAAATCGATCGCGCTTGCGGCCGTCGGCGGACTGATCGTCGGGTTATTGGCTTCGCGCTGATCGCGCACCGGGGCTGCCGTTGTACGAAAGGCGGGCCTTGTCTTTGGCTGCCGTGTCTTTATCGGCTCGGCACACATCGCCGCGTCGAGCCGATATGGACGGACAATTGCACGAAAAGCACGCTCAGGCATGCGAAATCTGGAACGAACGGACGGCGCCCGGCGTCGAGCCGCGACGCGTGCTGATTGCACATTCGGAGTCGAATGTCGGCGACTCGTTTGCGTTGTTGCTCGCCATGCGTGGATTCGAAGCGTTGCAGATCGGCACTGTGCCCGGTGCGCTGCGTTTCGCAATGGAGTGGAAGCCGCAGATCTTGTTTGTCGATACGCGTGTCGGTTGTATCGAAAAGCGGCATGATCACGCGCTGGTCAAAGCGTTGCGCGAGCGGGCTTTGACGCGGCTGGACACCGAACTGCAGATGATGATCGCCTTCGCGTCCGATGAGTCGCGCGATCCGAGAGACGTGTTGCAGGCTGCAGGCTGCAGGCTATGACGGTTTCGTGCGCACACCGTGTCCGGTCTGGCGCATGTTCGACCTGCTCAAAACGTTCTATGTGATGTGAAAACAGAAGCGGGCGACACGCCTGCCGCCCGCGCGGATTCCCGCTGTTGCCGAAGTGATCGTTGAGCGCATCGAGCGAAACACTGCACTAGACCTCGCGGTCATCCACTTTCGCCTCGAATGCGACGCGCGCCGCCACCACCACATGATGCCGACCGCTGAACTCTATCGTCATCCTTATCACCTCCTGTTATTCGTTCGGAACACGCTAAGCGATAACAACGATCCTCACGCTGCCGCGACACGTGCACCGGCCGCGCGAAGGATCGCCGATCAATGATACGCCGCTTTACGGCGTCGTCGTGATGCTGCAATGGGTGTGCCCGCAGTGCACAAATCGCGGTTTTGTTGCGTTTTTATCGGCAGCACATGCAGCTGCCGCGATGCGTCATGCCGTAGTCACGACGCTGCGCGCCGCTTCGGCATTGCGTAGCCACGCGTGAACCGTGGGCATTTCATCGGCGATGGTCGCGCCGGATGCGAGGCCTTTCATCGCGCCGCAATCCGAATGGCCGCAGATCACGATCTGCCGCACATTGAGCGCGAGCACCGCAAATTCCACCACTGCCGACACGCCGCCAAGCATCTCGCCATACGCCGGCACGATATTGCCGATGTTGCGGCACACGAACAATTCGCCGGGCCGCGTCTGCGTGATCATTTCCGGCGAAATGCGCGAGTCCGCGCAGGTGATGAAAAGCGTATGCGGCGCCTGCTGATGCGCGAGGCTTTTGAAGAGCGGTTCGCTCTCGGGGAACACGAAACGACCGAAATCTTCCGCGCCCTGAAGCAGGTACAGGAGATCGGGGTTGTCGGCGCCTTCGCGCGCGCCGGTCATCGTTTGTTTGTCGGACATGGGACGCCTGTTCGTTGCGATTTTGTTGCGTGTAGCGGATCGGGCCAGTCCACCGGGCCAAAAAACTCATTAGCCAATTTTTAAAATGTTCGCTAATATTTATTATGTAAAATATATGAAGAGAATCTCGTTCGCTTCATCACTGCACCGTTTCCACCTGACGCAACGCGGCAAAATCCGGTCAAACTCGCGCTTGACGATGCCAGCCCAGAGATCGTCGTCAAGTATGGGTCTGGCCATTTCCTTTTCGCCGTCGAAACAACGATCAGGTTAACAGGAACGGCCTGAAGTAAATAGCCCCATCCATCATTTTGTTAAAGCTTCTTAGGGCTCGATGCAGGGCTTAAGAGTGCGCAAGGTTGCGCGCGGAATTCCTTAGGGAACCGCACACTTTTTTCTTAGCGCGTGAAAAAAGCAAAAAGCGAATGGCTTAGCGACCTTCGCGCACGCGTCGTTCGAGTCTGAAGACGCGGGCGGAACGAAGTATGTGCCGAACCGGACGAGCCCAGTCTTCTTCAGATGACACATCGTCTCGAAGCTCGCAAGCAAGCCCAGGTCGTCCGATCCGATGATCGCAACATCGATAGCCCGAATACGCGGCTCATACTTCAGCAACGTCGCTTCCATCTGCTGCTTGAGCGCGTGCGATGACGCGGGCAACGCCTTATAGATATTCGTCAAATCAGGCAAGCCCTAGTCCGGCAGATGCTTAAGCGCGTCCGCACGCGTGTTAAGAATCGTCGAAGTGGTCGATCACCTCGCCGTCGATGTCATAGAGGGAAGGACCGGCTGGCATAGTGGCGCGCGCTTAAGCGTTGAGCGCCGCGTCGCGATCGGTGAACTCGATGACAAGATTGCCTTCCGAACTCGAAAGATGAATTTCGGCAGGCGCGATGCCCGTTGCCATGCGCGTCAGTAACTCGCGCGAGACCGTAGGCAGGATGCGTTGATCGAGGAACGCATCGATGTTGCGTGCGCCCGAATCGCGCGAAAGACTCAGTTCGGCGAGCGAGCCAATCAGCGAATCGTCGCAGACGAGCGTGACATTGTGCTGGCGCTTGAGGCGTTCCGCGATCTTTTCGATTTTCAGGCGAACGATCAATGCAAGCGCATCGACCGCGAGCGGCCGATACACCAGCGTTTGAAAACGCGCGAGCAGCGCAGGCTGAAAATGCTGCGCGAGCGAATCATGAATGGCGTCGAGCAAAGCCGGTTGCGCGATACCGTCGTCGCCTGATGAATCTGCTCGCTGCCGAGGTTCGAGGTCGTCAGAATCACGCAATTGCGGAAATCGATTTCGCGTCCTTCGCCGTCTCGCATGGCGCCGCGATCGAACACCTGATAGAAGATGTCGAGCACATCGCGATGCGCCTTCTCGACTTCATCCAGCAACACGACGCTATAAGGACGCTGACGTACGGCTTCGGTCAAGACGCCACCGCGTTCATAACCGACGTATCCCGGCGGCCATCCCTTGAGCTGCGAGACCGTATGCGCTTCCTGATACTCCGACATGTTGATCGTAAGCGCCGCCTCGCCGCCAAAGAGCGCATCCGCCAGCGCGATGGCCGTTTCCGTTTTGCCGACGCCGGACGTGCCAGCAAGCAGAAATACGCCAAGCGGTGCATTCTCGCTCTTAAGGCCAGCCTTAGCGGTGCGCAGGCTTTGCGCCAACATGCCGAGCGCATCGTCTTGTGCGACCACGCGTTTGGCGAGCTGATCCTCGAGCATCAAAAGACTCAGCAATTCATCTTCGACGAGGTTGCCCACCGGCACGCCGGTCCATTTGGCGACGACGCGCGCGACCGCTTGTGCGTCGACATCAGCGAAGATCAGCGGTGTTTTGCCCTGTGCGTTGGCAAGCGCGAGTTTGGCATGGGCAAAGGCGTGCGTGTCGGGCTTCTTCTGCCCATCGCCGCGCAATGCAGCGAGCGATTGCACGAGCGACATCTCCCGCTCATAACGCGTCTGGATTTCAATAAGCGCTTGTTTTGCGTGCTCCATCGATGTATCGAGTGCAGCGCGTTGCGCCGCCACATCGTCGATACCCGCGCGTTCGTCCGCATCCAGCGTGCTGCGGTCGATCTCATCGATACCGCTGCGTGTGCGCGCTGCACTTCGGCCGGCGGTGATTCGAGGCCCATGCGCACGCGCGCGGCGGCAGTATCGATGAGATCGACCGCTTTGTCGAGCAATTGACGCACCGGGATATAGCGGCGCGACAACTTCACTGCCGCGACGAGCGCTTCATCGCGGATATGCACGTAATGGTAGGCCGCATAGCGTGCGACGAGGCCTCGGAGCATGAGGCAAGCCGCATCGTCATCGGGCTCGTCGACCTTGGCCATCTGAAAGCGTCGCTCGAGTGCCGCGTCGCGCTCGAAGTATTCCTTGTATTCGGACCATGTCGTTGCCGCAATGGTTCGCAATTCGCCGCGTGCGAGCGCGGGCTTGAGCAAGTTGGCGGCATCGGAACCGCCGGCGGAATTGCCCGCACCGATCAGCGTGTGCGTTTCGTCGATGAAAAAAATAATCGGCATCGCCGATGCCTTCACTTCATCGATCACATTCTTAAGCCGCTGTTCGAATTCGCCCTTAACGCCTGCGCCTGCTTGCAACAGACCGAGATCGAGCGTCAGCATGCGGACTTCGCGTAACAGCTTCGGCACCGTGCCTTCCGCGATCCGCAACGCCAGCCCTTCGGCCAGCGCGGTTTTACCTACGCCGGGTTCGCCAACGAGAATAGGATTGTTTTTACGGCGGCGAACCAGCACATCGATAATCTGCTGAATTTCTCGATCGCGGCCGAAGATAGGGTCGATTTCTCCGCGACGCGCCTTCTCGGTCAGATCGATGGCAAAGCGAGCGAGCGCTTCACCTTCGGTCAAACGAGGTGGTGAGTTGTTTGTACCGGAGACAGCTTCGGATGCGTTAGATGCCGCATGAATGTCATCACCCACCTCTTCAGGTGCGTTCTCACATGTTTGCCGCCCAAGCCGCGCAAGCAAGCGTTCGATTTGCGCACTCGTCAGCGAAAGCAGCGGCCACGCGTCTTGCGTGCGCAACGTATGCGGCGCTTCGATAATCGCGCGCAGCAAGTGCGCAGAACAAATCGTGCCTTCGATATCTTCGCGCGACGCAAGATTCCACGCATCCTGCAACATCGAAGCCAGTTGGATCGACAAGGTGGGCATGCCGCGAAGATTGCGCGGCAGACGGTCGATTGCGGCAAGCAATGCATTCCAGATCGCATCGATATCGATTTCGTAATGCCGCAGAATGGCGGGAATACCCCCGTTGTCCGACTCGATCAGCTTGAGTAACCAGTGCTCGACCGTGATTTCGTCCGATAGACGCGTCTGGCACAGGCTCGCCGCCGACTCGAGTGTCCGCGCGCAGTGCGGGTTGAGACGGCAAAGCAGGTGAGTGGAGTCACGCATTGTCATATGAGGTCCAGTGACGAGGGGAATCGATAAAGATGAGACGTGCCGCGTAATCGCGGTGCAGACAGGATGTGAGGCAGTCGCCAGCCCGTCATGAACGGCCCGGCGACGTTGACGGTCAGCGCTGGACCGTCATCGGCAAGCGCTTAAGCGCGCTCGTTCCACGTGTCTTTGTGGATGATGTTGCCGTCTTTGTACGACCAGGTGATCTGTTCGTAGCGCAGTTCGACTTCTTCGAGGTGGTTGTGCCTTTCGAAGTCCGGATTCTTGATGTCGAGCATCTTCGGACGCACTGCGACGACCTTGACGTTGTCGAGCTTGGTGTTGAAGTATTCCTTCTCCTTGCCCGCGTTGTCGATCTTGTACCACTTGATTTCAACCGACTTCAACGTCTGACCGCTCGTCACGGCCTTGTACAGATAAGGCGTGGACGCGTCGGTTTCCTTCATCAGCGTGACCGGCGCGTGTACACGCGTGCCGGTGAGCTTGTCCGTGTTGCCGTCGGTCGGGATATGCACGCCGTGATCGAACGCGACGATTTCGACGCTGCCTTCGCGGCCTTGCACCGTGACGGAACCTTTGATGTCGGCGCCGCCGTCATCCTTCAGCCACACATATGCGGGAATTGCCATTTACTACTCCTCTTTGGTACTGTAAAGTAATACTCGGAAGTTTGCGCTTTCCGAGCCACGCGATCCCGAGCGAAACCCCGAGATTTCAAACACCGGTCACTGATGCGATGTTTCAGGCACGAACGTGATTTCCACGCGACGATTTCTGGCGCGTCCCTCGGCCGTTCC
>LFMX01000057.1 GCA_001184405.1 Candidatus Burkholderia humilis
GTTATCGGCGATGGGGCGCGTGTCGCCATAACTTTGAATGGCGAATTGCGTCGATGGAATGCCCGATGCATCGATCAGGCAGCTACGCAGCGCGGCCGCGCGCTCACTCGAGAGCCTGAGGTTGCTATCGGGATTGCACGAGTTGTCGGTATGACCGGCCACCAGAATGCGCTTGTCGGGATTCGACTTGATCATTTTCAGCGCAGCGACGAGCGAGCGCGTCGAACCCGGTTTGAGCTGCGCCTTGCCGCTATCGAACAAAGACATGCTGTCGAGCGTGACGACGGCAGGCGGCGGTGGCTGATAACTCGCGATAGCCGCGTTCAGCGGCGGAATAAGCCGAGCGCCGTGATAGAGGCCCAAATCAAAGCGCAACGGCACGCTGGTGCGCGTATAACGTTCGAGTTCATCGCGATCCGAGACCAGCGCCTGCAATGCGTCGCGCACTATCATGATTAGCAGAGATCGCGGCGTAGCGATCGAGATGTGTCGCTACGCGTTCGATCAAGGCCGCGTTATGTTTGCCGGTGCCGAAGAACGCAGCGCTTGCAGCGAGCGCGGCAATGCCAAACGCATGTGCGGCAGCCACCATACGCGGTGAAATGCGAATATGGTGGGGAATCGCTTCGATGAGAGGCTGCGGCAAGGGCCACGGCGCCGGTGTTGCATCGACACTCCTGCAGCGGAAGCCGGACCGCAATCGATCCATCCTGCACCGTATAGTGGCCAGGGCGCGGCAGGCTGACGAGGATCGGTCAAGGTGCTAAAGATGATCCGCTGCGTCCATCCGATGATCGATGCAAGCGCGGCCGCCTGACTCGCCGCATAGCGATCGCCGGCGTTGCGTTGGGCGCGGCTTTCCGCGCTATGGATGATCTCCTCGAAGCGCTGTGCATCGGTAAGCGGCGTAGCTGCCGATATGCCGTACCAGCCATGATCCGTCTCCATGTCGCGCGGCGTGAGTCGCGTCATGCGCTGATAGATCGCGACATATCCCGGCATGCGCGCGCCCGCGAGACGAGACGCATCGGCGCGGGCTTGTCGCGCCATTGCCGCATGGCCAGCGCGATATGCGGCAGCTCCTGCACACGATCGACGCGAAGCCAGATCGCGCCATCGCCGATAAAGACGAGACGCTGTTCACCCGTTGTGCGATTGAAGAGCAAGGGCAGGGCATCGCCCGTGACGAGCACGAGCGGCATACGCGTGCGTAGATCGACAGGAATATCGACGGTTGCGGCGCCGAGCGCCTTGAGCACTTGCGCACTGTGCGCGTGAGCACGCGACAGACGATGCGTGCGCCAAGCAATCGACGCCACGGCCAGCAGCACGATAACGATGGTGCACGGCACCCGCCATCCCCGTTCCAGCGGCTGTGCGGTCTACAGCACGGCCAGCGCGAGTGCTGCGGCAAAAGCGATGATGAAGCGTGCGGGGTATCCCAGTTTTTGCATGAACATTACGGCTTCGCGGTGTGCGGCGCCAGAGCGGCGAGTTGGGCGTCGAGGGCCATATGCCACGAGAGCCAGACCGCAAGCGCGATCATGCATCCGATATCCGCAATCGCCCAAGGCGACAGACGTCTGAGCCATCCGCTCGGGCTTTGACCGCTCTGGTCGATGATGAAGGACCGTGTCTCTTCCGGCTTAAGACGCGTGAGCAACGCGTTCAATTCGGCGATAAGCGTATCGCGCTTGCCGGTGTTGTCGATCGCGTATCGGCTGACAAAACCGAGACCGAGAATGGCCGCATAGCATTCGAGCAAATCGATCTGCGGCGAGCGCTCGCGCATGCGCACATCGAGCCGGTCGAATACGCGCTCGTCAGCATCATGTTGATTGAACGTTTCGACCTGCAAGGGTTGCAAAGACCATCGGTCACGGTCGTCAGGCGAAAGATTGTTTAGCGCCGTTTCGTCAAACAAGGCGCATTGCGCGATCGTCGCATCTTCACGGAGGTCATCGCTATAGCCACGTCGTTCGAGCGTGCGGGCGAACTGCGAGACCAACTCTCTGCAATGCTTACGAATCGAATGTCTCGCTTCGACCGCCCGTCGTCAGATTGGCCACGCGAAGCGCATCGCGCATGCCCGTCATGTGCACAGGCGCAGTGGCGGTAGCCTGATCGACAAGCGCCGCACGCCCGGCAAACAAGGAGCGAGCTTTCATGAGTAGATCACCGTGTTGAGCTTAAGCGACTGAGCGCTTGAGCGCAGCCGCGATCAAGCGCGAATGACAGAAGGCTTTGCTTAAGACTATGTCCTTGCCGATGTGGATGCCAAGCCTGAGCCGTGACCGCGCCAGCGCCATATCGCTCAAACTTTCCCGTTGCTCATGAGGCTGCTGCGACGAATTCAGGTCTTCGCGCCAAAGCGATTGATCGATCCGCATGGATAGGGGGTCTATGTCGTAGATTTGTTCTTGTTAGGGCACGGATTCTATATGCCACGAGCTATTTCGCATAGCTTAAAAGAAAAGAGAGTGAGGTGATTCAATTCCCGCAAGCGATATTCGACAAGGAAACGCCAATTGATTATTTTTAAGATGTTCGAGATCAACTCGGCAGTTGTATTCGCGTGGATTTGGTTTGATATCTTATGTTGCATGTCTTGATGTGGCGGGTATGGCAACGCAATAGCAGTAACGATAAGCGCGATAATTTGTTCATTGCTTAGTCAGCCTTAGTAGGCTTTGAGTTTGAAAAGAAACCTGTTCTAGTGACGATCCAATGACAGGTGTAGGGAACTGCATCGGAGTCAGGTCTTTGACGTGTTGCATCATGCATCCAGAAGGTGCACAAAACGCGCCTCAAAGAAGGGTGCATGTGTTCTTAACTATTAAGGAATATTTGATGGATAGCTTTCAGTGGGAGATCCCCAAGAGTCGTGTGTCGATCACGCTTGATCTTCATACGGGTGGCGCTCAAAAGAAGGTTGAATTGCCACTGAAGCTGCTTGTGGCAGGTGACTTCAGCGCCGGTCGCGAACAGGCGCCGCTGTTCGAGCGCAAGAAAGTGAACATCGACAAGAACAATTTCGATGCCGTGCTGGCGGACTACGCTCCTGACCTGAAGTTCGCCACCGATAACACGCTGGCCAATGACGGTTCCGAATTGTCGGTGAACCTGTCCTTCCGTTCGATGAAGGACTTCGAGCCCGAGCAAGTGGCGCGTCAGATTCCCGAGCTTCAGGCTTTGCTCGCCGTTCGCAATCTCTTGCGCGATTTCAAGTTCAATCTTCTCGATAATAGCACGTTCCGCCGCGAGTTCGAAAAAATCCTCAAGAACAAAGAACTCTCGGACAAGTTGCGCGGCGAGCTTTCGCAGATCGCGACCGCCGCGACTCAGCCCGAAGGCAACGCCTGAGCCGGACGCGTCCAATCGCTAAGGCCATAACAGACAAGCATCGCAGACAGGATAGTTCATGAGCAAAGTGGAAGCCCGTGCGGGCGCAGGAAGCAAAACCGTCACGCTCGACGCGAAGGAAGCGTCGTATGGCGATAGCGTGTACGCATCGCTGTGCAACAGACGCCCGTCTTGCAGGCGCGGCCTCTCGAAGCGTTTCGTGATAACGACATGCTGTGTCGGAAGCATCGGCCGACGAACGCCTTGCGCGCGGCATGGGCGCGTTTCTCGACCTCGTTGAGCAAGCAAGCCGGTGGACCGGCTTGACAAGTCACTGCTCGATTTCTTTATCGGGCAACTGGACCGGCAGATCGGCAAGCAGCTCGACGCCGTCATGCATAACCCCGAGTTCCAGGCACTGGAAGGCCGTTGGCGCGGTCTGAAAATGTTTGTGAGCCGAACGGATTTTCGCAAGAACGCGCGTATCGAAGTGCTGGATGTATCGAAGGACGCGCTCGTACGTGACTTCGAAGACGCGCCGGAACTCATTCAGAGTGGCTTGTATCGCTTGACGTATATCGAGGAATACGACACGCCTGGCGGTCAGCCGATCAGCGCGATGATCAGCGACTTCGAGTTCGCCAACTCGCCGCAAGACGTGGCGTTGCTGCGCAATATTTCGAAGGTTGCGGCAGCGGCGCATATGCCGTTCATCGGTTCGGTGGGCGCGGCGTTCTTCGGCAAGAAGTCGATGGATGAAGTCGCGGCCATTCAGGACATCGGCAACTATTTCGACCGTGCCGAATACATCAAGTGGAAGAGCTTCCGCGATCCGGACGACGCACGCTATGTCGGCCTCGTCATGCCACGCGTGCTCGGCCGTCTGCCGTACGGTAAAGACACCACGCCCGTGCGTGCCTTCAATTACGAAGAGCAGGTCAAGGGCCCGGACCACGACCGCTATTTCTGGGTGAACGCGTCCTTCGCGTTTGCAGCGAACATGTCGCGCAGCTTCGTGAATAACGGCTGGTGCGTGCATATTTGCGGTCCGCAAGCGGGCGGCAAGGTAGAAGATTTGCCGGTTCATCTCTACGACCTCGGCACGGGCGTGCAACCGAAGATCCCGACTGAAGTGCTGATTCCCGAGACGCGTGAATTCGAATTCGCGAACCTTGGCTTTATTCCGCTTTCGTTCTACAAGAACCACGATTTCGCCTGCTTCTTCTCGGCGAATTCGACGCAGAAGCCTGCACTCTACGAGACCAAGGAAGCGACTGCGAACAGTCGTATTAACGCGCGTCTGCCGTATATCTTCCTGTTGTCGCGCATCGCGCATTACCTCAAGCTGATTCAGTGCGAGAACATCGGCATGACCAAAGATCGTCGCCTGCTCGAGCTCGAACTGAATAACTGGATCAAGGGCCTCGTAACCGAGATGAAGGATCCGGGCGACGAGCTCCAGGCGTCGCATCCGCTGCGCGAAGCGAAGGTGACCGTCGAGGACATCGAAGACAATCCGGGCTTCTTCCGCATCAAGCTCTTTATCGTGCCGCATTTCCAGGTGGAAGGCATGGATATTGGTTTGTCCTTGGTTTCTCAGATGCCCAAGGCAAAGAGCTAAGTCTGGCTAGTCTTAGGTTCGTTTAAAGCATTGGGGCGTTTAAGGCGTCCCAATGTCGTTTTTGCAAACCGCCAACACAACAGCAAAGACTGTCCTATCCTATCTAAGCCGCGACGCTTACAAGGAGACTGTCGTGATCACCGGTAAAACCACGCTCATCGCTCATCTCGGCTATCCGACCGAAGCCTTCAAGGCGCCGATGATCTATAATCCCTGGTTTGACAAGCAAGGTATCGACGCCGTCGTGGTGCCGATGGGCGTCAAGCCCGAAGACTATGTCGCCTTCCTGCCGCAACTCTTCAAGCTGACCAATATCCGCGACGCACTGGTCACGATGCCGCACAAGATCACCACGGTCAGCCTGATGGATGAAATCAGCCCGACCGCGCGCATCGCCGGTGCGTGCAATGCCATTCTCAAACGGCCTGACGGCACGCTGATCGGAGATCAATTCGATGGCGCAGGCTTCGTGCGCGGTGTCGAACGCAAAGGACGCGTCTTGAAGGGCACGCGCGTATTTGTGCTGGGCAGTGGTGGCATGGGCTCGCCGATCGCGGCGTCGCTGGCGGCGGGCGTATCGGAACTCGCGGTGTTCGACATGAACACCGCATCGGTCGAAGGACTCGCGCAGCGCTTGCGCGACCACTATCCGCAGCTCATCGTCAGAACGGACACGAAAGATCCGCATGGCTTCGATGTCATCGTCAATGCGACGCCGCTTGGCATGAAAGACACGGACCCTTTGCCGTTCGATATCGACCGCATTGCGCCGGACACGTTCGTCGGCGAAGTGGTGATGAAATCGGAGTTCACGCCGCTATTGCGCGCGGCCAAGGCAAAGGGTTGTCCGATTCAAGTCGGCACCGACATGCTTTTCGAAATGATTCCGGCGTATCTGGAATTTTTCGGTTATGGAACCGCGACCGCCGACGATCTGCGCTCGGTCGCTCAGATCAAATACGCTTAAAGCTTGTCGGCTTGCTTACACCGGCATAACCGCTGATCCGTTTCTATACTCTTCTTCGAGACAGCACGCAGACGCTCATCCTCTGACAAATAAACCCGCCGCTACGGCGGGGCCGACAAGCGGGGGGGATCATGGGAACGACTGCATCCGACACGCATGCGCCGCATCATCCGGCGTTGATGGGCTTTCGCTTGCCGCCCTAGGCGTCGTGTATGGAGATATCGGCACGAGCCCGCTTTATACGCTCAAGACGGTCTTTGATCCCGCCAGCGGTTTGCTTTTGCAACCGGCAAATATCATCGGCATCGTCTCGCTGATTTTCTGGTCGCTCGTCGTGATCGTGTCGCTTAAATATGTGACGCTGATCTTGCGCGCGAACAATCATGGCGAAGGCAGGATCATGGCGCTGCTCGCGCTTGCCGCTTCTTCGGTCAAAGATAAAAAGCGCTTGCGGCACGCGTTGCTGCTGACCGGCGTGATGGGCGCCGCGCTCTTTTATGGTGATGGCGTTATCACGCCGGCCATTTCCGTGCTAAGCGCCGTCGAAGGCCTTGAAGTGGCCGCGCCCATGCTGCAACCTTATGTGGTGTCCGTTACGCTCATTGCGCTGACCGCGCTGTTTCTGATGCAAAAGCACGGCACGGCCGGCATCGGCACGGTGTTCGGACCGGTGATGGTGCTGTGGTTTGTGGTGCTTGCGGTATCGGGCATCATGAATATCGCAGATTCGCCGAATATTCTTGCGGCGCTCAATCCGCTTATTAAGGGTATTGAATTTTGCTTAAGGCATCGCTGGCTCGCTTTTGTGGCCTTGGGCGCAGTCGTGCTGTCATTGACAGGCGCCGGGGCGCTCTATGCTGACATAGGTCATTTCGGTTCGCGACCCATTCGCTTGACATGGTTCGGCGTGGTATTTCCCGCCTTAGCGCTTAATTATCTCGGTCGAGGTGCACTTCTGCTGTCCGATCCTTCGGCGCTGCAAAACCCGTTTTATCGGCTCTTTCCGTCATGGATGCTTTATCCGATGGTCGTGCTATCGACGATTGCAACGGTTATCGCATCGCAAGCCGTTATCTCCGGCACGTATTCGATGACCAAGCAAACCATGCAACTCGGCTTCTTGCCGCGCATGAACGTCGTCTACACGTCTGATAAAGAAATCGGTCAGATTTATGTGCTCGGCATTAATTGGACGTTGCTTATTGCAGTCGTTGCAGCGGTACTTGGCTTCGGTTCATCGACGGCGCTTGGCTCGGCTTACGGTATTGCAGTAACCGGCACCATGCCCATCACGACCGTTCTGACCTTCTTTTTGATCCGTTATGCGTGGAACTACAACTGGGCGCTATGCGCATTCGCGACGCTTTTCTTTTTCGTGACCGATGCGATGTTCTTCTCCGCCAATCTGCTTAAGATTGCGGAGGGCGGTTGGTTTCCACTCATCATGGGTCTCTTGATGTTCACGGTCATGGCGACGTGGGGACGCGGCTCAGAGATGATGATGCACGAAGCGCACGTGCGCGCCGGCACCACGCCGCTCAAACCATTCCTCGCTTCCTTGATGGCGAACACACCCGTGCGCGTGGAAGGAACGGCCATCTTTATGTCGCCCGATCCAAACGGCGTGCCGCATTCGCTCTTGAATAACCTGATGCATAACCGCGTGTTGCACGAGCATGTCGTTTTTCTGACCATCGCGAGCGATCCGGTTCCGTGGGTGGAGGAATCGCGCCGCATGAATCTGCAAGTGCTGGGCGATGGCTGTTTTCAGTTAACCGTGACTTACGGCTTCAAGGACGAAGTCGATTTGCCCGCCGCTTTGGAAAAGTGCCGTAATTCAGGGCTAAAATTCGATCGCACGACCATTTCTTATTTCCTTTCTCGAGCCACGGTCGTACCGACGCCCGGCGCGGGTATGGCGCTGTGGCGAGAGCGGCTGTTTGCGATCATGCTGCACAATGTGGGCAACGTGGCCGCTTACTTGCGCTTGCCGGCGGATCGCGTCATCGAATTGGGGGCGCGTATAGAGGATATGATTTTGACGTGGTCAAGGCGCGAATAGACTGATTGCGGCGCTAAGGTGGCAAGCAAACGAGGTTAATAAGCACCACACTAGCGAAAACGCACACCTATTCGGAGGAGACGCCATGACCGCGAACACGACCCGCCATCACTTTCCTTCGGCTGCACGGCTTGTCGATCGCGGCAAAATCGTGTCGGCGAGCGAAGCGGTGCGACTCATTCGTTCGGGGGATACGCTCGCGACCAGCGGCTTTGTCGGTATTGGCTTTGCCGAGGAAATTGCAATGGCGCTAGAGGAACGCTTTCTCGAAGCGCAAGCGAATTCAGAAGGCCACGAACCGATTCGTGACTTGACGCTCGTGTATGCAGCGGGTCAAGGCGACGGACGCGTTAAAGGGCTTAATCATCTGGCGCATGAAGGTCTGGTCAAGCGCAGATCGGCGGTCATTGCGGACTCGTGCCGGGCTTGCAGAAGTTGGCCATCGATAACCGCATCGAAGCTTATAACTTGCCGCAGGCGTCATTTCGCAGCTCTTTCGCGATATCGCCGCGCATCGGCCCGGACAGTTTTTCACAGTTGGCCTCGGCACCTTCGTCGATCCGCGCAATGGCGGCGGCAAGCTCAATGCGCGCACGACGGAAGATCTCGTGTGGCTCATGCCGATCGACGGCACGGATTATTTTTACTACGCTATCGATGGCGCCATCGTGCGCGGCACCACGGCGGATATGAACGGCAATGTCACGATGGAAAAGGAAGCGCTCACACTCGAAGCGCTTTCGATTGCAATGGCCGCACGCAATTCGGGCGGCATCGTGATTGCGCAAGTGGAGCGCTTGGCGGAATCGAATACGCTCAATTCACGTCAGGTCAAGATTCCCGGCGTGATGGTGGACTGCGTCGTCGTCGCGCGTACGGACAATTCACTGGCAGACCTTCGGCGAGCCTTATAGCGCCGCGTTTTCGAGCGAATTGCGCGTGGCCGCAAGCTAGGTTTCGCCGATGGCATTCAACGAACGCAAGATCATCGCGCGCCGCGCCGCATTCGAATTGATGGCGAATAGCGTGGTCAATTTGGGCATCGGCATGCCCGAGGGCATTGCAAGTGTCGCAAACGAAGAGCAGGTCATCGATCTCTTTACGATGACGACCGAGCCTGGCGTTATTGGCGACATTCCCGCAGGCGGACTCAATTTCGGCGCGGCAACGAATACGCAAGCGATCATCGACCAGCCTTATCAGTTCGATTTCTACGATGGCGGCGGTCTCGACCTTGCATTCTTGGGCCTTGCGCAAGCCGATAAAGAAGGCAATCTCAACGTCAGCAAGTTCGGTCCTAAGCTCGCAGGGGCGGGCGGTTTCATCAACATCAGTCAGGCCGCCAAGAAAGTGGTCTTTGTCGGCACGTTTAACGCCGGCAAGCTCGATATCGCCATTCAGGACGGCAAGCTGGACATTCGGCGCGACGGCGATTGCCGCAAGTTCGTGGATGAAGTCGAGCATCGTACGTTTAGTGGCCGTTATGCCGTTGAACGCGGGCAATCCGTGCTTTACGCTGCGTGTTCGAACTGACGCGCGATGGGCTCGCGTTGTTGACCGAGGTCGCGCCGGGTATCGATATCGAGCGCGACATCATCGCGCAAATGGGCTTTAAGCCGATTATTGCCGCCACGCCGCGCCTGATGGACGAGCGCATTTTCCGCGACTCGCCGATGGGCCTGCGCGATCTGCTGCTTAGGCTCGATCTCTCCGAGCGCTTTAGCTACGACGCGGAAAAAATCTCTTCTTTATCAATTTTGAAGGGCACGAAGTCGCTAACCTGAGCGATGTCGAAGCCATGCGCAAAGAGGTCGAATCGCAACTGGCGAGTGCCGAGACGCGGCCGTATGCCATTGTGAACTACGACAACTTCTCGATTCGCCCGAGCATGCTCGACGCTTACTCGGAGATGGTGACGAAGCTCGTCAAGGATTTCTATGACGCCATCATACATTATACGACAAGCAGTTTCCTGCGTATGAAACTTGGCGATGCGCTCAAGCGTCGCGGCGTTGCGCCCTACATTTATGAAAGTCCTGAAGAAGCGCGCGAGCACGAGGCCCAACGTATCGGCGAATAACGTGCAGCGCGAGTAAGAGCCATTGCATAGCGTTTATCCGCCATCGATGGTTTTCGCAATGCACAAAAGGCGCGCACAAAAGGCGCGTCAATGAAGTGCGCAAGCCCAGTAGCGTGCGCCATGCACAATAATGGTGCATTTCAGCGAACCCTAGGCGGTAAAAGAAACCGCATTCGAGATTGTGGCTTTGCGTACATCGGTATGACAGGGCCATCGACAGAATCATTTCACGCCGAAAGCCTCGCATGGAGCGCAAGCATCAAAGCGCTGCGGCTTGACGCTCAGAAGAAATCCGTTCTGATTAAAGCAACGATTCGCGACGCCGGAAATGCGAGCCAATAGTCGTCGTGCGTACGACCGGCCAAGGCACGGCATGCGCACACGAGGGCCAAGATGAATGCGCCGGATCAGCTTGCGTGCAACTCGGATCAATGGGTGGTCAGCAAGGTCCACTATTTCGATTCGCTCACTCATCGCTTTGTGCAGGGTGATGTCGAGATCGATGGCGATCGCATCGCGCGCATTCTTGCTCCGCATACGTCCACGCGTCAAATCACCTTGGATGCGAGCGATCTCATTTGCGTGCCCAGTCTGATCGATGCCGATGCATCGGTCGGGCAAGGCGAATGGCTTGCGCGGTCCGATGACCTCATCAAGCGCGGCGTCACGACAGCCGGTTCATTTCAACGCGGTTTGCCGGAACATGGCACATTGACCGAATGCGGTGGTGTGCGCCGGCTCTTGTATGTCGAACTCGTTGAAGCGGGCGATACAGCTATCGATGTGCAATGGCTCGCGTCCTTCGACAACACACATGAGCGCTGCATGCTCTTGCCGGCCTTCGCGCCCGCGCAAATTTGGTCGGCTTCGTCGCTGCTGGCGATTGCGTCCTTCGCTGGGCGTTTGCAAAAGCGCCTTTGCATTCGGCTCTGTCCCACGCATGAGGACGAGCGGAATTATCTGCAAACGCACTTCTTTACCGAAATAGGGCTGCTGTCTTATCTGTCGATTCTTAGCGGCGATACGCTCTTCGGCCTCGCCGATGTCTCGCGTCAGGACGCGGCGTTTATCGCTGAGACCGACGTCAATCTGGTGTGCGGACCGTCGCTGCTGCGTGCATCGCTCGTCGAGCATTGCTTGTGGGCGCATTGGCTCGATCGTCGCGCGATCGGTTTTGCTTTCGATGCACGCGCATGCAATGGACATCGCGTCGTGCACGCAAGCCTGCGATGCATGGATTGATTAGATGACACAAGGCGCGGCGCGAGCGCTCGGCATGCGCGATCTCGGGTCGATTGCACCGAACAAGCGCGCAGACCTGTGCTTCTACGATAAGCCCGCGTCGTGGTCAGAGCATGAAAGCAGCGTGGCATTCGTGAATCTGCTTGCGTCGGCTAAGCCCCGTCACGTGTTTATCGACGGCATGGCGGAGATATTCAATGGCGCTTTGACCGATGCGCTTATGGTCGAAAGCGCTGCTTGAAACAAGACGTTTAAAACAGAAAAGGCCCAAAGGGCGCAATGGAGAGAGACCGATGAATGCACGCGTAGAAGCGCCGCCGCTGCACCGGCAACTCATGCAATACGATGAGACGCTAGGCTACCGGTTCGTCCCCGGACTCAAGGTGCGCATACCGCACGAAGGCGGCGGGTATCTCGTGAAAACGAATGGCGCGGGCTTTCGTTGCAATGCGAAGCAACGCCGATAAAGAATGCGGCGCGACGCGTGCTCGTGTTTGGCGACTCCTACACCGCAGGCGATGGCGTGAGCAACGGCAAGCGCTATTCGGACCTGCTGGAAGAACATCTGCCCGATACCAAAGTGCTCAACTTCGGCTTGAGCGGCAGTGGAACGGATCAGCAATACCTGATCTATCGCGAGTTCGCGAAGAAGATCGAATTCGATGCCATCGTGATCAGCGTGCTTGTCGAGAACATCACGCGCAACGTCGTCAAGCATCGCGAATGGGCCGATCGTGAAGGCGATGCGCTTTATGTGCCTAAGCCGTGGTTCGAATTGTCTGATAGCGGTGCGATTGCGCTTAAAGGCGTGCCGGTGGCGCAACCGTTTCATCGCCAGGCAGAGAACGCACCGGAAGCGTCCGGCTTGCTTTCCAAAGCGCGCAAGATGGTCAACGGCATGGGCCCCGAGTTCAAGGATACGGTGCAGAAACTCACGCGCTTTCAGCCTTTGCCTGAATACGATACTGCTATAACCCTGCATGGAAGCTCTTGCGCGCGATCCTTTTGCATTGGGTCGCGGAAGTCAACGTCCCCGTCATGATTGCGGCGCTGCCGGTCTATCAATACGTCGAAAAGACGGCGAGCTATTCGAGCGTGCGCAAGCGCTTCGACGAGTTCGCGATCGAATCGGGCGTGCCCGTGCATCACCTGGCGGACGACTTATGGAAGTTCGGCGACGAGGAACGCCGCAACTTTCGTTTTCGTGGCGACGTGCATATGACGCCGCCTGCGCATTGGGCCGTCAGCGAGGCAATGGCTCACTATCTGCGACCCTTGATCATCTAATTGGATAAGGATAACGACACGGTACGTACTCGGCATCTCGGCCTATTATCACGACTCGGCGGCTGCCATTCTCAAGGATAGCGAGATCATCGCGGCCGCGCAGGAAGAGCGCTTCACACGCAAGCGTCATGACCCGGGCTTTCCGGCCGGCGCGATCAACTATTGTCTGGAAGAAGCGGAAATCGACGGCAGCGATCTCGACGCCATCGCCTTTTATGACGACCCCGCCTTGACGGCCGACCGCATCATTCGTTCGTCGATTGCATTCGCACTGGAATCGCAGGCGTTTTTCACGAAAGCGGTGATGTCGTTCTTTGGCGTGAAGCCTTATTTCAAGGAGCAAATCCGCGAGATGCTCGCTTGCGACGACGTGCCGATCTATTTCTCGAGGCATCATTATTCGCATGCGGCCTCGGCATTCTTTCCTTCACCGTTCAACGAAGCGGCCGTCCTGTGCGTAGACGGTGTAGGCGAATGGTCCACGACGAGCCTTGCATTCGGCAGCGGCTCCAAGCTCGATATTCTTAAGGTTCGCTATCCGCATTCGCTTGGATTGCTTTATAGCGCTTTCACGTTTTATTGCGGGTTCAAGGTCAACAGCGGGGAATACAAGCTGATGGGCCTCGCGCCTTATGGCAAGCCCGTTTATGCGGACAAGATCAAGCAGCATCTCATCGATATCGAGTCTGACGGCTCGTTCCGTTTGAATCTCGATTACTTCGATTTTCATCGCGGCCTTGTGCTCACGAACGAACTCTTCCACGAAATAATCGGCGGACCGCCACGCACGCCGGAGACGCGTATTACGCGACGCGAAATGGATCTCGCTGCATTGATTCAAGCGGTCACAGAAGAGGTGATGATCAAGCTGTGTTATGGCCTCAAAAAGCTGATGGGCGCAAACAAGCTTTGTCTTGCGGGGGGCGTCGCGCTCAATTGCGTCGCAAACGGCAAGGTTGGAGCGCGAAGGCATTTTCGATGAAATCTGAATTCAACCGGCTGCGGGCGATGCAGGCGGCGCAATTGGTGCGGCCTATCTGACCGACTTCAATATCCTCGGCGGCAAGCGTCGCGAAGTGATCGAGAATAGCGATGCGCAAAGCGGCAGTTTCATCGGACCGGCGTATCGTGACGATGAAATTCTTTCGTTCATGCAGCGTGAGGGTGCGGTCTTTCACAAGCTGGCGGACGGTGCAGAAGGCGCAAGGCATGTCGCGTCGATCCTCGCAGAAGAAAAGATCGTCGGCATGTTCTCGGGCCGTATGGAGTTCGGCCCGCGCTCGCTTGGCGCGCGCTCCATTCTTGGCGATCCGCGCGCGGCAGATACGCAGTCGCGCATGAATCTGAAGATTAAATTCCGCGAATCCTTTAGGCCATTTGCGCCGATCGTATTGAAGGAGCGCGCAGCGGATTATTTTGATATCAACGCGGACAGCCCTTACATGCTGCTCGTCGCGCCGGTCAAAGAAGAACGCCGTCTTATACCTAATGACGCCGCCGATCCGGAAAACATGCTCGAGATCGTCAATGCAGTACGCAGCGACGTGCCTGCGATTACGCACGTGGACTACAGCGCACGCATTCAAACCGTGACGCAGGATGTGAATCCACGCATGTTCTCGGTGCTGAAGGCATTCGACGAACTGACCGGCTGCCCGGTGCTCGTCAACACATCGTTCAATGTGCGCGGCGAGCCGATCGTTTGCACGTCGGAGGACGCTTACCGCTGCTTTATGCGAACCGAAATCGATGCGCTCGTGCTGGGCGATTACATTCTCTATCGCGAAGAGCAGGCCGCCGAAATCGACGAATCCTGGAAAAAGGAGTATGAACTTGACTGATGCCGACCTGAATCAATTCTTTGTGCCACGCTTGCGGGCCTCAAAGCAGAGGTTCAAAGCTTCATTCCAACGCAGCTGGATGCGAATTGCGAGTCCTATTTGCAGGACGTTTTTGAACCTGAGCCGATCGTCCGTCAGGACGATATGATGACGTCGCTTGTCGATATATGCCGACGTCAAGGCCTCGAATCGCTTGTTGCTTTGGAAGGCGATTTCCGCCGCCTGGCGAAAGCGCTACGCGCGACGCATGAAGAAACGCAGCAAGTCTCCAATTTCATCTACGCCATGTACTAAAGCGCAAGGGCCGCATTTCGCGGCCCTTGCTTTGTCGTCAGCCTCTTGCGATACGTCCCGCGGCGTTTTGATTTTCCGCTCGCAGCTTGCTATGACGTATGCCATACACGAAGTAGATGACGAGTCCGATCGCCATCCAGATGATAAGCCGTATCCATGTGTCGGCGGGCAGACCGGCCATCAGAAAGATCGATGAGAGGGCGCCGAGCGGTGCAACGACGAACACAGCAGGCGTTCTGAACGAGCGCTTCAATTCGGGTTGCGTGATTCTTAGCACCAGCACGCCCACACAAACAACCGCAAAAGCGAAGAGGGTGCCGATGCTCACCAGTTCGCCGACGAGTCCGATCGGCAAGAGTCCCGCCAGCACCATCACGATAAGGCCGGTGATGATCGTCGTGATATAGGGTGTATGAAAGCGCGCGTGAATTTTCGATGCAAACGGCGGCAAGAGGCCGTCCTTTGCCATCGAATAGAAAATGCGCGGCTGGCTAAGAAGCAGCACTAAGACGACCGAAGTCAGACCAAAAATTGCACCGAGTTTAACGATGGGCGAAAGCCAGCGCATGCCGATCGCATCGACGCCGACGGCGATCGGATCGGATACGTTGAGTTTGTCGTAAGGCTCGATGCCCGTCAGCACGTAAGACACGAGCACATAAAGAATGGTGCAGATGGTCAAGGAACCAAGCAAGCCGATCGGCATGTCGCGCTTAGGGTTTTGCGTTTCCTGCGCCACGCACGATACCGAGTCGAAACCGATATACGCAAAGAACACTACTGCCGCGCCTCTTAGCACGCCGCTCATACCGAACACGCCGGATTCACCGGTGTTAGGCGGTATGAATGCGCCGCTTGGATTTTGCGCGGTCGTCCAATGGCTCGTGTCGACGTAAGGAAATCCCGCGACGATGAATGCGAGCACGATGAACACTTTAATGATCACGATAAAGCTGTTCACGCGCGCCGATTCGCGAATACCGACCACCAGCAGAATCGTAATCAACCCGACGATCAGCATAGCGGGCACGTTGAGGATGCCGCCTGCATGACTCCATCCCTTGCCGGGATCGTACGCTAGCCGCGCTTGCGCAAGCGCGGCCGGTATGTCGATATGTATCGAATGAAGAAAGCTCACCACGTAGCCGGACCAACCGATCGCGACCGTCGTTGCGCCGACCGCATATTCGAGAATCAAATCCCAGCCGATCAGCCAGGCGATCAGCTCGCCCATCGTCGCGTACGCATATGTGTAGGCACTGCCTGAAACGGGCACGGTCGATGCCATCTCGGCATAACACAAGCCCGCCAGCGCGCACACGATTGCGCCGAGCACAAAAGAAATCGTAATGGCCGGACCCGCATTGGTCGCGGCCGCATGACCCGTCAGCACGAAAATGCCCGCGCCGATAATGCAGCCGATGCCGAGCATCACAACATCCAGCGCGGTAAGCGCTCGTTTCAAAGCATGCCCGCCGCCTTGATGTTCCTGAAGACTGGCATCGGTTGTCGCGCCTTCTTCTTGCAATGCAGCGACGGTTTTTCTTTGCATGACGGCCACGATCGCCTCCTGTCTGACAGCAGCGGAGCGGCGCCCGATGCGCCGCGAGCGATACTGTACGTTTGAGTGCGGGATGTTCTGCGTTCCTGCCGCTTCACGCCTGCACATTGGTTATAAGTTAATTCCATTTTGTGATAGCAGATTTCGCGAGGAAATTCAAGAATAGAGCCTTGTCTAACCATCGTTATCGATTTGGTGGTTTTAAGCCGCTTGCGCTGGGAAGCAGGAAGCATGCCGCGACTTTTGCCGGTGTGCGTGCAAGCCTTAGCGGCACACTAGCGCCTGGTACCGGTCAATGCAAGGCGGCTCTATAATCATCGGGCCGTCTGCAAAATTCACACCGGAAACCGTTTTTTTTACTAAAGAACGTTCTCCAATTTTCTATCAACGTGGAGATTTGATATGTCGATTCGCATTGGTGATGAAGCCCCCGATTTCACAGCAGAGACGACTGAAGGCACCATCCGTTTTCATGAATGGATCGGTGACAAGTGGGCCATTCTGTTTTCGCACCCCAAGGACTTCACGCCGGTCTGCACTACGGAACTCGGCTATATGGCAAAGCTCAAGCCCGAGTTCGATAAGCGCAACACGAAGGTGATCGGCCTGTCGATCGATCCGGTGACCAATCACGCGCAATGGGCCAAGGACATTGAAGAAACCCAGGGCAGCGCGGTCAACTATCCGATGATCGGCGATTCCGACCTCAGTGTCGCCAAGCTCTATGACATGATCCATCCGAACGCGAGCGGCCCAAATCCGCGCACCGCGAACGACAATGCCACGATTCGCGCGGTGTTTCTGATCGGACCGGACAAGAAGGTCAAAGCGACCTTCACCTATCCGATGAGCGCAGGCCGCAATTTCGATGAAGTGTTGCGTCTGCTTGATGCGCTGCAACTGAACGCAAAGCATACGGTTGCCACGCCTGTGAACTGGAAACCGGGCGACGACGTGATCATCCCGACATCGGTGTCGGATGAAGATGCCAAGAAGAAATATCCGGAAGGCTTCAGGACGCTCAAGCCGTATCTGCGTACGGTTGCACAGCCGAAATAAGCCTGGTTTTTGCTTCAAGAAAAGCGCTGACCGTCTTAAAGCGGTCAGCGCTTTTTTAATGGTGCCCTGAGCGGTGCTCGGGTGACGTTTCCACTTCGCCGGGACGGCGCAGCATCTTGTCGACTTCGCCCGCATGCAGTTCTTCGATCTGGATCATCTGACGGGCATATTCCTCTAGCGCGACAGAGCGATTTTCGACGCATTTAAGCAAGTCGCGATAAAGATCCAAAGCGACATTTTCCGCTTGAAGCGATTCACACAGGATCGTCGAGATGTCGAACGTGTGATTGTCGAGCAAAGGCCCGATTTGCAGCGATGGATAAGCGCCTAGCGTGGTGATCCATTCCCCCGCGAGATGCGCATGCTGAAGCGATTCGTCCGCCTGAGCGCGCAGCCAAGAGACAATGGGAATGCGGCCGAAGCCAAAGACGAGAAACGAGTAGTGCGTGTAGTGCACGACGCCCGCGAGTTCGGATTCGAGTATCCGGTTTAGCACGCCGACGACTTTTTCCTTTTCGAGCTCTGCCATTGTTGCCTCCGTATGTCCAATGCCAAGTGCTTGAGTGAAACGGATGGACGATGCGTCATCGCATGGGTGGCCTCACATCGCAACTGATTCATTGTAGTCAGCGCGGCGTATCATGCGAGATGAATCTGCGCGCAAGATACGGACCTACAGGGCTAAAAAAGCTAAAGCGCGGCAGATGGCCGCGCTTTAGAAACACTGCGTGATTTAGTGCTTAAACCGCTTCTTCCATCCAGATCGACGCCGAACGCGCGAGCACTTGCGACATGGCCATGCGCGCGCCATCGGCATCCATCACTTCGATTGCGCGCACGACGCGGCCATAGTCGCCGAGTTCGGCTTCCGATGTGCGCGGCAAGATGGGCGGCTGGGCGCGCATCGACGCCTTCATCGAGCGAATACCAACGCGTACGACACTGCCCATTTGACGCAACAGTTCGTCGCCGCTTGCATCGACGATAGCAGCTTGCAGCGCCTCTTCAGCGGACGATTGCAGCGCTTCGGTCGGACTCGCATGCACGAGGCGCTGAAACGCCGCATTGATCGCAATGCGTTGATGACAGTTCGCACGCGCGGCAGCGAGCGCGGCGGCCGGCGGATCGACGAGCGTGCGAAACTCCATCAGACGCGCGATGCAGTCCGGATCGGGAATCGCGCGCAGACGCCATTCCACCACTTCGGCATCGATGACGAGCCATTCGTTGGCCGGCTTGATGCGCGTGCCTGTCTTAGGCCGCACGTCGAGTATGCGACGCGAGATCAGCACGCTTAGCGCTTCCCGCATAATGGTGCGGCTTACGCCATGCTGCTTCGACAGAATGACCTGCGGCGGCAGAACATTGTCTTGATACTCCCCGTTGACGATGCTCGCGACAAGCTGATTCACTACGCGCTTGACGAGCGATGCTTCATATCCATGATTCATTTTTTTTCTCGTTAAAACGCCCACGCGGCGGCTATGCGACGCTTCTCGATATCGGTCTGGCGCCTCGGCGTGCCACGCGTAATGAGTTGGTCTCCCGATCTCCCTTTTCCGATGCGGAAAATGTGTACCCCGTAGCGGTCGCTTTTTGGTTGGACAGCATCATCGATCCGCTGAGGCAGAGCGTATTGCTCACTGGCCCGGTTTAACAATATGGTTCACCGGGAAAATATCGGACTATCGTGCGACGGCCCACAAACTTTCATCCGCCGAATGCGCGCAAGCGTTTGCGAGCAAGCGCTTGGCGGTCGAGATTGCCTTAGAAAAGATGCGTCGCGGCTAGCGTGCGCCGTGTGTTACCGTTCCGACAGAAAATCTCGAGCGGCTTTGACCGCTTGGTCGAACACGGCAAGCACTAAGGAGAAAATCGAAGATGAAAGTCGCCGTCATGGGCGCTGTCGCGGTGGACTGCTATTACGGCGGAATGCTTGCGCGCGCAGGTCATGAGGTCGTGCTCGCAGGTCATGAGGTCGTGCTGATCGCGCGGCCGCAGCATGTCATAGCAATCAAGGACCAAGGCTTGAGGCTCGATACGCAGAGCTTCGACGAGTACGTGCGCGTTTCCCGCAAGCGCGGATGTTGCGGCGGTGAAAGGTGCGACACTCGTGTTCTTTTGCGTGAAGTCGACGGATACGGACAACGCGGCGCGCGCCATTGCGCCGCATCTCGAAGCGGATGCGCTCGTGCTGTCGCTGCAAAACGGCGTCGAAAATGCTGAACGTCTGCGCGAGCTGTTGCCGCAAGCGGTTGCGGCGGCCGTGGTTTATGTCGCATCGGAAATGGCGGGGCCGGGACATATCAAACATCACGGGCGGGGCGAGCTCGTCATCGAACCGTCGCATTTGAGCGAAGAAGTCGCGTGCTTGCTTGGCGAGGCAGGCGTGCCGACGGAGATCTCCGAGAATGTGCGCGGCGCGCTTTGGGCCAAGCTCGTGCTGAATTGCGCTTATAACGCGCTCTCGGCTTTATCGCGCATGCCGTATGGCCGGCTTGTGCAAGGCGAGGGGGTCACGCGCGCGATGCGCGATATCGTCGACGAATGTCTTGCTGTAGCCGCAGCCGATGGCGTGACGATTCCCGGTGATGTCGATGCCGCCGTGCGTTGTATTGCGGAAACGATGCCGAATCAGTATTCGTCGACCGCGCAGGATATGGCGCGCGGCAAGCGCAGCGATATCGATCACTTGAACGGCTTGATCGTGAAACGCGGCGAAGCGCTTGGCGTGGCGACGCCGGCAAACCGCATGTTGCATGTGCTCGTCAAACTGGTGGAAAGCAAAGCGGATTGACCTTAGCGGGTTCTGTGGCTGGTACGGCCGATGCTGAAATCTAGGCAGGCGCAGAAATAAATGCGCTGCACCTTTGAACCCGTAAAAATCCGGAGGTCAATCATGAAGTCTTTTGTTAAAGCTGTGGCCGCTGCCGCTGTCCTGGTGGCGCCGGCGCTTACTTTTGCGCAAACCGATTCGGGCGTCACGCGCGCTCAGGTCAAGCAGGATTTGCAGCGAGTGGAAGCAGCGGGCTATAACCCTGCAACGGACGACACGTATCCTGCCGATGTGCAGGCTGCGGAACGTCGCGCTTCAGGCCAAAATGGTGCAACTCATGGCACCGAATACGGTGGTGCGTCGAATGGCTCGTCAGCATCGAGTATGCGGATGATGCAGAATGACGGCACACGGCCGGTCTAGGCCATTAACGCGCACTGAGAAATGGCGCCCGCTAAGGGCGTCATTTTTTTCTGGCATGACGATGACGCTTAAATGGCGTCCTTGTCAGTCAAACCTTGAGCCGACACTGCACGTCCAAACAAACGGCGCTAAGATTTTCCATCGCACTTACTTGCGGGTGAATGCTCATGGAACGCGCGGTCAAAATTCCCGGTTCCGATCATCCTATTTCGATTAGCCGTAGCCCTTCGCGAATCGTTGTCAAGGCAGGCGGGCGCGTGATCGCGGACTCAACCGATGTACTCGCGTTGCGCGAAGCATCGTATCCCGAAGTGCTTTATGTGCCGCGCAAGGATGTGGATATGTCGCAATTGCAGCGGACCTCGCATGCGACCTATTGCCCTTACAAGGGCGAATGCAGTTACTACACAGTATTTCCTTCTCAAGCGGCGACACGGCGGTCAACGCCGTGTGGACCTATGAGCAGCCTTACGACTCGGTAGCGCAGATACAGGAGCACATGGCGTTTTATCCTGACCGTGTCGATTCGATCGAAGTAAGCGACGCTTAGTGAGCGCCGCTCTAAGCACTACTTGGACGCGACCGTCACGCTTACGATAAACGTTAGGGTACGTCTGCTTGAGATCGGTAATCTTGGGCAGGTCGTTCATCGCGATATACGGGCTTTCCGGATGCTCGGTCAGGTAATTCTGGTGATACGCCTCCGCCGGATAAAAGCCCTTATAGTCCTCGACCTTGGTCACGATCTTGCCCTTGAACACATGCGCCGAATCGAGCTGGCTGATGTAGGCGTTCACCACGTAGCGCTGTGCGGCGCTGGTCGGAAACACCGCCGAGCGATATTGCGTGCCGTGATCCGGGCCTTGATAGTTGAGCTCGGTCGGATTGTGTGCCACCGAAAAGAAGATCTGCAACAGGCGGCCATACGTCACCTGTGAAGGATCGAACGTGATGCGCACCGACTCGGCGTGTCCCGTATCGCCTTCGCTGACGCGTTCGTATTGCGCCGTGTCGGCTACACCGCCCGTATAGCCCGACATGACTTCCTTTACGCCGCGCACATGCTGAAAGACGCCTTGCACGCCCCAAAAGCATCCGCCCGCAAACACGGCGGTCTCTTGATGCGATGCACCCGCCGCTTCGTCATGCGCGGGCGGCGGAACCACGGTTGCGCTTTCGCTGGAATGCGCGCCGCTGACCATGAGGAACGCGCCCGCGCACAATGCGGCCACACTTGCAATCTTAGTGGTCTTGCTTAAGAAATTTGCCATGACGGCTCCTTAGAGTTTCCTGCGATGCTCAACCGAACGTGAATGCATACGCTTCGACGCCGGGATCGAGAAGTTCGATGCTAAAGGTGCGGTCTTTGACCGGTCCTGCTTGACGCACGAGTTGATAAAGACGCTGTTGTGTCACGGTGCCGTTTCCATCGGCCTGAATATCTGTTCCATGCGACGCACCCGGCGTCTGCCCATCGATACTTACACGAAAGCGCACTGGCTTACCTTCCTTGGACGGTCCGAGCACGAGATGCAGATTGCGCGCATGAAAGCGATAGACGATGCGTCCCGACACACCGGCAAGCGTCGCCTGTTCGGCGCCGACTTTCCACGAACCGGTCAGTCCCCAGTCGTTGACGTCGAGCGCTTTGGGCGCAGCGTAATCGTGCACGCGGTTTTGCGCTTCGCCGCCGGGCGACATGAACTGTTGCGCCCGTTCATAACCGATATAGGTCTCGGGCGAGCGCACGTCGGCTTGCATCATCGCGCCTTGTGATGCTAGTTGATTCACGCTTGAAGTTTGCTTGGCCATCGTCGCAGCATTGCCATGACCTGCTTCCGCGAGCAATTGTTGAATGACCTGTTCGGAGTGCGCGTAATCGCCTTCGCCGAAATGGTGATAGCGAATCTGTCCTTGTGCATCGACGAAATAATGCGCCGGCCAGTATTGATTATTCAGCGCGCGTCAGATGGCGTAGTTGTTGTCGATGGCGACCGGATAGTCGATGCCTAAATCCTGAATGGCCTTCTTGACATTGTCGACGTTACGCTCAAAAGCAAATTCCGGAGCGTGCACGCCGATGACGACAAGCCCTTGATCGCGATACTTCTGCGCCCACGTCTTCAGGTAAGGCAGGGTCCGTAAGCAATTGATGCAGGAATAGGTCCAGACATCAACGAGCACGACTTTGCCGCGCAACGCGTTCTTAGTAAGCGGTGGCGAGTTTAGCCATTGCACTGCGCCGTCGAGTGCGGGCAGCGTTCCTTCGACGGGCAACTCTGCTGAAGGCTTCGCGCTAGCGCGCATCATGCTCGCGCCATTTTCCTTAGCCGGCTGCATGACATTTTGCGTAGACATCATCGCGCCATTGCGGTTGCCGAACGTATCGACCAGTTTTTGTTCGATGCCCGACGTTGCTACTGTCGACACGCGAGCCAACACACCGGTATCGAGGCCCACCGCAATGGCAACGACGACGAGCAACATGGCCGCACCGATACCGCGTCGTATCCATTCGCCCGCGCCGAGCGAACGTTTCATCGCGGCAAACACGCGTCCGCCGATCAGCAATGCGACTGCAAGCGATGTGGCCGCGCCGGCAGCGTAAGCGAGCAGAAGAAAAGTTGTGCTCACGCTTGCACTGTTGAGCGCAGCGCCTGTTAAAACGAGGCCCAAAATTGGGCCCGCGCACGGCGCCCAAAGCAGTCCCGTTGCAATGCCAAGCACGAAGGAGCCGCCGATACGCGGCTTGCCATCGCCTTTTTGCGCGAATGCGGTAAGCCGATTTCCGGCGCTGACAAGTGGATGCATCAGACGATCGGCAAAGCGAGGCAACGGCAGCGTCAAGCCAAACACGGCAAGCAGCGCCATCGCGGCCCAGCGTCCGTATTGATTCGCTTGCGTGGCCATCCTCCACCTACAGCTGCGAGTGTCGCGACGGCTGCAAACGTCAGCCCCATGCCGGCTAGCAAGGGCAAGTCGCTCTTGGAAAATGGCTGATCTGCACGTGAAAAAACAAACGGAAGCACCGGCAATATGCACGGACTAAGAATCGTCAACGCGCCGCCTAAGTATGCAAGGACGATGAGTAACATGGTCAGGTCGTTCGTTAAGTTAAGTTCAGGCTGCGCCAGGATTGAAGTTCATCGCGATGCCGTTCATGCAATAGCGCAAACCGGTAGGCTTGGGGCCATCGTCGAATACGTGGCCGAGATGACCACCGCAACGGCGGCAATGCACTTCCGTGCGTAACATGCCAAACGATCCATCCACGCGCGTGGCAACGGCTTTATGGAGCGGGACCCAAAAGCTCGGCCATCCGGTATGACTATCGAACTTGGTGCTCGATGAAAACACCGGAAGGCGACAGCCCGCGCACGAGAATGTGCTCGCGCGATGCTCATCGTTTAGCGCGCTGGTAAAGGACGCTCCGTGCCCTCGCGACGCAGCACTTCGAATTGCATCGGCCCGAGCAAGGTGCGCCATTCCGCATCGCTATGAACCACTTCAAACGTTTCTTGCGATGCGGCATTCGAAGCCGAACCCGCAGCAAAGGCACGAAACCGTCCGACGAAAGCGACTGCGGCCGCCGCAGCCGTGCCGGTCAGGAGAAAACGACGTCGCGTTTGCATGATGAATTCCTCGTCAGCGAACAGATTGATTGCATGCTAAGCGCGCATCGCCAAGTCCTAACCGAAAGTTAAATTAATCGTGATACTTCGCCGCGCGCTTTTGTGCACAATGACAGGGTAATTCAGTCGTTTTTGCAGGAATTGCGTACGTTCATTTCTATAGTGCGTTTCTTTTAAAACGAATTTCCGGAGCCGATTTATCGCATATGGAACCATCGAAGCGCATCTGCTTATCGAAGACGACATGCATATCGCCGATGTGCTTAGCCTGCATTTGCGCGACGAGCGCTATGAAGTCGTGCACTCCGCCGACGGCACGGAAGGCTTAAGGCTGCTGGAACAAGGCGGATGGGATGCGCTCATTCTCGATCTGATGTTGCCCGGCGTGGATGGTCTGGAAATATGCCGCCGTGCACGCGCCATGACGCGCTATACGCACATCATCATTACGAGCGCGCGTTCCAGCGAACTGCATCGCATTCTTGGACTGGAACTCGGCGCGGATGACTATCTCGCCAAGCCTTTTTCCGTGCTCGAGCTCGTCGCACGTGTCAAGGCGCTCTTAAGGCGCGTGGAGGCCGTCGCTAAAGATTCGCGACTGGAAACTGGGCGCATCGAAGTCGCGGGAATTGGCATCGATCCTTTAGCGCGTGAAGCGTGGGTGGATGGCGCGCGAATCGAATTGACGCCGCGCGAATTCGATTTGCTTTATTTCTTTGCGCAACATCCGGGCAAGGTGTTCTCGCGCATGGATCTGCTTAACGCGGTGTGGGATTATCAACATGAGGGCTATGAGCATACGGTGAATACGCATATCAACCGGCTGCGTGCAAAAGTCGAGAAAGACGTCGCCGAGCCGAAGCGCATTCTGACCGTTTGGGGCCACGGCTATAAGTTCACCCCCTCTAATGAGCGTGCAGCGCCGTGAAGTTCACCCTTTCGCAACGACTCTTCGCGGTGTTTTGCGTGCTCTTGCTCGCATGTTGTGGCGCCTCCGCCTGGTTGCAGATTCGCGCAAGCGACTTGCGTGAGAAGGAGGTAATCCAGAGCCTTTCACGCGGATTGGCGGCGCATATCACACGCGACGGCGCACTCGCCGATGCCAGCGATATCGACGCTTCGGCCGTGCGCCGTCTCTTCAGTCAATTGATGGTCGTGAACCCGAGCGTCGAAGTGTATCTGCTCGATAGCGCGGGGCACGTGCGCGCCGACGATGCGTCGCCCGGTCATCTCAAGCGCGATCATGTCGATTTTGCACCGATTCAGCGCTTCTTGAATGATGACGCCTTGCCTATTCTCGGCGACGATCCCCGCAGCATCGACGCGCGCAAAGTCTTTAGCGCCGCGCCGCTTGCCGCAAAAGGCAAGCCGCCTTTTGGTTATGTCTATGTCGTGCTGCTTGGGGAAGAGCATGATCAGCTTGCAGCCAAGGCATCGGCAAGCACGGTATTGCGCACGACATTGGCATCGATGGCGCTCGTCACCTTACTGGGACCGTTGCAGGCATCGTGGCCTTTGGCCTCGTCATGCGTCCTCTGCGTCGTCTAACCGATGCCATGCGCAAGTTCGATGCGACAGGTACACTGGCTGAGCCGCCCATCGCGCCTCGGAAGGCCAAGCAAAACGAACGCGACGAAATCGTCGTACTGGAAAGCGCTTTTTCGCAGATGGCTACGCGCATCGGCGAACAATGGCGTGCGCTTGGTCAGCAAGACCGTGAAAGGCGCGAACTGGTCGCCAATATTTCACATGACTTGCGCACGCCGCTTTCTTCGTTGCATGGCTATCTCGAGACGCTTTCGCTTAAGGCGGACACATTGCCCGATACCGATCGCCGTCGTTATTTGTCGATCGCGCTTGCGTAAAGCGCTAAGGTCGGTCGCTTAGCGCAATCGCTCTTTGAATTGGCCCGGCTTGAGCACGGCATGGTCAAGCCTGATGCCGAATTGTTCTCGCTGACTGACCTCGTGCAGGATGTGTTCGAGAAGTTCGAACTCACGGCGCAATCACGCGGCGTGCGTCTCGATGCCGAGATTGCCCCACGTTTGCCGAACGCCAATGCGGACCTGGGCATGATCGAACGCGTGTTGACCAATTTGCTCGATAACGCGATTCGTCATACGCCAGCGGACGGAGTGGTTAGGGTATCGCTTCAAAGCGATCACGACATAATTCAAGTAACTGTGAGCGATACCGGCACAGGCATTGCTTCCGAACTGCGCGACGCGCTCTTTCAGCGCCCCTTTACGTTGGGCGGCGCGCATCGCAGCGGAGGCCGCGGTGGTTTGGGGCTTGCTGATCGTTCAGCGCATGCTCCAACTGCAAGGCAGCCGGATTCAGCTGATCGACACGGGCAGTGCAGGGACGACGTTTCAATTTTCATTGCCTGTCGCCGTTATGCCCAAGCCCGAGCATGGGCCTCGGCTTAACGACTCTGGCAAATAGCGGCCACGCCACGCAAAAAAAGCCCGGCATTTCTGCCGGGCTGAATGGGACGGTCGTCGCCTTCGCTCGTGCGCTGTTGGGATATGCATCGGACGTTGCCTGGTCTGACCATCCGCGTGGACGTGACATTGCAAGGCAAAGGGAACAGGCGCGAAAGTCAATGCGAGCGTTCGCGGGCTTGCCTGTTCCGAACGCATGTTTTAGCGTCCGAGGCTTAAGCCACGCTTAAACCGCCCACGCGATATGTTGACTGGCGCTGTGTTTCTTCAACGACTGTGTTTCTCTGAATCAACGTTTGCTCACGCTATTTGCAAGGTAACCTTCTGCATTGGCAATGTGACGATTCATTGATGCCGTGTCACGCACCAATCAAGCGCCTGGATTAATCGAGAAAATAATGCCGAATGACGTTTCAATCTAATACAGACGCTTACCAGAACGTGGAAACTCTTCTTGGTTTCGCTCAACATGTTTGCTAGCATGTAATCAATCGGACAGCAGGTTCGATGAGTTCTTGAAGGCAAGATGCGTACTGCGGCGTGGTAATTAAAGATGGTCTTAATGTCTTAATGGAACTAGCTCGCGCGCTGCTGGCGCATCGGTGTTTGGTATCCCTAACTGCAGTACGAAAAAGAAATCTGAGCGGCATCGGCTTGATACTTATGTGTCAGGCACGTTGGTGCATGCGTCGAATCCGGAATGGCAGAAGCAGAACGCGAATTTGCATTCCAGCGTTGAACGCATTAGCTCTTTCAAAACGAGAAATAAACACGCAAATCTTTATACAAAGCGTGTTAAGCCGTATTCATGGTTGTGTCTTGGTTCGAGATCGCGTTTATGCAGCGCATTGTCGCGGCTTGCCCATGCAAGCCGGAAAACCGCGCGGGATGTGCTCGTCATGTCAATCGCAGCCCTCGAATGCGGCGCACTTCCTCTTGACGTTGGCAGGTGAGATCTAGGCAATCGGTCGCCGTGTTCGATTTTTCGAACGACGGTCGGGTATTCGTGCGCACGTGAATCGTGCATCGAACAGGAGAGAACGTGGAAACCGAACTGAGTCTACGACTTGCAAAAGCGTTGCGACGTTGCTTGTCGCATGGCCAGGTGCTGAGCTATCAGCATTTTCATACGTTGTGCGAAAAAGGTGTGCCGCTCGCGCAACGTTATGCTGCGCTCGAATCAGCCATTTCAACACTGGCGGACGTGCGAAGCATCGACTATGGCGTGTTGATGGCACTCGACAGCGGCCTACCCGGCGCGGAGTTTTTCCAGTGCTATCTGCGGTATCGATATGGCGAGTATGTCTCATTGATGGGTGATCCGAAATATCACCGCCAAACGCTCGTGCGCAAGAAAACGCTGGTTGCGCGTGAAAGGGAGCGTGTCTACGCGCATGCTCGTACGTTAGTCGAAGCGCGCGCAAAGCAGGAAGCGTTTGCTTAATGCATACGTTTAAGACACTCTAAGCACGGCAAAGCACGTACGTGCAATTCTTAGCAGGGCAGGCAAGGAAACTTGCCTGCTTTTTTATTGCTGTGCGATTTGATTCGATTAGCGCGTAAACCCCATTGCGACAGCATTTTTTTAGTGAAAGACTTGGCTCCCATCTGCCGTGCTGGATCGTTGTCCGGTGTATCGGACTTAAGGCGTGGTTACATCAAACACCCTTCGGGATCGACCATGAAACCTGCCAGAGAAAGTGCGAAGTACGCCCGCTGGTTCGTCGCAATCGGCTTGATCGCGCTTGCCGCATGTTCGAAGGTGGAAACGCCCGCGCAGGACGGATCGTCGAATTCCATCCTCAAACAAGTCTTGCAGCGAGGGATGCTGCGCGTGGGCGATTGCCTGAGCTTCGCGCCATTCGGCTTCTATAACAAAGACGGACAGCCGGACGGATACGACGTCGATCTCGCCAAAGAACTCGCCAAACAAATGGGCGTTAAGCTCGAAATGGTCAACACGACGAGCGCGAATCGCATTCCGAATCTGCAAACCAGCAAGATCGATGTCGTGTTCTGCAATTTCACGCGCAACCTCGAGCGTGCCAAGGAAATTGCATTCACCAATCCTTATGTCGTCGCCAGCGAAGCGCTGCTCGTGAAGAAATCGAGCGGTATCAAATCGATCAAGGACATGAACGGACGAACTATTGCAACGGTCAAGGGTTCGACCAATGGCGACGAAGTGCGCTCGCTCAACATGCAAGTGAAGATCCAGGAGTTCGACAGTTCGCAGGCCGCGATCCTCGCCGTCAAGCAAGGTCAGGCCGATGCGATGATCGAAGACAACAATTTTCTTGCGTATCAGGTATCGCTGGATCAGGAATTGACCGTGACCGACGAAGCACTCGTGCCGCTCGAGTACAACGCATTCGGTGTCAAGACCGGCGATCAGGTGTGGTTGAATTACCTCAATCTCTTTCTGTTTCAGATCAACGCATCCAAGCAGAATGTGGAGTTTTACAAGAAGTGGTTCGGTCAAGCGCCGCGCTTCCCGCTGAATCAGCGGTATTGATCTAAGCACGAAGCAGGGTAGAGGAGGACGCATGAGCTACGAATGGCTAACCCTCGCGGGCTATTTCAACGATTTCTTGCACGCGGCGTGGTTGACGCTGCAAGTCACGCTGCTTGCCTTTGCGCTGGCGCTTGTGTTCGGACTGGTGACGGCGTTTGCAAGTGCATCTCGATGCCGTGTCCTCCAAGCGATGGCAAGCGTCTATATCGAGGCCATTCGCAACACACTCGTCCTCTTGCAAATCTTCATCGTATTCTTCGGCTTGCCTTCGCTCGGCTTGACGTTAGATGCTTATACCGCAGGCGTCATTGCGCTTGGCGTGAATGTCGATGCTTATCTCGCGGAGGTCTTTAGAGCAGGCATTCAATCCGTTCCTAAAGGTCAGCTCGAAGCGGCGTCAATTCTTGGCCTGGCGCGCGCGCAGATTTTCATGGAAGTGGTGTTGCCTCAAGCGGCGCGCGCGGTGTATCCGGCTATCGTCAATAACCTGATTCAGTTATTGCTCGGAACCTCGCTGCTGTCAGCCATTGCGCTGCCCGAACTGAGCGGAACGGTGACCGTCATCAATTCGCGCACGCTGCTCTATGTGCAGACGTTCACGATCACGCTCATCGCGTATCTCGTGTTATCGAATGTGCTTTAGTTGATCGCCGCGCAGATCGGTCTGCGTCTCTTTCATCCGCCGCTCGTCATCAGAAAGCCTGCTCGCAAGCGCT
>LFMX01000058.1 GCA_001184405.1 Candidatus Burkholderia humilis
TGATGCTGCGCCGTACGGTCGCGTCGACTTAGAAGCTTTAACAAAATGATGGATGGGGCTATTTACTTCAGGCCGTTCCTGTTAACCTGATCGTTGTTTCGACGGCGAAAAGGAAATGGCCAGACCCATACTTGACGACGATCTCTGGGCTCTCATCACTTTCCAGAGCGGACACGTGAGGAGACGAGACAACGCAGTCAGTATCGCAGCGGGCCTGATACCGCTCAATCCCAATTACGAAGCACTGCGTTTCGCCGCAATCGGGCGCGGCGTTTCAGTGCAAAGCAAAAAAACTCAAACCGCAGCAATCGCCTCACGTGCCGATGCCAGCGCCACGCCCGCCACTTTCGGACCCATATTCAAACCTTCTGCGTAGATGAAGTTCACGTCGGTCATGCCGAGGAAGCCGAGGAACGTCGTCAGATACGGCGTTTGCGAATCGTTCGGCGTGCCCGCGTATTTGCCGCCACGTGCCGACACCACGTACACCTTCTTGCCCTTCACGAGACCTTCCGGACCGGTCGCGGTGTAGCGGAACGTGATGCCCGCACGCGCGATCCAGTCGAAATACGTTTTCAGTTGCGACGAGATACCGAAGTTGTACAGCGGCGCCGCGATCACGACGATATCCGCCGCCTGCAGTTCGGCGATGAGCGCTTCGCTCTTCGCGTTGATCGCCGTTTGTTCAGCGCTGCGCTGATCGGCGGGCATGAAGAACGCGCCGAGCGTGGCATCGTCCAGATGCGGCAGGCTGTCGCCCAGCAGATTGCGCACGACCACTTTCGCACCCGGATTGCTTTGTTGCAGCTTGACGGTAAGTTCGTCTGCGAGCAGCGTCGACTGGGCGCCTTGCGAACGCGCGGCGGAATTGATTTGCAGAATCGTCGTCATGATGGCTTCCTTCCTCTGTTTGGGTTCGGGCGCCGTGAGCGTCCGGGTTAGGAAGCATTTTTCGTTTTTCGACGCCAGAGAAAAAGCCATCCGGTCGTGACGGATCGTTGCATCAGTAGAACAATCCGCCACCTTTCTCTTTGATTACGTCCCGACGATCAGCCTTTCAGCCAGCGCTCGCGCCATTGTTTCGACGGTCCGCGCCCGTCGATGGCGACGAGCACATCGCCCGCCGACAACCCAGCCTTTTGCGCCGCCGCTATTCTCGTGCACGACCGCAAGCGTGCAATCCGCGCCGCCGCGCACGTGCACGCCGAGCGACGGCTTGCCCGCCGTGCCGTTGGTCGGCAAATAAGGCGCATCACATCGTCGAGCGATTTGCGGTTGCCGGTTTGCGTGCGGATCGACAAATCGAACGCGAGCGCAACCAGCGAGCCTTTCTGGTAATAGCTGACGATGGCGTTCGACGCGTTTTCGTCCGCGCGGTAGTACTTCACCCACGCATCGAACGAACTTTGCGCGACGGATTGCTTGAGCTGCCCGGTGCCGCGCAGCACGCTGCCGATCGTCTTGCCGAGCAGCGTGAAGTAATCGCCCGCCGTGATCAGGCCGCTGCGCACGAGCATCAGATCGTCGTAATACGACGTGAAGCCTTCGAAGAGCCACAGCAGCGTCGTGTAATTTTCCTGCGACAAATCCGTACGACGCGAACGCCGCCGGCTTGATGCGCTTCACGTTCCACGTGGGAAATACTCGTGGCTGCAAAGGCCAAGATACGTGCGATAACCGTCCGTCGTCTCCGGCTTGCCCTGCACCGGCAAGTCCGAGCGATTGCAGATCAGCGCCGTCGATGCGCGATGCTCCAGCCCGCCGTAACCATCGCTGACGGCGACGGTCATGAACACATAGCGATCGACCGGCGCTTTTTTCGTGCGCGGCTCGAACAGCGCGATTTGCGCTTCGCACACGCGCTTGAGATCGGCCTGGAGCCGGTTCATGTCGAGATTGACGACGCGTCCCGAAATCACGATGTCATGCTTCACGCCATGCGCCGTAAACGCGCCGAGCGCGAATTCGCCGAGCGTGACGGGATGATCCGCGAGTTCGTCGTAATTCGCCGCTTCGTACGTGCCGAAGCCGTAGCGCTTCGTGCCGCGCGCCTCGGAAAGCGCCGTCGCCACGCGCCAATTGCGATGCGCGCCGCCCAAAGGCGGCTGAATATCGACGATGCAAGGCGCATTCGCCTGCCCCTCGACCGCGAGAAACACACTCGTGCCGTTGAAAAAGCCGATCGTGTCATCCAGATGCGCGGCGCGCACCGACGACATATCTCACGCGTAGACTTCGTAGCGCAGCGTGATCGGGCCATCGACGGGCGCGGCCTGCCTCGCGTGCTTATCGATTTTTTCGATCGCGACCTTCTGCCCCGCCGCGTTGAACGCTTTCAGCGTGACGATATTGGATATTGCGCGCGAACTCGCGGATCATGTAGCTGCCCGGAATCCACACCGGCAGCATGAAGCGCTGCCCGGCCGGATCCGGTTCGGCGACGGTGCACGTCACTTCGAAAACATGCGCGGCGGGATTTTTCGGAACGATGCTGTAGCGCACCGGTTGCATGAGTGGAGTCATCGCGTTGTCCTTTTTCTTCTCGCAGGTGCATCGCTGAAAAGCGGGCCCAAAAACGCGGAAGGCGCTGAAGAGCGCCTTCCATCTCGTAACGAAACCGCGTTCAATGCGCGGCCGATAGTGCCTGTTCCAGCTTGTCCGCCGACACCGCGCCCGGCAGACGGCGGCCGTCCGCGAGGAAAACCGTCGGCGTGCCGGTGACGTTCATCGAACGGCCGAGCTTCAGATTTTTGTCGATGGCGGTCGTATCGCACGATACGGCCGTGGTCGGCGCCTTGTGGTCAAGCATCCAGCTTTCCCACGTCATGCCGCGATCCTTCGAGCACCAGATCGACTTCGACTTGGCCGTCGAATCAGGCGACAGCACCGGATACAGGAACGTGTAGACCGTGATGTTATCGATGGCCTTCAGCGTCGTTTCGAGCTGCTTGCAATACGGGCAGTTCGGATCGGAGAACACGGCGATCTTGCGGCTGCCATTGCCCTTCACCACCTTCACCGCGTTTTCGAACGGCAGCTTGGCGAAATCGATCTTGTTGATCTCCGACAGCCGCGCTTCCGTCAGATTCTTACTGCTGCGCGTATCGACCAGATCGCCGAGCAGCACGTAGTTGCCGGTTGCATCGGAATAAACGATTTGCGAGCCGAGATTCACTTCGTAGAGACCGGGAATCGGCGTCTTGTCGATGCTTTTGATGGTCGCGTCGCCCATGCGCGATTCGAGCGTCGACTTGATTTTGTCGGTGGTTTGATCGGCCTGCGCGGTGCAGCCGATGCCGAAAGTCACGGCCATCGTGACGGCCGTGGCGAGAGCCATGCGAAGCGTGCGTTTCATGCGTTTTCCTGCGTTTCTGTGATTCGCGAAGCATCGCCCGCGAGTTGATGGATTTAACCGAGCGCCGCCGACACCAGCCAGCGCTTCACGAGCGGCTGCGCGCCGACGAACGCCATGCCCGTATTGCGCACCGCGCGCGCGATCGTGCCCGGCACGGCGAACAGCCGTTGCAGACCATCGGTCGCGAACATGAGTTTCTGGATGTCTTCGCGCCGCGCGCGTTCGTAGCGTCGCAGGAGAATCGGATCGCCGAGATCGCGGAACGATTCCTTGTTTGCGATGACATCCGCGAGCGCCGCGACATCGCGCAAACCGAGATTCATGCCCTGGCCCACAAGCGGATGAATCAGATGCGCGGCATCCCCGACGAGCGCGACGCGCGGCGCCACGAGTTTGTCGACCGTTTGTAGCGCGAGCGGAAAGCCTTGCGCGGGCGTCACGCATTCGAGCGCGCCGAGCTGATTTTGCGTCGCCTGCTCGACCTGCGCGGCGAGTTGCGCCGGATCGAACCCGAGCAATTCGTCAGCATGTTCCGTGCGCGCCGCCCAGACGAGCGACACGTAATCGCCCGGAAGCGGCAGCAACGCGATGATTTCCGTATCGCGAAACCATTGATACGCCGTCTCGCCGTGCGCGCGTTCCGCCTTGAAATTGGCGACGACGCCCGTTTGCCGATAATCGCGCCGATCGACCTTCGCGCCCATTTGCGCGCGCACCCACGAATGCGCGCCGTCCGCGCCGACGATCAGATCCGCCTCGAGCGTTTCGCCGCTTTCGAGCGTGATGTGCGCGGCGTCGGGTTCGATGACGAGACCTTGCGCGCGCGATTCGAACCACGAAAGCGACGGCGAAAAGCGCAGCGCGGCATCGAGCGATTGTTCGATCAACGTCGATTCGACGATCCACGCCAGTTGCGGCACGGACGCCTGGAACGCGGAAAAATGCAGCTCGGCGAAGGCATCGCCGAACACGCGCATATCGAAAACCGGACCGAGCCGCGCGCGATCGAGCGCCTGCCAGACGCGCAGCCGCTCGAGCAACGTCTGCGAACTGGACGACAGCGCGTAAATGCGCGAATCGAACAACGCGCCGGGCGGCAAGCCTGCGGCTTTCGGCGCGAGCAAGGCCACGCGCAGACCGGATTGCGCGAGCGCGAGTGCCGCCGTCTTGCCGACGAGCCCACCGCCGACGACGACCGCGTGAAAGGTCAAGGAATGCGAAGTCATCCGGGCATTATAGCCGCGGGGGTTTTCGGGGTTTGATCGGGCTACGGCGACTCGTCTTTGACGAAAAGCATCGCGATATAAAGAATCGTCGAAAACGCGATGATGCCCACGCCGGTGAACACTTTCGTCCGATTGAATTCGAGTCCGCCGTTGATCGCGATCCCAATACCCAGACACGACGCCAGCGTGCCCGCCGCCGCGAGTCCGACGTGAACCTTGCTCAGAAACAGACGGCGGCGCCTTCTGCCAGCTTCGGAAAACGGACCTCGTTCCATTTGACCCTCTGCGCTTGGCTCTGCGGCTATTGCAAGCAGCAATATCACAACGCAAATTTCTTGCGTTTTTTGATGCAGAACGCGCGCGCGGCCATTTCGCGCTTCGGCAAAGGCCGCGCGCCGAACGGGTTACAATTCACGTTTTCTGTGACGAAACTCCCGCGAAATCGCTGAAAGCCCACGCCCGGACATGCGGGCGGCAGCAGGCTCCTCTCCCGGCGAAACGATGAGCGAGCGACGCAACCCACTGATTTCCCGAAGGATCCCATGAGCCTCCAATGCGGCATCGTCGGCCTGCCGAACGTCGGCAAGTCCACTCTTTTCAATGCACTGACCAAGGCGGGCATTGCCGCCGAAAATTATCCGTTCTGCACGATCGAGCCGAACGTCGGCGTGGTCGAAGTGCCCGACGCACGTCTCACGGCGCTCGCGGAAATCGTGAAGCCGGAGCGCATTTTGCCGGCGGTCGTCGAGTTCGTGGATATCGCGGGGCTGGTGGCGGGGGCATCGAAAGGTGAAGGGCTGGGCAACCAGTTTCTCGCGAACATCCGCGAAACCGATGCCATCACGCACGTCGTACGCTGCTTCGAAAACGAAAACGTGATTCACGTCGCGGGCAAGATCGATCCGCTGGCGGATATCGAAGTCATCAACACGGAACTGGCGCTTGCCGATCTGTCGACGGTCGAAAAGGCGCTGACGCGTTATTCGAAGGCGGCGAAATCGGGCAACGATAAGGAAGCGGCGAAGCTCGTCGCTGTGCTCGAAAAGGTTCGTGCGCAACTGGACCAGGCGAAGCCCGTTCGCGCGCTGAATCTATCCGACGATGAAAACCTGCTCATCAAGCCGTTCTGCCTGATCACGTCCAAGCCGACGATGTACGTCGCGAATGTGAAGGAAGACGGCTTCGAGAACAATCCGTATCTCGACACGGTGCGCAAGCACGCGGAAGCCGAGAACTCGCCGGTGGTCGCAGTGTGCGCGGCGATCGAAGCGGAAATCGCCGATCTCGACGATGCCGACAAGACCGACTTCCTCGCCGACATGGGCATGGACGAGCCGGGGCTGAATCGCGTAATTCGTGCGGAGTTCAAGCTGCTCGGGTTGCAGACGTACTTCACGGCAGGCGTGAAGGAAGTGCGCGCATGGGCGATTCATATCGGCGATACTGCTCCGCAAGCGGCTGGTGCTATCCACACCGATTTTGAGCGCGGGTTTATTCGGGCGCAAACGATTGCGTTTGATGATTACGTTCAGTTCAAGGGTGAACAGGGCGCTAAAGAGGCTGGGAAGATGCGTGCTGAAGGGAAGGAATATGTGGTGCACGACGGCGACGTGATGAATTTCTTGTTCAACGTTTAAGCGTCAAGAACTGTCAAAACGGTTGTCCCGAAAAACGGAGTGTCCTTCCATTGGGCACTCCGTTTTTTTATGCACGGAGCAAAACGAGGCCAATAACAATGAAGAGATATTTGCTCATCCGTGCGTTCGCCGGATTGTTTGCACTTGCTTGCACCGTGGCGCACGCCTATCAGAACGATCAATACCAATACCAGCAGCAACCCAACGAATCGGACCTCGACACCCACGGTCACTACACCAATCGCGACGGCAACTCCGTCCACGCCCCCGCCCGGTCCCGCTCCAGCGCAGTCCCGCAAGGCGCAAGCGCCCAGTGCCGCGACGGCACCTACAGCTTCAGCCGCCACCACAGCGGCACGTGCTCGCGCCACGGCGACGTCGCGAGCTGGCTCTAGCAAGCCGATTCACACCTCGCAGTACAATGCCGGTTGATCCCCACGCGTGCCCTGCGCCGTCGCGGGAAGCGCCCGGGACGGCACACGGCCCGCGTCATCAGACATCATCGAGCGCCGAATCGGGCGCACCGCGTTCAAACACCCAATCTAACATGACCCAATACGTCTTCACCATGAACCGCGTCGGCAAGATCGTGCCGCCGAAGCGTCAGATCCTGAAAGACATTTCCCTTTCGTTCTTCCCCGGCGCGAAGATCGGTCTGCTCGGTCTCAACGGTTCCGGGAAATCGACGCTCATCCGCATCATGGCCGGCGTCGATAAGGACATCGAAGGCGAAGCGCAGCCGATGCCGAACCTGAACATCGGTTATCTGCCGCAGGAGCCGCAGCTCGATCCGCGGCAGACCGTGCGTCAAGCCGTCGAAGAAGGTCTCGGCGATGTCTTCAAGAAAGAACTGGAATGGGTGCGCCAGAATCCGAAGGGACGTCAGGCGAAATCGAAGGCGCGTATCGCGCGCTTCGAGGAACTCAACAGCTAGGAATATCAGAAGCGCAACGAAACGCAGAAAATCTTCATTCCGGTCGGCGATCGGCTCGGCAATGAAGTCATCGAGTTCAAGAACGTCAGCAAGTCGTATGGCGATCGCCTGCTCATCGACGATCTGAGCATGAAAATTCCGGCGGGCGCGATCGTCGGCATCATCGGGCCGAACGGCGCGGGTAAATCGACGCTGTTTCGCATGCTGACCGGCAAGGAAAGCCGGATTCGGGCGAAATCATCAAGGGACCGACGGTCAAGCTCGCGTATGTCGATCAGAGCCGCGACACGCTCGGCGCCGATAAAACCGTCTTCGAGGAAATCTCGGGCGGGGCGGATGTGCTCACGGTCGGCAGGCAAGTACGAAACGCCGTCGCGCGCGTATATCGGCCGATTCAACTTCAAGGGCAGCGATCAGCAAAAGCTCGTCGGCAATCTGTCGGGCGGTGAGCGCGGACTTCTGCATCTGGCCAAGACGCTGATCGCGGGCGGCAACATGCTGCTGGACGAACCATCGAACGATCTGGACGTCGAAACGCTGCGCGCGCTCGAAGACGCGCTGCTCGAATTCGTCGGCTCGGTGATGGTGATTTCGCACGATCGCTGGTTCCTCGACCGCATCGCGACGTACATTCTCTCGCGTTCGAAGGCGATTCGCACGTCGAGTTCTTCGACGGCAACTATCAGGAATACGAGGCCGACAAGCGCAAGCGTCTGGGCGAAGAAGCCGCGAAGCCGAAACGTCTGCGTTACAAGCCGATCTCGCGCTGATCGTCAGTCAATCGTCAGATGAAAAGTGCGCGCCTATGCGGGCGCGCGCACCGACATCCGAAGCAAAAACGGCGACGCTGCTCGGTGCAGCTCGCCGCTTTTTTGTGCGGCTGCCAACGCTTACGAGAACAGGGAGACACAGCAGATGGCGGCATCGCGCGGGCGGCGGGGAGCGCTCTGGGCAGTCGGAATCGTGGTGGTGGTGGCGATCGCGGTCGTCGTGGTCGGCGGATGGTTCTTCGTCGTGCATCAGATGAAAGAGCGCATCGTCGAGACGCTTGGACCGAACGGTTCCGTCGAGGATATCGATGTCAACTTCGGCCACGTCACGCTCTCGCGCGTGCGCATTCTCGGCCCGCAAGGCTGGCCCGCCAGCGATGCGATGCGCGCCGAACGCATCGTGCTCGACATCGACATGCGTTCGCTGCTCAATAAACGGATTCATCTGCGCAGCGTGAGCGTCGACAACTACTATCTGGCCATCGTCCGTTCAGCCGATGGCCGCGTGCGCATCCTGCCCGGCCTGCGAGAAACGGCGAGCGCCGCCGATGCCAAGCCAGACGACAAGCAATCCGCCCACGCGCGCGAAGAGAAAGTGATCGATCGCGGATCGTTCGAGCGCGGATCGATGGAGTTCTACGATGAATCCGTGCAGAACCCGCCGTATCGCGCGCTGATTTCCGATGCGAAGGCCACCGTCGATCGTCTGCATTTGCCGCAGCTCGACGAACGCACCGATCTGACGATGTCCGGTTCGATCAAAGGTCCGTCGCACACGGGCGCAGTGACGTTCGGCGGCTGGATGGTGATCGCGAGCAAGGATTCGCAGACGCGCGCGACGCTGCGCAACGTCGATATCCAGACGCTCGATCCGTATCTGTTGAAGAAGGCCGGCGCGAAAGCCGCGGTGACGGGCGGCACGCTCGATATGACCGTGGACGCGAGGGTGAAGAATTATCGGATTCACGCGCCGGGCTCGCTGGCGCTGAATCATCTGCAAATCAGCGATACCGGCAACGCGCTCGACACGTTCATGTCGATTCCTACCAAAGTCGCGATTGCCGCGCTGAAAGACCGCAAGGAACAGATCAAGCTCGATTTCGTGCTCGACGGCGATCTGCGCGATCCGAAGTTTTCGCTTTCAGAAAGTCTGTCGAAGAAGCTCGCGGCGGGCTTCGCGAAAGCCCTCGGCGTGAGTGCCGGGCGTCGCGAAGGGCGCGGGCGAAACGGTGCGCGGCATTGGCAACGCGCTGAAGAATCTGCTCGGGCAATAGCCCAAGTTTAGATCGGCAAGTTCAGCGCGCGTAGCTTCGTTTCGGTATCGATCGCGCCGGTGTAATGCACGCCGTGCCAGCCGAGCGCGCTCGCCGCTTGCGCGTTCGCCAGATTGTCGTCGATGAACACGAGCTCGGACGGCTGAACGCCCGGTAACTGCTTGTCGATTTCCGCGAACATCAGCGCGAAGATTTGCGGATCGGGCTTCACCAGTCCGACGCGCCCCGACACGATCACTTCGCGAAACTGCCGCAGCACGTCGAATCGTTCGAACGCGTACGGGAAGGTTTCTGCTGACCAGTTCGTCAGGCCAAAGAGCGGCACGTCCGCCGCCTTCAGCCGATCGACCAGCGCAACGCCCTCTTCCAGCACGCCCGCGACCATTTCCAGCCAGCGCGCATAGAACGCGCGAATCAGCGCTTTGTGCTCGGAATATAGCGCGATCAGTTCCGCAGTGCCTTCCTCGATCGTCTGTCCGCCGTCTTGCTGCACAACCCATTCCATCTTGCAGACATTGTCGAGAAACCAGCGGCGCTCGGTGTCATCGGGAATGAGTTGCTTGTAGAGATATTCCCGGTTCCAGTCGATCAGCACGCCGCCGAAATCGAACACGACTGCCTTGATGGTCATGCGAACTCTTTGTCGAGAATGTCGGTGAGCGGAAGCACTTTCACGCCGTTGCCGGACATCGACGAATGCGTCCAGACGAAGTTTTGATGCTCGACGATCTTGTCCGCGCTCAAGTGCGGCTTGCCGGCGGTCATGTGCAGATCGGACGCGATGACCGTTTTCAAGTCGAGCCATTCCGCGCGGCGTGCGGTGGCGTTCACGCAAAACTCCGTCGCGTAGCCGCACAGCACGACGCTTTCGATGCCGCGCTCGCGCAGGTTTTCGTGCAACAGCGTGTTCTGGAACGAATCGCCGACGGTTTTGTAGATCGATGTGTCGCTCGCCTCGCGATTCAGCGCCGCCGGCAATTGCCACGCCGCGCTTTCACGCGCGAGCGGTCCATCGGCGGGACTTTCATGCTGAACGATAAACACCGGCGCGTTCGCTTCGCGCGCCGCCGTCAGCCGGTTGATGCCGTCGATCACTTCATCGGCACAATGCGCGCGCGTCGGGCCGTCGAAGAACATCTGTTGCACATCGATCACGATGACTACGGTCTTGCCCATGTTCAGATCGCCTTCGTCCGCTTTTCGAGCCACGCTTTCGCCTCGCCTTCCACCAGTGGCGACACGCGTTTGAACACCTCGTCGTGATACGCATTGAGCCACGCGCGCTCATCGTCACGCAGCATTGAAAGGTCGATGCAGCGCGTATCGATCGGGCACAGTGTCAGCGTTTCGAACGACAGGAAATCGCCGAATTCGGTTTTGCCCGCCGCCTGATTCATTACCAGATTTTCGATGCGGATGCCCCACTTGCCCGGCCGGTAAATGCCCGGTTCGATCGACGTGATCATGCCTTCTTTCATCGCCGTCCACGGCTCGGCGGGCGCGTAGTGCGAGATGACTTGCGGACCTTCGTGCACGTTTAGGAAATAGCCGACGCCGTGACCCGTGCCGTGACCGTAATCCGCGCCCGCTTCCCAGATCAGCGCACGCGCGATGGAATCGAGCATCGGCGAACGGATGCCGCGCGGGAAACGCGCGCAGGATAGCGCTATCGTTCCTTTCAGCACAACGGTGAAGTCGCGCTTGTGCTCGGCCGTGATTTCGCCGACCGGCACCACGCGCGTAATGTCCGTCGTGCCGCTCAGATATTGTCCGCCGGAATCAATCAGCAACAAGCCATTGCCTTCGATCACCGAATGCGACGCATCGGTGGCGCGGTAATGCGGCATCGCGCCGTTCGCGTTGAAACCGGCGATCGTGCTGAAGCTCAGCGTGACAAAGCCCGGACGTTTCGCGCGCGCCGCCGTCAGCTTCTCGTCGATCGTCAATTTCGTGATGCGCTCGCGGCCCAGCGCGCCTTCGAACCACGCAAAAAATTCGCGCGAGCGCCGCGCCGTCCTGTTCCATCGTCGCGCGAATATATTCGGCTTCCACCGCCGTCTTGCGCGATTTCGCGAACGTCGACGGATTCACGGCCTCCGCAATCTTCACCGTCGATGGCACTTGCTCCAGCAAGCCGTGCGTGATGCGGCGCGGATCGATCAGCAGCGTCGCGCCCGCAGGCAACGATGCCAGCGCTTTCGGCGCTTCCGAATACGCCGCAACGCGAACGCCATCGCGCGCGAGCGATTGCTTGAGCGCTTCCGGCACTTTTCCGTCGGCGACGAAAATGGTCGCATCGTCCAGATTGATCAGCGCGTGCGCGACGAACACCGGGTTGTAGCTCACATCGCCGCCGCGCAGATTGAAGATCCACGCGAGATCGTCGAGGGTCGAAACGAAATGCGATTGCGCGCCTTTCGTGCGCATGGCGTCGCGCACTTGCGCGAGTTTTTCCACGCGCGTGACGCTCGCATGCGGCGCGGCGTGTTCGTACACGGCGGCGTCCAGCAAAACAGGACGCTCGGGCCAGACGGCATCGAGCAGATCGACATCCGTGCGCAACACGATGCCGCGCGCCGTCAGCGCATCGGACAATGCGCGCGCCGCCGAGATGCCGAGCACCGCGCCATCGACGGCCACGACATCGCCCGCCGAAACGTGCTCCGCGAGCCAGTCGATGTGCGGCGCGGGCTGCTGGCCGCCCATCATCTTCATCAGTTGAACGCCGGTGCCCGCGAGTTGCGCTTCGGCTTGCGTCCAGTAACGGCTATCGACCCAGACGCCCGCGAAGTCCGCCGTGACGACGAGCGTGCCGACCGAACCGGTGAATCCCGACAGCCATTGCCGCCCTTGCCAGCGCTCGGGCAAGTATTCGGAAAGATGCGGATCCGCCGATGGAATCAGCACGGCGGCGAGTCCGTCGCGCGACATCTGCGTGCGCAGCGCGGCGATGCGTTTGGCAAACGTGTCAGGAATTGCGATTCGGTCGTTCATGAATTTCACCTGCGTTGGATTCGAGCAACGAGGATCGCCCGCCGTTGCAACAAAAGATCAGCAGCGCGCGGTCAGCGCGACCACCACCGTGACGACGACCAGCACGAAGCCCGCGCACGCGAACCATTCGAGCGTATCGCCGTCGTGATAAATATCGATGATATTGCCAAGCATGCGCGCAACGACCGTCGCCAGCACGCCCGCGACGATTGCGGTCCAGATGCGCCCCGCCGCGCGCCGCAGCGGATGCAACCACCAGCCCGCCCAGCCGATCACCGCGCCCAGAAAGATCAAACCGATCCAGCCCATCAGCGACGCGGCTCCATTGGCTTGAATTTGTCGCAAAAAGACATAATTTCTTGCTTGGGCATCGCGGAAAAACGTCCAGACTTGAAGTAACGGACGAGTTTAAGGGGGCCAGGATCGGCGTGGAAAGCGTGCCGGAACCGTTGCTCGATAGCAATTTTTCGAGACATAACGTCTCACGAGAATAAGTTTGCACGCGGCCTGCCGTTATAGCTTGATGCCGCGCGTGACAGCGCTTTCGGCGCAATCGGCGCGAAAAGCCTCGTTCTGCCCCCGAATGCCGCGTATAAATGAACGAAACGGTAAAACGCTATAATATTAGGCTATCTGAAAGGCAACAGGCTTAGGCCGAAAGCATCAGCCCGAATCAGCCAAAAACATGCAGCTCCTCACGATCGGAATCAACCACCACACTGCGCCTGTCGCTCTGCGCGAACGAGTGGCGTTTCCGCTCGAACAGCTCAAACCGGCGCTCGGCGCATTGAAGGACATCTGGCTCGGGCCGCTCGCGAAGGCGTCGCCGGAAGCGGCGATCCTCTCGACCTGCAACCGCACCGAACTCTATTGCGCCACCGACGACTCCGCCGCCCGCGAAGCCGCTGTCCAGTGGCTTTCCAAGTACCACGGCATTCCCGTTCCCGAACTTGCGCCGCACGTTTATGCGCTGCCGCAGTCGGAAGCCGTGCGCCACGCGTTTCGCGTCGCGTCCGGGCTGGATTCGATGGCCCTCGGCGAAACGCAAATCGTCGGACAAATGAAGGATGCGGTGCGCACCGCGTCCGAAGCCGGTGCGCTCGGCACGTATCTGAACCAGCTTTTTCAGCGCACGTTCGCCGTCGCAAAAGAAGTGCGCACGACCACGGAAATCGGCGCGCAGTCCGTGTCGATGGCCGCCGCCGCCGTGCGTCTCGCGCAGCGCATCTTCGAGAACATTTCGAGCCAGCGCGTGCTGTTTATCGGCGCGGGCGAAATGATCGAACTGTGCGCCACGCACTTTGCCGCGCAGAATCCGCGTGAGCTCGTGGTCGCGAACCGCACCGCCGAGCGCGGCGAAAAGCTCGCGGAACGCTTCAATGGCCGCGCCATTCCGCTGTCCGATCTGCCCGCGCGCATGCACGAGTTCGACATCATCGTGTCGTGCACGGCGTCGACGTTGCCGATCATCGGCCTGGGCGCGGTGGAACGTGCGGTGCGCGCGCGCCGGCATCGCCCGATCTTCATGATCGATCTCGCCGTGCCGCGCGATATCGAACCGGAAGTCGGCAATCTGCAGGACGTGTTCCTCTATACCGTCGATGACCTCGGCGCGATTGTGCGCGAAGGCAACGCGTCGCGCCAGGCGGCGGTGGCGCAGGCCGAAGCGATCATCGAAACGCGTGTCGCGAATTTCATGCAATGGCTGGATGCGCGCAGCATCGTGCCGGTCATCCGTCATATGCACACGCAAGCGGACGCGCTGCGCCGCGCCGAACTCGATCGCGCGCGCAAGATGCTCGCGCGCGGCGACGATCCCGCAGCGATCCTCGAAGCGCTGTCGCAATCGCTCACCAACAAGCTGATCCACGGTCCCACGCACGCGCTCAATCGCGCGAGCAGTGAGGAACGCAACCAGCTTATCGATCTGATGAGCGGTTTTTACCGTCACGGCGCGGATAAATCGTCCGACCGTTAGCGGCTCTCACCCTGCTATTCTCAAATGCTCCGCGCGGCTCGCGCGGCGGCGCTTCTCCTTGCACTCCAGCCGAAGCATCAAGCTCCAATCCCGATGAAAACGAGCATGCAAAGCAAGCTCGACCAGCTTGCAAAACGGCAGGTCGATCTCAACGAACTGTTGAGCCGTGAAGACGTCACGTCCGATATGGACCAGTATCGCAAGCTCACGCGCGAGCACGCGGAAATCAGCCCGATCGTCGATCAATACGCGCTCTGGCGTCAGGCGCTCACCGACGAATCGACCGCGCAGGAATTGCTCTCCGATCCGTCGATGCGCGATTTCGCCGAAGAGGAAATCGGCGAGGCGCGCGCGCGCATGACGAAAATCGAAAGCGATCTGCAGACCATGCTGCTGCCGAAGGATCCGAACGACGAACGCAACATCTTCATCGAAATTCGCGCGGGCACGGGCGGCGACGAATCGGCGCTGTTCGCAGACGATCTGCTGCGCATGTATCTGCGTTATGCGGAGCGCAATCGCTGGACGGCGGAAACCATGTCCGAAAGCGTGTCCGATCTCGGCGGTTACAAGGAAGTGATCGTGCGGATCGCGGGACAAGGTGCGTATTCGCGGCTGAAGTTCGAGTCGGGCGGGCATCGCGTGCAGCGGGTTCCGGCGACGGAAACGCAGGGGCGCATCCACACGTCCGCGTGCACGGTCGCCGTCATGCCGGAAGCGGACGAAATCAGCGAAGTGGTGATCAATCCGGCGGATTTGCGTATCGATACATTCCGCGCGTCGGGTGCGGGCGGGCAGCACATCAACAAAACGGATTCGGCGGTGCGCGTGACACACTTGCCGACGGGCATCGTCGTCGAATGTCAGGATGACCGCTCGCAACACAAGAACAAGGATCGCGCGCTGAAGGTGCTCGCCGCGCGCATCAAGGACAAGCAGTATCACGAGCAGCACGCGAAGGAAGCGGCCACGCGCAAGAGTCTGATCGGCTCGGGCGATCGCTCGGAGCGCATTCGCACGTACAACTTTCCGCAAGGGCGCATGACGGATCACCGCATCAATCTGACGCTCTACAAGCTCGAATACATCATGGACGGCGATATCGACGAACTGATCGGCGCGCTGGTGTCCGAGCATCAGGCGGAACAATTGGCAGCGCAGGGGGAATCGGAATGACGGTTTCGGCGCTGCTTCAGGCGTGCGCGCTGCCGCCACTCGAAGCGCGCATTCTGTTGATGCACGTGCTCGGCTGGCGTCGCACGGAACTCATCATGCGCGATGCCGAAATCTTGCCGGACGATGCCGTCGCGCGTTTCGAAGCGCTCGCCGCACGTCGTCTGGCGGGAGAACCGATTGCGCAACTCGTCGGTAAACGTGAGTTTTTCGGGCTCGATTTCGACGTCACGCCCGATGTGCTGATTCCGCGTCCGGAAACCGAGTTGCTGGTCGAACTGGCGCTCGAAGCCATTGCGGACACGCCGAACGCGCGCGTGCTCGATCTCGGCACGGGAACCGGCGCGATCGCGATTGCGATTGCGCACGCGCGGCCCGATGCGCGCGTCTGGGCGGTCGATCGTTCGAGCGCTGCGTTGCAGGTCGCGCGCATGAACGCTGCGCGTCTGCTCGATTCGAACACCATAACGTTCGTCGAAAGCGACTGGACCGCGAAGCTCGATCCGTCGCTCTTGTTCGAGGTTATCGTGAGCAATCCGCCGTATATCGCGAGCGACGATCCGCATCTTTCGCAAGGCGATCTGCGCTTCGAGCCGCGCGGCGCGCTGACCGACGACGCCGACGGTTTATCGGCCATTCGTACGATCATCGAAACCGCGCCGTTCATGCTCGCGAAAAACGGCGCGCTGTGGATCGAACACGGCTACGACCAGTCCGATGCCGTGCGCCACTTGCTGCAAGCGCGCGGCTTTACCGAAGTCCGCTCGATGCACGATCTCGCGGGCATCGAACGATGCTCGGGCGGTGTATTCACGGCCTGAGGGCGTCAGCTCGGAAAAGCGAAATCCGCTATCATTTCAAACGTTAACCCCACATCTCACGCGCAGGAACGCTATGGATACGCAAGAACGCATCAAACAAATCGTCGATCAGAACCCGATCGTGCTCTTCATGAAGGGCAGCGCGCAATTTCCGATGTGCGGTTTCTCGGGCCGCGCCATTCAGGTGCTCAAGGCGAGCGGCGTCGATCAGATCATGACGGTCAACGTGCTCGAAGACGACGCGATCCGTCAAGGCATCAAGGAATTCTCGAACTGGCCGACCATTCCGCAGCTTTACGTGAAAGGCGAATTCATCGGCGGTTCGGACATCATGATGGAGATGTATCAGTCGGGCGAATTGCAGCAGCTTTTCGCGGCTGCTTAAGTTTTTCGCATGAAAGCGCCCGCTCGGCTGATCGTCGCCATCACCGGTGCAACGGGCGCGATTTACGGCGTGCGTCTGCTCGAGACGCTGCGCCGGCTGGGCGGAAACGCATCTGCTCGTGTCCAGCGCGGGCTGGCTGAATATCCAGCACGAACTCGATCTCGATAAAGCCGACGTCCACGCGCTCGCCGATGTCGTCCACAACGTGCGCGATGTCGGCGCGAGCATCGCGTCCGGTTCGTTTTCAACGGATGGCATGGTCGTCGCGCCCTGTTCGATACGCACGCTCGCGAGCATCGCGCACGGTCTCGGACAATCTCATCACCCGCGCCGCCGATGTCGTGCTCAAGGAGCGCCGTCACCTCGTGCTGCTATGCTAGTGCGGGAAACGCCGCTCAATCTCGCGCATCTGCGCAACATGACGGCGGTCACGGAAATGGGCAGCGTGATCTTTCCGCCGCTGCCCGCGTTTTATCAAAAGCCGCAGACGATCGATGAGATGGTGAATCACACGGTCGAGCGTGTGATCGATCTGTTCGGGATTGCGCAGCCGGTAGCGCGCGCATGGCAAGGCATGCACGGCGAGACAGATTAACAACGCCTGCGACACAATTCGTTGCCGCGAGCGCCATTTATCAACGCCCGATACGGCCTTATCTTTGATGGCAGATCAACGCATTCGGACCTCTGCCATGAACTCACTTCCCAGCGTTTTCATTTCCCACGGCGCACCGACGCTGCCCATCAATCCATCGATGCCTTCGCACGCGTTTTTGCATCGCTCGCCGATGAATTGCCGCGCCTGCGCGCCATCCTCATGCTCTCCGCGCATTGGACGACGACGCATCCGGTCGCGAGCATCGCGCAAAAGCCCGAGACGATTCACGATTTTTACAGCTTTCCACGCGCGCTGTACGAACTGCGGCTATCCTGCTCCGGGTGCGCCCGAATTGGCCAGCGACGCCGCCGCGCTGCTCGATCGACACGGCATTCCCGCCGCGACAGCCGAGCACGGTCTGGATCACGGCGCGTGGGTGCCGCTCTTGCTGATGTTTCCCGACGCCGATATTCCCGTCGCGCAATTGTCGATTCAACCGCGCGAAAACGCCGCGCATCACTTTCGCGTCGGCCGTGCGCTGCGCGAGTTGCGCGAACGGCGATGCGAAGTTGAAATGCGACCAGCCCTTCATCACATCAGCCGGACTCACCGCGCCGATATACGCCGCCTGCAGCAGCACGTTAGATGACAAGCGCTGCAGAATCAAGCGATCACCGCAAACGGGATGCTCGTCGACGGATGACGCGCCTCGCTCGCCAGTTTCACCGGACTCTGAAATCCGTTGAAACTGAACACGATGCCGCTCGTCGCCACGGCCGTCAGCACGGCGGACCAGCCATACGGCGTAAACGTCGACGCGGTGCCGAAGTTCTCCGAGTGGAAGCCGGTGAAAATCAGACCGGCGATGGTCGCGCCCGGAATCAAAAACTTGAAAATGGTGATGGCCGTATTGGCGCGCAAACACCTTCACGCCTCAATAATTCAGCATGAAATAGATGATGACGAGCAGTGCCGACAGCACTAATCCGGATGGCGTCAATGTCTCGTTGATATACAGCGCGTACGCCCAGTCATATGGCCACGTGCTCATATATTGATCGATGCTTCCGCTTCGATCGGAATCACCGAGACGATAGCAATCCAGTTCGCCCACGCGCTGATGAAACCGACGAGCGCGTCGTGCGAGTAGCGCGCATAGCGCACCATGCCGCCGGATTCGGGGAACGTCGCGCCGAGTTCGGCGTACGTCAGCGCGATCGCCATGATTCACCACCGCGCCGATGACCCACGCCGCAATCGCCGCCGGCCCGGCGATCTTCGCCGCTTTCCACGCGCCGAAGAGCCAACCGGACCCGATGATCGAACCCAAGCCCGTCAGCATGAGCGCCAGCGGACCGATATTTCTTTGTATCGAATTGTTACTTGTCACTTTCTTCTCAATTGTCTCGCGCTGCGTATGCGAGACGCGACCTAGACGCCGCATCTCGCCACGGGATGCCGAGCCTGACAGCCAGCGGCGATCCAGCAACGCCGGTGCAACCCACCGATTTTGGCGCGTAGTTTAACGGTTGCACCTTTCGAATGCAGTGTTGCGTGAGAAGAAATGTGTAGCTTCTGCGTATCGTCTGAGCATTACCGCGTCAAAATTGCAAGCCTTGTAAGTTATCAGCGCGACTATCTAAAAAAATCCCTTCGGAGTTGTCGGATATGCATTGACCCAGAAATCGATTCGCCGTATAAAACTTCTTGCAGGATGCCGTATAAAACTTCTTGCAGGATTTCAAGTGGCGAGTGAATTGGTTCTTTCGAGTTCGCCATCACGGTACTCCGGTTGGTCCCATTGCCCCTTCCTTGATTTTCCGCACCCCTGGGCTTCGGCCTTATTCATCATTTTTTTGGAACAAGTAACATGGAAACCGGTACCGTCAAGTGGTTCAATGACGCAAAGGGCTTTGGCTTCATCACTCCGGATGGCGGCGGCGAAGATCTGTTCGCGCACTTCTCGGAAATCCGTATCGAAGGCTTCAAGACGCTTCAGGAAAACCAAAAGGTTTCCTACGAAGTGAAGACTGGCCCGAAGGGCAAGCAAGCCGCAAACATCAAGCCGGTCTAAGTATCGCTTGAGTTTGTAAAAACCCGCGCCTTGGCGGGGTTTTGTGTTTCTGGACCGCGTTTTTACGCGAAAACGCGTTGTGCGTAGATGCCCAGCCCCGTCGCCACGCTGGCGAGCCGGTCGCCGAAAACGGCCTGAGCGTCCGGAAATGCCGCCGCCAAGGCTTCCGACAGAAACCGCAGGCCGGTCGTGCCGCCGGTGAAATAAATTGCGCTGACGTCCTTTGGCGCGATGCCCGCCAGCTTCACCGTCTCGATCGCCGATTCGACGATCCGCTTCGTTTCTTCCCTGCCCGCTTCGATCAGGTTCGCTTCGTCGAACGCGACGCGCAACGCTTCTTCGACCTCTTCCATGTCGATTTCCGTCTCGCCGCCCGCCGATACATCGATCTTCGCTTCCTCCGCGTGTGCGGTCAGCGCGTGACCGAGCCGGCGATCGACGACGCGCATCAGCCGGTCGTGGAAATGCGTGCGGGATAAAGGTGATGCATCAACTGCAATTCACTGACGCGCTTGGGCGTGTAGACCGTGTTGATCAGATGCCACGTCGCGAGATCGAAATATACGCGGTTCGGCACTTCGCGCCCTTGCGGATCGAGCGTCTGATAACCGAGTTCGCGTAGCACGGTCGCGAGTTCGACGCGGCGGTCGAAATCCGTGCCGGCCACGTACACGCCGTGATGCGCGAGCACATCGCCTTTGCGGTCGAGATGTTTCGCGCGTTCCGGCCCCACGCGCACGAGCGAAAAGTCCGACGTACCGCCGCCAATATCCGCGACCAGCACGAGCCCTTCGGCCGTGAGACTCTTTTCGTAGTCGAATGCGGCGGCGATCGGTTCGTACTGAAAGTGGATTTCCCGCAAGCCGATGGCGTGCGCGCACGCTTCGAGCTGCTTTTGCGCGAGATGATCGGCTTTGGGATCGTCATCGACGAAAAAACGGGCCGGCCGAGCACCGCGCGCGACAGCGGCTCGGGCGACAAAACCTGCGCCTTCTGCTTCAGATGCTGAAGGAACAGCGTGATGACGTCCGTGTAGCGGATCGCCGAGCCATCGCCGAGATCCGTGCTCTGGTCCGCGAGCGGCGGCCGAGAATACTCTTCATCGAGCGCATCAGGCGGCCGTCGAAGCCGTCGATATAGGCTTCGAGTGCCGCGCGCCCGTAGGACTGGTTGTCTTCGTCGGTGTTGAAAAAGACGGCGGTAGGCAGCGTGACGGCGTCGCCTTCGACGGGCGCGAGCCGGATCTTCAGGCCATCGGGCAAGGCGACGGCGGAATTCGACGTGCCGAAATCGATCGCGCAGTAGGTCATGGCGTGAGGCAGCGCGAACGGTTCACGCCGCTTTCAAAAGTGGATCGCTTTTTTATCACGTAGCGGCAGCCCGCATCAACCGCGATCGAGATTAATTTTCAACCGGTAAGTTGTCTCCGTGCAGCCGGAATGCAACTTGCTAGGCATCGCGAGCTATCTGGTTCCAAATTTCGTGCTAACGCGCAGCAGAATGCGCGCCCACTCTTCATGAGCGATACCACCGCGCCTCAGGAAAACCGTTCGCCCGCCACCGCCGATGCGCGCGGCGGCATCATCGAAACCGATCTGCCGGGGCGGCTCGACCGCTTGCCGTGGGGACGCTTTCATACGCTGATCGTGTTCGCGCTTGGCATCACGTGGCTGCTCGACGGGCTGGAAGTCACGCTCGCAGGCGCGGTCGCGAACGCGCTGAAAACGAGTCCGGCGCTGCAGTTTTCCAACGCGGACGTCGGCATTGCCGGGAGCGCGTACATTGCGGGCGCGGTGCTCGGCGCGCTCGGTTTCGGCTGGCTGACCGACCGGCTCGGGCGTCGCAAGCTCTTTTTCATCACGCTGTTTCTCTATGTGGCCGCGACCGCCGCGACCGCGTTTTCGTGGAATCTCGCGTCGTTCGTGCTGTTTCGCTTTCTGACGGGTGCGGGCATCGGCGGAGAATATACGGCCATCAATTCGACGATTCAGGAATTCACGCCCGCGCACTATCGCGGCAGAACGGATCTGGCGATCAACGGCACGTTCTGGGTCGGCGCGGGCATCGGCGCGGCGGGTTCGCTCGTGTTGCTCGATCCCGGTCTGATGCCGCCGGACTGGGGCTGGCGCGCGTGCTTTTTGATCGGGGCGGCGCTCGGGCTGACGATTCTCTTTATGCGCATGTGGGTGCCGGAGAGTCCGCGCTGGCTGATCACGCACGGACGCATCGATGAAGCGAAGCAGGTCGTCGAGGAAATCGAAGCGCATTTTCGCGAGCACGGCAAGCAGATTCCGGACACGCCGGTGAAACCGTTGCGGCTCAAGGCGCGCGAAAGCACGCCGCTCGGCGAAGTGTTTCATGCGCTCTTCAATACGCATCGGCGGCGCTCGCTCGTCGGCATGATGCTGATGACCGCGCAGGCGTTTTTCTATAACGCGATCTTTTTCACCTACGCGCTCGTGCTGACGGATTTTTATGACGTGCCGGGCAATCACATCGGCTGGTACGTGCTACCGTTCGCCGCGGGCAATTTTCTCGGCCCGGTGCTGCTCGGCAAGCTGTTCGATGTGCTCGGCCGTCGGCACATGATCGCGTTCACGTACGCCATTTCGGGCGTGCTGCTGACGATCAGCGGCTGGATGTTCATGCACGGCATGCTGTCGGTGACGACGCAGACCATCGCGTGGATGGTGACTTTCTTCTTCACGTCGGCGGCGGCGAGTTCAGCGTATCTCACGGTCAGCGAGACGTTTCCGCTCGAAATCCGCGCGCTGGCGATCGCCGTGTTTTATGCGTTCGGCACAGCGCTGGGCGGCATCATCGGGCCGACGCTGTTTGGCCAGTTGATCGATACACACGAGCGCGGCGCGGTGTTCATCGGCTATCTGATTGGTTCGGTGCTGATGATCGCCGCGGCGGTTGTGGCGGGGATTTGGGGCATCGCGGCGGAGCGCAAGTCGCTGGAAGATGTCGCGCGGCCGTTGTCGGCCGCGGACGAGCACTGAGCCGCGTTACTCGAACGCCTTGTTCCACGCGCCTTCGAACGCCGTCTCACCGAGCGGTTTGCGCGCACGCGGCGCGGCTTCGCGTTCGCGCAGCGCTTCGTCGAGCTGACTCGCATCGCCGAAATGACCGATGGCGACCATCGCGATCAGTTGAACATCGTCGGGAATTGAGAACGCTGCGCGGAACGCGTCGCGATCGAATCCGCCCATCTGATGCGTTGCCAGACCGAGCGCGTGCGCTTGCAGGACGAGCGTTATTGCGGCGGCGCCGGTGTCGTAGAGCGCGGTCTTGTTCGGCTCGTTTTTCGGCGTCAGCGAATAAGCGGCGACGCACACGAGCAGCGGCATGTTCGCGTTCCACTTCTGATTCGATGGCGCGAGCGTATCGAACGCGCGCTGGAACGCGGTCGCATCGCGCTGACGATCGAACGCGATGAATCGCCACGGCTGCATATTGTTCGACGACGGCGCCCAGCGCGCCGCTTCCAGCAATTGATGCAACTGCGCGCGTTCGACCGGTTTGTCGGCAAACGCGTGCGGGCTCCAGCGGCCGGCAATCAGTTCATGGATGTCGACGTGGGTCGGCGCGGGTTTGGCGGTCATGTTCGGTTTCCTTGTTGACTGAATCGAAACGACAAGGATAAATCACGTCGCGGGCACGCCCATCGACCGGTTCGCTTGGTTGATGCGCAACACCATCACCGCGGCGACGAGACACAGGCCGCCCGAGATCATCGTCGCGACGGTGAGCTGCCGAGGCTCGAACGCGGCATGCCGCCGCCGAGCGCCGCGAACGCCGCGCCGAGTTGATGCCCCGCGACGACCCAGCCGAACACGATCGGCGCGCTGTCCTTGCCGTAGACATCGGTGGCGAGACGCACGGTCGGCGGCACGGTCGCGATCCAGTCGAGCCCGTAGAACACAGCGAACAGCGGCAAACCGAAAAAGTCGATGCCGAACGCATACGGCAGATAAATCAGCGACAAGCCGCGCAGCCCGTAATACCAGAACAGCAGAATGCGCGCGTTGAATCGGTCAGACAACCAGCCGGACAGCGTCGTGCCGAACAGATCGAAAATGCCCATCGCGGCGAGCAGCGATATGCCCTGCACCGGCGTCATGCCGTAGTCGAAGCACATCGCGATTAGATGCGTGCCGACATAACCGTTCGTGCTCGCGCCGCAAACGAAGAAGCTGAAGAACAGCAGCCAGAAATCGCGCGTCTTGCTCGCCATGCCGAGCGCAACCTTGATCGGATTCTTTGGCGCGACGGCGGCGGGCGGATGATCGGCCTTTTCGCCGACCGGACGCAGCGACAGATCGGCGGGACGCCCGGGCAACAGCCACGCGACGAGCGGCAGAACGAGCGCCGCCGCGCCCGCGACGACGAACACGACTGGCCGGCGGCGGAACTGGCGGTGAGAATGCCCATCGCGAGACCGCGACGGTCGTGAACCAGCGATTCACGACCGTCGCCGATAAGGTCAGCGCCGCGACGCCCGTCGCGCTGCCGACCATCACGCCCCAGACGAGCACCATTTGCCACGGCGGTCATCATCGACGAAATGCCGACGCCGCAAGCGTCGCGAGTGCGGCGAGCACGGTCGGACGCACGCCGAAGCGCTGCATCGCGGCGGCGGCGAACGGGCCGATCAGGCCGTAAAGCGCGAGATTGATCGATATCGCCAGCGAAATGGTGCCGCGGCTCCAGCCGAATTGTTTTTCGAGCGGCAACATCATCACGCTCGGCGTGGCGCGCGTACCCGCGGCCGCGCGCAACACCAGAAAGACGATGCCCACCGTGATCCAGCCGTAATGCACGCGGCCGCCCAGCCGCTTCGCTACCCAGTTCATCACTGCTCCGTTTTTTGTTCGCTGAAGTTACCGCTCAGTCACAATCAGAAGTTGCGAGCTTAGTGACCGGTCGGTAACATGTCAAGCGTGAAGTGAAAATTCGAGGACTCGACTTTGACACGTTCATCCACAGATCCGGCAAAAACCCCTGCCCGGCGCGGCGCGCGTCTGGACGGCGCGACCGCCCAGCAGCAATTGCTCGATGCCGCGCAGGAGTTATTTTATCGCGAAGGCATCCGCGCGATCGGCGTCGATGCCGTCGTGGAGCGCGCGGGCGTCAACAAGATGAGTTTGTACCGGCGGTTTGCGTCGAAGGACGAGCTTGTCGCGGCGTATCTGGATCGCATGCACGAAGGGTATCAGAAGCGCTTCGAGGCGAGCGTCGCGAAACATCCGGATGCGCCCGCCGCGCAATTGATGCAGGCGCTCGACGATCTGGTGAAACGCGCGTCGGCGCCGGATTATCACGGCTGTCCGTTTTTGAACGTTTCGTGCGAATTCAGCGATCCGGCGCATCCCGCACGGCAATCGGCGGAGCGCAACAAGCAGTATTTGCTGACGCGGCTCACGCAGATCAGCGAGGCGGCGGGCGCGGCGAATCCGCGCGAACTGGCGGAATCGCTGGCGCTGGTGGTGGACGGCATTTACGCGACGAGCCAGACTTACGGCCCCGGCTCCGGCCCGATGCTCGCCGCGCCGCGTATCGTGCGGGCGTTGATCGACGCGGCGTGCGCATCGAAATCTAAGGAAAGCGTATGAATGACAGCAGTAACCGCGATGAAGTGATCGCGGCCACGCAGCATTGGCTCACCCGTGCGCTGATCGGACTGAATCTTTGTCCGTTCGCCAAAAGCGTGCACGTGAAGGGGCAGATTCGGTATGTCGCGAGCGAGGCGCGCGGCGTGGACGATGTCTTGCTTCAGGACAGCGATCCCGAGCAAATCGATACAACGCTTTACATCACGCCGCACGCCTTCGCCGATTTCGCCGATTACAACGACGCGCTCTTTTTTGCCGATTGCCTGCTCAACGATCTCGGTCTCGCGGGCGAGATTCAGATCGCGAGTTTTCATCCGCAGTATCAGTTCGAAGGCAGCGAGCCGGACGATATCGACAACTACACGAATCGCGCGCCGTTTCCCATTTTTCACTTGATCTGCGAGGCGAGCATCGACCGCGCGGTGGCGGCGTTTCCCGATGCCGCCGACATCTACGAGCGCAATATCGAAACATTGCGCCGCCTCGGACACGAAGGCTTCAAGGCGTGGATGGCGAAGCGGGTGTCGTAAAAAAGCGCTCGCGCAACTCGTCCAATCCGAGCGTTTCGAGCACATCCGACAAGCGCTGCGCGGGCCGTCCGCGCAGCAAATCCTTGTATTGCGCGATGATCAGCTCGTTTTTCATCGAATGTTCCCAGCCGACGAGTTCCGTCACGCTGACCTAATAGCCGTGCGACTCGAGAGTTGCAGGCAGCGCAACACGTTGGTGATCTGGCTGCCGAATTCGCGCGTATGCAGCGGATGCCACCACATTTCCGTCAGGACGTTCTTCGAGAGCGAGTGGCCCTTGTTCTTTTTCAACACCGACGCCACTTCCGCCTGACAGCACGGCACCACGACGATGTATTTCGCCTTCTTCTGTAGAGCGAAGTGGATGGCGTCGTCCGTCACGGTATTGCAAGCGTGCAGCGCGGTGACAATATCGATCGGTTTCACTCGTCGATCACGGCGCGGGAAAGTCATATCTGGGGTTTATTCTCTACGATCTGTTCTTTAAGACTCTGCGCGATCGGTCACACATCTTTGGAATCGAGACTCGAGAAGAGCTCGTCCATAAATCGGAAGAATTGGCAAAGCGGCTTCAATTCGACGGCATGTCGTTTTTGAATTTGTCGGTGGCCGAATCGATTACTTCAAATCGATTGCCAGAATCGATTCCTGGCGCGTATGCACTTCGGAAAGCAGAGGTTCGATGAACTTTTGCGGCGGCTGTCCTGATTCATTTTGCCGTCGCGCGTCAGGATGTGCAGTTCCTTCAGCAGTTCGATCGACTGGCCGGGGCGGATCTCGTGTTTGGCGGAAGGGTCGGGTTTGCCCGAGGCCGATGCGGGGGACTTCGTGGTCATCGTGAAGGTGAGTCAATGAAAAGCGGGCAAGTTCATGCTGAATGTGGGCTAACCGCTGGTTCTGCCATCTCAAAAGGGGAAGTTTACCCAAAAGCGCAAAGACGCTCGTGTTCCAGTTATCGATTGAGCCATCAATTCAGTCATTAATGGCAGATGGAACATTTTGTGCATCGTCAGACAAATGAGGCCATTGAAAAGACGACACAGCGTGGAAGAAATGGTGAAAACACCCGCCACGCGCCGATGCATCAGAGCAGGAGCAACAGTTCTGGTAACGATTCTTGCTTGGACACACGTTTTTGTGCCGTCACGCGCGATGACTCAGTTACGTAACACCTAACGCACAGCGCGGCGATGCGACTCGCCGGCGCCATGATCAAGAGAGGATGGCGATGGATGCGATCCCGGACAAGAAAGCAGAAAAACAGTTTCGGGAGATGCTCGCGGCACTGACCGCAATGCCTGCGTGGAGCGAAAAGCAGCAACTCGAACTTGAGATGGCCCGAGAGATTTCCGTGGAAATGTTGCGTATCGCCGAATCGATGCACGACGGCTCCACCGACATCGAGACGTGCCTGACCATGTTGTGAAGTACGCCAAGGTGATGGACTTCGTGCTGACGACGCTTGCGTTTGCGGCGCGATATCGCGCCGCAAACGCTACGCGTGATCTTCAAGTTAGCCGGTTTGAAGGTCGATGAAGCCTATCCCGGCTAACGCGTCACGCGTTCGCCTCGAATCGCCGGTTCGTCCGTCCTTCATGGACGCGCCGGCGTCAGTCTTTTCTGCGCGTCAGGCGTTCTGCCGACCTACGCATATGCCGCTGCATGGCCGCCTGAGCCTGCACCGGATCGCGCGCTTCGAGCGCTTCCAGAATTTCGCGATGCTCATTGAGCGCCGCAGCCCACGTCTCTTCCCCTTCGAAATGCCCGCGCAGCGTCGATGACAGCGGACTATGCCGTTCGTCATAGAGATTGCCGACGGTTCGCGCGAGCACATCGTTGCCTGACATCGACGCGATCGCGACGTGAAACGCGCGGTCCGCGCTCATCGGCACCTGGCCGAGTTCGACTTCGCGGGCCATCGTTTCGTAAAGCGCACGCAGCGTTTTCAGCGCCCTCGGCTTCGCGAACGGCGCGACGGCGGCGGCGATCGCACCCTCGATCACGCTTCGCGCATTCATGATTCCGATCGGGCTTTCGCCAAGTTCGGTTTCCGTCGTCGGCAGTTTTGCGGCCGGCGACGCGACGATATACACGCCCGAGCCCATGCGAATCTCGACGCGCCCTTCCAGTTCCAGCGCGACCAGCGCTTCGCGCACCGATGGCCGCGATACGCCGAGCGTTTGCGCCAGTTCTCGCTCGGACGGCAATCGTCCGTTCGGCGCGAAATCGTGCTGATCGATCAACCCGCGCAGCTTGTCGGCGATCTGAAGGTAGAGACGTCGCGTCTCGGTCGGTTTAACGCTCAAGTGAGGACTCCTGCGTGCTCGAGGAAAACGTGGATTGTAAATCAACGGAACGGTTGACGGCCGTGGGACGGGCGTTTCAGCGCTTCCGTGACGCTTACAAGTGGCTTGACCAATTTCATTTATAGACACTAGTATGCGACTGGTAAGGCCAGGTGGCCGAATTTTTTTAAGGCAATCTGGAACCGTTCCCAGACAATAACCGTCCCACGATGAGCAATCCGATCCTCCAGTTCGGCACCAGCCGATTCCTGCAAGCGCACGTGGACTTCTTTGTGTCCCGCTCGCCCGGCGCGCTCGGCAAGATCACCGTCGTACAGACGACATCGAGCGCCGAAAGCGCGGCGCGCATTGACGCATTGCGCGCGACGATGCATTATCCGGTGCGCATTCGCGGCCGGCGCGGCGCTGAAACGATCGATACGACCATCGAATGCGACGCCATCACCGAAGCGCTGCACGCCAATACGGACTGGCCGCTGCTGCTCGAACGCATGAAGCGCGACGTGAAGGTGATCGTCTCGAACACGGCGGACGCCGGCTACGCGCTCTTCGATGAAGACAGCGCCGATCTGCTCGACGGCCAGCGCACGCCGCGCGGCTTCGCGGCCAAGCTCGCGGTGCTGCTGCACGCGCGCTTTCTCGCGGGCGCCGCGCCGATCACGCTGCTGCCCTGCGAACTGATTTCGCGCAACGGCGACACGCTGCGCGATCTCGGCATCGGCGTGGCGCGCGGCGGGCATGCTGACGACGCGTTCATTGCGTATCTGAAATACACAATGCGTGTGGGTGAATTCGCTGGTGGACCGCATCGTGTCGGAAGCGATTCATCCGGTCGGCGCGATTGCCGAGCCGTACGCGCTGTGGGCCATCGAGCGTCAGGCGAATATGACGTTGCCGTGCGAGCACGAAGATATCGTCGTGACGGACGATCTCGCGCACTACGAACGCCTCAAGCTGTTGATGCTCAATCTCGGCCACACGCTGCTCGCCGAGAT
>LFMX01000059.1 GCA_001184405.1 Candidatus Burkholderia humilis
TGTTCGACCTGGGCGGCGGCACGTTCGACATCTCGATCATCGAAATCGCAGATGTGGACGGCGAAAAGCAATTCGAAGTGCTCTCGACGAACGGCGACACCTTCCTCGGCGGCGAAGACTTCGACCAGCGCATCATCGATTACATCATCGGTGAGTTCAAGAAGGAGCAGGGCGTCGATCTGTCGAAAGACGTGCTCGCGCTGCAGCGCCTGAAGGAAGCCGCGGAAAAAGCGAAGATCGAACTGTCGTCGACGGCGCAGACGGACATCAATCTGCCGTACATCACGGCCAATGCGACGGGCCCGAAGCACTTGAACCTCAAGTTCACCCGCGCGAAGCTCGAATCGCTCGTCGAGGAACTGATCGAACGCACGATCGAACCGTGCCGCATCGCGATCAAGGACGCGGGCGTGAAGGTCGGCGAAATCGACGACGTGATTCTCGTCGGCGGCATGACGCGTATGCCGAAGGTGCAGGAAAAGGTGAAGGAATTCTTCGGCAAGGACCCGCGCCGTGACGTGAACCCGGACGAAGCCGTCGCGGTTGGCGCGGCGATTCAAGGTCAGGTTCTGTCGGGCGACCGCAAGGACGTGCTGCTGCTCGACGTGACGCCTCTGTCGCTCGGCATCGAAACGCTCGGCGGCGTGATGACGAAGATGATCAACAAGAACACGACCATCCCGACGAAGCACGCGCAAGTGTATTCGACGGCGGACGATAACCAGGGCGCCGTGACCATCAAGGTGTTCCAGGGCGAGCGTGAAATGGCCGCGGGCAACAAGCTGCTCGGCGAATTCAACCTCGAAGGCATTCCGCCGGCGCCGCGTGGGACCCCGCAGATCGAAGTGACGTTCGACATCGACGCGAACGGTATTCTGCACGTCGGCGCGAAGGATAAGGCGACGGGCAAGGAAAACAAGATCACCATCAAGGCGAACTCGGGTCTGACGGACGCGGAAATCGACAAGATGGTGATGGACGCCGAAGCCAACGCCGAGGAAGATCACAAGCTGCGTGAATTGGCCGATGCGCGCAATCAGGGCGATGTGCTGGTCCACAGCACGAAGAAGGCCGTCGCGGAATACGGCGACAAGGTCGACGCTTCGGAGAAGGAAAAGATCGAAGCGGCGTTGAAGGACCTCGAAGACGTGCTGAAGGATAGCTCGAGCGACAAGGCGACCATCGACGCGAAGGTCGAAGCGCTGGGAACGGCATCGCAGAAGCTCGGCGAAAAGATGTACGCCGACATGCAGGCGCAGCAAGGTGCGGCAGCGGGTGCGGCAGGCGCGGGTGCATCGGCGGATGCGGGCGTGAGCCCGCAGCACGACGGCGTCGTCGACGCCGACTTCAAGGAAGTGAAGAAGGACTAAGCCGTCTGAGGCGCGCGTGTGGCAACACGAACGCGCCTTTTCGGTGATATGACCGGGACGCGTTGGCGTCTTACGTGAACGCGCCTGGCGAGCCTTTTGGGCTCTCCGGGCACGTTGTTTTTAGAGGCGCGCTGCTTTGAGTTGCGCGCAACAGGTTTTACGTGCGGGCTGGAACCACAGGCTCGCCGCATCTGACAGGAACCGTCGCGGGTCAAGCGCGGCGGCATCCCAACCGACATGGCGAAACGGGACTACTACGACGTTTTGGGCGTCGCAAAAAACGCGAGCGACGACGAGATCAAGAAGGCATATCGCAAGCTCGCGATGAAGTATCACCCTGACCGCAATCCGGACAACAAGAAGGCGGAAGAGAGCTTCAAGGAAGGCAAGGAAGCCTACGAAATGCTCTCCGATCCGCAAAAGCGCGCGGCGTATGACCAGTACGGTCACGCGGGCGTCGATGATCCGAACATGGCGGGCGCGGGCGCGCAAGGCTTCGGCGGTTTCGCCGATGCGTTCGGCGACATCTTCGGCGACATCTTCGGTCAGGCCGCGGGCCCTGGCCGTGGCGGTCGCGGCGGTCCGCAGGTGTATCGCGGCGCGGACTTGCGCTACAGCATGCAAATTACGCTGGAGCAGGCGTCGCACGGGTACGACACGCAAATCCGCGTGCCGAGCTGGGTCAACTGCAATATCTGTCATGGCTCGGGCGCGAAGCCGGGCACCAAGCCCGAAACCTGCCCGACGTGTCATGGTCAGGGCCAGGTGCGCATGTCGCAAGGCTTTTTCAGTATCCAGCAGACGTGCCCGAAGTGTCATGGCATGGGCACTTACGTTCCTGAACCGTGCACCAACTGTCACGGTCAGGGCAAGGTGAAGGAAACGAAGACGCTGGAAGTGAAGATTCCGGCGGGTATTGACGACGGCATGCGCATCCGTTCGGCGGGCAACGGCGAGCCAGGCATCAACGGTGGTCCGAGCGGCGACTTGTACGTGGAAATCCACATCAAGCAGCATTCGGTGTTCGAGCGCGACGGCGACGACCTGCATTGTCAGATGCCGATTCCGTTCACCACGGCAGCGCTCGGCGGCGAAATCGAAGTGCCGACGCTGGCGGGCCGCGCGAGCTTCACGGTGCCGGAAGGCACGCAATCGGGCAAGACGTTCCGGCTGCGCGGCAAGGGCATCAAGGGTTTGCGTTCGAGCATCGCGGGCGATCTGTATGTGCACGTGCAGGTGGAAACGCCGGTCAAGCTGACGGATTCACAGCGTGATCTGCTCAAGCAATTCGAGAAGTCGCTGACCGAAGGCGGCGCGCGGCATAGTCCGCAAAGCAAGAGCTGGTTCGATCGCGTGAAGAGCTTTTTTGACTGATGCGGATCCAAACTCAAGCCGACACGGTCGCGCAGATAGCAGTTTCCTCCGCGTGCGCGGAGATAAACCCACGACCATGAAGACTGAAGCGGAGTGCGGCGCGATTTTCGCGCTGCTCGACGATTGCGATGCGATCGCCGAAAGGCGGTCGAGTCGTTTGTACACGGACTTCGTGTGCGAACGGGCGTGCTTGCAGGGTGGCGAGCTGGAAGCGCTGTGCGCTGAAATCGAGCGTGATTTGCGCGACGGCCTGCATGCGGTCGTCGTCGCGGATTACGAGTTCGGGCGCAATCTGCAATTCGGCACGGTTGGGCGCGGCGAAGAACACGCGTTTCGTGTGCTGATGTTTCGCCACTGCGCGCTGCTCTCGCGTGCCGAAGTCGATGCATGGTTCGCGGCGCAGCCTTGTACGGATGACGCGGCGGGCGTGGCGGGCATCGAGCCGAGCATCACGCGTGATGAATTCGATCGCGCCATCGCGCAAGTGCAGGATGCGCTGCGAGAAGGCGAGTCGTATCAGATCAACTTCACGTATCGGCTGAATTTCGATGTGTTCGGCGCGCCGATCGCGTTGTATCGGCGATTGCGCGAACGGCAGGCCGTGCGTTACGGCGCGTTGATCCTCATGCCGGATGGCCGCGCGGTCGTGTCGTGTTCGCCGGAATTGTTTATCGAGAAACACGGTGACGTGCTGCGCGCCCGGCCGATGAAAGGCACCGCGCCGCGCGAGTCCGATCCCGCGCTGCTTCGCGACGATCCGAAAAATCGCGCTGAAAACGTGATGATCGTCGACTTGTTGCGCAACGATATGTCGCGCGTCGCCGTGACGGGATCGGTGAAGGCGCCGGCGCTGTTCTCGGTCGAGCCGTATGCGTCGGTGTGGCAGATGACGTCGGCCATCGAGGCGCGCGTGATGCCGGGCACATCGTTCGCCGCTATTGTGTGCGCGCTGTTTCCGTGCGGATCGATCACTGGCGCGCCGAAGTATCGGACGATGCAATTGATCGATGACATCGAGACCACGCCGCGCGGGCTGTACACCGGCGCGATCGGCTGGCTGGATGCGAGGAGCGGCGATTTCTGTCTTTCGGTCGCGATCCGCACGCTCGTCGTCGATGCGTCGGGCAAGCGCGGCGTGCTGGGCATCGGCGCGGGCATCGTGCTCGATAGCGTCGCCGCCGACGAATACGAGGAGTGTCTGTTGAAGGCGCGTTTTCTGACCGGCGCGGATCCGGGATTCGAGTTGTTCGAGACGACTTACGCCACGCGTGATGACGGCGTTCGCCATGACGCGCGGCATGTCGCACGGTTGAAATCGAGCGCAGCGTACTTGGGTTTTGTGTTCGATGAAGGCGCTTTGCGCGAGCGGATTAAACAAGCCTGTGCCGCGTTCGAGGACGATCAGCCGCACAGAATGCGCATCGCGCTTGATAAAAGTGGCCGCATCACTGTCACCAGCGCGCCGCTCGCGCCTCTATCAAGCGATACGGTGAACGTGCTGCTCGCATCGGAGCATGGCTTCCCGGCGCAGTCATCGTCCGATCCGTTGCTTAAGCACAAGACCACGCGCCGCGAAGATTACGACCGCGCGTGGAAAAGCGCCGAAGCGCACGACGCGTTCGACATGCTGTTTCAAAACGAGCGCGGCGAAATTACCGAAGGCGGACGATCGAGCGTGTTCGTGAAGCTCGACGGCCAGTGGTTCACGCCGCCGATCGACGCGGGCGTGCTGCCCGGCGTGATGCGCGCGGTGTTGATCCAAGAACTCGGCACGGAACAAAAAACGCTCGAAGCAAAAGACCTCGAATGCGCGGACGAGATACTGATCAGCAACGCGCTACGCGGCGCAGTGAAGGCGCGTCTGAAACGCTGACGCGCCCCGAAACCTCAAAAAATCACCACTCCGCCACACTTCCGTCTGCATGCCGCCACACCGGATTGCGCCAGCGATGTCCGACCTTCGCCATCTCGCGCACCTTCTCCTCGTTCACTTCGATGCCCAATCCCGGCCCCTGCGGAATCGACACCATTCCATCGTCATACTTGAACACTTCCGGATTCCTGATGTAATCTAGCAAGTCATTGCCCTTGTTGTAGTGAATTCCGAGGCTCTGTTCCTGGATAAACGCGTTGTAGCTGACCGCATCGATCTGCAGACACGTGGCAAGCACAATCGGTCCGAGCGGGCAATGCAGCGCGAGCGCGACATCGTAGGCTTCGGCCATCGTCGCGATCTTGCGGCATTCCGTCAGCCCGCCCGCATGCGATGCGTCCGGCTGAATGATGTCCACGTAACTGCCCGCCAGAATGTGCTTGAAATCCCAGCGTGAATACAGCCGCTCGCCGAGCGCGATCGGCGTGCTCGTCTGATTGACGATATCGCGCAACGCCTCGACGTTCTCCGACAACACCGGTTCCTCGATAAACATCAGCTTGTACGGATCGAGTTCCTTCGCGAGCACTTTCGCCATCGGCTTGTGCACGCGTCCGTGAAAATCCACGCCGATGCCCACGTTCGGCCCGATCGCCTCGCGCACCGCGCGCACGTTGTCGATCACGCCCTGCACCTTGTCGAAGGTATCGATGATCTGCAGCTCTTCCGAGCCGTTCATCTTCACGGCCTTGAAGCCGCGATCGACCACCGTGCGCGCGTTGTTCGCGACATCGCTCGGACGGTCGCCGCCAATCCACGAATACACCTTGATCTTGTCGCGCACCTGGCCGCCGAGCAGCGCGTGCACCGGCACGCCGTGAAACTTGCCGAGAATGTCCCACAGCGCCTGATCGACGCCTGCGATCGCGCTCATGCCGATTGGCCCGCCGCGATAAAACCCGGCGCGATACATCACCTGCCAGAGATCTTCGATATGACGCGGATCCTTGCCGACGAGATAGTCCGCGAGCTCATCGACGGCGGCTGCGACCGTATGCGCGCGCCCTTCGACAGCCGGCTCGCCCCAGCCGGTAATGCCCTCGTCGGTTTCGATCTTGAGGAAGCACCAGCGCGGCGGAACGATAAAGGTTTCGAGTTTGGTGATTTTCATGCGATGTCTCCTTGTAGCGATCACACATGGTAGCAAATCGGCGTCTTTAGGCATATTAATAGTATTATTTGAGAGTATTTGAGACTTCCGAACTGGCATCCACTGCACGATAATCGCGTGAACAAAAGGAGAACATTATTCATCGCGATCTACATGGCCGCGTGGCGCACGAACTCGGCATGGCCATTCTGCGCGGCGATTTTCCGCCGCAAACGCCACTGCCGCGCGAAGCGGAATTGATGGAGCGCTTCGACGTCAGCCGAACCGTGTTGCGCGAGGCGTTGCGCACGCTGACATCGAAAGGGCTGATCGAATCGCGCCCGAAAGTCGGCACGCGCGTGCGCTCGCGCGACTGCTGGAATTTGCTCGATGCCGATATGCTCGAGTGGTATTCGCGTGTCGCCCCGCCCATGCAATTTGCGCTCAAGCTTCAGGAAATGCGCGAGATGATCGAACCGTACGCCGCCGCGCTTGCCGCGGGCAATCACGAGGACCGCACGCGCGCGAATCTCACGAAAGCGCACGACGCAATGGTGTCCGCGCAAAACGTCGACGAATGGGTGCGCGCCGATCTCGACTTTCATCTGTGCGTGCTGGCCGCATGCAGCAACGAATTGCTGATTCCGCTCGGCGCGCCGACGTGTTCAACGCGTCGCTGGCGGAGCACACGGCCGTGTTCGATGCGATCGTCGCGCGCGATGCGAACGGCGCCCGCCGCGCGATGGCCGACTTGCTCGGCGTGACGCGCGGGCGCATCGAATCCTGAATCTCAGAGCACGTTGACGGGAATCTTGAGAAACGTGGTCCCGTTGCCCGATGCGCGCGGAAACTGTCCCGCGCGGATATTCACCTGAATCGCCGGGAGAATCAGCGTCGGCATGCCGAGCGTGGCGTCGCGGGCTTCGCGCATCGCCACGAATTCGTCTTCGGTCTTGCCGTTTCCCACATGAATATTGCGTTCGCGATGCTCGCGCACCGTCGCCATGCACTGCGGCGCGCGCGTGTCCGGCGGATAGTCGTGGCACACGTAAAGGCGTGTGCCGGCATCGAGCGCGAGCAGCCGCTGGGTTGATCGATACATCGCGCGCGTCGCCGCCGGGGAAATCGCAGCGCGGCGCCGAGATCGGGCATGAAAAGCGTATCGCCGACGACGACCGCATTGCCCATCTGGTACGCTATGTCCGCGGGCGTATGACCCGACACATAGACCCGGCACATAAAGCGCGCGCCTCGATTGCGCCGATTTGAAAGCGCTCGCCATCGGCGAAAAGATGATCGAACTGCGAGCCGTCGAGGAGAAAATCCGGTTCGAGATCGAAGATCGTCTTGAACACGCCCTGCACGGTGCGAATGGATTTGCCGATCGCGATTTTCCCGCCCAGCACGCGCTTCAGATACGGCGCCGCCGACAGATGATCGGCGTGCGCGTGCGTTTCCAGAATCCACTCGATGACGAGCTGCTTGTCACGCACGAACGCGATGATCGCGTCGGCGATTGCGTCGATGTGCGCGCGGCGTGCGGATCGTAGTCGAGCACGGGATCGACGATCGCCGCCGCCGAGCCCGCGCGCTCGTAGACGACATACGACATCGTGCCGGTGACGGTGTCGTGGAAAGGATGAACGATAGGTAACACGAAAAGCTCCTTGACTGACGGCGGCTGCTGTTTGTTTCGAGTCGTGCCGCGTTCAGGCGTTCGCTTCACGTCGATTGCAACAAATTTTGGCTTTGGCGATACAGTTAAACCTTTTGTGCCGAAAAGTGCATTCACAAAGGCTCGAGGAGTCCGAATGCCGCTCGTCCCGACATCGCTCGCGTCGTCGTGGGGCGCGTGGGCCGCGTGGGCCGTGTTCGTCAGCGTCCTTGCGACGCATGGGCGTTCCGGTTCCCGCCGCGCCGATGCTCATTCTCGCCGGCACGCTGATCGCCGACGGCGCCGCGCCGTTCTGGCAAATGCTCGCCGCGGCCGTGCTGGCGGTGCTGATCGCGGATTCCTTGTGGTTCACGGCGGGGCGTCTCTACGGCCGGCGCTTTCTGAATTCGCTCGTGCGCTTTTCCCTTTCCATCGATACCACGCTGCGTACCGCGCGCAACTGGTTCGAGCGATTAGGCGTGCCGCTGCTGGCGGTATCGAAATTCGTGCCGGGACTGGGACTCGTGTCGTCGCCGCTGCTCGGCACGACGAAGATCGCGGTGCGCGTGTTCCTGCTGTGGGATTTGATCGGCGCGACCGCGTGGGCGAGCTTCTGGATGCTCGGCGGCGCGGCGCTTCAGGAGCAGATCGGCCGCGTGATTACGCTCGTACGCGCGAATGGTGCGGAAGTGATCGATGTGATCGTGCTCGCGTGTATCGGATTCATGTTGTATCGATGGATACGGCGCGTGCAGTTCCAGAACTGGTTGGAGAAGTACCGGATCACGCCGTATCAGCTCGATCAGATGATCCGCTCCGACACGCCGCCCGTCATCTACGATGCGCGCCCGCCCGAGGTGCGGCGACGCGAGCCGTATCGCATCAAGGGCGCGATTGCGCTGGATCTGGATTCGCCGGATCGCATCGATCAGATTTTGTCGGAACACGAAGTCGTCGTGTACTGCGTGTGTCCGAACGAGGCGACCGCGAAGGTGATCGCCAAGCGCTTGCAGGCGAAGGGCTTTCGGCACGTGCGGCCGTTGAAGGGCGGGCTCGATGCGTGGGAAAAACACGGCTATCCGATCGAATCGATTCCGCCGGAGCATCTGCCCAAACCCGGCGATCACGATCTCGACGACACTGGCGAAGACATGAACCACCATTCGCGCGACTGCGCCGGAATAAGATTGGTCAGGCTTTGCGCGACGGCCGGTTCACCAGCGCGATACCCGCGAGCACCATCGCCGCCGCGACCATGAAGCGCGCCGTGAAGTGCTCGCCGAACGTCACACCGAAAATCGGCGTCAGAAACGAGAACACGGACAGCCGCGACGCCATAGCGCGTGAGCAGCGAACCACGTCAGATACTCACGAATGCGACGACGATCGCCTGATACGCCAGCGACGCGATCGCGATCGGGGCAACGGTATCGACATGCGTTTGTCCGACGCCGAACGCCAGCGCCAGCAGCACGACCGCCGACACGGCGAGCTGATAGAAGAGCGTCTTGCTCGCGCTCGCCGCCAGCGATGACGCGGCCCAGAAAAGCCCGGCCATGACGCCGAGCGTGTCGCCCGCGATGCCGCGCATCGTCGAGCCGCTGTTCGGGTTGCCGCGAAGGAAGCCATCGGCGAACGCGAGCGCCATGCCGCAAAACGCCACCGCGATGCCGCACCACTCCGCGCGCGACAGTCGCTCGCCCGCGACGAACCAGTGCAAACCGAGCGCGGTGAAGCACGGCGCGGTGTAGAGAAACACGGCCATGCGCGTGGCCATCGTGAGGCTCAGGCCGAAGAAAATGCAGACGAATTCGCTGCCGAACAGCAAGCCCGCGAGCAGACCGGCGGGCAAAGTGTCATCGCGTTGAAAGAGCGGCACACCGCGCGAGCGCGTCCAGATTCAGACGAGCAACGCGGCGATCAGCGAGCGGATGCCGGCTTGCAGAATCGGCGGAATCGATGCGTTCGCTTCCTTGATCGCGACTTGCTGAAAGCCCCACGCGCCGCACAGCAAAACCATGACGATGACGGCGGTAGCGTCCGGGGCGCGGCGCAGGGAAAGGGCAGTGGTGTTCATATCGCTCGCAATGCACTCGTTTGGAGCGTCGATTGTGCCAGCGAATGAGTGAATGCGCGCCACCTTCAGGCAGCGCGCAGATGAAGCAAAGCGATTACGAATGACGCTCGATCAGCTCGACCTTGTAGCCGTCCGGATCTTCGATGAACGCGATCACCGTCGTGCCGCCCTTGACCGGACCGGTTTCGCGCGTGACCTTGCCGCCCGCGTTGCGAATGCGCTCGCATGCATCGGCGGCGTTATCCACTTCCAGCGCGATATGACCGTACGCCGTGCCCATGTCGTACTTCTCGGTGCCCCAGTTGTAGGTCAGTTCGAGCACGCTGTTCTCGCTTTCCGGGCCGTAGCCGACGAACGCGAGCGGCGTGTACTTGTACTCGGGATTTTCGCTTTGACGCAGCACTTTCATGCCGAGAATGTGCGTGTAGAAATCGATGGAACGCTGCAGGTCGCCGACGCCCAGCATCGTATGGAGGAGTGCCCAGCATCGTATGGAGGAGTCGCATGATGGGGTTTCTGTTATGTAGATGCGAGGGGACAGGAACGAAATTGTACCACCCGCGCTTTTCGCGCGCTGAGCGTGCCGCGCGCGATCAAGAAGCGTTCAAAACGCCGGCAACAAATCCAGCGGATGATGTTTGAGCGTATGCCGCGCTTCGCGAAACTCCGGAAAGATCGATTCGACCGTCCGCCAGAAACGCGGACTGTGATTCATTTCACGCAGATGCGCAAGTTCATGCGCGACGACGTAATCGATGATCGACATCGGAAAATGAATCAGCCGCCAGTTGAGGCGAATCTTGCCGTCGCTGGAACAGCTTCCCCAGCGCGTCGCCGCCGATGACAACGCATACGTGCTGAAATCGGCGCCGAGCTTTTGCGCATAGACCACGAGTTGCTCGCCGAAAATGCGCTTCGCTTCGGACTGAAGCCAGCTTTGCACGCGATCTTTGATCTGCTGCGCGTCCGCAAGCGCGGGCAGCGGCAGCGCGAGCACGTTCGTTTGGTCATCGAAGGAAAGCACGCTCGCGCCGGTGCCGATTGCCACACTGATCGTCTTGCCGAGATACGGAAAGGTTGCGCCGTCTTTCCAGTCGATGCGCGGCAGCGCGCGCTGCTCCACGCGCGTCTGCCATTCGGTGAGCTTCTTGAAAATCCAGTTTTGCTTGTCGCCGATCGCGTTTTCAATATCCGCGATCGTCACCCAGCGCGGCGCGGTAATCGACAAACCGGTTCCGTCGATGCAAAAGCCGATGGTCCGTCGCGACGAGCGCTTCAAACGGTAATCCAGCGCTCGCGCGCCAAGCACGATGCGCCGCATGCGCGAGCCATCGGACAAGGTCTTGGAAGACGTCGGCGCAGGGTTGCTTTCGGTGGGCGGAACTTCGCCGCGCAAAGGCGCAGGCCCGGAGAAAGCGGGCGCATGCTCGAACGGAAGATTGAGTTGCAGGTTGTTGAGCGCGACAGCGGGACGTTGCCGCGAAGGGGGCTTCTGCATCGGTTCGGCTTTGCGCTCACGGCGCAGGAATGACGAGAAGAACGAGTAAGGCACGCCGCGGCTCGACTGGAATACTGACGAGACCGCGTCAGCGGCCTGCGCCCGCGGCGCCGGCTTCACCCGGCTGCGCGGCGCGCGAGTCATACGCGAGCGGATCGATCCGGCGCATTTCCGTTTCGATCCAGCTCTCGACCCGCGTGTTCACTTCCTCGGGCGTGAGGCCGGCCGTTTCGATCGGCTTGCCGATCGAAACCGTGACTATACCCGCATATTTGATGAACGAATTGCGCGGCCAGACGCAGCCCGCGTTGTGCGCGATCGGCACAACGGGCGCGCCGCCTGTCTTGTACTTGCCCTGACTGCCTGTCTTCGTGCGCGTGCCTTCGGGAAACATGATGACCCACGCGCCTTCATCCATGCGCGCGGCCTTGCTTGCGGTCGATGTACACCATCTTCAAGAACCCGAGCGCCCAGCCGAAAAACGACACGTAGAGCAGTTCGCGTTTGAAGACGTAGCAGAGCGGGCGCGGCATCAGCGCGGGAAACGCGAGCGTCTCCCATGCCGATGATGCTTCGACAGCAGCACGGCCGGACCTTGCGGCAGGTTCTCCATGCCTTCGATGGTGTAGCGAATGCCGATCAGATGCCGCAGCACGATGATCGTTGATTTGCACCAGCCGGCGGCCATCCAATAACGCTTGTCGGCGCGCATGAATGGAAACGCGATGAAACACGCGATCGCGTACGGCACCGTGTACACGATGAAGTAAAGCATCAACAGCAACGAACGGATGAAGCGCATGGGTTTCTTGAGTGCCTCGCGCTTCAGTCGTGATGACGCGCGAGAAAGTCGAGCGCAAAGGCGCGCAAATCTTTGTGGACGAGCGTGCCTTCGGGCAACTGACCTTCCTTGAGCGTTTTTTCGCCTTTGCCGGTGAGCACGAGATGCGTGCGAAAACCGAGCGTCGCGCCGGCTTGCAGATCGCGCAAGGAATCGCCGACGACGGGCGTATCTTCCGGATCGATCTCGAATCGCTCGATGATCTGCTGCAACATGCCCGGCCGGGGCTTGCGGCATTCGCACTGATCTTCGGCGGTATGCGGACAGAAGAACACGGCGTCGATGCGTCCGCCCACGGCCGCGACCGCGCGATTCATCTTCTGATGCATCACGTTGAGCGCGGCCATGTCGAACAAACCGCGCCCGATGCCCGACTGATTCGATGCGATCGCCACGCGATAGCCCGCCTGATTCAGCCGCGCGATGGCTTCGAGACTGCCCGGAATGGCGACCCATTCATCGGGCGACTTGATGAACGCGTCCGAATCGACGTTGATGACGCCATCGCGATCGAGGATGACCAGCTTTCTGTTCGTGACCATAACGGAGCTTTTTTATGCAGCGAGCTTGGAGATGTCCGCGACGCAGTTCATCTGCTGATGCAATGCGTTCAGCAGCGCGAGACGGTTCTGGCGCAAAGCGGGATCTTCGGCGTTGACCATCACGTCGTTGAAGAACGTATCGACCGATTCGCGCAACGCGGCGAGCGCGGTGAGCGCTTCCGTGTAGTTGCGCGCGGCGAGTTGCGTCTGCACGCGCGGCGTCACTTGTTCGATCTGCGCGTACAAATTCTTCTCGGCTTGTTCGACCAGCAAATCCTTGTTCACCGATGCTGGCGCGCCTTGCTCCGACTTCTTCAGAATGTTCGAGATGCGCTTGTTGGCCGCCGCGAGCGCTGCCGCTTCCGGCAACGCCGCGAATTCACGCACGGCGTCGAGGCGCGCGACGATGTCATCCAGCCGCGTCGGGTTCAGGCTCAGCACGGCTTCGATATCGCTCGCTTCGAAACCGCGTTCGCGCAGCAGACCGCGCAGACGATCCATGAAGAACGCATACACGGCGTCCTGCGAATCCGCGACTTCCGGCACGTTGGCAAACTGCTTTTGCGCCGCTGCGACGAGCGCGCGCAAATCGATCGGCAGCTTCTTTTCGAGCAGGATGCGCAGCACGCCCAACGCATGACGGCGCAGCGCGAACGGATCTTTCTCGCCCGTCGGCGCAAGGCCGATGCCCCAGATGCCAACGATCGTTTCCAGCTTGTCCGCGAGCGCGGCTGCCGCGCCGACGTCCGTGGACGGCGTTTCATCGCCCGAAAAACGCGGCTGATAATGCTCCGAACACGCGATGGCCACTTCTTCCGGCTCGCCGTCGTGACGCGCGTAGTACGTGCCCATCGTGCCTTGCAACTCGGGGAATTCGCCGGCCATTTCGGTCTGCAAATCCGCCTTCGCGAGACGTGCGGCGCGGCGCGTCAAAGCGGCATCGACGCCGACCATCAGCGCGATTTCGCCCGCGAGCGCTTCGAGACGCTGCACGCGTTCGAGCGTCGAGCCGAGCTTGTTGTGATACACGATGTTCGCGAGCGACGGCACGCGATCTTCCAGACGCTTTTTCTTGTCCTGCGTGAAGAAGAACTTGGCATCGGCCAGCCGCGGACGCACGACACGCTCGTTGCCTTCGACGATCTCGCCGGGCGTTTTCGTATCGATATTCGACACGATCAGAAAGCGCGAACGCAGCTTGCCGTTTTGATCGGTGAGCGCGAAATATTTCTGGTTCGTCTGCATCGTGAGGATCAAACATTCCTGCGGCACTTGCAGGAATTCCTCGTCGAAGCGGCATTCGTAGACGACCGGCCATTCGACCAGCGCGTTCACTTCATCGAGCAGCGATTCGGGCATCACTACGCGATCTTCGCCCGCGAACGCCTGAAGCTGCGTGCGAATGGATTTGCGGCGATCGTCGAAACTCGCGACGACGTGGCCCTTGCTGCGCAGCGTGTCGGCATAATCGTCAGCATTCGAAATGGCGACGAAGCCTTGCGACATGAAGCGATGACCGAGCGTCGTATCGCCCGAATCGATGCCGAGCGCGCTGACCGGCACCACGTTGCAGCCATGCAAAGCGATCAGACGCTGCACCGGGCGCACGAACTGCACGCTGGTGCCGTCCGGGCGCTGATACGTCATGACCTTTGGAATGGGTAGCTTGCCGAGCGTTTCATCGAGCGCGGCTTGCAGGCCTTCGGCGAGCGTCGCGCCCGGCGCGGCGTAGCGCAGAAAGAACGCTTCGGCCTTGCCGTCCTGCGCGCGTTCGAGATCGGCGAGCGGGAAATCGGGAAAGCCGAGCGCCGCGAGTTTCTTTGCGAGCGGCGGCATGGGATTGCCTTCCTTGTCGAGTGCGACCGTCACCGGCAGCACTTTCACGCGCACCTGCTTTTCAGGCGCGACATCGCGCACATTCTTGATCAGCACGGCGAGGCGGCGCGGCGTTGCGAATTTTTCGAATTGCGGCGCACCGTCGATCAGATCGCGCGCGGCCAGACGCTCGACGATGCCATCGGCGAACGCGGTGCCGAGACGGCCGAGCGCTTTGGGCGGCAGTTCTTCAGTGAGCAGCTCGACGAGGAGCGTTGCGTGATTGGATTGCGTCATTGTTCTGTCGAGCCTCGTCAAACCTGTTCGTTGTTGCGGGTTTCGCCCGGCGGCGTGCTTTCCACCTTGAGCGGCAGCGCCCACGCGGGACGCTGCGCTTCCTGCGCGTCGCTCGTGAGATCGCGATCACCCTTGACCGGATTGCCGAGCATGGGGAAACCGAGCGCTTCACGCGATTCGTAGTAAGCCTGCGCGACGAGTCGCGACAACGCGCGAATGCGGCCGATATACGCCGCGCGCTCCGTCACGGAAATGGCGCCGCGCGCATCGAGCAGATTGAACGTGTGACCGGCCTTGAGCACGAGTTCGTACGCGGGCAGCGCGAGCTTCGCATCGATCATCTTCTTCGCTTCTTCCTCGTAGCTCTTGAAGAACGTGAAGAGCAGATCGACGTTCGCGTGCTCGAAGTTGTACGTGGACTGCTCGACTTCGTTCTGGTGATACACGTCGCCGTACGTCAGACGGCGCAACACCTTGCCGTTCGGGCCGTCTTCTTCCCACTCGGTCCAGATCAGGTCGTACACGTTCTCGACCTTTTGCAGATACATCGCCAAACGTTCGAGACCGTAGGTGATTTCGCCGAGCACCGGCTTGCAGTCGATACCGCCCGCCTGCTGGAAATACGTGAACTGCGTCACTTCCATGCCGTTCAACCACACCTCCCAGCCGAGACCCCACGCGCCGAGCGTCGGATTTTCCCAGTCGTCTTCGACGAAGCGCACATCGTTCTGCTTCAGATCGAAGTCGAGCGCTTCGAGCGAGCCGAGGTACAGATCAAGGATATTTTCAGGCGCGGGCTTGAGCACGACCTGATATTGATAGTAATGCTGCAGACGGTTCGGATTTTCGCCGTAGCGGCCGTCTTTCGGGCGGCGCGACGGTTGAACATAAGCGGCGCGCCACGGTTCGGGACCGATTGCACGCAGGAACGTGTGAACATGCGACGTGCCTGCGCCGACTTCCATGTCGATCGGCTGAAGGAGCGCGCAGCCCTTGTCGTTCCAGTAGGACTGCAGCGTCAGAATGATTTGCTGGAAAGTGAGCATGATTGCCTTTGATGCAGACCGGTTGCCCACGCAAACCACGCAGTGATGCTCGTGACAGCGAGGCTCCGAGGCTCGGCGGAAGTGCTAAAGCTTTGAATTTTAGCCGATGGACGGGCGACTGCGGCTTTTTAGGGATGACGACGCCCGCGCGTGCCGCGGGCGTTGCATCGTTCGAGACAATGCGAGGCTTCAGTTCGGGCGCTTGCGCGACGGCGCGAACGCGAATCCAAACGCAAGCAATATTAGCGATACTACGATCACCGTGATATTCCCGCTCGTCACATACGGAGTGCGTCCGGACGTGCCTTGCACGGTCGCTTCGAGCACGCCGGTCGTGAAGGTCGGCAGCTTCGACACGACCTTACCGTCCGCGCCGATCATAGCGGTCATGCCGGTGTTGGTGGCGCGCAGCATCGGTCGGCCGGTTTCGATCGAACGCATGCGCGCAATCTGCAAATGCTGATCCAGCGCGATCGTATTGCCGAACCACGCGAGATTCGTCGAGTTCACCAGAATGCCGGCGGGCGCGTCCTGCTCGCGGATCGTGTGCGCGATTTCCTCGCCGAAAATGTCCTCGTAGCAGATATCGACGGCGATCGGCTGATTCTTCACGAAGAACGCTTTCTGCGCGATCGGACCGCGCGCGAGATCGCCGAGCGGAATGCCCATCAGGCGCACGAACCAGTGAAAGCCGAGCGGCACGAATTCGCCGAACGGCACGAGATGATGCTTGTCGTAGCGATACACATCGTTCACGCCTGGCGTGATGCCGAAAAGACTGTTGGTGTAATCGGTCGCGCCACCATCGGGAAGCAGCGTCACGCCGATCGCGCCGAAGAGAATCGACGAGTTCGTGGTGTTGGCGAACGTGCGCATCGCGGTGGCGAGATCTTGCGGCACTTGCACGGCGAGAATCGGCAGCGCGGTTTCGGGCGTGACGATCAGGTCCGCCGGCTTCTCAGTGATGAGCCGCTTGTACAGCGCCAGCGATTCATCGACGCCGGCCTGCTCAAACTTCATCTCCTGTTTGACGTTGCCCTGAAGCAGACGCACGGTGAGCGGCGTGTTCGATGGCGTCGTCCATCGCGCGAACGAAAGCAGCACGCCCGCGACGATCAGCGCCAGCGCGACGAGCGCGGGCACGAACGCATAGCGCCGCGTATTACGCCAGTGAAAGACGGCCTGCACGACGAGCGCCGCGACCAGCGCCAGCACCCATGCGACGCCGTACACCCCGGCGATCGCGCCGAAACCGGCGAGCGGGCCATCGACTTGTGCATAGCCGCTCGCGAGCCACGGAAAGCCGCTGAAGACGAGACCGCGCAGCCATTCGCCCAGCGTCCACGCGCTCGCGAAGGCGAACGCGCCGTGCCATGTGGGTATGAGGCGCGGCGAGGCATCGATGGCGCACGCGGTGGCGGCGTCTTCATCGCCGAAGCGCGCGCGGCCCGCGACGAGCGACCACATCGCGCTGGAGAGCGCCGGATAAATCGCGAGATAGAGCGAGAACAGCGCGACGGCGGCGGCAGCGAGCGGCGCCGCCATGCCGCCATAGACATGTATGCTGACGTACAGCCACCACACGCCCGTCACGAAATTGCCGAAGCCGAACGCCCAGCCGGTTGCCGCCGCGCTTTTCCAGCCGCTCGTGCGCGACAGCCACGCGAAGAACAGCGTGAAGATGATCAGCTCGAGCCATCCGCCGTGCGGCGTCGGCGCGAACGAGAGCGTGTTCGCCGCGCCGAGGACGGCGGCGACGAGATAATGCCAGAAGGGCAGCGCGTTGCGCGACGCGGATGGTTCGCGCAAACGGGTGGAAGTGCGGATCGATGAATCGGCCATTGTCGTGAGTTAGGGCAGAAGAGCGGTCAAGGCTTGAAAGTAAGCGCGCGAGGCGCATTGTGCTCGATGAATATGTCCGGCGTGAAACACGGTGGCCGTTCACCAGACCTGAGTGACAAGAAAGAAGTGATCGCCGAATGCTCGCACGTCGGTGGATTGCACGGCGCGTTCCATCGGATTCAGGACGTCGGGCGGGTGGTCGTCTTCAGCATAAACGAGCGTGTTGAAAATGTTCGGGCCGACGGCCGGTCCCGTCTCGCCCCAGTTCCATCGCAGATGCCGAGGCGATGATGCGGCGGCCCGCGCCACTTCCCGGTGATAGTGCACACGCGTCATCTGGAAATGGAACCAGTCGGGCGTGAGTCCCGCACGGCCGAGGCCTGAAAATAGCGCGAACGATACAACCGGCGCGCACAGCAGAGCGCGAGCCGCATCCATCGCCGCTTCGTGACATTCGCCGCGATATGCCCGATCCAGACGACGAACACGCCCGCCGCGAACAACACCGTCAGCGGCACGAGCCCGAACGAGAGATTGAAGTGCCGATCGAGCTCGTCGGAGAGATAGAAGAAAAGGCCGAACGCGAGCCACGAAACCAGCGAAGGAAACGCGTGGCGCCGGGTGCGTGCGGTAGCGGTCATCGTTGAAGGCGTGGCGCAACGGACGTGCGATGCACATCAATCGCGCAGTTCGTCTTCGTCGTCGTCCGTTCAATGATGCTGCGGCAGCAGATTCGGCGCGCGCCGCACGAGCAGCACGTGAATCTGCCGCGCATCGCCGCGCAAAATCTCGAACACGAAATCGTCGATGCGCACCTTCTCGCCCCGATGCGGTACGCGCCCGAAGTGATGCGTGACGAGGCCGCCGATGGTATCGACTTCGTCATCGGAGAAATCGGTGCCGAACTCCTCGTTGAACTGCTCGATACCTGTCAGCGCGTGCACGCGGAATTTGCCGTCGGGCGTCGGAATGATGTTGCCGGCTTCTTCGTCGAAGTCGTATTCGTCTTCGATGTTGCCGACGATCTGCTCCAGCACGTCTTCAATGGTGATGAGGCCCGCGACGCCGCCGTATTCATCGACGACGATTGCAATGTGATTGCGGTTCACGCGGAAGTCGTGCAGCAGCACGTTCAGGCGCTTCGATTCCGGAATGAACACGGCGGGGCGCAGCATGCCGCGCACGTCGAATTCCTCTTCGGCGTAATAGCGCAGCAAATCTTTCGCGAGCAGCACGCCGATGATGTTGTCGCGATTGCCTTCGTAGACCGGATAGCGCGAGTGCGCCTTTTCGAGCACGAAGGGAATGAATTCCGCGGGCGTTTCCGCGATATTGATGGCGTCCATCTGGGCGCACGGAATCATGATGTCGCGTGCACAGAGATCGGACACCTGAAAGACGCCTTCGATCATCGAAAGCGAATCGGCGTCGAGCAGATTGCGCCCGTGTGCGTCCTGCAGCATTTCGAGCAGCTCATCGCGCGATTCGGGTTCCTGCGAAATGAAATCGGTCAGACGTTCGAGAAGCGAACGTTTTTCCTGAGGTTTTTCGGTGTGGCGTCGACTGGGATAGGGATCGTTCATAGCGGTGCGCCCGGAAGGTCCCGGGCGCGTTTTGACGGAAAGTTAAGCATACACCAAGGCAAATTGCGGGCTGCGTGGTGCGGCGCGCATGAATTGGCTGGTGAAGTGCGAGGGTTTAAAGGGGTTCATGGGTCAGGTCTGCGTTGTCAGCACGTCCGGATGATGGATTTCCCATACTTCGATGAGATCGGTCAACACGCCGAACAGCTTCGCGAGCGGGCCTTCCTCACCTTCGGGCTGATCGGCGAGTTCGTTCGCGAGCGCGACCATCTTCCGGTAATCGTCCTCGTTGCGAATGGAGCGGACGGAGGTCTGATTTTGCAGCGTCGACCAGGTTTTTACGAATTCCGGCGCGCGTGTCGAATGGCTGTGGGCGTTCATGGCTTCTGTTGCATTGGGTTCATTGATCGTAGTCGCTGTGTGTGAACACGTGACGAACAAATCGCGGCGACCGTGCGGAAGTCGTTCGTCAGATGAAAACAGTACCCGATAAAAAAGCGAAATAACGCCGGTTTCGTCCGATTAGCCAAACGGCAGAGGCTCACTCCTGCCGACACCGCCGCAACAATCCTTCCAGCGCCTGATCCGGCATGCCGCTTTCCCGCAGCGCCTCGACCGTTCGGCTGACGTAATCCAGCGTCGTGCCGTATCGGCCGCATGCGCAGCCGAGCACCGTGCGCACGACGGGATCGGATAGCTTGCCGGTGTACAACGTCGCTTCGCGGCGCATGACGAACGCGAGCGCATCGATGCGCCGTCCGTCGGCTAGCGTGCACGGCAGCCACGCCGGACGATAGGAACCCATCGGCATTTCACGTCGCCAGAGCACGTCGAGATGTTCGATCGCATCGGCGCCGGAGAGCCGGAACGCCATGCCGGTGCACGATCCGCCGCGATCCAGCCCCAACACGAGCCCCGGCTGCTCCGGCGTGCCGCGATTCACGCGCGACCACAGATACATCCGCGGTGATACCCATGCACCTTGCCGCGCACGGCTTCGAGCGTCGGCAAATCGGGATTCCATATCAGCGAGCCATAGCCGAACAGCCACAAATCCGATTTCCGATCCCAATGCGCGAGCGCCGCTTCGCGGGACGCGGCGAGTTCATCGTCAGTAAGAAGGGCGGTTTCGACGAGTGTCGGCGGATAGTCCGCGCAGGGTATCTCGATGGGATCGGGCAACGTGTCGTTCACGGCATTCGGAAGTGGACGGGTCTTCGATCGCTTTCGATGCGCTCAGGCGTCCGGAATCGGCACGTAAGGATCGGAAAAACCCAGAGACTGCATGATATCCGCCTCGATCGATTCCATCTCTTGCGCCTCGCTTTCGATCTCGTGATCGTAGCCCTGCGCATGCAGCGTGCCGTGCACGATCAAGTGCGCGTAGTGCGCTTCGAGCGGCTTGCCTTGCTCGTTCGCCTCGCACTCGACAACGGGGCAGCACAAAACGAGATCGCCCGTCACCGGATCGTCTTCCGATTCCGCGTACGCAAAAGTCAGCACGTTCGTCGCGTAATCCTTCTGACGATACGTGCAGTTCAGCACGCGTCCTTCTTTTTCATCGACGAAACGCACGGTCAGTTCGGCATCCGCGAACAGCGACGCCTTGATCCAGCGCGAAACCGTCGCACGCGGCAACACGGCCTTGTGCGACGGATACGCTTTCGCGGCGGGAAACTGCAAGTTCAACGTGAGGCGCTGCGTCATTCTGATTTTGTCTGCGATTGGCGCGCTGCTTCGGCCAACGCCGCATCTTTCTGCGACTGCGCGTCATAAGCCTCGACAATGCGCGCCACCAGCGGATGCCGCACCACATCCGCCGACGTGAAATGCGTAATGGCGATGCCGCGCACTTCCGACAGCACATGCTGTGCCTCGATCAAGCCGCTCTTGTGGCCGCGCGGCAAATCGACCTGCGTGGTGTCGCCGGTGACGACCGCCTTCGAGCCGAAGCCGATACGCGTCAGAAACATCTTCATCTGCTCGGGCGTGGTGTTCTGCGCCTCGTCCAGAATGATGAACGCGTGGTTCAGCGTGCGTCCGCGCATATACGCGAGCGGCGCGATTTCGATCATCTGACGCTCGAACATCTTCGCGGTCTTGTCGAAACCGAGCAGATCGTAAAGCGCGTCATAGAGCGGACGGGAGATACGGATCGACTTTCTGCGCGAGATCACCCGGCAGAAACCCGAGCTGCTCGCCCGCTTCGACGGCCGGACGCGTCAGCACGATGCGCTTGACCTGATCGCGCTCCAAGGCATCGACCGCGCAGGCGACGGCGAGATACGTCTTGCCCGTGCCCGCCGGCCCGATGCCAAAAATGACGTCGTGCGCGATGATCTGCTTCAGATACTCGCGCTGCGCCGGCGTGCGTCCGCGCAGATCGGCGCGGCGCGTGTAGAGCTTCGGGCCGTGATCTTCGTCTTCGCCGAGATCGATCGTCGCGCTCGGTTCATCGAACGGATGGTCAGGATCGCCACGAAAACGCGGATCGATTTCCGCGCCGTTGCTTTCTTCACGTGCCTGCTTCGCGCGATGCGTCGCGTGACGCACTTCGACCAGCGCGAGCTGAATGTCATCGACGGAAATCGGATCGCGCGCGCGGTTGTAGAAGTTTTCGAGCGCCGCGAGCGCCACTTTCGCGCCGCGGCCGCGAATCGAAATCTTGTGGCCGCGCCGAGAAAGCGTCACGTCGAGCGCTTGCTCGATCTGCCGCAGGTTTTCATCGAGCGGGCCGCAGAGGTTGGCGAGCCGCGCGTTGTCGTCGCGCGGAGCGGTGAATTCCAGATGCTGCGTAGGAGCGTTCTTCAAAGTGTCCTGTCTTTAATGAGCAAGGGCGGTTTCCGGTGCGAACACCAGTTCGCCGCGCAGCGAATGCGGATACGCCTGCACGATCTTCACGTCGATCATCTGGCCGATCAGACGCGCGTGCGACGCCACTGGCGCCGGAAAATTGACCACGCGATTATTCTGCGTGCGGCCCGCGAGTTCGTTCGGATCTTTGCGCGCCGGGCGTTCGACCAGAATACACTCGATCTTGCCGACCATCGACGCGCTAATCCGCTGCACGTTTTCTTCGATGGTCGCTTGCAAATGTTGCAGACGCTTGAGCTTCACTTCGCGCGGCGTGTCGTCGTGCAGATTGGCGGCGGGCGTGCCGGGACGCGGGCTGTAGATGAACGAGAAACTCGTGTCGTAGCTCATCTCGTCGACGAGCGCCATCATCTTGTTGAAATCGTCTTCGGTTTCGCCGGGAAAGCCGACGATGAAATCCGTCGAAAGCGACAAATCCGGGCGAATCGCGCGCAGCTTGCGAATGACCGACTTGTATTCGAGCACGGTGTAGCCGCGCTTCATCGCCATGAGAATGCGGTCGGAGCCGTGCTGCACCGGCAAATGCAGATGCGAAACGAGCTTGGGTACCTTGGCGTAGGTATCGATGAGACGCTGCGTGAATTCCTTCGGATGCGACGTCGTGTAGCGAATGCGCTCGATGCCCGGAATATCCGCGACATATTCGATGAGCGTCGCGAAGTCCGCGATTTCGCTTGAACCCACGGTCAGCGCGCCGCGATACGCATTCACGTTCTGCCCGAGCAGCGTGATTTCGCGCACGCCCTGATCAGCCAGACCGGCGACTTCGGTGAGCACGTCATCGAGCGGACGCGACACTTCTTCGCCGCGCGTGTATGGCACCACGCAATAGCTGCAGTATTTCGAGCAGCCTTCCATGATCGATACGAACGCGCTCGGGCCGTCCACGCGCGCGGGCGGCAGGTGGTCGAACTTTTCGATTTCCGGGAACGTGATATCGACTTGCGGACGACCGCTGGCGCGGCGCTGGTCGATCATTTGCGGCAGACGATGCAGCGTTTGCGGCCCGAACACGAGATCGACATATGGCGCGCGCGCCACGATCGATTCGCCTTCCTGACTCGCCACGCAACCGCCGACGCCAATCAGCAGATTCGGGTTCGCTTCTTTGAGTTCGCGCACGCGGCCGAGATCGGAGAACACTTTCTCCTGGGCCTTTTCGCGCACCGAGCACGTGTTGAAGAGGATGACGTCCGCGTCTTCGGGCGTGTCGGTCTTGACGAGGCCTTCCGCCGCGCCGAGTACGTCGACCATCTTGTCGGAGTCGTACTCGTTCATCTGGCAGCCGAAGGTCTTTACATAAACTTTCTTGGTCATGAAGGGTTGCCGGTCACAGTGGTTAACCTGGGGGCGTTTTATAAGAGATTGGAAAAAAGGGCGTTGCGGTATTTTTACCGCTTTTTACTGCATTTAACCTAATATTATAGCTCTGACGTCCATTCCTGATGTGTCGGACGCTTGTCCGGCGGATAGGCGAGATCGCCTAGCAACTCGTGCGTCGTTTTTTCGAAACGCTCGATGAGAAAGTCCAGCAGCACGCGTACGCGCGGCGCCATGTAACGGTTCGCGTGAAAGAGTGCGTGCACGGCGGCTTCGTGCGTGCACCAGCGCGCCGTCGTTGGATTCCCACGAATCGGCGACGGGCATCGAAAACGCGTAGCGCTCCTCGCCGCGCATGAAGTTGAGTTCCGAGAGCGGTCCGCTCGACGTGACCACGACGACGAAATCGTGCCCGAGCAACTCAGCGGGCGTGGTCGGTGTGCCTCTTCGCGCCAAATACTCCGGCGATGCGCATAGCACGCGCTGGTTCGGCGCCAGCACGCGCGAGGCGAGGCCGCTGTCGGGCGGTGCGCCGAAGCGAATCGCCAGATCGATTTCTTCGAGTAGCAGATTCGACACCGAATCCGACAGCATCAGCGCAAAACTCACGTCCGGATGCTGCGCGCCGAATTCGTCGAGCCAGCCGCACAGCATGTGCCGTCCGAAATCCGATGTCGCCGAAATGCGCACCTTGCCGCGCACGATATTCTGCCCGGCTTGCAGCGCGGCTTCGGCATCGTCGATGGCCTGAAGCGCGACCCGGCAGTGCTGCAAGTAAATCCGGCCTTCGTCGGTGAGACGAAGCTGGCGTGGCGTGCGCTCGAAAAGCCGTGCGTGCAGCGCTTTTTCCAGCTTGAGTAGCCGCACGCTCGCCGCCGCCGGCGATAAACCGAGCTTTCGGCCCGCTGCCGACAAACTCCCGAGCGCCGCTGCCTCGACGAACAGGCGCATGTCGCCCAGACGATCCATCGTCATTTTCAAGTTCCTTTTGACAATGATTCAAAGGCTAGCCCAATTCTCAAATTCAAGCGTGCACGACAGAATGGCGGCCAGTTGAATCGAAGTAATTCGCGTCATGCAACTCGATCACGTCACCGTCGTTGCGCCGGACTGCGCGGCGTTCATGCGCTTTTTCGTGGATGTCGCCGGCTTGCAGGTCAGGCCGCGTCCGCCGTTCGGCGTGGGCGGTTACTGGCTGTATCTGAACGGTAAGCCTGCGCTGCATCTGATTGCTTCGGGCAGCGCGACATCCGCCGAACGGCCGGGTGCGGCGCGCATCGACCATTTCGCCTTGCGTATCGACGACGAAAGCGAATGGGCCGCGCTCATCAAACGGCTCGATTGCCACGGTTACGTCTATCAAGAAACCGAAGTGCCGATTGCGCGCGAACGCCAGTTGTTCGTGCGGCTCGCGGCGGGTGTCGTCGTCGAGTTCGTGACTGCGCGACGCTAAATTTTTGCCGGAAAAATCATGCCCTTACCACTTCTCGCGCTGGCGATCAGCGCATTCGCCATCGGGACGACCGAGTTCGTCATCATGGGCCTTTTGCCCAACGTCGCGCACGACTTGTCCGTGTCGATTCCGTCCGCCGGTTTGCTCGTGTCCAGCTACGCGCTGGGCGTCGCGGTTGGCGTGCCGCTGCTCGTCGTGCTGACCGCCAAGCTGCCGCGCAAGCTCGCGCTGCAATTGCTGATGCTCGTGTTCATCGCCGACAACGTGTTTTGTGCGGGCCGGATTACGGCCTGCTGATGATCGCGCGTGTCGTCACGTCGTTCGCGCACGGCTCGTTCTTCGGCATCGGCGCAGTGGTCGCGGCATCGCTCGTGCCGGCGGAAAAGCGCGCGAGCGCCATCGCGCTGATGTTCATGGGCCTCACGCTGGCGAATGTGCTGGGCGTGCCGTTCGGGACGTTCATCGGACAGGAATTCGGCTGGCGTGCGTCGTTTTGGATTGTCGCGGGACTGGGCGTGCTGTCCGCGCTCGGCGTGACGGCGCTCGTGCCGAACCGCCACGACGCCGCGCCCAGCGGACTCCGCCGCGAAGTGCGCGTGCTGCGCGACGCGCAAGTCTGGCTCGCACTCACGATGACCGTGCTCGGCTTCGGCGGCGTGTTCGTCGTGTTCACGTATATCGCGCCGATTCTCGAACAGGTGAGCGGATTCTCGCCGCGCGCCGTCACGCTGATTCTCGTGCTGTTCGGTGTGGGTCTGACGATCGGCAACACGCTCGCTGATGGGCATTCTGATCGCGCTCGGCATCGTCATGGCCGTGTTCGCGAAGACGAGCCACAGCCCGGTCGCCGCGATCGTGACGATTTTCCTGTGGGGCATCGCAGCGTTTGCGACCGTTCCGCCGCTGCAGATGCGCGTGGTCGAAAAGGCGAAGGACGCGCCGAATCTGGCATCGACGCTGAATATCGGTGCGTTCAATGTCGGCAACGCGGGCGGCGCGTGGCTCGGCGGCGTGGTGCTCACGCATGGCTATGGCCTCGATGCGTTGCCGTGGGCCGCGGCCGTCGCGCGATTGCGGCGCTCGCGCTCACGTGGCTGGCTGCGCGCCTGGACACGCCCCGCATTTCCTCCGATGCAAAGGTGGCCGACGCGTGCTGAGCGCTATCATGGCGGCTTGATAGCCTTGAGCAAGACGAGGCACCATGATCGACCATCTCATTTGCGACTGCGACGGCGTGCTCGTCGACAGCGAAATCATCGCGGATCGCGTGATGCTGGAGGTACTCAGCGAGACGTTTCCGGGCATCGACTTCAAGCCCAGCGTAAAGACCGCATTCGGACAGCAGACGTCGCGCTTTCTGCTCAATCTCGAAACGAAATACGGTATCACGATGCCGCCCGATTTTGTCGATACGATCGAGGCGCGCGTGTCGGTCGAACTGGCGAAATCGGTCAGGCCGATCAGCGGCGTGCGCGCCGCGCTCGAACGTTGCGGCTTGCCGGTGGCGGTCGTATCGAATAGCCGGATGGAGCGCGTGAAAGCGTCCGTGCGGCGCGCGGGACTCGATGAAATCGTCGGGCCGCGCGTGTTCAGCGCGCAGTAGGTGGCGCAGCCCAAGCCTTATCCGGACGTGTACTTGTTCGCCGCCGAGACGCTGGGCGTCGATCTGTCGCGCTGTCTGGTGGTCGAAGACAGCGTCGCCGGATTGACGGCGGCGCGCTCGGCCGAAATGAAGACGATTGCGTTCGTCGGCGCGAGTCATATTCCGTCCGGCTATGCGCAAGTGCTGCATGAAGTGGGCATCACGCGAATCATGCGGCATATGGATGAGTTGCCTGCGTTGGTCGAGGCCGGCGTGCGCGGGGATTTCGGCGATGTGCTGTCCTGAGCGCGACGCTCATGCGTCCGCCTATGCTTTTGCGGCGTTGACGGCGCGTCACCAGCCTGCAAGACTCGCGTTGACATCGGAAAGCCATGCCCGGCGTAAAGCGCTTGTCCAGTTGCCACTGCGCCTTCAGTTCATCGACATCCTTCTTCCAGTAACCGACCGCCAGGCCCGCGAGATACACCGCGCCGAGCGCGGTTGTTTCCGCGACGCGCGGGCGCACGGCATCGACGCCGAGCATGTCGGCCTGAAACTGCATCAGGGGATCGTTCGCGCACGCGCCGCCATCGACACGCAATTGCGCGATCCGGATGCCTGAATCCGCTTCCATCGCCCGTAACACGTCGAGCGACTGATACGCGATCGAATCCAGCGCCGCCCGCGCGATATGCCCGGACGTGTGGTCCCGCGCGTTCCAGTGCGGCGCGCCCAGACCCGCGAAGGCGGGCACGAGATAGACGCCATCGTTGTGCGGCACGCTGCGCGCGAGCGCTTCGACATCGCGCGCGTGACGAATGATGCCGAGCCCGTCGCGCAACCATTGCACGACCGCGCCCGCGATAAAGATGCTGCCTTCCAACGCGTAATTCACCTGATCGTCGATCTGCCACGCGATCGTCGTGACGAGATTATTGCGCGACTCGATAGGCGCGTCGCCCGTGTTCATGACGAGAAAGCAGCCCGTGCCGTACGTGTTCTTCACCATACCGACGTCGGTGCACATCTGGCCGAACAGCGCGGCGTGCTGATCGCCGGCCATCGACGCGAGCGGAATGTCTGCCGAGAACACCGCGCCTTGCGTCGAACTGTAGATGTCGGACGATCCGCGCACTTCGGGGAGCATGCTGCGCGGAATGTCGAAGGCGTCGAGCAGATCGTCGTCCCAGCGCCGCTTGTGGATGTTGAAGAGCATGGTGCGCGACGCGTTCGTGATGTCAGTGACATGCAGCGAGCGTCGCGTGAAATTCCACATGAGCCAGCTATCGACGGCGCCGAAGGCGAGCTTGCCTTGTTTCGCCTTGTCGCGCGCGTGTCGCGCGCGCCTTCGACATTGTCCAGAATCCAGCGGATTTTCGTCGCGGAAAAGTACGCGTCGATGGGCAAGCCGGTCTTCGCGTGCACTGTGGCTTCGAGGCCGTGCGCCTTGAAGTCGTCGCATAGCGTGGCGGTGCGCCGATCCTACCAGACGATCACATTATACACCGGCGTGCCGCTCTCGCGATTCCACACGATGGTCGTCTCTCGCTGATTCGTAATGCCGACCGCCGCAATCGCCGATGCATTCAGTCCCGCGCGCGTGACCGCTTCGGCCGCGACGCCCACCTGCGTCGACCAGATTTCCAATGGATCGTGCTTGACCCAGCCCGGCTGCGGGTAAATCTGCTGAAACTCCTTTTGCGCCACCGACACGACATTGCCGTTCCGATCGAACACCATAGCGCGCGAACTGGTCGTGCCCTGATCGAGCGCGAGGATGACCTGATCCTGCATGTTGATCTCCGAAGTCCTGCGTTCGTCGGGCGACGTCCGCAAACGCAATCTATCGGAGCCGCGCGGCGCGGACAACTCGGCCGAATGGCATAGGCGAAAACGACGTTTTTCATTGCGCAGCAAGGCCGGCGCGTCCCGAATGCATTTCGGCCTATGCCATTTGGCCGAGTGGCGCGAACAGGCGGCTCGTTCGATACTGGCGGCTCAATTCGAACGTCATGCGGGTAAAGGATGAAAGCAATGCGAACGTGGGTTTTGTCAGGCGCGCTGGCCGCTGCAGCGCTGAGCGGTTGCGTCGGCACGCCGAGTCTTCAGGGCACGCTGGGTGCGCCGTCCTTCGGCGCGCTGCAGGAAATGTGCGGCACGGCGGCGGTCAATTACGGTCAGGACGCGCAGTCCGTCTACTCGGCTTTCTATGACGCCTACGTGGCGCAGAAACACGGCGCGTTGCCGAAGGACCGCTATTGCGCGTTTCAGGCGTCGA
>LFMX01000060.1 GCA_001184405.1 Candidatus Burkholderia humilis
TCGCGTCGCGGTATGGCGCGTTCAAGGCGAATCCGAGTCCGCAGGCGCAAAGTGAGTGGGCGAACTTCTTCCTGGATCGGCGTTCGCAGGCGCTGAGCTGGCGTGCCGACGTCGATCCGACGCTGCGCGGCGGCTAGAACATTCGGAAGGGAAAGGGAGAAAGGACGGGGCTCGTGCGCCGCGTCCCGAACCTGCTACGAGAACCGCTTGAAAGCCTTGATGGTGGAGTCGCCGGATGCGGTGAGACGCCATTGCTGCCGTCCCGATGCGAGATTTTCGAGCTGAACGAGCTGGCGTTCGAGCAGGGCGTCGAGTTCCTCGCGTTCCATGTCGACCTGATGGGGCGATTCCTGAACCAATAGCAGCGTGGCAAATTCGTGCGGACTCAGCATTGTGTTCTCCATGACGACCGAGCGGCATAAGCAGCCGGCTTTGTGAGCCGGGTCTTTTTGCATCGAAACGTTGTATGGGAAAGCTGAAAACGGCCGGGCAATCGCGCGGATTTCGTTACTGCGGATGCCGAGAATTGGGATTGTAGGCAAGCGTCAGACGAGTGCCAAACTCAGCCCGAAAATTTTGGCGTTGACTTTTGGGACGCGACGAAGCGGGTGGACGAAAGCGGGAATTCGAAGATTCAACTTGAAGTTCATAGCGCAGTGCACACAAACGCGGGCGTTACGCGTTGACCCCGTACTCATGTACGCACCGCATTAATTCATGCGATAAATGAATTTGTTTCAGATTAAGTAGGCAATGCAATATCTCGCTTTTGCCTTTCGCAACGTTATCGCCGGCATTTCGCGCGGCACGTGTTTCCGGAATTCTTCCCATGACTCGCTTCAACTGGCAAAACCCGTATCCCACACCGCGTCTGCCGGTGTTCGCCCGCAATATCGTTTCGACGTCGCATCCGCTGGCCGCGCAAGCCGGTCTGCACATGCTGTGGAAAGGCGGCAATGCCGTCGATGCCGCCATCGCCGCGGCAGTGGCCATCACGGTCGTCGATCCGGTGTCGTGCGGACTCGGTGGCGATGCCTTCGCGCTCGTCTGGGACGGCCAGAAGCTGCATGGTCTAAACGTGTCGGGTGTATCGCCGGCGGCGTGGAACATCGATTATTTCCGCCGCAAGTACGGCGAGGAAAACGGCCTTGCGCGTCAGCCGAAGCGCGGCTGGGACGCGGTCACGGTGCCGGGCGTCATCGCCGGTTGGGAAGCGCTGCACGCTAAGTTCGGTTCGCTGCCGTTCGCGGATCTGATGGAGCCGGCGATCGAAATCGCGGAGCGCGGGCATGCGGTAGCGAGCATCGTCGCTTACAAGTGGGCGGCTGCGGCGCCGGAGCTTCAGAATCAGCCGGGCTTTGCGGACGTCTTCATGCCGCGTGGCCGCGCGCCCGAAGTGAGCGAACTCGTGCGCTTTCCGGGGCACGCGAACACGTTGCGGCATATCGCGAAGCATGGCGCGCGCGTTTTATGAAGGCGAGATCGCCAAACGCATTGCGGCGTTCGCGCGTGAAGGCGACGCTGCGCTCAATATGGACGATCTGCGCAACTATCGCGCGAACTGGGTCGAGCCGATCAGCAAGGATTATCGCGGCCACACCGTGCACGAGATTCCGCCGAACGGGCAGGGCATCGCGGCGCTGATCGCGCTCGTCATTCTCGACAAGTTTGATGTGAGCGCGCCGACCGTCGATCGCATCGAGTCGCAGCATTTTCAGATCGAGGCGATGAAACTCGCATTCGCCGATGTCTATCGCTACGTCGCCGATCCGCGTTCGATGGAAGTTACACCCGAGCAGATGCTCGACGACACGTACCTCACCGAGCGCGCGAAACTTACCGATCCGAAAAAGGCCACGCAATTCGACTTCGGCATGCCGAAGTCGAGCGGCACCATCTACATGTCGGTTGCCGACGAGCGCGGCATAATGGTGAGCTTCATCCAGTCGAATTACATGGGCTTCGGCTCGGGCGTGGTGGTACCGGTACGGGCATCGCGCTGCAAAACCGCGGCTGCGGTTTCTCGATGGATCCGAAATCCGCGAACGCGGTCGAAGGCGGTAAGCGTCCGTTCCACACCATCATTCCCGCGTTCCTCACGCAAAAGGTCGATGCAAGCACGAAGCCGTGATGAGTTTCGGCGTGATGGGCGGCGATATGCAGCCGCAAGGGCATCTGCAATCCATCGTGCGCATGCTCGATTACGGCCAGCAACCGCAGGCTGCGTGCGACGCGCCGCGCTGGAAGGTGAACCGCGATTTCACCATCGATATCGAAACGGTGCGCGCGCTGGAAGGACTCGGCCACACCATCAAGTCGATCGACGATCCGTATATGGATTTCGGCTCCGGCCAGTACATCTGGAAGCTGGACCGCAACGATCCGGAACGCGGTTACGTCGCGGCCAGCGACAGCCGGCGTGACGGACTCGCCGCCGGGTTCTAAAAAACCAAGGCGAGCCGGAGACGGTTCGCCTCAATAAAAACAAACGAAAACGCGCATTTCGCTTGGGGCTCTGCCAAGCGAAAGGGTGCCGCACATCCAGACAAAAGTCGAGGAGAAACATGAACGATCGCGTCTTGCACGCGCAGCAGCCCGAAAGCGCGCCGCCGCTTTCAAAATCGATGGTCCGACGCATCGTGTTTTCGTCGTCGGTGGGCAACGCGCTCGAGTGGTTCGACTTTCTCGTCTGCGGCTACTTCGCCGCGCTGATCGCCAAGGCGTTCTTTCCGTCGAACGACGAATGGCTCTCGACAATGCTCGCCATCGGCACATTCGGCATTTCGTTTCTGATGCGTCCGCTCGGCGCGATCGTGCTCGGCGTCTACGGCGACCGGAAAGGGCGCAAAGCGGCGCTCACGCTCGCCATTTTGCTGATGATGATCGGCACGCTCACGATGGCCGTCATGCCGACGTATCAGCAGATCGGCGTCGCGGCGCTGCTGCTGGTGTTGCTCGCGCATCTGATTCAGGGCTTCGCGGTCGGCGGCGAATTCGGCAGTGCGACGGCGTTCATGGTCGAGCACAGCGCCTCGAAGCGCGGCTATTACGCAAGCTGGCAGTTCGCGAGTCAGGGCCTGGCGGCCATTCTGGCGGCGGTGTTCGGCACACTGCTGTCCGCGTGGCTGCCGCCGACGCAACTCGAAAGCTGAGGCTGGCGCATTCCGTTCGTGTTCAGTCTGTTGATCGGGCCGGTCGGCTATTACATCCGTTCGCATCTGGATGAAACGCCGGAGTTCATCGCCAACCGGGCGCAGACGAAAGTGAGCGAGCCGGGCGCATCGTTTTCGAATCAATGGGCGAATCTGGTGCTGGCGATCGGCATCGTCGCGCAATCGACGGTCGGCGTGTACGTCCTGCAACTGCTTGACCGCGGATTGCAGTTCATCTTCTCGCCGCTGATGGGCGCGCTGTCCGATAAGCTCGGCCGCATTCGCATCATGCTCGGCACGTCGATTTTCATGGGCGTTGCGATTTATCCGATGTTTGCGTGGCTGTAGGCGCATCCGACGGTGGCATCGCTCGTCGTATTGCAGGCCGGCGCGAGCATTCTCAAGGCCGCGTATTCCGGACCGATGCCCGCGCTCACGTGTCGAGGCGTTCATCCATATGACGGGCGACAAGCTCGCGCCGAGTTATTACGTCCTGCTTGCGGCCGTGCTATCGGGCGTATCGCTCGCGATCGTCGGCTGGCGCATGCGCGGCGCGCGGCCCACGAATTAACGCGCAACAGAAACGAAATCAGGCAAAGGCGGCTTCGGCCGCCGTTTTTTGTGCGCTGAGCATGCGCAACAGCTTGGGGGGGGTGCGAGTCCCCTGTCCAACCTGATGGTGGTGAAGGGCTAGTGAAACGCAAGGGCGTCGTCGCGAGGCGGGGTCTGAAGGAAGCGTGTAGCAAAGGCCACGACCTGACGAACAGAAACCAGATACGAGGCCTACCCGGTCGGACGAGCAAGCAGATGATTGCGAAGTCCATAGCCATCAAGGTGGAGGTGGCGTGCGCAAGCTCGGCATTCCTTTTGCACTCGATCGGTTCGTCCAGCAGGCGGTATTGCCGCAAGGCAGTGGGACCCGACGCTCTCGGACTCCAGTTATGGCTTCCGCCCAGGACGCTCGGCGCATCAGGCCGTGGCAAAGGCACAAAGCTACATTCAGGCGGGACATTGCTGGGATCATAAATTCTACAATTATCACTTTCTATTTTCTATTTTTTAGGAGAAGATATTTTGTATAGTTTTTCAAAAATCATACTTCGACCCCATTTCTTTTCTTTCTTATTCAATTGAACCCAATTTGTTAATTATAATTTCAATAGAATTCTTATTATTTTCGTACGAAATTTGGGGATGCTACAATCTCCCCTCCTTAAAGGAATTTTGTCCTCGAAATTCATTCTTGAATTGATATCTATATTTAGAAGCATCCATTGAAATTTCAATCTTATTTCCTAGTGTTCATCACTTACTTTCCCGTATGCACACCAATCCTTAGGGATCAACTTATTGCTTATAGGTCATCACGCTTTCACTGCGCACTCTGATACCTCAATCTTAATCTCTAATGATCATGACCTAAGCACCAATCTCGAAAGATCATAACTTAAATAATTCTAACATTATGGGGTTGTTGTCCCTAAATCATTGCTCTGATACTATTTGTGGCGCCCCCGACCCGGGGCTGCCATTTATGGGCCCGAGCCCGGGTTGCCAGCCCGCCCGGCTTGTGCCGGGTGGTCGAGCAAGCATTCAAGCGGTACCAATAAAATTTGCAAAAGCAATGAACTATTATCCTCAATTTGTACAATAATATTACCTCGATAATCATACAATATTACAAACCTACATCTAGGTCAAAAATAGTACTTGTACACTTTAGTCTTGGATCATCCAGCGAATATCCTCGAGTGGGTCCCATCTAGCTAAAACTTGTATCTGTTCCTCAAATACGAATAGAAATAGAGAGTAATGAGCTAAAAAGTCCAGTGAGATCCATATTAGTTTAACAAATAAGGGTCATGGCATTTTTAGCAAATAATTACAATCAAGGCAGACAAATGATCATGTACAATCAATACAAACAAATAGGTAAGTGACTTCCGTGCGTTTACACGTCTATCCGAGTACAGGCATCTGAAGATGCATATTAACCACGTCCAGCATGCGTTCAATATCACACCGGCCGTGTACCGAAATAGATACCCCACGTAGCACCTAACTATTAACAACATGCATCTCGAAAGAACATGGTCGCGAAAGAGGAAAAAAACGCAAAAAGAGAAAGAATCAAGTAATTCAAGTAGTTGAAACAATAATTGAAAATCATTCAAAAAACAACACCATAACATTTTATAAATCAAAATGCTGATACGAATACTCACCGACTATCTGCTCTGATATCCGTATCCATCTTTCATTGTTTCCTTGCATCCTACACTTGTTTCTTGAATTCTTGCCTTGAAACCTTGATTTTCTTGAAGTTCTTGAGCCTACATCTTGCTTATCTTGAAATCTTGGTTTGATATTATTGACGTTCTTGAAGTTCTTGGCATTGTGAAGAAGAATCTTGGAAATCTTGAATTTATTGCATAAGATTCTTGAATTCTTGAAGAATTGTTGCCCGAAATTGTACCTCTTGGAATTAATTGGTTGGTTTCGAATTTTTCTGGAATTATATTGTTGAAGTTATTTGCTTTTAAAAAAAAAGAAGGAGAAGCGTTCGAAAAAAAAAACGGCGCTTGAAAAAAAAAAATTCACGGTTTTCGAATCTTTGTTGGCTAATTCGATTTTTGGCATCTTGCTCGAATGTGATGTGATTTGTGCTGCTGGAAAATTGCATTATTGGGAATGTTTTTCGTTGCTTGCAGCTGAAGAAATTATATTTGGAAGTTTCCTAAAGCATATTTGATAACTTTCCTAATTGGAAGTGAGTTGGTTTTGGTAGTTTCCTAATTCGACTACAAGTTGAATTTGGAAAGTTCTTAATTGTTCTTTGAAGGGATTGAAGTGGCCGAAATTTGTGAAGCATTGATCCTTATTGTGCTTGGTTTTATAGTGGTGAATTGCAAGATTTAAATCCTTTTGGCTTTTTGAACAACCTAATCCTTATACCTTTTGGAATTGCTTTGCATTGTTTCCTAACCCTAATTGAATTTTGCTCTCTTGTGCCTAACCTTTTTTTGTAGCCTATAAATAGCCTATTTCAGCCCCTATCTTTCGTACCAAATAGCCACCCCTTGTCCATATTTGCTTCTTATTTAAGCTATATTGCAAGCATTGCACACAAACTGATTTTTAACACAAAAATCACACACATTCACCACGGTTTTTCTTTAAAATTTCCGCAAATTTGTTTTCTGATTTTTAATTCTTAGTTTCGGTTATTAGGTTCTAAATTCTTTTAAATTTCATTTAAATTCACTCTTCAGCTTGTTTCTTTCTATTCGTGCTTACTAGTCTATATCGCTCCAGCCCGCGCGCTCCAGACAACGCTTCGATGCCGGCACCGGGCCCATGCCCATCACTTTCGGATCGACGCCCGCGTTCGCGTACGCCTTGATGCGCGCGAGCGGCGTCAAACCGAGCGCTTCGAGCAGGCGAAAGCCCTTGTTGATCAGCAAAAGCAGCAGGAACGCGTCGAGCGCGGTGAGCAGCGCGCCCGCAATCAGCGGAATGCCGAACAGCAATTTCAGCGCGATGGCCGTGCCGATCAGTTCGGCGAGATCGCACGCGACGATCGCCACCTCGCACGCGATCCACAACATGAGATTGACGGGCTTCGAATAGTGACTCCGGCACGCCTGCGCCAGATCCAGTCCGCTCGCGACGCCCAGCCGCACGGCGAGCGCCTGCAGCAGCACGGCCATCAGATTCGACAACAGGATGACAGCGAGCAAGGTGTAGCCGAATCGCGCGCCGCCGGCAAGATCGGTCGCCCAGTTGCCCGGGTCCATATAGCCGACCGATACATGTAGCCCGGCCCGGCGAACGCCAGAAAGCGGCGGAACCATCGGCCGCCCGCGGGTACGTGCGCCGACGCGTACACCTTCGGCAAACTCGGGCGAAAATCGTCGTCCTGGCGCTGCGGCTTGAACTCGGCGCATCGAGGATCGCGCATCGGCACGTGTCTCCAACAAGAACGGCGATGGATGTGCTCGCAATATGCGCCGCGTCAAATGAACATTCAAGCATGGGCGATCGCCAAGCCGCGCGCCGTGCACTACTGATAATTCCACTTATCAGATGTAGCGATTTTTCTTGTCAAATTTGAAGCCGGTTGATAACCTCGCCGCAAATGACTGATAGTAAAAGAGAAACGACTCGCGATGCGGCACGCATACAAGCGCCGGGACGACTGACGCGGCAGCACTTCGCCCTGTATCGTGGCTATCTGGATGGCGTGGCCGATGCGCAGCTCCACGCATCCTATGGCGATTCGACCGTCGACGTGCGGCATACGCGGCGGCTGATTGCCGCGCTGCGCGACATGCTTTCGGTGCTTGCGTGTCGCGCGCACGACACGGAAGCGGCCCGCCTGCTGCGGCTGCGCCCGGGCAGCATTCCCCTTTCCGATGACCTCGCGGATGTGCCCGCGCCATCGCTCGAAGATTTTCGCGAGCGTGTCGATCCGGACGGCGTGTTCGGCGAATCGGAACTGCTCACTCTATATGAAGAGGAATATCCGCCACAATCGTCGTCCGCGCTCGATCGCCGCGCGGCGCGCAACGCGCGTCTGCGCCGCCGGCAGGCCGATGCGCTCGCGCGCATGGAGGCGAGTCTGGTTCAGGATCCGCGTCCGGATCATCCCGTCGATGGCTGGTTCGAACCGGCGATTGCCGCGCGGCTTGCGGTGGCAGGGCTCGCCACGATCGGCGATGTGATCGAGCGGATCGAAACGAAGCGGCATCGGTGGTACGCGGGCGTGCCTCGGCTCGGGCCGAAGGGCGCGCAGCGCGTGGTCGATTGGCTTCGGATGCATGCGGGCGCGCTGTCCCACACGCTCTCGGAACGGGCGATTGTCCCGCGTCGACAGTGGTCGCCGGATTTGGCGCAGCCTGTTTCCCACGACGCCATCGCGCCGCTCGAGGCGCTCAGTGTCCCCGTTTTGCTCAATGGCTCTAAAGGGACGAATCGCGTGGCGGGTTTAACGCCATTTGATACTGATCTGCACGCTGTCTGCGCGTGGCTCGAGGCTCGTTCAGCCAGCGAACACACGCGGCGGGCTTATCGGCGCGAGGCCGAGCGGCTGCTGCTGTGGGCGCCGATCGAAAAGCGCAAAGCCGTGTCTTCGTTGGACGAGGACGACTGTGCCGAGTACATCGGCGCTTTTCTCGCGAATCCGCAACCGGCGGCGCACTGGATAGCAAAGGGCCGTATCGAGCGATGCCTGTCAACGTGGCGTCCGTTTGCTGGGCCGCTCTCCGAGCGTAGCCGCGAAAGCGCGCGCGCCATTCTGAACGCGATGTGCGAATGGCTGGTCGAGGCGCGTTATCTGGCGGTCAATCCATTTGCGGATGTCGATCGCGTGGTTGCGCCACCGGTTTTTGAGTCGTCGGCACGGGCGCTGAGTATCGAACAGTGGAAATTCGTGCTCGATTCGACGACGCGCGATGCATATTCCTTCGCCGAACACCGCGATCGCCTGGCCTTGCTGCTTGCTTACGCGACCGGCTTGCGGCGCGCCGAACTCTCCGCGGCGACAACCGACGCGCTCTCAGTCGGACGACTTCCGGATTTTCCGCATCCGGTCTGGCGATTGAGCGTCGGTGACGGGCAGCGCACGGTTCTTCTTTCACCCGCCGTCATCGAAACGCTGGAAGAAAATCTGTCGATGCGCGGCTTGCCCGCCGCCCTCTCCTGCCCCGTCGGCACGCCGATTCTCGCGCAATTCCGCAGCGGCTCGGCGATTTCGCCCGATGGAATCGGTAAACTCTTTAAGGCCTTATTCGCTAAAGCGGCGAGCCTGCTCGGTGCCGCGACGCCCGGCGCGGGCCATGATCTAACGCGCGCCAGCACGCACTGGCTCCGTCATACGCATTCGACGCATGCGCTCGGCCTGGGTGCGCCGCTCGGCGAAATCCAAGCGGGACTCGGCCACGCTAGGCTCACGACGACGGCGCTGTATTTGCAACAGGACGAAGCCGGGCGGTTTTTAGGTTCGGAAACGCTCCTGCGCCGAAGTTTACGCCCCGAAAAAGACTAAGATTTCACTGCGCTCGAGCCATCAAAGTTCGCGCGGTGTTGTAAAAACACCCGGTAAACCTTCCCGAAGTCTTCAGAGTTTACTTGAAGTTTACCGGTTGGGCGTTTATTCTTTGGTTTGAGCTGTGTTTCTCACAAACCGAAGAATTTTTGCTTACTCAGGCCCGCCAGTGACCGCAAATTCCATGCTAAGCGCTCGGCTTCCCGAAGTCGATCAATCCGTTTCGATCGAAACGCTTTTGGGAGTGGCCGCACAAGCCACCGATATCCTCAACCAGATCCGCGATGCAATGTTGGAGCCGTATCCGCGCAAAAGCGCGCCGACATTCACGAGCGCGCAAGTCGCGTTACTCTGCGGCATCGACAAGCAGCGGTTTCAATACCTCACGACCAAGGGCGAGTTGCCGGCCGGCACGTCCAAGGGCGCGGGCCGGAGCAAGGAGTTCACGCTCGAAGAAGCGTTGACGTGGATCCGCGCAACCAAGGAGCGCGTGCGCCGGCCGGAGGGCAAGCGCGGGCGCATCGTGACCATCGCCAATTTCAAGGGCGGCGTGGCGAAGACGACCACGGCAGTATCGGCGGCTCAGGCGTTGACGCTGCTCGGTCGCAAGGTGCTTGTCATCGACTGCGATCCCCAGGGCACGACGACGCAATTGTGCGGCTGGGCGCCCGACGCCGAAATCTCGGACGATCAGACCCTTCTTCCACTGATCTACGGCGATCAAACCACGCTGCAGTACGCCGTTCAGGAGACGTACTGGCACAACCTCGACCTGATTCCGGCGTCGTCTTCGCTTTTCGACGCCGAATTTGAGATTCCCGCCAAGGTACTGAACGACAGCACCTTTGAGTTCTGGGAGATCGTGCGAAAAGGGTTGATGCCGCTGACCGCAGAATACGACGCGGTGGTCATCGACACGCCGCCTGCACTCAGTTACCTGACAATTAACGCGTTGCTCGCATCGGACGCGATTCTGCTGCCCTGCCCCCCCGAAGCGCTCGACTTCGCCAGTTCGACACAGTTCTGGCATCTCTTCGCCGACATCACGAAAAAACTGCCCGGCGTGCTCGAGCAAAAGCGCTTTGATTTCGTCAACGTCATCATGACAAAGGCGAAATCGGACGATGTGTCGCGCGTCGTGCGGGGTTGGCTGCAGAAAGCTTATGGCGATCATGTCCTGCCATTCGAAATTCCCGAATCCACTGTTCCCAAGGGCGCATCGGCGCAACTGTCGACCGTGTACGACCTGTCGAAGCCGGACGGCAGCACGGCCGCGTACAACCGATTCAAGGAGCCGCTAGATCGGCTCGCGGAACACCTCGACGCGCAGTTCGTTCGCGCGTGGAACCAACCGGAAGCGTAAATGGGCATCGGGGACAGACTACTCGCGAAAACGGCCAATATCGGCAGCAAGCCGTCTGAGGCGAGCCCGACTCGTCCGGTGAACACGGAACCGAGAACCTCGCCCGGTCGTTTGATGGATGCGCAGCATCGGATCAACACGGCGCAGGCGCGGATCAAGGAACTGGAGTCGCAACTTGAAGAGCGGGCGGCACTCGAGGTGCCGCTCGACGCACTTGTGGAAGTTGCGGGACGCCGGCGCAAGCTGACGACTGAGCAGTTCCAGGAGTTGAAGAGCAATCTTGCCCAGCACGCGCTCGCCACGCCGATTTTGGTGCGCGCGCTGCCGGAAGGACGATTCGAGATCGTTGCCGGTCACAACCGCGTGACGGCCTATCGCGAGTTAGGGCGCAGTGCGATCCGCGCGAACGTCGCCTCGATCGAGGAGAGCGAGATCGAGTTTGCGGCGTTCTTCTCGAACTTGCTTTCACCGTCGCTAACGGACTTTGAGAAGTACTGGAACTTTAAAAGGCTGCAGGAATTGAGCGGCTTGTCTCGCACCGAAATTTCGGAAAGCGCAGGACTGAGCAAGAGTCACGTGACGCGAATCTTTTCGTTCGATGCGTTGCCAGAGGCAGCCAAGGCTGCTTTGGCAGAGCGACCGGAATGTCTCGGCAGCAACGCGGCACAAAAGCTAGCCGCGCTGACCGAAGCAGGTAAAGCAGAGAAAGTCGTGGAGGCCGTGCGTCGTCTCGTCGACGATGATAACTTCACGCAGGACAAGGCTGTCGCGCTTGCAGCGGGAAAGCCTAAAGTAGCCGCACCGAGTTCGACCGTGGTTCGATCGGGCCGGAAGAATGTGTGCGAGGTATCCACGCGAAATGGCGTGGTCGGCATTCGCTTCTTCGACAAGGATGCAACCGAAGCCGAGCAATGGGGACAACGCATTGCCAACTTCATCAACAAGACGCTAAGTGAAACCGAGCAAGAGTAGGCTCTAGTAGGTTTCACTGAAAAATCAACGAGTTATAAACAAACGGTCGGCTAGCCATCCCGGGCTCTAGTAGAAACCCGTTAAAAATCAGAGACTTAAATAACTCAGCTTTCCGATGTCACTCATGTAAGAAACAAACGCTAAAAAGACAAAAGCCTTCGGCGCCAACCGAAGGCTTTTGAATTCGGGCTTAACCGTTTATCGCCCGTCCGCTCCCCGGCGCCAATCGGGTCACGAGTATGCAACTCGAAGTTTAGCGGAACGCGATCGGCAGTCAAGTATTCGCCCTCCATTTTTCGAAATGGATGTATTTGACATGCATATCGCGCAACTTTCCGTTGCAGGCGAGGAACACTCTCGCCCAAAACCTCCAGCCCCGCCGGGCCATGACGCAGATCGTCAGGTGCTCGATGACTACGTGTGCGATCAATCGAACCTACCGTGGGTCATTTTCCGCGCTGCCCATCGCGCGAATCACGTCGTCGCCCTGCCCGCTCGTGCTCGTGCGTTGCTCGCCGCATTGGCACGTACCGTCGATGTCGGGCGACCCTACGCCGCGATCTTTGCCCGACGCGAATTGCTAACCGGACGAGCGCTGCAATCCATGAGCACGTTCTATCGCAGTCTCGATGATCTCGAAATCTCTGGACTGATCACGCGACCGCCTCAAACGCGTTATGGTGCAGCCGGGCTCTTCGGACGTGCATATTTGCACCTCACCGCTAAGGCCGCCACGCCGCTCGAGCTGGTCGAGCCTGCGACCGAGCGCGTGAGTGCCGTCAACGACAAGACCGACGGCACTCACGCCACGTCTGCGCTTAATTCGGCCCATCCGTTTGCCACAGTGGCAAACGGTGCTATTATAAAAATCTATTCCCTACTAATCAGAAGAGACAACCAGGACGTGTTCCCGCTGATCTTCAGCGCCTGCGGATTCTGGGTTTTCGTGATTTTTTGATTTTCAAACTGATGCGGGAGGCTGACCAATACGCCAAACGCCTTTCCGACGTAGTTGAAGCGTCTTGGGACCATATCCGTCGGGCGACGCATCCGATCAGCTATCTGGGCACCTTGCTGGGCGCACCGGTGGACTTTGCGTTCCGAGTGCGCTCAAAGCGGGCCGAGATTGTTGAAAACACGGCACGCGACGAACGCGCAGCCGATGCACGCGAAGCGGTGAAAGAACTCGTCGGCAACGCTTCGTCAACCATGACTGGCTGCGCACATACGACGTCGCAGCCGATGCGCAGTAACCATCCATCATCGCGATGAACACGCGCCACGTGTCCATGCGGGCCACAGGATTGCTGACTTCACTGGTGCACTACGGAGCGGGCGGATCCTGCCGCTCGAACCGGAAGCATCGAACGATGTGACGACCCGCTGCGCTCAACCACGTACGGAAGGACGTCTGGACGATCTGAAACGTTTTCTGAAGATGAAGCACATAGACGAAAATGCCGACCTTCGGGCTTCGCCTCCTACAGCCATCGCCTACGATCGAAACGCCGTTCACCCGATGACCGCCTTGCTCGGCTCCGTCAACCTCGCAAAGCGCCTGCAAACCGAATGATCAGATCAATACCGTTTAAGGGATGAAGATTCAGTACATCAAAAAACCTGCTGCGGCGCAGCATTAGCTGATATACTTTAAGGTTGCGCCTTCAAAGGCGATTGAAAAACGCAAACTGCGACCCATCTGCGGTTTGTGTTGTTTTGCTCGATGCGATTCTCAGCCAGCCGTCCGTGATCGAAGCTGTGATCGATATCTGCCCTTATGTCCGCTTCCGGGGAACCTGTCATCGCCGAGCAAACCTGTCGAGGAGAAAGTATGGTAAGTTTTGATCGGAAAGATTCGGATCTGGATATCGTCGCGTCGGCGCGTAAAACCGCGGGCCGTAAAGCGAGCAAAGGGAAGGGCCAGGCCGGCATCATTCTGCCCGATGCCACGATGACCGCTGAGCAGAATGAAGAGCGTCAGCGTCAAATGCGCGCGCTCATCCAGTTGGGCAAGGAGCGTGGATACCTCACGCACGCGGAAATCAACGACCACCTTCCGGATAATTTCGCTGAAACGGCTTCGATGGAAACCATCATCAGCACGTTCAACGATATGGGGGTGGCCGTGTACGAACAGGCGCCCGACGCCGAAACGCTGCTGTTGAGCGAAAACGCGCCGACCGTCGTGTCCGACGAGCAATCGGACGAAGAAGCGGAAAACGCGTTGTCCGCTGTCGATTCGGAATTCGGCCGCACGACCGACCCGGTTCGCATGTACATGCGTGAAATGGGCGCGACCGAGCTGCTCACGCGCGCGGGCGAAATCGCGATTGCGAAGCGTATCGAAGACGGTCTGCACGAGATGATCCAGGCGATCGCCGCGTGCCCGTCCACGGTCGCGACGATTCTCGCGGATTCCGCGCAAGTCGAATCGGGCGAACTAAAGATCGATGATCTCGTCGATGGCCTCAAGGAAGACGACGAAGTCGAGCAAGATCTTTCGGTTTCCGAAACAACGGAATCATCGGAAATCGATACGGACTCCGATGATTCCGACAGCGACGACGGCGATTCCAGCGCTTCTAACGAAGCGCGCTTGAAGCAGTTGAAAGCGGATTGCCTCGAAATTTTCGGGCGTGTGCGTGAGCTGGCCGAACAGGCGAGCAGTGCGAAGGGTTCCGGCGCAGCCGCAGCGAAGGCCGTCGAAAAAGCGCGCGCCGAAATCCAGCGCGAACTCGGCTCGATCCGCTTCACGGCGAAGACCATCGACCGGCTGTGCGCCGATGCTCAGCAGCAAGTCGCGCACGTGCGCGAGATCGAACGTCGCGTGTTGCAGATCGCGGTGGATCGTTGCGGCATGCCGCGTGACAAGTTCGTCAAATCGTTTGTCGGTCACGAAACGGACCTCGAATGGACGACGCGCGCATCGTCGGGTTCGAAGCAATACAGCGCGTCGCTCGAGCGCAGCCTGCCGGCTATTCAGGCCGAACAACAAAAGCTGATCGATATCGAAACCGTCGTGTCGATGCCGCTCAAGCAACTGAAGCTCATCAACCGTCAGATGACGGCGGCCGAGCTGAAGATGCGTCAGGCCAAGCGCGAAATGATCGAAGCGAACCTGCGTCTGGTCATTTCGATCGCGAAGAAGTATGTCAATCGCGGCATGCAGTTCCTGGATCTGATTCAGGAAGGCAACATCGGTCTGATGAAGGCGGTGGACAAGTTCGAATATCGCCGTGGCTGGAAGTTTTCGACGTATGCGACGTGGTGGGTGCGTCAAGCCGTGACGCGTTCGCTCGCCGATCAGGCGCGCACGATTCGCGTGCCGGTTCACATGATCGAAACGATCAACAAGCTGAACCGCATCTCGCGCGAAATCCTGCAGCAGACCGGTCAGGAAGCGCATCCGTCGGTGCTGGCCGAGCGCATGGAAATGCCGGAAGAGAAAATCCGCGGCATTCTGAAGATTGCGAAGCAGCCGGTTTCGCTCGAAACGCCGGTTGGTGAAGACGCCGACGCGACGCTTGGCGACATGATCGAAGATCAGGGCGCGGCGTCTCCCGCCGATGCCGCCGTGCACGCGAACATGCGCGCCGCGATCGACGATGCGCTCAACGCGTTGTCGCCGCGCGAGGCGAAGGTGCTGCGTATGCGCTTTGGTATCGACACGGCTTTGGACTATACGCTCGAGGAACTCGGCAAGCAGTTCGACGTGACGCGCGAACGTATTCGTCAGATCGAAAGCAAGGCGATGCGCAAGCTCATGCATCCGAGCCGCGCTGACAAACTGCGTCCGTTCCTGGATCGCTAAGCTTTAGCCGCTGCTGTAGTATGCGAAACGCGTGTCGCCGAATCAAGCGGCACGCGTTTTTTTATGCGCGCGGTTCCCGTGCGTCGTGCTTTTCGACGAACACGCCTGAAGCGCGGCGATCGCCTTGTGCGTGAGCGTGAGCGTTTCCTCGCAGGCGTGGGTATCGAAGAAAGCGGCGCATCCGCCGCCTGCATCGATTTTCGATACTGCACTGCGCACCTTTGTCAGCGCCGATTGGGGCGAGCCCGTGTCCTTGATGATCGCGGCCAGATCGAAGGCGCTGCCGCCATCGGTTTCGACGTAGCCGGGGCAAGGCGTTTCGCCGTAAGCGGCGATGCAAACCAGCGCCGAGAGCACGGCGGCAGGAGCGAGACGTTGGAAAGAGCGGGCTAGGGCGGTCATGATGTCACCATCGTGCGGATCATCGTTATCCACTGAAACTGTGTTCAAGACTGTGGATATCCTGAGCATCGCCGGGCCAACTCGTTGATGCGAAACGCTTTTCAGCCGGCGTGTGAAATTCGCGCGTCAGACGGCCATTCTGAACCCGACGGGCGAACGCGTCATGCGCGTCTTGAATGTGCGCAGCGCCCAGATGACCAAGCTATCCGCGGGCAACGTGCTAACGGTTTTTGCGCTTGCGGCTGTTCGTATCGTCGGATGGCGGCTGCGCGCGGGAAATGCGGCGGCGTCTGAGGATGAGCCGCGTGCTTGCGCAGGCGAACGACAAATCCGCGCGCATGTACCACGGCCACCACGCGATGTGATAACACCACAGCAGCCATGAGCGCGCGCCGCGCTGCCAGTGGCGCGGCACGCCATCGGCGGGAAATTGGTTGAGTTCGCGGTGCCCGAGGCAGACCATGCCGATAAAAATCCAGACGACAGCCAGCACCAGCGTCGGAATCGACAACAGGCACGCCGCGCCGAGCAATATGGCCGGAAGAGAAATTTCGAAGCCGGAACGCGCTTTCATCGCACAGCCCAATATTTGTCAGTTTTATCAAGGCTAGAACATGAAGCGTGAGTGCGCGACCCGGAATCCGTCGATTCTTTCTATGAACGCGCGCAACGGATAGGGCGCTTAAGTTACGCGTCGTCCTTCTTCGTAATGCCAGCCAAGCCGGTGATGAGATTCGTCAGCAGGCGCGCCGGTTCGCTCAAACTTTCGCCCGCGCGATACACGAGCCCGACCTCGCGATGAAACGTGTGCTCGCCCAGATCGATCGCGCGCACGGCGGCCAGCCATCGTTTGTGCGTGGCAACCTCCGGCACGAGCGCGACGCCCACGCCATTCGCGACGAGCCGCACGATCGCCTCGAGTTCACCGACTTCGCACAATTCCTGCAATGAAAAATGCATGCCGCGCACAAAGCGATCGACGAGCCGCCCGTCGAACGATGTCCGGTCGTATCGGATGAACGGGCGTGTCGAGAGAAGTTCGACCCAGTCGCGCTCGGGCGCGTTGCGCGGCACGATCAGCCGGAACGGTTCGCTTGCGAGCGTCGTCCAGCGAAGGTCCTTGTGCAGCGCGAAGGGTGGGCGAATGATCGCGGCCATATCGATTTCGCCGGCATCGATGAGATTGACGAGCTCCATCGACAAACTCGGAATGACGCGCGATCTCGCCTCCGGACATTGCCGATGAAACTTCGCGAGCGCATCCGGCAGCAGCGAACGCTGCAGCGAGGCAATCGCGCCGACGCTCACGAGCACCGTCGATGCATGACCGACCGGCGTCGTGCCGAGTGTCGTACATGCGGATCAGCGCTTGCGCCTGCGACAGAATCTGCTCGCCCGTTTTATTCAGATGCGCGGCGCGTCCGCTGCGATCGAACAAAGTCAGGCCGAGTTCGGCCTCGAGCCGTTGCATCTGCGCGCTGACGGCGGCTTGCGTGAGTCCGATCTTGTCGCCGGCTGCGGCGAACGTGCTTTCGCGGGCGACCGCGACGAGCGTCTTGAGCTCTCGAATCATCTACAAATTTCTCTTATGAAAGCGTTGGCGATGCATAAATTCTAGTGCGCTTAAAAGCCCCGCGAATCATAAAAAAATATTTGGACTCAGTTCAAAAATATAAAGTGGTGTCTTTTCCTTTGAAACATTAAACTCGTTCTTCCACGTCCTAACCGGGTCTTGCCAAAATGAGCCTTTCGCCTTTTCACTTCGCCATACCGGTGTTCGATCTGCCCGCCGCCCGCCGTTTTTACGGAGAAGTCTTCGGTTTCGCGGAAGGCCGTTCGAGCAAACAGTGGGTCGATTTCGATTTCTATGGCCATCAACTGGTAATTCATGAGCAGCCGAAAATGCCGTCGCAGGAAAAGCTCAACAGCAATCCGGTCGATGGCCACGACGTTCCGGTGCCGCATTTCGGCATCGTGCTGAAATGGGACGAGTGGGAAGCGCTGGCGGAGCGTCTGAAGTCGTTCGGCACGCAGTGTGATCGATCCGTATATCCCGCTTCAAGGGCGAAGTCGGCGAGCAGGCCACCATGTTTTTGCTCGATCCGTGCGGCAATGCGCTCGAATTCAAGGCGTTCAAGGATATGAGCCAGTTGTTCGCTAAGTAATCGGCTTATGACGGAAAGAGCAGGGCGCGGACTGTAACGTTCCGCGCCCTTTTTCATACGCGCGTGCACGATTTGCTCGTTAATTTCGGCAACCGTGTACTGTTCTACCTCGACGCGCGTATCGCTCGATTCAGCGCGACTCGCCACCTGCTCCAACCCTTCAACGAGTGAGGATAACCATGCCGTTTGTTACGACCAAAGATCACGTCGAGATTTTCTATAAAGACTGGGGCCCGAAAGACGCGCAACCGATCGTCTTCCATCACGGCTGGCCGCTTTCTTCCGACGACTGGGATGCGCAGTTGCTGTTCTTCGTGCAGAAGGGTTATCGCGTGGTTGCGCATGATCGGCGCGGACATGGCCACTCGTCGCAGGTATCGGACGGTCACGATATGGATCACTACGCCGCCGATGCCTTCGCCGTCGTTGAAGCGCTCGATCTGAAGAACGCGGTTCACATCGGCCATTCGACCGGCGGCGAAGTCGCGCGCTATATCGCGAAGCACGGCGAACCGGCGGGGCGCGTCGCCAAGGCCGTGCTGGCGAGCGCGGTGCCGCCGCTCATGCTGAAGACCGAAGCGAATCCCGAAGGCTTGCCGATCGACGTGTTCGATGGCTTTCGCAAGGCGCTCGTCGATAATCACGCGCAATTTTTCGTCGATGTCCCCGCGGGTTCGTTCTACGGTTTCAATCGCTCGGGCGCGACGGTGCATCAGGGCGTGATCGACAACTGGTGGCGTCAGGGCATGATGGGCAGCGCGAAGGCCCATTACGAAGGCATCAAGGCGTTTTCGGAGACGGACCAGACCGAAGACCTGAAGGCGATTTCCGTTCCGACGCTCGTGCTGCACGGCGAAGACGATCAGATCGTGCCGATCGCCGATGCCGCGCTGAAGTCGATCAAGCTGCTAAAAAACGGCATGTTGAAGACGTATCCCGGTTTCTCGCACAGCATGCTGACGGTCAACGCGGACGTGCTCAACGCCGATCTGCTCGCCTTCGTGCAGAGTTCATAACAGGAACGCGCGCAGGTCGGCCAGTTCCTGAATCACCGGCACGCGATGCTGCAACGCCGCCTGGGCCTTCGGGCTCAGGCAGTATCCGACGACCGACACGCCCGCCGCGAGTCCGGCCTGCACGTCCGCGAGACTGTCTTCGACGAGCAGGCATCGATCGGACGATACGTTCATCATCGATGCCGCGTGCAGAATCAAACCCGGATCGGGCTTCCACGACTGCACGTCGTACGCGCTCGCAATGCGGCCGGCGAAATGCGGCAGCAGGCCCGTCACGCCGAGACACGTTTCGATCTTGTCCATCGGCCCGTTTGACGCGACGCATTTTTCGATGCGAATACCGCTCACCAGCGCCAGCGCGCCGTTCATCGGCTTGAGTTCGCGTGAAAAGAGCGCGACGCTGCGAACGCGAAACGCGTACGCGAAGTCTTCGATGCTCGTCACGGGATAATCGCCGAGCAGTTCTGCCGCGAACGTCGCGAATCGCGTGCCGCGAAAGCGTTCGAGAATATCGTCGATCGAGACGGACACGCCGCCCTTCGCCAGAATTCCGGCGATTGCCTTGGCGGACAAGGTTTCGCTATCGACGAGCGGGCCGTCACTATCAAAGATGATGCCGTCGATTTTCACGACTAATCCTGTTTTAACAATTTGGGCACATTCTACCGAGCGTGGCGTGCGCGCCGGATCGCCGGATTGTTCGCGCTCGCTGTCAACTCTGTTCGGTGCACAGCGCTTTTTCCCCGCGCCGGACCCGACCTACAGTGTCAACTTTTCAATCCCGCATTCCCGTTTTCATGCAAATCGATACACCTACTTCTTCCGCGTTTTTAGAAACAGAAACGGCGTCCACAACGATGCGTCAATGGCTCGCCGTCATCGCGGTCGCGGTCAGCGCGTTCGCCTTCGTGACCGCCGAATTCCTGCCCGTCGGCCTGTTGCCGCAGATCGCGCACGATCTCGGTGTATCGACGGCGTCGCGGGCCTCATGGTCACGACGCCCGGCGTGATGCCCGCGATCTTCGCGCCGACGCTCATCGTCAGTGCGGGCCGGATGGATCGGCGGATCGTGTTTTTGCTGCTGACGGCGGTGTTGCTCGTCGCCAATATCGTGAGCGCGTTCTCGACGAATCTCGCCGTGATGCTCGTTGGACGCGCATTGCTCGGCGCCGCGTTCGGCGGCTTCTGGACGCTCGCAACAGCCGCCGCGCCGCGCCTCGTGCAGCCAAAGGATGCGGCGCGCGCTACCGCGATCATTCTCGCGGGCGTGACGTGCGCGACGGTCATCGGCGTGCCGCTCGGGACGTTTATTGCGTCGTTCGCGTCGTGGCGCATGTCGTTTACCGCGACGGCGGGACTCGTGGCGATCGCGTTGCTCACGCAGGCGATGCTCGTGCCGTCGCTGCCATCGGCATCGGCGCTGCGGGTGTCGGACTTCATGAGTTTGCTGCGCCGTCCGCACGCGCGCCTGAGTCTCCTGATGGTCGCGTTCGTGTTCGGCGCGCATTTTTCGACGTACACGTATATCGCGCCGCTGCTCGAGCATGATTTTTCGCTGAGCGCCATCACGCTGCTGCTGTTCGGCTTCGGGCTGATCGGTTTCTTCTCGAACGCGCTGATGTCGATGGTGGTCGCCGATCACCTCAAGAAATCCGTCGCCTTCATGATCTTGCTGCTGCTCGTCGCTATCTCGTCGATGCTGCTGCTCCAGCATTCGACCATCGGCGAAACGGCGGGCATGCTGCTGTGGGGCGTGGCGTTCGGCGCAATGCCGCTGTGCTTCAGCGTGTGGATTCAGCGCGGCACGGCGGACTTACCCAAAGCCGGATCGGCGATGTTCGTCAGCATCATTCAGGTGGCGATCGCGGCGGGATCGGCGGCGGGCGGCGCCATTGTCGATCGTGCGGGCGTGCATGCGGACTTTGCGCTCGGACTCGGACTCGCGATGCTCGGTCTCGTGATGCTGCAACGGCTCGTCGCGCTGGAGACGAATCGCTGGCGTGCGGTCGCGTTCAAGCAGGCGTGCGACGCATCGGCGGAATAAAAGCGAAACGCCGGCCTCGCAGCCGGCGTTTTGCATTCCAGTTCACGCCGCCTTCAAACTTCCGTGCGGGTCGATGACAAACTTCTTCGGCACGTCGGAATCGAACTCCGCGTAACCGTTGGGCGCCTGATCCAGCTCGATCACCGTCACGTTCACCACTTCGGAGATATTCAGGCGGTCCCACAAGATCGCCTGCATCAGATTGCGGTTGTACTTCATGACCGGCGTCTGACCGGTGAAGAAGGAATGCGATTTCGCCCAGCCCAGCCCGAAGCGCACCGACAGCACGTCGTGCTTCGCGGCGGAATCGACCGCGCCGGGATCGTCGGTGACATACAGCCCCGGAATGCCGATTTTCCCGCCCGCGCGCGTGATTTCCATCAACGAGTTGAGCACCGTCGCGGGCGCTTCGGCTTGCGAACCCGCATGGCCGTGGCCGCGCGCCTCGAAGCCGACGCAATCGATCGCGCAATCTACTTCTGGTTCGCCCAGCAAGTTGGCGATCTGCTTGGCAAGCGACGCGTCCTGAGATAGATCGACCGTCTCGAAACCCACGCGGCGCGCGTGTTCGAGACGCACCGGACAAGCATGTGAGATCGCGGATCTTGGCCATCGCGCGATCGCGATCGGGGAACTTGAGCAGGTTGAAATCGGAATACGGCACCATGACGAATTCCGCCTGTCCGCCTGTCCGCCTGTCCGCCGATCCATCCGCCCATATCGACATAACCGCGCGCCGGATTCACGTTCAGACAGACACCCGTGTTCTGCGCCTTGCTCATCGGGCAGCGGCCGCACGCCACGTTGAACGGCACGGAAACGAGATCGCCTTTCTTGAGCGTCGTCACGTCCGAGCCGACTTCGACCACTTCGCCGGTGATTTCATGACCGAGCACGAGCCCGGTGGGCGCGGTCGTGCGGCCGCGAACCATGTGCTGATCGGACCCGCAAATGTTCGTCGCGACGACGCGCAGAATCACGCCGTGATTGGCCTTGCGCCCGGATTGATCGACGAGTTCCGGAAACGCGATATTCTGCACTTCCACCTTTCCCGGCTCGATATACACGACTCCGCGATTGCCTGACATGTCGTCTCCTTTGATGTTGATGAATGCAGCGCTCGTTAAAGCCAGTCGTTTTCGAACAGACTGTTCGTGAGCGGCACGCCGCCGTGTTCCGTCAGCACGACTTGCTGTTCGAGCTTCACGCCCTGACTGCCGCCGTCCGCGCTGATATAACTCTCGACGCACACCGTCATGCCGACTTCGAAGCGCCCGTCGTAACCGGCGCTGTCCCAATCGACCTGATGCGCGATCGACGGATATTCATCGACCATGCCGATGCCATGCGCGAGACAGCAATAGCGGTTCTTCACGAATTGCTCGGGAATCTTCCACGCCTGATTTGCGAATTCCTTGAAGGTCATGCCCGGCCGCAGAATCTCCATGTTGGTGTGGACTTGCGCATACGCGTATTCATACAACTTGCGCTGTTCGTCGGATGGCCGTCCGTCGCCGACCAGCCACGTGCGCGAAATATCGGAGCAATCGGATTCGAAGAGCGGCAGCGGTTCGTCGTCCGGCCCGTTCGGATCGATGATCGCGGGAATCTTGTTGTTCGGATTGAGCGAGATGAATTCGGGCGAGAGCTGGTCGTCGCTATCGAAACGCACGAGATGCGGCTCGTAGGGCAAACCGGTTTCTTCGAGCATGATCGACGCTTTGACGCCATTCGGCGGCGGCAGCGAATACAACTGAATCCGATCGGGATGTTGCTCGGGTCATTTGCGCGTGATGGGAAAATCGGAGAGCGCGGGCATGTTCCGGTCTTTGTTTGGAGAATGCCTGAATATAGCGATTCCCAACAAAAAGCGTCGAAACGAAGTTTGATCGATCGCGCACAGACGACGCATCACGAATCGCAGGAATCTGTCTTCACCGCTGCTACACATCGATTGTAGGAATCGAAGTGCCAAGCAACCGGCAGTCGCGTAACGCCGAAACCAACGAAACCCTGGCCAGACCCTTGCGGGAACCCACCAGCGCGCACGCGAGCGGCGAGTCTAAATTTTTGGCTCGCTATTTGCCTCGAAACCGGTGCCGCGCGAGACGCATGCGGCCCGATTGCGCCTATCGTCGATTTCATCGTTACGTGCACGCCGCCATGAAAACCGCTCCGCTCGCCACGCTTTCCGCGCTCGCTGTCATCGCCGGTGCGCTCGCGCCCGCCGTCTGCATCGCGCAACCGATCGAATCGCAGCTCGATTGCAAATCCGCCGTGCATCGCTTCATTGCGCCGCTGCGCGTGGATCAGTCGATCGAAGCGACGCCGATGCGCGTCGAAGCCAATTCCGTCAACGCCTTCAGGCCGACCCGAAGCGATGGCCTCACGGCGTATGGATATCGCGTGTATGCGGTGCTCGGCTCTGAGCAAGGCGATGCGATGTTCCGCCAGGGCAGCGGCCAGCCGGTCAGCGAATCGGCTTACGGCGTCGTGCTGGTGGCGCCCGCGGACGCCGTGGAAGAACGCGTGCGCGAATCGGGCAGCACGGCGGTCGTCAAATCCGTCGTGCCGATGATCATGACCGCCGTGTTCTGCGACGGCAACGCGATTCACACCGCGTCGGCGGGTAGCGTCACCAAGGAAGCCTCGCGTAGCCGCTAACACCAAAGTGCAGCGAACCCCGATAATGTTCTCCCGATCGATTTCACCGCGCGCGCTCGACCGTCGCGCGCATGACAACAGGAGAACGTGCATATGTCGGACGCAGCCAACCAGTCTTCACGCATTGCCATCGTTACCGGAGCGGGCAGCGGCATCGGCCGCGCGGCGGCGCTCGCGCTCCTGAGCGACGGCTGGTCGGTCGTGTTCGCGGGCCGCCGCGCCGAGCCGCTCGATGCGGTCGCGAACGAATCCAGTGCCGCAGACCGCGCGCTCGCCGTGCCGACCGATGTCTCGGACCCCGATTCCGTGCAAAAGCTGTTCGCCACCGCCGTCGAACGCTTCGGCCGCGTCGATCTGCTGTTCAACAACGCGGGCGTGTCCAATCCGCCAGGACCGTTCGAGGACTGGACGCTCGAGCAATGGCAAGGCGTCGTCAACGTGAATCTGAACGGCATGTTCTATTGCCTGCAACAGGCTTTCCGCACGATGAAAGCGCAATCGCCGATGGGCGGGCGCATCATCAATAACGGATCGATTTTCGCGAGCGCGCCGCGTCCGAATGCGGCGGCGTACACATCGACGAAACACGCGGTGCAAGGTCTCACGAAATCCGCCTCGCTCGATGGCTGTAAGTACGACATCGCGGTCGGTCAGATCGATATCGGCAACGCGTTCACCGAACTGTCCGCGCGCATGTCGAAGGGCGTGCCGCAGGCGAACGGCGAGATCGCCATCGAACCGATGATGGACGTGAAAGCCGTCGGCCAGTCGGTGTTTTACATGGCGAATCTGCAGCTCGACGCGAACGTGCTGTTCCACACCGTGATGGCGACCAAGATGCCGTTCTTCGGGCGCGGCTAAGCGTTCCCTAAGCCGTCTTCATTCGATGCGATACCAGACGCGAATGCCCGAATATCAGTGGCTCACGCTGGTATCGTCGCCGGCGCCGAACGTCGAAAGGCTCTCGACGTTCAGCACATCGACGCCATGCTCCGTGATCCACAGGTTCGCGCGCTCCACGAGCGCCGCGCCGTTTTCGTACACGTTTCCTCTGATCATGTGATGCTGCACGACTTGCCGCTCGAAGTCTTCGTAAGCGATTTTCGCCATCGTCAGTCTCCCGCTTCTTGTCTTGTTATCGCCTCAGGGATTGCTGCGTCCGCAACGACCTTGCCGCATGACGCGTCCGGTCGATTCGAGCATCATATGGCCTGAACGACGTCGCGTGCGGTGACATTTCCGACATAAACCCGCATCGCGCGCGATATAAAAGGCGACGACGAGCGCCTCTTTGGCTTGAGACACCAAAGAGAGAGCACGATGGACATGCGGCAACGCGAACACATCGAGGCGGTCGTTGCGGCGACCACGCGCGCCGACGCCAACGCCTTTGCGAGCACGCACGACGGCATCATCCAGAGTTCGTGCCGGCGTTGCGTGCATCAATACGGACTCGATCCGTCACGCATGCAGGAGGCGTGCATTCTGCCGCACACGCGTCTGATCGAGCATCAGCAGAGAATCGACGATTTCGCGCGCATCGCGCGGCACGGGCTGGAGACGCTGTACGAGCAGGTCGCGGGCATGGGCTACGTCGTGCTGCTGACCGATGCGCTCGGCGTGACCGTCGACTATATCGGCGATTCGAATACGGACGCCGCGTTGCGCCGTGCCGGTTTGTACCTCGGCGCGGAATCGAGCGAGGCGGGCGCGGGCACCTGCGCGGTCGGCACGGCGCTGACGACGGGCCAAGCGCTGACCGTGCATCAGATCGATCATTTCGATGCCACGCATATTCCGCTCACCTGCAACGCCACGCCGCTTTTCGATTCGCGCGGCACGCTGTCCGCCATCCTCGATATTTCCGCGCTCGTGTTGCCGCAAGCGCGCGACAGCCAGAATCTCGCGCTGCAACTCGTGCGCATTTATGCGGGGCATATCGAAAACGCAGTGTTTTTGCGCACGCATCGGCAGGACTGGATTCTGAAGCCCAACACGACGCCCGATTTCGTCGATGTGAACCCGGAGTATCTGATCGCGCTAGATGCCAGCGGGCGCATCGTCGGGCATAACCGGCGCGCGCATGAAATGCTCGCGGCGGAAATGGGCCGGCCGATTGCGCCGGGCGCGCCCGCCGCGTCGCTGATCGGCGTGCCGTTCGATTCGCTGTTCGAGGCGCGTCTCGACGATCTCGGCCGTTACGTCTATTCGCGTCCGAGCGAGTTGTGCGCGGTGCCACTCGCACGTAGCGGCGCGTTGCTGTATCTCAGCGTGATGCAGCTCGCGCCGTGCTTCACGCCCGCATCGCGCACGGACAAGCAACGCGGTATCGAAATTCCCGCGCCGCTTGCTTCGCTGTGCGGTGGCGACGAAGCGCTCGCCCGGCAACTCGAACGCGCCGCGAAACTCGTCGATTCGCCGATCAATCTGCTCATCAACGGCGAAACGGGCAGCGGCAAGGAGTTTTTCGCGAAGGTGCTGCATCGCGGTGAATTGCGCGGCGATTCCGGAGACGCTGATCGAAAGCGAATTGTTCGGGCATCTGCCGAACAGCTTTTCCGGCGCGGGCGCGAAGGGCAAGTGCGGGCTGATTCAGGAAGCCGACGGCGGCACGCTTTTCCTCGATGAAATCGGCGATATGCCGCGCGAACTGCAATCGCGTTTGCTGCGCGTGCTTGCGGAAGGCGAAGTGCTGGCGATCGGCGCATCGCGTCCGGTGCGCGTCGATGTGCGCGTGATTTCGGCGACGCATCAATCGCTCGACACGTTGATGCACGATGGCGCTTTCCGCGAAGACCTCTACTATCGGCTCAACGGCGCGCGCTTCACGCTGCCGCCGTTGCGCGAAAGAAGCGATCTCGACTGGCTCATCGACACATTGCAGGAAGGCGCGGCGCTGATGTCGCCGGCGGCGCGCGAACGCTTGCATCGGCATGCGTGGCCGGGCAATTTGCGGGAGCTTGCGAACGTGCTGCGTTACGCGCGCGGTGTGCGCCAACCGTTTGATCGATGTCGATGATTTGCCTGAAGGTTTCGGCGTGCCTGCTACGCCGGTGGAGGCGTCCGCACCGCAAATCGCAGACGATTTCGATCCGCACAAACTCCCGCCCGAAGGCATGCTGCTGATGCAGTACCTGCGCGCCGCAAGCTGGAACCTGAGCGCGGTCGCGCGGCAGATCGGCGTGAGCCGGATGACGCTGTATCGAAGAATGTCGCGCTATGGCATTCGCTCGCCGAATCAGCGCGACGCCAGTTGATCGACCGATACGCCTGTACACCTGCCGCTGTGACACCTGTCACGGCGGCGGGCGTGACATAAGCGTTTTATGCGGGTAATCCCGCGCTTTTCCCGCTCTAAAGCCACCAACACATTGGCATAGCGCTTGCCCTCCGCCGCACAAAACACAAAACGGAGACGAGGCATGCGTGAGAACGCAACGCCGCTGGTCGGCATCATCGCCAATCCTGTTTCGGCGCGCGACATTCGCCGCGTCATCGCCAACGCGAACAGTCTGCAACTCGCGGATCGCGTGAATATCGTGTTGCGCTTGCTGTCGTCGCTTGCGGCATGCGGCGTCGATCGCGTGCTGATGATGCCGGACCGCGAAGGACTCAAAGTCATGCTCCAGCGTCATCTCGCGCGCAAGCACGGCGCGGACGCGGCGCTCGCCAAGGTCGATTTCCTCGATATGTCCGTTACCGCGCGCGTCGATGACACTTTCCGCTTCGCGCACATGATGCGCGAAGCGGGCGTCGATGCGCTGATCGTGCTCGGCGGCGATGGCACGCATCGCGCGGTCGTGCGCGAATGCGGCGACGTGCCGCTAGCGGGTTTATCGACGGGGACGAACAACGCGTATCCCGAGATGCGCGAACCGACGATTTCCGGCATCGCCGCCGGGCTGTACGCGAGCGGACGCATTTCGCCACAGCACGTGCTGGCATCGAACAAACGGCTGGATGTCGAAATTCGCGATACAGTAGGCAACGTGCGCCACGACATCGCGCTCGTGGATGCCGTCATCTCGCACGAACACTTCGTCGGCGCACGCGCGCTCTGGAAGATCGACACGCTCGCCGCCGTCTACGTGTCGTATGCCGATCCGCAGGCCATCGGCATGTCGGCGATTGCAGGCTTGCTCGAACCGCTCGGACGTCACGAAGCGGGCGGGCTCGCCGTCGAACTCGCGCAGCCGGGCGAAGGCGAATTCGAGCTGTGCGCGCCGATCGCGCCGGGTTTGATGGAAGCGGTGCCGATCGCAAGACGCATCGCGTGAAGCAGCGTCAGGGCATCGTCGCGTTCGGTCCGAACGATGAAGTCACGATCACGCTCAAGGAGAACGCGTTTCGCAGTATCGACGTGGCCGCGTGCATGCGTTACGCGGCGGCGTCCGGGCTGATGCGTCGGCTCGATCGAAGTTAGTCCAACCAAGGAGACAGAGATGACAGCAACGCAACACGCGGGCGGCTTGCCGCTTTCGAAGGAAGAACTGCTGAGCGTCTATCGCAAGATGCGCACGATCCGCGATTTCGAAGAGCGTCTGCACGTCGATTTCGGACGC
>LFMX01000061.1 GCA_001184405.1 Candidatus Burkholderia humilis
GGCGATATTCCCGGCTTCGTGCATTTGTACGCGGGCGAAGAGGCAGCGGGCGTCGGCATCATGAGTCATCTGAACGATGGCGATCGCATTGCGAGCACGCTCGCGGACATGGACACTGCATCGCGAAAGGCGTCGCGGTCGCGATGATGAAGGAGATCTACGGCAAGAAGGGCGGTTCGTGCAACGGCAAGGGCGGTTCGATGCATATCGCCGACCTGTCCAAAGGGATGATGGGCGCGAACGGCATTCTCGGCGCAGGCGCGCCTTTGATTTGCGGCGCGGCGCTCGCGGCGAAGTTTCGCGGCAAGGGCGAAGTCGGCATCACCTTCACGGGCGATGGCACGTCCAATCAGGGCACGTTTCTGGAGAGCATGAATCTCGCGGCGGTGTGGAATCTGCCGGTGATTTTCGTGATCGAGAACAACGGTTATGCGGAAAGTACCGCGCGAGATTACGGCACGGCGGTCGACAGCTACGTGGACCGCGCGGCGGGCTTCGGCATTCCGGGCGTGACCGTCGATGGCACCGACTTCTTCGCCGTCGATGAAGCTGCGGGCGAAGTTATCAGGCGCGCGCGTGAAGGCGGCGGCCCGGCGCTGCTCGAATGCAAGATGATCAGCTTTTACGGCCATTTCGAAGGCGATGCGCAGACTTATCGCGCGCCGGGCGAACTTGACGATATCCGCTCGAACAAGGACTGCCTGAAGAAGTTCGCGCACGCCGTGACGAGCGCGGATGTAATTCAGCCCGCCGAACTCGCCGCCATCGACAAGGAAGTGGCCGCGCTCATCGATCGCGCCGTGCAGGAAGCGAAAGACGCGCCGCTGCCGACCGCCGCCGACTTGCTCACCGATGTCTACGTCAAATACTAAATCCAGGAGACGACAATCATGGCCCGCAAATTGAGCATGAAAATGGCGATCAACGAAGCGCTCGATCAGGAAATGCAGCGCGATCCGAGCGTGATCATTTTGGGTGAGGATGTCGTCGGCGGCGCAGGCGCGGACGGCGAGAAAGACGCGTGGGGCGGCGTGCTCGGCGTGACCAAAGGCGCCTGTACGCGAAGCACGGCGACCGTTTGCTCGATACACTGCTCTCCGAGCCCGCGTATGTCGGCGCGGCGATCGGCGCGGCGGCGTGCGGCATGCGTCCGGTCGCGGAGCTGATGTTCATCGACTTCATGGGCGTGTGTTTCGCCCAGATTTTCAATCAGGCGGCGAAGTTCCGTTATATGTTCGGCGGCAAGGCGGAAACGCCCGTTGTGATCCGCGCGATGGTCGGCGCGGGCTTTCGCGCGGCGGCTCAGCATAGCCAGATGCTGACGTCCGTGTTCACGCATATTCTTGGCCTCAAAGTCGTGTGTCCGTCCACGCCGTACGACACCAAAGGCCTGCGATTCAAGCGATCCGCGACAACGATCCGGTCATCTTCTGCGAGCACAAATCTGTACGGCTTCGAAGGCGAAGTGCCCGAAAACTCGTACGCGATTCCGTTCGGCGAGGCCAATATCGTGCGCGACGGCAAGGATGTATCGATCGTCACGTATGGCTTGATGGTGCATCGCGCGCTCGAGGCGGCGGCGATGCTCGCGAAGGAAGGCATCGAAGCGGAGATCGTCGATTTGCGCATGCTGTCGCCGCTCGATATCGACACGGTGCTGGAAACGGTCAAGAACACGGGGCGGCTCGTCGTCGTGGATGAGGCGAATCCGCGCTGCAACATCGCCACCGATATTTCCGCGCAGGTCGCGCAGCAGGCGTTCGGCGCGTTGAAGGCGGGCATCGAAATGGTCTGCGCGCCGCACACGCCGGTGCCGTTCTCGCCGACGCTTGAGGATTTGTACATTCCGAGCGTCGCGCAGATCGCCGATGCCGCACGAAAAACCATGAAGGGAGGAAAGCACTGGTGGCCGAAATCACACCGATCGTCATGCCCAAATGGGGCTTGTCGATGAAGGAAGGCACGGTGAACGAGTGGCTCGTGGAGGAGGGCACGGAAATCACCGTTGGCATGCCGATTCTCGATGTCGAAACCGACAAGATCGCGAACGCCGTCGAGGCGCCGGATGCGGGTTTGCTGCGGCGGCGCGTGGCATCCGCGGGCGATACGTTGCCGGTCAAGGCGCTGCTCGGTGTGCTCGCGCCGTCCACGGTCAGCGACGCGGATGTCGACGCGTGTCGTCCGCCCGCCGAAGATACAGAAGAGGGCGAGGAAGCGGTGGCGTATCACTTCGTCGATGTCGATGGCATTTGCGTGCGCTATGCATCGCGCGGCGGCGACGATGCGGGCAAGGACGCGGTGCTGTTCATTCACGGCTTCGGCGGCGATCTCGACAACTGGCTGTTCAATCTCGATGCGATCGCGGAGAAAAATCGCGTGTTCGCGCTGGATTTGCCGGGCCACGGGCAATCGACGCCGAAGGTGCCGGGCGCATCGCTGGCGGCGCTGGCGGAATTCGTCGGCAAGTTCATGGACGCCGTTTCGCTTGATCGCGCGCATCTCGTCGGCCATTCGATGGGCGGCGGTATTCCGGCGCAAATGGCCGTGGATGCATCGGCGCGCGTGCAATCGCTCACGCTGATTTCACCGTCCGGTTTCGGCGATGAAGTGAACAACGCGTACACGGAAGGGTTCGTGAAGGCGGAATCGCGGCGCGAGTTGAAGCCGGTGGTCGAGTTGCTGTTTGCAAATCCGGAGCTGGTCAGCCGTCAGATGCTCGACGATTTGCTCAAGTACAAGCGGCTCGATGGCGTGAGCGAGGCGCTGGCATCGCTCAATGCCGGGTTGTTCGCGGATGGCAAGCAGAGCGGGAAACCGGGCGGCAAGCTCGCGGAAAGCGGCAAGCCGGTACTCGTGATCTGGGGCGCGAAGGATCAGATCATTCCGGCTTCCCACGCACAGAACGCGCCGTCCGATGCGACCGTTCGCGTGTCCGATGACGCCGGGCACATGAGCCAGATGGAGAAGGCGAACGAGGTGAATGGGTTGATCAAGGAGCAGGTTGCGGGCGCCGCTTGATCGTTTTGGAAACCGCATGCGCCTCGCCGGACACGCGTTCGACAACGCGCGCCTGTTTTGGCTACCATGCACTGTCGCGCTCTCGGGCTTTGACGCCATGCTATTCGAATTACTCGATGCCGCCACGCTCGCCAGCGATCCGCTCGACGCCGAAGAACCGCTGCTGCAAAAAGTCGCCTCCGGCGATGCCGTCGCGCACATCTGGGAAGCGCCGGTATCGCTCGTGGTGCCGCGCAATTATCAGCGTTACGCGCCGCTCGCCGATGCCCGCGCCGAGTTCGCGCGTCGCGGCTGTCCCGTGTGGTTGCGCTTATCCGGCGGCGGTCTGGTGCCGCAAGGTCCGGGCATTTTGAACGTGAGTCTCGCTTATCCGGTGCGCGCGTCGATGGGCGCGCTGTCCGAAGCCGTCTACGTCCACCTCTGCAAGCTGCTCGCCGACGCCCTGCATCCGCTCGGCGTCCTCATGCACTGGCAGGCGGTCGAAGGTTCGTTCTGCGATGGCCGCTTCAATCTCGCCTGGGGCCCCGGCGACGACGCGCGCAAAATCGCAGGCACCGCGCAATACTGGCGGCGGCGTTCCCGGCAGCGGCATCGAACAACCGCTTTACGCCGTACTCGCTCATGCTGTATTGCTCGTCGATACCGATCCCATCGAAATCAACGAACGCGCCAACGCCTTCGAAGCGATGATCGGCAGCGGCAAGCGCTATGAAGAAATGAAGGTCGTGACCGTTGCGCAGGCGCTCGCCTACGAATGTTTTCCGATTCCCCACGATCTGCGCGCCCGCGTGCGCGCCGCGCTGATCGGGCAGGTGAGGCAAGCGCCGCTGCTGGAGCCATGAAAACGCATCGAGGAAGCCATGCTGGCAAGACGCGCTGCGAACGGATTCTTCTTCGCGCTTTGGGTCGCGGTGTGCGCCGCCGCGCCTGAATTTCTCTGGCAAGGCCTCTTTTCGCTGTTCGGCTACTTCTCTTTCACCGATGCCGCCGCCGCGCTTTTGATCGGTGCAATTCTCGCGTTCTTCGTCGAACCGGTGCTGGAACGCCTGCGTTCGCGGCGTGCGAAGCGCTGAGTTTTGCGATCGTCGCGGTGTGCGTGCATGAAGCGATTACCGTGTACGTCGCCGCGAGTCACGGCAACGCGCAGGGGAGTCAGAACCTGGCGAAGGCGGTATCGCAGGCGCTGCAATGGGCGGCGATTCCGTTTTTCATCACGATCACGTGGATGGCGGCGCGCGGACCGGCGTGGCTCGGCTGGATTGTCGCGGCGGGCACGATCATCGCCGGATATCTGATCGACGTGGCGTACGGCTGGGGATCGCGCGCCGTGCTGACGAGCCTGATTCCGGCGATTTTCATTCTCATCGCGGGAAGGGTGATTGCGCTCACGTGGCTCGTGCTGACCGGCTTGCTCCAGACACTCCTGTGGCTCGCGCATGTCGATGCATTTCGCATCTATGAAAAGAGCGAATTCTGGAGCGATTTGCGGTTTTATATCGGCTGGGTGACCGGGCTGTTCGTCGCGCCCGCGTTCGTGCCGCAGACGCCGCTTGCCGCCACCGGCGATGCGTGGCGGATGCGGCGGTGACGCTTTCGGCTTGCAAGTCAGACGTCCTTTTCCTTCGAAGTCCACAACAGGAGACAGCGATGAAAGATGTCGAAGAGCAAGTACGGTCCTGGACCGAAATCGGCTTGATCATGGCCTTTCTCGCTTTTCTCCTCATCATTTACCTCATGGGGCGCGCCTGGTCCGTGGATTCGAAACCCGGTGAACTCATGGATACGCTGGTCAAGGGCGCAACGATCATCGGCGGGCTAGCTTTTTTCGTCTACAAGGTGGGCGCCGGAAGTCTCGGCGTTTCGACCAGCCTGACGTTATCCGTGACGCTGCACCGCATGGGCAGCGGCCAACTTTGGGGCGCGATGACGCTCGAGGTCAAGCGCGGAGACATTTACGCGGTCGAGATAAAGGAGTTGTATCTGCTTGTGAATGAACAGCCGACGAAACATCCGGTGCCTTTTATTCCCGACGGATGCCCGACTTATTATCTGATCCCAGCGAACGAACGCAGTACGGCGTCTGGTGTGAGCCCGAGTGTGGTCGACGGAACGTCGTCACAGCAGTGCTGGTCGGCAAGCCGCAGTTTTTCGATGTGCCGATCGCGTATGTGTATGCGAGTGCCGTCGTTCCGCCTGAGGTGTTATCGGAGGTTGCTGCCGCTCCGCCCACGGTGTTACCCAAAACGGTTTGATGCGGTCGGACAGCGCGGCGGCCGGGCACGACGTCCGCCGCGCTGATTCTGCTCAATAAAACCCCGGCGGCGGCTGCCAACCCGGTGGCGGAGGTGTGTAATACGCGCCCGCCGGTTGCTGCGGCACGGTGCGCACCGCGCCGCGCATCGGCACTTTGTCGCCGGCGGCGTACATGCATTGCAGATACGCGTAGTCATAACGCTGCTGCACGTTATAGCCCGATGTCTGCGACGCCCGCACGCCGAACGCGCTGCCCGCGAGCAAACCCGCGCCCGCTCCGATGGCCGCGCCCGAGCCGCCGCCGAACGCCGCGCCCGCCGTTGCACCGATTGCGGAAACAGGCTCGCTTCCTGAAAGACATAGCCGAGCGGACGCTTGTGCGTCGGCAGAAAGATGCTGCGTTCGGTATCGAGCCAGGTTTCGCCGTTGACGACGAGTTTGCCGTGCTTCGGCCGCACGAGTCCGGCGAGACAGCGCAACAGCGTGGTCTTGCCCGAACCCGACTGGCCGAACACGGCGGTCACGCCATGCCCGGGCAGCGTCAGATCGAGATCGAACGAAAAGCCGTGATGTTCGACGACGAAGCGCGCTTCGATAGCGTGATCGCCACGCGTGCGCGCGGTGTCGAGGGGTATCGAAGAAGAAGTGAGTTCAGACATGCGCGACCGCCGTGCGCCGGCTCGAATAAAGCAAAAGAAGAATCACGAACGAAAACACCACCATGCCGCGCGCAAGCCAGTGCGCCTGCGCGTATTCGAGCGCTTCGACGTGATCGAAATCTGCACGGACACCACGCGCGTCTTGCCGGGAATATTGCCGCCGATCATCAGCACCACGCCGAATTCGCCGACCGTGTGCGCAAAGCCGAGAATCATCGCCGTGACGATGCCCGGTTTCGCGAGCGACAGCGCCACCGTGAAAAACGTGTTCCACGGTCCGGCGCGCAGCATGGCGGCGGCTTCGAGCGGAGGTTTGCCGATGGTTTCGAACGCGTTTTGCAGCGGTTGCATGACGAAGGGCATCGAATAAATCACCGAGCCGACGACCAGCCCCGCGAACGTGAACGGCAAATTGCCTATGCTGATCGACTGCGTGAATTTCCTGACGATGCCGTTCGGTCCCATCAGCACTAGCAGATAGAAGCCGATGACCGTCGGCGACAGCACGAGCGGCAGCGCCACGCCCGCGCCGACGATGCCCTTCGCGCACGAACGCGTGTGCGACAGCCACCACGCGATCGGCGTGCCGATGACCAGCAACAGCACCGTCGTCAGCGACGCCAGTTCGAGCGTCAGCGTGATGGCCTGAAGATCGGCGCTATCGATCGGCATGGCTTTAAAGCTGATAGCCGAACGACTTGATGACTTCGGCCGCCTTCGGTCCCTTCAGATAGTCCTCGAACTGCTTGGCGACCGGATTATCCTTACCTTTGGTCAGGATCACGGCATCCTGCTTGATCGGCTCATGCAGATCCGCCGGCACGAGCCATGCTGAACCGCTCGTAATCTTGCCGTCCTTGTAGATCTGCGACAGCGCGACGAAACCGAGCTGCGCGTTGCCGGTCGCGACGAACTGCTGCGTCTGCGAGATGTTCTGGCCTTCGACGACCTTCGGCTTGATGGCATCGGTCAGGCCGTGCTTGTCAAGCGTCTGATACGCGGCGAGCCCGTACGGCGCGGTCTTCGGATTGGCGATCGCGATATGCGTGAAATCGTTCTTCTTGAGCACTTCGCCCTTGTCGTCGACAATAGCCGTCCTTCGCCGACCACAGTGCGAGCGCGCCGGTCGCGTAGGTGAAGCGGCCCCGGCACGGTCGCGCCTTCCTTTCAAGCTTGGCGGGCGTGCTGTCGTCGGCGACGAGGGACACTTCGAAAGGCGCGCCGTTCTTGATCTGCGCGTAGAACTGGCCGGTCGCGCCGAAGGACGCGACGACCTTGTTGCCCGTGTCTTTCTCGAATTCCTTGGCGATCGCTTGCACGGGCGCGGTGAAGTTGGCGGCGACGGCGACCTGCACTTCGCCGGCGTGCGCGGAAATGGTCGACGATGCAGCCAGTCCGGCGGCGAGGGAAAGCAGGGTGTGCGAGAGGTTCTTCACGTAAAGCTCTTTGAATTGATGTCTTATGGATCGGGCTTCGAACAACGCAAACGGCCGCCCGAGGGCGTGTGGACGGGGCGGCGAGCCCTGTAATATATACGACTATACGACGTCCACGCGTGTTGGCTTCGTGACATGATGGGTATGGGTTTTCTACGATGAAGTTCATGTGAGTACGACTCAATCGTTCGAGTTGACCTTGAAGGCGTTTTTCGTGGAAACTCACTGAAAATCGCGATTCGACGGATTTCAAAAACTGAGTGGCGCTCATTTATCCGCCGCAGGAGGCGCACGACATGACCGACGCAATGAATCTGCAACGCCTGACGCTCGCCGTCGATAGCCACATCGCGCGCGTGACGCTCGACCGACCCGACGTGCGTAACGCATTCGACGACGCGACCATCGTCGAGCTGACCGCCGCTTTCCGTGCGCTCGATGACGACGCGAACGTGCGCGTCATCATCCTAGCGGCGAACGGGCCGGCGTTCTGCGCGGGTGCGGATCTGAACTATATGAAGCGCATGGCGGAGTACTCAGACGCGGAGAACCGCGTGGACGCCATGAGTCTCGCGACCATGCTCAACACGCTCTACACGTGCCGCAAGCCGGTGATTGCCCGCGTTCAGAGCGATGCCTACGCCGGCGGCATGGGACTCGTCGCCGTATGCGATATCGCCGTGGCGGCGGATTCGGCGCACTTCTGCCTGTCCGAAGCGCGGCTCGGCCTGATGCCTGCGACCATCGCGCCGTACGTGATTCGCGCGATCGGCCCGCGCGCCGCGCATCGCTACTTCGTGAGCGCCGAGCGTTTCGATGCAGCCGAGGCGTTGCGCATCGGCTTCGTGCATCAGATCGCCGCCGCCGATCAACTCGATGCGAGCGTGGATCAGATCGCAATAAGCATCGCATCGAACAGTCCGAACGCGGTCGGCGAGTGCAAGCGGCTCGTCGCGGATCTCGCGGACAAGGACATCGACGACACGCTGATCGCGGAGACGGCGGATCGCATCGCGCGGATTCGGGCATCGGACGAAGGGCGCGAGGGCGTCGCGAGTTTTCTCGAAAAGCGCAAGCCTTCGTGGTTGGGTTGAAGCGGTGATTACGCTGCATCACTGTGTCAGTGCGCGGTCGTTCCGGCCGCTGTGGGAACTGGAGGAAATCGGCGGCGTGCCATATGAGCTGAAGATACTGCTGTTTCCGCCGCGCGTGCACGCGCCCGCGTACCTGGAAACGAATCCACTCGGCACCATTCCCGCCTTTCGCGATGATGCGCTCTTCATGACCGAATCCGCCGCGATCTGTCAGTATCTGGCGGCGCGCTACTCGCCGGGCGCGCTGGATGTGGCGTCGCACGAGGCGGAGTTCGGCCGCTCTACCTCAACTTCCTGCATTTCGGCTAGGCGATGCTCATGTTTCCGCAGACGCTCGTGCTGCGTTACGCGCATCTGGAGCCCGAGGCGCGTCGTCAGCCGCAAATCGTCGATGACTACGGCCGATGGTTCATCTCGCGGTTGTGCTCGCTCGTGCTGCTGCTGGAGCGGCAGGCGTTTTTGTGCGCCGGACGCTTCACGGCGGCGGACATTTCCGTCGGCTATGCGTTGATGCTCGCGGAACACACCGGCTTGAGCGAACACTTTGCGCCGCCGATCGCGCAATACTGGGCGCGTTTGCAGGCGCGCGACGGGTTTCAGTGTGCGCTGCGCGCGCAGGGCGCGGCGGCGCGGGCGCAGGGTGTATCGCCGGATCCGTCGCCACAAACGCGTTGATTACGCGTCGACGTTTTTAAGCGTGCGCCGATTGCGCGCAACCCCTCTTCGAGTCCCCCCGTCCGTGGGGTCGTACGAATCGCCGCGCGGCACTAATCTTCACGTCAAGCGCTGATGCAAACGAGGCGCATCGAACGGGGAAACTTGACGAGGACACGGTGATGCACATCTTCTCCTGGCTCTTGGCGATGATCGTCGCGCTGCTGGCGACGAGCACCATCGTCACCGCTCTGCCGCGCTCCGCGGCCGATGAATTGAGCGCCGTCACCACGCCCCAGTCGATGTTCAGCGCCGAAGTCAGCCGCATGAGTTTGATGTTCGCATCCTGCGTGACGGACGAGGAATGATCGCGGGCCGTTAGCGGTTTAGAAACAAGATGTTGGAACGATCGCGTCGATGATATCCACAGGCTTCTCAACAAAATCTGTGGACAACGGGGACTGGGGAGTCTTCACATCGATGGCGCAGAAGAAGCCTCCGCGCGGCAGCGTCGGGAGACCAAGATTTGATGCGGGAGGGAGCGGGACCTGAGAGAAAGAAGAGAAGCTGAAGCGCTTCCGAACGAAAACCCCAAGCCGCAGGACGGGTTGAAGGGGAGACCAGCAAATCGGGAAAAACGAGGACGTCGAGCCTCGGATGGTGAGCCAGCCTGCGCATACGCCCGGGGTGGAGCAGTCGGGGAATGGAAGTGAAGACGTGACCTGCGAGTCGCGCGAAACGAGGAAGAAAGCAAGCGAAACGCGCGTGCCGGCCCAGACCTCCCGGCCCGCGCGTTTTTTTGCATGCCGATTTGCTACAGCGCCGACGCCGAAAGTTACGGCCAAAAAAAAGCCCGCTGCAATGAGCGGGCTGGAATCCACATCGGTTGAGACATGGAGGAGACAACACCTAGTATAAACCCTTATCCTCACGAGTCAAGCACGAAATCAAAAAAATTCGCAATCGGGCCGATTGCGAGGTTCGATCAGCTTGGATCGCCGCGCTATTTTTTGCCCAGACTGTGATAAAACGCCGCCAGATTCGCGACATCCTTATCCGACAGCGATTTCGCCATCACCGTCATCATTTCGTTCTGGCGCGCGCCCGAGCGGAAATCGTTCAGCGCCTTCCGAGATATTCCTCCGTCTGACCCGCCAGATTCGGCGCCTCGGGCAGTTTCGACATGCCGTCCAGACCATGACACTCCGCGCACTGCGTCGCTTTCGCGCGTCTAGCCGAATGTCGCCATCGGCGAACGATGCGTGCGAAACCGCCGCCAGCGCGGCCGCGAGCGCCGCGGCCTTCAGCGCGCCGCTCACTTCGCACCCGTATAGGAAATACGATAGATCGCGCCGGCGTAATCGTCGGAGACGAGGAGTGAGCCGTCCTGCAGCATCTGCACATCGACCGGGCGGCCCATGTACTCGCCGCTCGACGTGAGCCAGCCTTCCGCGAAGACTTCGGCCTCGCCCGCGCTGCCGTCATCCTTGATCGGGATGAACATGATGCGCGCGCCGACCGGCTTGGTGCGGTTCCACGAGCCGCGCTCCGCATCGAAAACGCCGCCCTGATACTTCTGCCGGAATATTTTGCCATTATAGAACGACATGCCGAGGTCTGCCGCGTGCGCCTGGAACTCGACCTGCGGGAAAACGACGCCCGCCGGCGGCGTCGCATCCTTGTACTCGACCGTGCGCACCTTGCCGCCGCCGTACCACGGAAAGCCGAAATTCTCGCCCGCCTTGGTCGCGTGATTCAGCTCGCCCGGCGGAATGTCGTCGCCCATGCCGTCGACCTGGTTATCCGTGAACCAGAGCGACTTGTCTTTCGGATTGAAATCGAGGCCGACCGAATTACGCACGCTATGCGCATAGACTTCGCGGTTTTTGCCGTCCTGATCGATGCGGATAATCCCCGCGAGCCCGTTCTTGTCCAGCTCCGCCAGCTTGTCCTTCGGCGGCACGTTCCACGGCTGGCCGAGCGCGATATACAACTTCTTGTCCGGCCCGATGCGGCAGTATCGCGCGCCGTGGTTGAAGCTTTCGAATTGCGTCGGGATCAGTTTGCCTTGCGGCACGACGACCGCCGCCGCCACATCCGGTCCGCCTTCGCCAAAGAACTACGCCGCCGGAAAACCGAGCACGCGATTCTGCTCGATCACGTACAGCACGCCGTCCGGCGAGAAGCACACGCCATTGGTACGGAAGTTGGACATCGTCGTGACGTTATCCTGTGCAGCGTTCGCTTGCGACATGAAGGCGATGAGCGCACCGGCGGCGAGCGGCAGTAGCTTGAGCGTTGCTTTCATCTAGTGTTCCGTCCCAGAAATAACTTACGTAAATCCAGCGTGTTCTATGATGAACTCATAGTGTGCGGGGAGACGATTATGGGACGTAGGGGAATCGAGGTTGGCATGACGATGAGATGGTAGCCGAGTCCTGATGGTCGGAGTCGTTTTCGTCGCCTGCAAGGTCACGTTGTCGTTCGCTTCCCGCCGCCGCTTAGATCGATGCGTGCGCCGGTGGCGCGTTAGATTTTCGGACGCGCCGGCTACTTTTATGGATGTGGCGGTCGTCTGGTTTTGGCCCGTTCGCTGATTCTTATGCTCGCGGGTGTACCGCCCGCGAGCGTTCTGCACGATATCGCAGCCCGTGTTGATAGACGCGGCCGCCACGTTCACGTTTGCAATCGGTCCGAGCATGGTCGTAGTGCGCGTCGCGCCGTCGATATAAAACGCTGCCGAAAATCAGAAAAATCTGGGTTTCAAAGACCGACGCCGCTCAATCCCCCGCCAGCACACCCCTCCTAACTCCGCTACGATGCACCTTTCCCCCGCATCGCCATTGCCGAAAAAGAACATGCCAACGCCGCCCCAAGCCATCGGTTTCACCCTCGATCCGCTCGACCGCGTTTCCGAAAAGCGCGACGACGCCGCGTACATCGCCGGTTTGCGTGACGATCTGTCCACGCGCTTTCTGCTGTTCGTGAACAACGTGCCGCTTTTCAAGCGCGCCGCCGGCCACGACCCGCTGTTCGATGTACACGAAGCCGCGCTCCTGGGCGCTGCTCGGTCTGGACACGGACAAACGCACGTTATTCGCGCTCTCGTTCGACACTGCGCCCGAAGCGAGCGAGATCGAAGCCATCGAACTGCGCCCCATCGCGATGCAAGGGCTTGTTTCGCCGCCGCTCATCAGCGCGCTCGGTGAAGCGCGTTCGATGCTCGACTGATATCGCCGTCATCGCTTCTGCGCGAACTGTGGCACGCCCACCGATGACGCCGGCGCGGGCTGGCGGCGCGTCTGCACGCATTACAGTGCGCAGCATTTCCCGCGTGTCGATCCGGTCGTCATCATGCTCGTCACCGATGGCGACCGTTGCCTGCTAGGCCGTCAGACGCAATTTCTGCCGGGCATGTATTCCGCGCTCGCAGGTTTCGTCGAGCCGGGCGAAACGTTCGAGCACGCGGTGTATCGCGAGGCGCTGGAGGAAGTGGGCATTCGCTGCAAGGACGTGCGCTATTTCGCGTCGCAGCCGTGGCCGTTTCCGTCATCGCTGATGATCGGTTGCTTCGCGAAGGCGGCCGAAACGGAATTGACCGTCGATAAAAACGAGCTCGAAGACGCGCGCTGGTTCTCGCGCGAGGAAGTGGCGGCGATGCTCGACGGTACGCACGGCGACGGCTTGTCCGCGCCGAAGGCATTCGCGATCGCGCATCACTTGCTGAAGGCGTTCGCGCAAAAAGAAGTCTGAAACTAAAGCGTCTCGCGCTCGACGATCTCGAAACCGACATCAATGTGCGAGTGTTCCTGCACACCGTTCAATCGATCGATCAGACAGCGCGCCGCGCTCGCGCCGATGCGCTTGCCGTCGACACGCACCGTCGTCAGCGCGGGCGTGGTGTTGGCGGCAAATTCGAGATCGCCGAAACCGCACACGGCCATCTGATTCGGCACGTCGATACCGTACGCACGCGCCTGCGACACGACGCCCAGCGCGAGCAAATCCGAATTGCAGAACACCGCATCCGCATGAGCGATGCGCGCGAACGTCGCTTTGCCTAATGCGACCGAACTCGGCGGCGGCATCTGCACATCGGCGGCGAGCGTGATGCTGCGACGCGCGAACGTATCGATGAAACCGCGCCTTCGCGCCAGTGCCCGCTGATCGTGCGCGGACACGAGCACCGGGCGCCGCGCACGATCAGCCGCTCGGCCACCGCCGCGCCGATGCGATCGTGCTCGAAACCCACGATCATGTCGATCGGCTCGTCCGTCATGTCCCACGTCTCGACGATCGGAATGCCGATCTTGCGCAGGCGCTCGCGCAAGATCGCCGTATGCGCGACGCCCGTCAGCAGCACGCCTTCGGGACGGCGGCTCAGCACGGCATCGAGCAACTGGTCTTCGTTTTCGTCGCTGTAGCCGGACAAACCGAGCAGCACCTGATAGCCCGCGCGCGACATCGTATCGCTGAAAACCTGCACGGTTTCGGAGAACAGCGAATGCACGACGGTCGGTACGATCAAGCGCGATTTCGCCGATGACAAGCCGCCCGCCAGCCGGTTCGGCACGTAGCCGAGTTGAGACGCCGCGTGCTGCACGCGCGCGAGCGTCTCGGGCGTGTGCGTGTGCGTCGCGTTGAGCGCGCGCGACACGGTGATCGGCGACACGCCCGCCGACGCCGCGACATCGGTGATGCGCACGCCTTTCGGCGCGGCGCCACACGTGCGTCGGCTTCACGTCGAGCTCATCCACGCTTCGCGCGCTATTCCTTGAACGTCGCGAGCGTGTCCTCGTTCGGCGGATACGTCCCGCGCAGAATCGCGCCGCCTTCCACGCGCGCCGACAAGAACTCCTCCGTCAGTTCTTGCTCGGTCGCGTCCTTCGCCACTTCTTCGGCCAGATGACGCGGCACGATCACGACGCCATCCACATCGCCGACAACGATATCGCCCGGATACACCGCCACGCTGCCGCACGCAATCGGCACATTCAGATCGACCGCATGATGTTTCGCGAGATTGAGCGGCGCGCTCGCGTCCGCGCAAAAAAAGAGCGGCAGCCCGATTTTACCGATGGTCCCGCTATCGCGCACGCAGCCGTCCGACACCATGCCCACGACGGCGCGCACCTTGAGCCGCGTCGTCAAAATCAATCCCGTCGATGCCACCGTGCGGTCGCCCCGGCAATCCTGCACGAGCACGCTTCCGGGCGGCGCGGTCTCGACGGTCTTGCGCTGCGGATGATCCGGATTCTGAAACACGCCGAGATGATCGAGGTCTTCACGCGCCGGAATATTGCGCGCAGCGTGAACGCCGGCCCGACCATGTTCGGCGCGCCCTTCACGGGCTTCACGAGCGGCGCGACGCCCTGCAGGAACGTATTGCGCAGGCCGCGCTTGAAAAGTTGCGTGGTGAGCGTCGCGGTGCTGACGTGGCGCAGCAGTTCGAGCGTTTGATCGGAAATGGCGATGTTGTCGGTCGTTACGATTGCGTTTAATGGATCGCGGGTTCATCAGTATTGTCGATAGCTTTCTCTTCGAGAAAATCGAAGTCGCAGCCCTTGTTCGCCTGCGTCACATGCAGTTGATGCATCACGCCGAAGCCGCGTTCGAACGGGCGCTTCGGCGGCGTCCACGCGGCGCGGCGCGCGGCGAGTTCGTCATCGGCGACATCGAGATGCAGACGGCGCGCGGGCACGTCCAGTTCGACGATATCGCCGTCTTTCACGAGCGCGCGCGGCCCGCCGACGAACGATTCCGGCGCCATGTGCAGCACGCACGCGCCGTAGCTCGTGTCGCTCATGCTCGCGTCTGAAATGCGCACCATGTCGCGCACGCCTTGCTTCAGCAGCTTTTGCGGAATCGGCAACTGGCTCCACTCCGGCATGTCCGGCGCGCCGACCGGACCCGCATGCTGAAGGACGATCACCGAATCGGCGGTGACATCGAGCGTTTCATCGTCGATGCGCGCGGCCCTGTCCGCGTAGTCCTTGAACACGACCGCCGGTCCGCGATGTTTCAGCAGATGCGCTTCCATTGCCGCCGGTTTGATGACCGCGCCATCCGGCGCGAGATTGCCGGTCAGCGGCGAGACCGTCGTTCGGCACGAGCGGATTGCCGCGCCGGCGAATCACGTCGTCGTTGAAAATCTCCACGCCCGCGATGTTCTCGCCGAGCGTCACGCCATTGACGGTTAGTTGAGTTCGGTCGATCAAATCGACGAGTTCGGCGAGCAGCGCGCGCAGTTCGCCCGCATAGAAGAAGTCTTCCATCAGATACTTGCCCGCCGGACGGATGTTGCCGATCACGGGGGTCACGCGCGTGAGTTCGTCGAAACGCGCGGTCGTGAGCGCCACGCCCGCGCGACCACGACCACGACCAGATGCACGATGGCGTTGGTCGAGCCGGACAGGGCAAGCACGGTGGTGACGGCGTTATCGAAAGACTGGGGCGTCAGGATGTCCGACGGCTTCAGATCCGTCCACACCATCTCGACGATGCGCTGCCCCGTCAGCGACGCAAACTGCGCGTGCCGTGAATCCACCGCGGGAATCGATGCGAAGCCGGGCAGCGTCAGGCCGAGCGCTTCAGCGGCGCTGGTCATCGTGCTGGCTGGCCGTGCCGTGCCCATCGTCATGCAATGGGCCGGTGATCGCGCGATACCGCTTTCCACGCCCTTCCACTCGTCCTCGGTGATCTTGCCCGCGCGCAGTTCCGCCCAGTATTTCCATGTGTCCGAGCCGCTGCCGCGCGTGCGGCCGTTCGTTCCAGTCGCCGCGCAGCATCGGGCCGGCGGGAAGGTAAATCGCGGGCAGATTCATGCTGATCGCGCCCATCAGCAAACTGAGCGTGGTTTTGTCGCAACCGCCCATCAGCACGCAGCCATCAAACAGATATGAGCGCAGCAATTCCTCGACTTCCATCGCGAGAAAATTTGCGATAGAGCATGGTGGTCGGTTTCTGGAACGGCTCGGCGAGCGTCATCACCGGCATTTCGACGGGAAAGCCGCCCGCCTGCCAGATGCCGCGCTTCACTTCCTCGACGCGCTGCTTGAAATGCGTGTGGCACGAGTTGATCTCGCTCCACGTGTTCACGACGGCGATCACCGGCTTGCCCATGTAATCGGACGCGTGATACCCCATCTGCGCGGTGCGCGAACGATGGCCGAACGAGCGCAGATCATTCACGCCATACCAGCGATGACTGCGCAATTCCTCGGGCTTCTTGCGGGATGTCGGGTCCTAGGCCAACGCTTCCTCCTGGAGGGTAACGCTGTCATCCGGCAGCGTTACTTAGGGTTTTTACTAGATCGCGCCTATTCGAGATTAAACGCAGTGATCTTGATATCCGGCTGCTTACACGCGTGATCCCGGCACACGCTGCTAAACCAGATTTCGCCATCGCCGATCATGGCGCCTTCGTCGCGCACGAAAAGTGTCGCGTAATCCTGACGCCCGACGGTATCGACAAGCTTTGGCGTGAAAATCTGGTCGTAGCGCGCCAAAAACTCCTTGCGCGTGCGCACGATAATCTGCGCGTTCGCGCGATGCACCGCCACCGGATACGCCACCATCCCCGCCACCGCGTTTTTATCCTTCGCGGCGACGGCGCGCTTGAGTTTGTCGAAGAACGCGTGATACGGCTCGTGCTTGCCGAAGAGCATGTCCGACGTCCTGTTCGGTTTGCGCATGTGCGGGAAGCATGGCAGCCGTCAGACAGAACGCGACGGCAAGGCGGAGGATTGGGTGTTTGGGCATCGAGGGCGGCGTGGGCGTCGGAGGAACCTCATTGTCACGCGACTTACGCAAACGGCGCCATCACGATCAACACATTCGGTCAGAAACGACCCGAGTCCGACGCCTATCAGCACGCGCGCGATGATCGTCCATCCATGCCGCTCGACATTACCCGCGCAGCGCCACGCCACGAAGCACCAAAAAAGATAGAGCAGCGAACACCGCCGCGAAGACGCCCGCCAGAACGGACCAGAACCAGACGGTAAGCAGCAAAAACGGCTCAGGCGCGAGCCCGCTCGTCCAGAGATCGATATAGACCGTCCACCAGACCGCGTGTATTGGAGCGCCCCAGAGCCACCAGACTTTCCAAAAGCGTTCCTGTTCGCGCCAAGCCTTGGGCAACATGCGCCGCCATGTCGAGAAAATAGGCTCGCATTTTACTTCGCGCGCCGCCGTTTCAGCGCGACTGATCGCGCGTATTTACGCCGACATGCTGCGGCGCTTCGCCTCGATCTTCGTGATGAGCTTTTGCAGCATGCTTTCCGCCGCGCCCGGCAGCCGCGTGAAGCGGAATCCGATCACATACCGCACCGCGCCGTTCGCGTTGGTCGTCATGCGCGGCGAAACGAGTTCCAGATCGACGCTATACGCGCCCGCCGCGCTGAGCGTCAAACTCACGTTGTGAACGCCGTGCCGATTTCCGCTTCGCCCAGACGCGCCGAATCGGTGCGCAGCGCGATGCCGCCCATCGACATATCGTGCAGTTCGCAGCGGAACGTGGAGCCGTCGGCGAACGTGCTTTGCGCGGTGAAGGCATCGAGAATGGGCGTCGGCACGCGGAAATATTAGCGGCGCTGAAAGTGATACAGCTTTTCGGGAAAGTCGACCTCGAACGCCGCGCGTCCTTCGTAAATCACTTCGTGCGCCGCTCGCCCGTGGTGAACTCCACGCGCACGCCATCGGGCGAACCTTTGAAGGACAACTGGTTCGCCTGCAGCAGACGCCAGTTGTCTTCCTCGACGCCGCCCCAATCGAAGTCGATTCGCCCCTCGCGCGCATCGACTTCTATCAGTTACGTGACGATCTGCCCATGCTTGCTCGCCACCGTCAGCATGTCGCGACGCTGCGCGATGGTGCGCAGAACGATAGAAATTTCCGACGGCGTCCGGCGCACAAAACGCTCGTATTCTTCAGCGATCCGTTCGAAATCGGACACGGAATTCGTCGCCCTCGCGGCGCCATCGACGGATGACGGTGTAACAGATTCGGCAAGCATGACTAATTTTTTTATGTTGACTGCCTATAATAACGGCATGTCGACGGCGGTTCATTAACTCAAGACGTACATTAAATGTGACGGAACGTAACTGCCGTGCCGACTAGGTTTTTCAGGGATTTCAGCATTTTGGCAACAAGCGACCGGTAAATTCTGCACATCATTTCAATTTAATTACATCACGAAAGACCGGATCGAAGTAATCCGGCTCTCGCGCAATTACTCTCGCGCAATTAATTAGGCCATCGCATCGAATTCACTGACGAGCGTCCGATGTCTGAGCGGCGCGAGCGCCGCGCCGCTCGCCCTGCTTCTCGTCGATGACACTCATCAGCAGTTCCCCGAAGCGCGGTTCGTCGACGCCCGAAATGATGTACTGCCAGCGATACGCATCGAGCAGCGCGGCGTGCACGCGCACTTCTTCCTCGCTGGAGCGCGCGCGGTCGAGCATTGAAAGGAAACAGTGCGCGTCGCTGGCGGCCTGGCCTTGCAGCATGCCGTCGATGGCCGCGACGAGATCAATCAGATCGCCGATCGCCTGATCGCGCGCGGCGGCATCGATACGCGCGTCCTCGCGCAGCCATTCCAGTTCGTCGATGATCGCGTGCTGCGATTCCTCCTTCCAGTGAAACAGAAAGATGTCCTTGAAAAGCGGCGACATGCTGCTGTCGCTTTCCATGCTTTGCCGGTAATGCACCCGCGTGACGATTTCGATGCAGCGCGTCAGCGCGAGAATCGCCCACGTCGATTTAGTCAGCACGAAGGACGCGACTTCATCGGCGTGCACCACGAACTTGTAACCGGCGGGCATCGCGTCGGCGGCGAGCGCTTCGACGCGCCGGAACAGTTCCTGATGCTTCAGCTCTTCATCGGTAAAACGAACGATCGCTTCGAGCGCGGTCTGATCGGTGAGCGCATGATCGCGCCCGACTTCCATCATCTTCGCGCCGATAAAGCGCTCGATCAGCCCGAACATGTTGGCGTAGGTGCGGCCCTGAATCTGCGACATCAGACGGCGTTCGCCCGCGTCGAGAAACGGCAGACGGCCGACCTGCGTGAGACCGTCGGGCATGAACTTGTGCGCCGGATCGAAGTAACGGCTGCGCAGCACGTCGCGGTCGATATCCCAGTGGATACGGCGCGACACTTCGATGCATTTCGCATAGCGTTGCTGGGCAGTTTCAAGACGTGAAGCTTTCATGTGCGACTCCGGTCGATGACGTGAAGAGGATCGGACAGGTCGGCTGAAAGTGTCTGGCGATGCGTCGGAAACCGATTCTCGGCAGATGGCCGCGCGCGCACATGAGGCGGGTGTCCCGGTCGATAACCGGGAACGCGTGTGTATCGACGGAAAAGGCGGGACGTGTGTCCCGAATGGGGCGTGTTTAATGCGCGGGCGCGTCGAAACCGGCGCGGCGCGCGAGCACGATGGCCTGCGCGCGGCTTTCCACTTCCAGCTTCGCGAATATGCTCGTGATGTGATTGCGCACGGTTTTTTCGCTCAGCGTGAGGCGCGCAGCGATCTGTGCGTTGTCGCGCCCGCCCGCGAGCAATTCGACGATATTGCGCGCAACGCGGCGTGTTCGGGACCGACGGACATTGCGCCGAAAAAGATCATGCAGCCGCGCGGTTTCGGCCCTTTCGTGAACAGCTCGACATTCGCGCGATACATCGCCCGCAGGCCGTCGCGCACGCGTTCATGCGCATCCAGTTGACCCAGCGCGTCCGCCCTCTTCGCTCGCATAAAGATCGATCGCCTCGCGATACAGCGCTTCCTTGCTGCCGAACGCGGCGTAAAGACTCGGCGAATTGATGCCCATTGCATCGACGAGATCGGACATGGAGCAGGTGTCGTAGCCCTTCGACCAGAAGATGTCTCTACGTCGTCATGGCCGCGTACTGCGCGCTGCATCTCGCGCTCAACGCCCGCCTTTCCGCGATGATGGCGCTCGCGCTCGCCCCGACCGGCGCGCTGTGGGGCAAGCCGACGTGGGGCGCGTGGTGGGTCTGGGACGCGCGTCTCACGTTCGAGCTGATTTTGCTGTTCCTCTACGCGGGCTTTTTGTCGCTGCACGCTGCCATCGACGACACGCGCCGCGTCGATCGCGCCGCCGCCGTGCTCGGACTGATCGGCGTGGTCAACGTGTCGGTCATCTATTTTTCCGTGCAATGGTGGTACACGCTGCATCAGGGTCCGTCGATGTCCTTCGGCAGCGGCGTGACGATGAGCGCATCGATGGTCTGGGGCATCGTCATCATGACCTTGGGCTTCTGGGCGTACGCAGTCGCCATTGCGCTCACGCGCGTGCGGGTGGTTTTGCGTACGCGTGAACACGCGGTATCGGACGAAGGCGTGTCGCGGCTCACGGAGCGCACCGCATGAACCTCATTTCGATGCTGACCGCCAATCCGTTGTTGAGCGCCGCGCTCGGGCTGACGCTGGACTTGCTCATCGCTGAGACTTGGCTGGTACGAAGCGCATTGCGGAGATAGCGCAAATGAAGGCGCGTTATCGGCGGCTCGAGTTTATCGCGTGCGGCGTGGCGATTGCGTGCGCGTTCGTGCTGAATGCGTTCCGCGCCAACGTCATGTTCTTCGTGCGCCCCGGCGAAATCGCCTCGCGCGGACTTTCGGCGGGCGAGCGCTTCAGGCTCGGCGGACTGGCCGAGCGGGGCTCCGTCGTGCGCGAAGCAGACGGGCGCACGGTGCGTTTCATCGTCGTGGACGAGCGCGCGCTGATTCCGGTTGTCTACACGGGCGCGCTGCCGAATCTGTTTCGCGAAGATGCAGGCGTGGTCGCGGACGGCGCGCTCGCCGCGAACGGCGTCCTTCATGCCGATGAAGTGCTCGCGAAACATGGCGAAGAATACAAGCCGCTGGGCGCGCCGACCTGCCACACGCGCGTGACCATCGCCCGCGCGGACGTCGACGCGTGTGCAACCGGAGCCGCACGATGATTGCCGAAATCGGTCATTTCGCGCTGATGCTCGCGCTCATCGCCGGCCTCCTGCCGATGCTCGGCGCGCAGTTGAACAACGAACGCTGGATGTGGCATCGCTACGTCCGCGGCGCGCGGCCAATGCGGCTTCGTGATGTTCGCGTTCGGCTGTCTCGCGTGGTCGTTTATCGCCAACGATTTCTCGCTCGTCTATGTCATTGGCAATTCGCATTCGGCGCTGCCGCCGGTGTATCGATTCACCGCCGTGTGGGGCGGACACGAAGGCTCGCTGCTCTTGTGGGCCGCGCTGCTGACGCTGTGGATGCTCGCCGTCTCCCTTTTCGGCAAGCCGATGCCGCTCGACCTGCGCGCGCGGCATCGGCGTGATGAGCTGGATCAACGCAGGTTTTCTGCTCTTCATGCTCCTCACGTCCGATCCGTTCCTGCGCCTGATGCCGCCCGCGCTGGACGGCCGTGGCCTCAATCCGCTCTTGCAGGATCCCGGCATGGTGATTCACCCGCCGCTCCTGTACATGGGATACGTCGGCTTTTCGGTGGCGTTCGCGTTCATTGCCGCGCTGTTGTCCGGCAAGCTCGATGCGCACTGGGCCCGCATCGCGTGCGCGTGGACGCTGGCGGCGTGGGCGTGTCTCATGCTCGGCAGCGCGTGGGCGTATTACGAACTCGGCTGGGGCGGCTGGTGGTTCTGGGATCCGGTCGAAAACGCGTCTTCATGCCGTGGCTCGCGGGCACGGCGCTGATCCATTCGCTCGCCGTGACGGGCAAGCGTGGCGCATTTCGCGCGTGGACCGCGCTGCTCGCCCTCTGCACGTTCTCGCTGTCGCTGCTCGGCACGTTTCTCGTGCGCTCGGGCGTCGTGACATCGGTGCACGGCTTCGCGTCCGATCCCGCGCGCGGCGTCTTCATCCTCGCGCTCATTTCGATCTTCGCGGGCGGCGGTCTGCTGCTGTTCGCGTGGCGCGCGTCGAAGCTCGCATCGAACGTGGCGTTCGACGCCGTATCGCGCGAAACGCTGCTGTTGTCGAACAATTTGCTGATGCTCGTGGCGATGGCATCGGTCATGCTCGGCACGCTCTATCCGATGGCGCTCGACGCGCTCGGCCTCGACAAGATTTCCGTCGGCGCGCCGTATTTCGACAGCGTGTTCGTGCCGGTCATGACGCCCGTGATCTTTCTGATGGGCGTCGCGCCGCTCGCGCGCTGGAAGTCGGCGCGCGGCTGCCGGAACTTGCCGTGCGGCTGCGCTGGGCCGCGCTGGTGAGCGTGGCGACGGCTTTGCTGCTGCCGTTCGTGCTCGGCAGCTGGCGGCCGCTCGTTGCGCTCGGCGTGTTGATCGCCGCGTGGACGTTTGCGAGCGTGGCAACGAGCGTGCGTGAGCGAATCGGCGGAAAGCACGTGACGCGCGCGGTGATCGGCATGTGGATCGCGCATGCGGGTGTCGGCGTGTTCGTGCTGGGCGTGACGCTCGTGAAAGCGTATGCCATCGAGGAAGATGCGCGGCTGACGCACGGCGCGAGCGTCGATGTGGCGGGCTATCGTTTCCGTCTCCACGATGTGCGCGACATCGACGGCCCGAACTATCGCGCGACTCGGGCGACCGTGTTCGTCAGCCGCGACGCACGCGAGATCGCCACGCTGCATCCGGAAAAGCGCATGTTCGACGTATCGAATACGCAGACGACGGAAGCTACGATCGATCACGGCATCTTTCGCGATCTGTATGTCGCGATGGACCGGCAAGACGGCGCGGACGCGTGGACGCTGCGCATCCAGATCAAGCCGTTCGTGCGCTGGATCTGGGCCGGTTGCGCGCTGATGGCGGCGGGTGGTTTGCTCGCGGCGACGAACCGGCGGCGCGTGCGGGTTGCCGCGCTCGACTCGGCTAACCTCACGCTCGCAGGCGAAACCGGACGATGAGCGGACGATGAAGCGCTTCCTTATTCCGCTCATCGTGCTCGCGGCGCTGATCGCGCTGTTCGCCGCCGGTTTGCGTCACGATCAGCGCAGTTTGCCGTCGGCGCTGATCGGCAAGCCCGCGCCCGCGTTTGATTTGCCGCGGCTCGATACATCCGGCCAGACACTGTCCTCGCATTCCATGCGCGGCGAAGTGTGGATCATGAACGTGTGGGCGTCGTGGTGCGAGGCGTGCCGCGACGAACACCCGGTGCTGATGGATCTCGCGGCGAGCGGCGTCGCGCCGGTCATCGGCTTGGACTATCAGGACGATCGCGCGCGCGCAGCAATGGCATCGACGATGCAGGCAATCCGTATCTCGCCACCGCCGCCGATCGCGATGGCCGCACGGGTATCGATTACGGCGTGTACGGCGTGCCGGAAACCTTCGTGATCGATCGCGCGGGCGTCGTGCGGTATCGGCTGGCGGGGCCGCTGACGCGGGCATCGGTCGATGGCGTGATCGGGCCGCTGGTGCGGAAGTTGAGAATGAAAAATGAGCAGGACTGTGCCCGTTCAAGGAACATCGCATGTCGAAATCGTCCATCGCAAAATCGATAGCCGTCTGCGCGCTCTTGCTTGTCACAACGCACGCAGCAGCGCAAAGCGCGGAAGACGCGCACATCCGCGAACTCACGGAAGGCTTTCGCTGCGTCGTCTGTCAGAACCAGAGTCTCGCCGATTCCAACGCGCCGCTCGCCGCCGATCTGCGCGCGCGCATCCGCGAGCAAGTCGAACGCGGCGCATCCGATGACGACATCCGCACCGACATGGTCCGCCGCTACGGCGATTTCGTGCTGTATCGCCCGCCGATGAAGGCCGCGACGCTCGCGCTGTGGTTCGACCCGCTCGCCGCGCTCGTGCTCGGCGGCGTCGCGCTGGCGTCGTGCGTGCGGCGCGCCCAACGCAAGGACACGCGCGCATGATCACCTTCTGGCTCATTTCCATTGCGATGACGCTCGCCGCGCTGGCTTGCGTGGTGCCGCCGCTCATCGCGTTGCCGCGCGCGATGACGCCGCGCCGGGCCGCGCTCGCCGGCGGCGTGATCGCGCTCGTGCGGTGCGCGGCGCTGACGATGTACATGCGCATCGGCGATCCGGGCGCGCTGGCGATCGACACGCAATCGGTGTTAAACATGGCGACTCGCGGCGATCGAGCGCCCGGACGATGCCGTCGCCGCGTATCGGCACGCGTTCGCGCTCACGCCGCGCGACGCCGATTTGCTCGCGGATTACGCCGATGCGCTCGCCTCCGCGAACAACGGCGATTTGAGCGGCGCGCCGCAGCAAGCCATCGACGATGCGCTGGCGATCGCACCGGATCAGCCGAAAGCGCTGGCGCTGGCGGGATCGGCAGCGCTGGACCGGCGCGATTATCCGCTGGCGATCCGGTATTGGGAGCGCTTGAAGGTGGTATCGGCGGATCATCCGGACATCGCGAAACAGGCGCAGAAGCAGATCGACGATGCGCTCGAACTGGTCGCCAAACGCGCGAAATCGCTCGCTACTCAGAGCGGGCCGCGCAATGCGCTCGACGTGCGCGTGAGCTTGAGCCCGGCACTCGCGAGTCGCGTGAAAGCGACCGATACGGTGTTCGTCTACGCGCTCGGCAGCGATGGCCGCCGCATGCCGCTCGCCGTGCAGCGCCTGCGCGCCGCCCAGTTGCCTGCGACCGTCACGCTCGACGATTCGATGTCGATGACGCCCGATCACCGCCTGTCGGATTTCGCGACGGTCAGAGTCGTGGCGCGGGCATCGGCATCCGGGAAAGTGCAGCCCGGTGATCTGACCGGCACGAGCGGCCCAGTGACACGCGACCGGCACACGGTCGATGTCGTGATCGCGGACATCGCACGCTGATTCACGCGATCAGTCTTGTTTGGCGGGAGAAATGGATTTCGCGCCTTCTTCGACGTCCAGATTCCAGTCGCCGAATTCGTACCAGTCCTCGTCCATCAGTTCCGCCGGATGCTGCGTGCGCGACGAGCCGTTGCCGTAGCGCATGGCGTCGGTGCGGCAATAGTGATCGCATCCCCAGCAATTGCGTTCGGGATGCGCGGGATTGAGCGGGAATTTCTTCGACATGATTCGCGTTCTGCGTGGTGTTCGACTTCACTCAGCGTAAGCGAGCGTCAGCTTCGGACGAATAGGAAAACGTCGAGACGCGCGCCGCTGAGCGAAACACCGCGTTGCATCGATCAACACGCGGGACGGCACGCACCCGTGAGCAGCAGTTCGAGCAGATCGCGCACGCTGCGGATCGCGGTATCGAACGGCAGTGTTTCGCGGCCGCGGAAAAAGAGGCTGTTTGCGACTTCGCCGCGCAGCGCCGCCGACAGCCGCGTATCGATACAAAAGTGCCCGAATTTCTCGATGCCGTCGTGCAATCCGCACGCGCTCAGACATTCCAGTGCCTGCGGGCACGGCTGTTTGCGCGCGCCGATTTTTGCGCGGATGCGTTCCTCATTTTTAAGATAGCGCATGAGCCACGGCGTTTTCACCGCGCGCGGGCAGTCCCGTCACGCTGACGAATTCGACGATGTCATCCGGCTTCGCTTCGGCCAGCACACGCTTGAATTCCGGATGCGTATCGCCTTCTTCGGTGACGGCGAACGGCGTGCCGATCTGCACGCCATTGGCGCCCGCCGCGAGCGCCGCGTGCACCGCGTCGTGTCCGTTGATGCCGCCCGCGACGATCACCGGCACCTGCGCCCGCGTGATGCCCAGCGACGCGTATACGGTTTCGAGCTCCGCGAGCACGCGCGCGAATTCGAAGCGTTCGTTGTGCATGTCAGCGACATCCGTCACGCCCAGATGCCCGCCCGCATGTGCCGGATGTTCGATGACGACCGCATCGGGCAGACGGCCTTTTTTCATCCACTTCTTGAGCACGAGCGACACGCCGCGGCTGTCCAAGAGAATCGGAATCAGCGCGATGTCGACGCCTTGCGTGAGATCCGGCAGATCGAGCGGCAGACCCGCACCCATCACGATGGCATCCGCGCCCTGCTCGCACGCGACGCGCACATAGTCGGCATGCGCGCTCACGGCCTTCATCACATTGACGGCGATCATGCCGCGTCTTTGCGACAACGCACGCGCCGCGCGAATCTCGCATTCCAGCGCGATGAGGTTGGCGCGTTCGAGCGTGTCGCGCTGGAATGCGAGATTCGCGCTTGCAGATTTCGAGCAGGTCCGGATGATGATGCCGCAAGTCGATGCTCGCGATCGTCCCGACCGCGCCCTCGCGCGCGACGCTGCCCGCCAGCCTATACGCCGAAATCCCCACGCCCATGCCGCCCTGCACGATCGGCAGCAGCGCGCGGCCCTGAATGGTCAAAGGCGCGAACGCGTGCGAGAGACACGCGGCGAGCGCGTCGATTTCAGCCTGATGTCGATTCATGGTTTTGCCGCTTGATGTGTGATACCGGTTCCTGGGCGATCGTATCGGCAGGCACTGCGCGCAACAAGACGACGATGGCGAGTCCGTTGAGATTGTCAGTAACGCGCTGATTCGCATGAGGACGTGGGACACTACGCGCTCAATTTCGCGTTCCGACACAACATGCGCTTTTTCACACTTTCCGGCCGCCTGCGCGCCGGTTCATCCAACTCCCGCGTGCGCTGCGGCCGCGCTGCTTGCGCCGCCGGACATCGCCATCGAACATTACGATGCGATTGGCGCGCTGCCGCATTTCAATCCCGATTTCGAGGATGCGTTGCCGGCGAGTGTCGTCCATCTGCGCGAGCGGGTGCATCGCGCGGAGGGCTTGTTGATTTCGTGTCCGGAATATGCGCGCTGCATTCCCGGTTCGTTCAAGAATGCGCTGGACTGGCTGGTCGGGAATCCGCTTTTCCCGGGCAAGCCGGTGGCGCTGTTCAACACGTCGCCGCGCACGTCCGCCGCGCAGGACGCGCCCAAACTAGTTCTGCAAACGATGTCCGCGGTACTGGTGACGGATGCGTGTATTACGCTTGCGCTGCTGGGGAAGAAGGAGACGAGCGCGCATGACATTGCGGCGGATTTCGAGAGCGCGGCGTTGCTGAAACGCGCGCTCGACGCGATGGCCGAGCATGTGTCGGCCCATCCGCGTCAGTGGTGAAGGTCAGCTCTGCCGCATCCTCGACGGAACCGCATAACTCCCATCGTGGAAATCGATCGTGAACGCATTGCGTTTCGGCGGTCCTTCCTTCCTGACGCACTCGCCGCCGACATCGCGGCTCACCGTGCGCGCCGTCGTCTGCGTGATCTTCAGCGCGGCGAATCCGCCCGCGCCCGGCACGCCCGTTTCGACGCTGCGCGACGTGGCATCGAAATAGCCCGCGCACTTGCCGTCCCATTTGCCTTGCGCCTGTACCACCGGGAAACGGTCGAGCACTTGCGTGAGCGACTGCCCGTCGAGCACATACAGACTCAGCGCGATGCCACCCTTCGGCTGCTCTTGGGGCGCGTTCTCAAAGCTGGCGCGCATGCCAAACGCTTTCGCGTCCGTCTCGGCGGCGATGGGATACGGCGTCATGTCGAACGCGATATCGACAGCATGGCGCTTGTCATACGTGATGGCGTCCGGCTGATACAGATGCGCTGTCCGCCACGACCATGTCGAGATCGATCACGCCGTCGGCCGCGCCGTCACGCGCCCGCTTCATCGGCAGCGCGGCGAGCGTGAGATCGGGATTCGCCTTCCACACCGAGCAAACCGCGAGATCCGCATCGAACGAACGGTCGGCATGCAGCGTGTTCATCCA
>LFMX01000062.1 GCA_001184405.1 Candidatus Burkholderia humilis
CGTTTGCATGTTGGACTCGCAACCTGCGTGCGCGAGGATCGGCGCCAGCAACGTGGCGGCAGAAATAAGAAGTGTCTTCTTGTTCATGTCGATGAAAGTCTGAAAGAACCGCATTCGGGCGCGACTGAAAGCGCCGGTTCGAATCGCCCATTCTGACGGACGGGCTACACAAAACCCGCCCTGCGGCATGATTTAACACTACGCGCCACACGCGTTAAGAAGCCTCGCATGGTCTTCGGCACGCGATAGCTGCCGTCGCGATACGGCAGCATCACACTTGCGCGCGACGGCTTGCTGTCCTCGCTCACGCAGCGATCGCCGGCCTGCTTGCTGACCGAATGGACGGTCTTCTCGGGCACGCTCAGCGGCATAGCCGCTCGCGCCCGCCGGCCCCATGCCGATGGTACGCACCGTCTTGTCGAATTCCCCGGTGCACTGGCCGTTCCATTCGCCGTTCGATGTATCGATGATCAGCCGGTCGAGCACCGGCCGCAGCGTCTTGCCCTCCATCGCGTACAGATTCAGCGCGGTTTGCATGAACGGATTCACCCGCGACGAGCCTTCGTAACTCACGCGCACGCCGAATGCGCGGCTGCCGGGCTTTGATAACGCGCGGTATCGAGCGAAAGGCGGGAAAAGCGCACGGCGTCGGACGTGATGGCGTTTTCCTGAAACACATGCGCGATGATCGCGCCACTCGCGCGCTCCGCGACCAGCACTTCGAGATCGAACACGCCGCCGTCACGATCGTTGTCCTTGTGAGGCAGCGGCAGGGCCACGAGCGTCAGTGCGGAATCGACGGGCCAGTCCTTGCAGACGGCGAGCGCCGCGTCGAGCGTGCGTTGCGGGTGAAGCCTGGCCGCCCACACCCCCAGACGATCCTTGCAGGCGGCGTGCGCCAACGCGGGAAACAGCAGGTTCGCGGAAAGCGCAAGCAATGTCTTTTTCATGGTGTCGTTCAAACCGTGGTCTGGAAAAGAATGGCGCGTGCGCTGACTTTTTATTACTTCTTTCCGCGCGCTTGCCCGTTATTATCGCGTGTCACGCCTCTCGCTGTCCGTGCGCGTCAAAACGCGCAGTTGACATGCCACACCTCATTTGTTCTAGTTAGTACAGAGGAGGGCCGCATCCCGCGCGGCATGGCGGCATGGTGTCGCAGCAAGCGTTTAAAAGACTAAATTCCGACCAAATTCCACGATTTCGCAACATCGCGAAATATCACGCGTGGCATGATCCTGTCGCGGCGCAACGCCGTGCAACGGCGTTCTCCCGGGACGCTTCGATCCAAAGAACCAGCGAATGCAATGAATGAAAATACTCCACGTTTAGCAGTGCCATTGTTATCGGGGTTAATGGCTACTCTTTGCCTGGCGGGATGCAGCATGGACCAGTTCCACGTTCTGGATTCCAAAGGCGCCGTCGGCAAGGCGGAAGTCTCCCTGATCGCAACGTCGGTCTACGCGATGCTCATCGTCGTGATTCCGGTCATTCTGCTCACCCTGTTCGTCGCGTGGAAATATCGCGCATCCAACACGAACGCCACCTATGCGCCGAAATGGTCGCATTCCACGGCCATCGAAATCGCCATCTGGGCGATTCCCGCGGCCATCATCCTGTACCTCGGCATTCTGACGTGGAAAACCACGCATGAGCTCGGCCCGTACAAGCCGCTCGAATCGAACGTCAAGCCCATCAATGTCGAAGTCGTCGCGCTCGACTGGAAGTGGCTGTTCACCTATCCGGACCTCGGCATCGCTTCGGTGAACCAGCTCGCGTTTCCGGTCGGCACGCCGGTGAACTTCAAGATCACGTCGGATTCGGTGATGAACTCGTTCTTCATCCCGCAACTCGGCGGCCAGATCTACGCGATGGTCGGCATGCAGACGGAGCTGCACCTCGTCGCCGATCACGCGGGCGATTACGCGGGCCTTTCCGCAAACTACAGCGGCGCAGGCTTTTCCGACATGAAGTTCCGCGCACTCGCGATGTCGCAAGGCGACTACGACGCGTGGATCAAGAAGGTCAAGAGCGAGAACGCCAATCTGAGCATGGACGTCTACGCCGGCGTGGCTCAACCGAGCGAAAAGGCGCCGGTGAAGTACTTCTCCACCGTCGATCCGAAGCTCTTCAACAACATCGTCGCGAAGTACAACAACGGCAACGTCGATGTCAACGGCACTAATTTTGTAACAAAGGGGTAAGCCAATGTTCGGCAAACTAACACTCGAGCCGATCATCATGGGAGCCACGCTCCTCATGGCGATCGGCGCGCTCGGTACGGTCGCGCTCGTCACCAAACTCGGCAAGTGGGGCTGGCTCTGGCGCGAGATACATCACGTCGACCAACCACAAGCGTATCAGCGTGATGTATCTCGTCGTCGCGACGCTCATGCTGCTGCGCGGCTTCACCGACGCCGTCATGATGCGCGCGCACCAAGCCGTGGCGATGGATGCGCTCGGCTTCCTGCCGCCGCATCATTACGACCAGGTGTTTTCGGTGCACGGCCCCATCATGATTTTCTTCATGGCGATGGCGCTGCTCGTCGGCCTGTTCAATCTCGTGGTGCCTTTGCAGATCGGCGCGCGCGACGTCGCGTTCCCGATGCTGAACTCGCTATCGTTCTGGATGACGGCCGCTGCCCCCATCCTGATGAACGTGTCGCTGTTCGTCGGCGAATTCGCGAAGACCGGCTGGCTGGCGTATCCGCCGCTGTCGGAACTGCAGTTCAGTCCGGGCACGGGTGTCGACTACTACATCTGGGCCTTGCAGATTTCCGGCGTCGGCACGCTCCTGTCGGGCGTGAACTTCTTCGTGACGATCGTGAAGATGCGCGCCCCCGGCCTCACGTGGATGAAGCTGCCCGTGTTCACGTGGACCGCGTTCTGCGCGAACATCCTGATCACGGCGACGTTCCCGATTCTGACCATCGCCCTCGGGCTGCTCGGTCTGGACCGTTACATGGACATGCACTTCTTCACCAATGACGGCGGCGGCAACCCGATGGTCTATCTGAATCTGATCTGGGCCTGGGGTCACCCCGAGGTCTACATCCTGATTCTGCCGGCCTTCGGTATCTACTCGGAAGTGGTCGCGACGTTCTCGAAGAAGCCGCTGTTCGGCTACAAGACGATGGTCTACGCGACGTGCTGCATCATGGTGCTGTCGTTCCTCGTCTGGCTGCACCGGTTCGGGCGCGAACGTCAACGCGTTCTTCGGTATCGCGACGATGGTCATCTCCATTCCCACGGGCGTGAAGATCTTCAACTGGCTCTTCACGATGTACAAGGGCCGCGTGCAGATGACTTCGCAGATCCTGTGGACGATCGGCTTCATGATCACCTTCACGATCGGCGGCATGACGGGCGTGATGCTCGCCATCCCGGGCGCGGACTTCGTGCTGCACAACTCGCTGTTCCTGATCGCGCACTTCCATAACGTTATCATCGGCGGCGTGGTGTTCGGCTACTTCGTGGGCGTGTCGTACTGGTGGCCGAAAGTGTTCGGCTTCAAGCTCGACGAAAGCCTCGGCAAGAAAGCGTTCTGGTGCTGGCTCGTGGGCTTCGTGGTGGCGTTCACGCCGCTGTACGTGCTCGGCTTCATGGGCGCGACCCGCCGCATGAATCACTACGACAACCCCGCATGGCAGATCTGGTTCGTCATCGCGGCAGTCGGCGTGACGATCATCGCGCTGGGCGTGGCGTTCCAGGCGCTGCAGATCGTGGTATCGGTCATGCGCCGCAATCAGCCTGAACGTGACGTGTCGGGCGATCCGTGGGGCGGTCGTACGCTCGAATGGTCGATCTCGTCGCCGCCGAAGTACAACTTCGCGCGCATGCCGATGGTCAAGGAACTCGATGCATTCGATCACGCGAAGGAAACCGGCGTGAGCCTGTATCAAGGTTCGTTCCGCGACATCCACATGCCGGACAACACGAGCGTGGGCTTCCTGATCGGCATGGCGAGCCTGGTGTTCGGCTTCGCGGCGATCTGGCACATCTGGTGGCTGGCCATCGTGGCGTTCCTGGGTATCGCCGCGACCGCGATCGCGCACAGCTTCCTCAAGAACGAGGGCTACATCATTCCGGCCGCGACCGTCATGGCGATCGAAGGCTACACGCTGCCGAGCAAGCCGTCGAAGGCGAGCGCATCGCGCGATCTGGAACTGGAGGTTAACTAATGTCGTCGCATTCGATGCACTCTTCCCACAGCCACGCCGGCGCGCATGATCACGATCACGTGCCGTCGCAATCGGTGTTCGGCTTCTGGGCTTACCTGATGACGGACTGCGTGCTGTTCGCGGCCTTCGCGATGCAAACCGTGGGCGGCCCCCGACGCCGCAGCAGTTGTTCAATCTGACGGACGTTCAATACGAAACCGCGCTGCTGCTCTCGAGCAGTCTGACGTTCGGCTTCGCGTTGATCAGCGCGACGCGCAACAAGATGGGCCTCACGCTTCTGTGGCTCGCCGTGACCTTCGCGCTTGGCGCGGGCTTTCTGTATCTGGAAATGCACGAGTTCGCGCATCTCATCGCAGAAGGTGCGGGCCCGAGCCGCAGCGCGTTCTGGTCGGCGTTCTTCACGCTGGTCGGCACGCACGTGACCATCGGCATGATCTGGATGCTCGTGCTGATAGTGCAGATGGTCCTGAAGACCGACACAGACGAACGCCGTCTGCGCCGTCTCGCGAGCCTGAGCCTCTTCTGGCACTTTCTGGACATCGTCTGGATTTGCGTGTTCTCCTTTGTCTACCTCGCGAGTGTCGTCTGATGGCTTCTACGCATACTTCTCATAGCGATGTCCCGCACGTCTCCGTGAAGGGCTATTTCGTCGGCTTCGTGCTGACGGTGGCGTCGTTCTGGAGCGTGAAGTCGGGCGCTTTCACGGGCGAAAACGCGATCATCGCGCTGGCGGTGCTGGCGGCCGTGCAGGTCGTCGTGCATGTCGTATTCTTCCTGCACGTCAACACGTCGAAGGGCCAGCGTTGGCATGCCACGTCGTTTGCCTACACCATTCTGATGTCGCTGATTCTGATCGTCGGCACGGTCTGGGTGATGCACAACGTGCATATGCTGATGATGGCGCGCTAAGCGTTCCGTCATCGGATCGAAGCGGACTCGCGAAAGCGGGTCCGCTTTTTTTTCGCCCGAACGCCTTAAACATGCGCTTCAACACTTATTGACAACCGGCACGAACCGGCGCGATCACCTGTCCATAATTTGATTTACCAATCCACAATATGGACAAGGAGACGCAATTGACCGCGCCGAAACCCGCGTCAGACGCCATGACGCCGTATCAACTTCCTTTTCCGAAGGAAGCGCAAAAGGAAATCGTCGTCGGCAGCGCAATTCCGGAGCGTCGAACGCGTCTGGGTGCCGCAAGCCGAAAACGTCTGGTTCCGGCTGCTGTGCCTGAACGTATCGACCGGTTACTGGATGAACTTCTTGCGTGTGCGCAAATCCGGCGTGCTGTCGCGGCATCGGCATCCGCAGGCGGTGCATGGCATGGTGCTCAAGGGTCGCTGGCGCTATCTCGAACACGACTGGGAGGCGACCGAAGGCAGCTACGTGTTCGAGCCCGGCGAAACGCACACGCTCTACGTGCCGGAAGACGTCGAGGAAATGATCACGTACTTCCAGGTGAACGGCGTGATGTTCTATTGCGATCCGTACGGCAACTACACCGGTTACAAAGACGTGTTCACCAAGGTCGATATGTGCCGCAAGCATTACGAATCCGTCGGACTCGGCGCGGATTACGTGGTCCAGTTCATTCGATAACGTTCCTGGCAACTTCGCCATTCACTCCAAGACTCAAAAGAGCATTCGGAGGAGACACCATGCTGGAAAAATCGCCGCGCCTGAAGTGCGTTCAGATCGTTGCGGTCGCGTTTCTGATGCTTGCGGGCATCGTGAATTATCTCGATCGCAGCACGCTGTCCATCGCCAATCATTCGGTTACGCAGGGGCTGGCCTTTCCGCTTCGCAGATGGGCCTGCTGCTGTCCGCATTCTCGTTCGCGTATGCGTTTTCGCAGTTGCCCATCGGCGTGATGCTCGATCGATTCGGCGCGCGCATCATGCTCGGCCTCGGCATGTTCGTGTGGTCCGTCGCGCAGTTGTTCGGCGGGCTCGTGACCACGCTGCATCAGTTTCTGGCGGCACGCATTGCGCTCGGCATCGGCGAGGCGCCGCAGTTTCCGGCGGGCGCGAAAGTCGTCTCCGAATGGTTCGCGCTGCGCGAACGCGGCAAGCCGACGGGCATCTTCGTCATTTCATCGACGATCGGCCCGCGCTCGCGCCGTCCATTCTCACCGTGCTTTTGCTGTCGTTCGGCTAGCGCAACATGTTCATCATCATGGGCGCGCTGGGCATTGCGGTGTCGATCGGCTGGTACATCGTGTATCGCAACCGCAAGGACGTGGCGCTCGATTCGCAGGAAATCGCGCATCTGACCGAAGGCGAACCGGCGCAGCGCAAGGAGCGCAACATGACCTTCGCGGAATGGCGCGGCCTGTTCGGCAAGGCGACGACGTGGGGCATGATCTTCGGCTTCATGGGCGTGATCTACATGGTGCGGCTGTACCTCACGTGGCTGCCTGCATATCTCGAACATGAACGGCATCTGACGATCGCGAAGACCGGCTGGGTCGTGACCATTCCGTATCTCGCGGGCACGCTCGGCATGCTGTCGTCGGGCTTTATCGCCGATGGTCTGATGGCGCGCGGCGTCGCGCCGATCCGCTCGCGCAAGTGGCCGATCTGCTCGGGTCTGATCGGCGGCGCGCTCTTTACCGTGCCCGCTGCGTTCACGCCGAATCTGACGCTGGCGATCGTCTATCTGTCGGCGGCGATGTTCTTCGTCAACATGGCGAGCGGCGCGGCGTGGGCGCTGGTTTCCGTGGCAGCGCCGCGTCACATGGTGGCGTCGCTCGGATCGATACAAAATTTCGGCAGCTATTTCGGCGGCTCGTTCGCGCCGTTCATCACCGGGCTCGTCGTGGACAAAACGCATTCGTTCGTCAACGCGTTTCTGATCAGCGCGGGCGTTGCGTTCGCTGCGGCACTCGTTTATATGTTCGTCGTGCGCGCGCCGATCGAAGACGCCGAGCAACAGGCGGCCGCCGTCGCCACCGTTTGAATCACATCGACATGACTTTTCAACACGATCTTTTTGCAGGACAAACCGTTGTCGTGACGGGCGGCACGCAAGGCATCGGCGCGGGCATCGCGCGGCAGTTCGCGGCGTTCGGCGCGCGCGTGATTGCCGCGGGACTTTCTGCAGCCGATATGCAAGGCATCGAAACCATTGAACTCGATGTTGCCGATGCCGCCAGCGTCGCCGTGCTGTTCTTGCGCATTGACACGCTCGATGTCCTGGTCAACTGCGCGGGCATGATCCGTCGCCACGAGGAGCACGACATCGACACGTTCGAGCGCGTGATCGCCGTGAACCTCAACGACACGATGCGCATGTGCGCCACCGCGCGCCCAATGCTGGCGAAAACACGCGGGTCGATCGTCAATACGGCGTCGATGCTGACGTTCTTCGGCGGCGGACTCGTTCCCGCGTACAGCGCGAGCAAGGGCGGCGTTGCGCAACTGACAAAGTCGATGGCGATCGCATATGCGGCGGACGGCATTCGCGTCAACGCCGTCGTGCCCGGATGGATCGCGACGCCGCTCACGCAGGCGCTTCAGGACGACGACGGCCGCTCGCAAGCCATTCTCGATCGCACGCCGATGAAGCGCTGGGGCTTGCCGGAAGACGTCGCGCGCGTGACGGCGTTTCTGGCGTCGCCGGCGGCGTCGTTCATGATGGCCGCGATCGTGCCGGTCGATGGCGGTTATCTAGTCGCATGATGACGCCCGATCTCGTCACCGACGCATCCAAGGTCGCCGACACCACCGCCTTCAGCAAGTTCATGGCGGTAATGCAGCTCATCGCCGATGCGGACGAGCCGCCGACCATCCCGCAACTCGCGGCGTTGTCGGGATATCCGCGGCCGACGGTGTATCGCATCGTCGGGGCGCTGATCGCCGAAGGGCTCGTGGTCGAAAGCACGCGCGGCGGCTGTTATGCACTCGGCTCGCGCCTGATGTTACTCGCGAGCCGAAGCTGGGAGCGCTCGGATTTGCGCATCGCCGCCACCGATGCGCTTCAGACCTTGCGCGACGCCACACAGGAAACCGTGCACCTCGCCGTGAAAAGTGGCGCGGAGATGGTGTACATCGAAAAGCTCGAAAGTCCGCACGCGGTGCGCATGGCGTCGCGCATCGGCACGCGCGTCACGCTGTATTCGAGTTCGGTCGGCAAGGCGTATTTATCGACGCTGCCGCGCGCCGAACACGACGTGCTGCTGCGCGATCTCAAGTTCGAGCGATTCACGGCGAACACGATCGTCGAACGCAGCGCGCTCGATGCCGAACTCGACGCCACGAAAGCGCGCGGTTACGCGGAAGACCGCGAGGAAAACGAGGCGCAGATTTTCTGCTACGGCAGCGCGATCGTCGGCGCGAGCGGCGCGACGCTCAGCTGCGTGAGCGTGAGCATTCCGCTTTTTCGCAAGAGCGCGACGCCGCGCGACACGTACGTCGAGCCGCTGAAGGCCGCGTGCCGGGCGATCGCGGAGTGCATGAGTCCGGGCACGCGCTGAAGCCTCACCAGATATAGCGCGCGCCGAGCAGTCCTTCATAGCTGCGGTATCCGCCATCGCCCTGGACGTAGCCGAGGTTGCCCTACACGCGCCATTGCTTCGCGAGCTGCCCTTGCGTGCCCACCTTGAATTCGACGCGATTGCGCGGCCCGTCCTGCGACAGGACGAATCCGTTGAACGCGACGGCGTTGCCGCTCGTGTCATGCCGCCAGTTCACTTCGGCGAACGGCAGCCAGCCCGGCGACGCATCCGACGCGCTCGCCTGAAAGAGCCGCACGCCGAGGCGCGTGGTGAGATTGTTGACGGTATCGGTGTGCACACGCGTGCCGTTCGTTTCGATGTGATCGTCCGCGCCGTAGATGAGCTGCAACTGCAGCTCGACCAGAACCGGCCCGGTCGATGTCCGCGCGAGCGGTATCGTCCAGCCGCCTTCGATCGATCCCGCCAGATAGCGGCTCGCATAGCTTTCGCCGTTCAGAAATGCGCCTTTGACCGTGTTGTCGAAGTGCGCGTACTGGACCAGGTGTCGACGTAAGGCCCGTCCGGCGCGAACGGATTGCGATGCCACGTCGCGTAAGCGCCGGCGCTCGCGCCGTTCACGCTGCCACGCGCGGTCGCGGTGTTGTTGCGCGCGCTGACGTCCGTCGTGGTCGAGCCGTAGCCCGCCATCAAACCGGCCTGCCAGCGCTGCCCGTTCGATACGCGATGCCACAAGTCGATGCCCGCCTGCACGATCGCCGTATCCGCCGATTCCGCGATACGCCCGCCTGCCGCGTTCGCATCGGCGTGATTGGCTTGCGTGCGCACCTACGCCGTCGATTCGTTGCCGCTCATGCCGTTGGCCGCGTACGAATCGGGAAAACCGGCGCAATCGTGCAGCGTCATCACGGACATGTTGCGTGCGGCGGCCTGATTGCCGAGATAGCCGCCGGGTTCGGGGCGCAGCTTCGGCGTAGGCGTTGGACTCGGTGAAGGACTCGGTGAAGGGCTAGGCGGTGGACTCGGTGGCGAAGTCGGCGTCGGCCCGACGTTGTCCGTGAAACGCAGATACCAGCCGCCCGCATCGGAGACCAGCGCGTATTCGAAGGGCCCTGCGATAGCGCGGCCCATGAGCGAGAACGCGCCGTTCGATGCGCCATCGACCTGAACGATCTGAATGCCGCGCGTCGTCGGCGCGCCCGCGGCGACCGCGTTGGCAACCGTGACCGCCGTCTGGCCCGCCGTGCTGCCGTGCACGACGAGCTTGTCGGTCGCGGAATTGTCGGCGCCGAGCGCGGTGGACAGCTGCATTTGTCCGTTATTGCCGATGTAGTCGCCCGCGACGATCAGCGCGTTCGCAGGCGTCGGGCTGCTCATGCGGATCGCGCTGTTGTTGACGAGCGCTCCGCCGATGGTGAACTGGCCCGCCGGACCGTTGGCGAAACCGGGCGCGGCATCGGCGACGGCGAGCAGTCCGTTGTTCGTGACCGCGCCGCCCACGCCGCCGTATCCGCCGAAGGTTGCGCCGCGCGCGACCGTCCACTTGCGGCGTATTCGCGAGCTGCGCGCCGTTAGTGAGGACGAGCGCGCCTGCATCGACGGATGTCGCGCCGCTGTAGGTCTGCGTTGCGGGCAGCACGAGCGTGCCGCTTCCGGCTTGCGACACGCACCCGGTTCCGCTGATGACGTTCGCGTACGTCACGGCATCGCTTCGATTGAAGACGAGCGCGCCGTCATCGACGATATTGCCCGCGACGCCCCCGCTCGCGCCGCACGCGCCGAGCTGCAAGGTGCCCGCGCTGATCGTCGTCGGGCCGGTGAAGGTGTGGTTGCCGGTCAGCGTCAGCGTGTTCGCGCCGTTTTTCTGCAAGCCGCCGTTGCCGCCGATCACGCCGCTGAAGGTCGAATTCGCGTTGTTGTTCGCGTTGAGCGTCGCACCGTCGAGCGTCACGCTGCCCGCGCCGGTCAGATTGTTCGCCTGCTGATCGAAGCCGTTGAGCGCGAAGGTCGCGCCGCTTGCCACGGAAAGTTGCGCGCTGCTCGCAATGACATTCGATGCCCCCGCCCGCAACGTGCCCGCGTCGACGAGCGTCGCGCCCGTGTACGTGTTCGCGGCGGACAGTTGCAATGTGCCCGCGCCCGCTTTCGTCAGCGTCTTGCCGTCCCAGTTCGTCACGGCGTTCGCGGCCTGATCGGCGAGGTTGGCGTCCATATCGAACGAATCGGCGGCGTCGGTCAGGGTGAACACGCCGTTCGCACTCTGCGGCGACGTGCCGTGCGATGCATACCACGTCAACCCCAGTCCGACGATGTAATCCGTCGCTGTATAAGCGGACGTGACGGTCAGAAAATCCGCGCTGGTTGCCGAACTGCCGATGCGCACGTTCGCGAATTGCCCGCTCAGCCCGCCGGGCGCGGTCGTGTGAATCGCCGTGAAGACGCTGTTGGCGAGTTGTGTCGCGCTCGCGACGGCGGGCGCGTGATAGCCCGCGATATTGAAATTCGCGTCCGGACCAATCGTTGTGGTCGCCGCGATGATCGGTGTTTCGGTATCGCGCTGAGGATCTGATTGAGCGTGCCGTTCATCGTGAAGCGATTGCCTACGATGAGCTGGCTTTGCGCACCGAGCAGCGTCGCTGCGCCCGGCGCCGTGACGAAATCGCCGGTGACTGCAAACGCGCCGTTTTGCAGCAAACGCAACGCGCCCGCATTGACCCCAACCGAACCCTGCGATGAACCCGCGGCGCTCAGCGCGACGGACCCGCTGCCGTTTTGCTGCAGCGCGCCCGTGAAAATCGCTTCATCGCTCCGGTTGAAACGCAGCGTCCCGTTGTTCTGGATATCGCCGCTGACCATGCTGCTCGCGCCGCCCGCGCCGAGCGTGAGCTGGCCGCCCGCCTCGATCGTCGTGCCGCCGCCCGCTTGCATAAGCAGACCGCCGAGTGTGAGATCCCCCGTGACATCGAGCGATGCAGCTGATGCGCCGCCTATCGTCACCGCGCCGGAAAGCGTCCACACGCTGCCCACCGTCGATGTCAGCGTGGCGAAACCTGCGCCGATGGACACGGCGAAATCGCCTGCCTCCGTGCCCGTGCCTCTGAGCGTGATGGTGTTACCCGCTTCCCGGCTCAAAATGGCCGTGTTGAATCCGCTGCTCAACGACGATCCGGTGCCGAGCGTGATCGAGTTATCCCCGCGCAGCAGCATGGCGAGCCCGTTCACGCCGGCGATCACGCCGTTGTTGACCAGCGTGTTGCCGGTGAAAAGAAGAAGCCCCGGACCTTCGCTCGCGCGAATGCTGCCCGTTGCGCCGTTGGTCCCGACAAGATTCGCACCCGAGCCGCCCGCGATCCCGGCTGACGTGCCGCTGATCAGCCCGTCATTGACGATGACCATCGAGCCGAGCTTGACCAACACGCCGGGCGCCTGTGTGCCGGTCACGCTACCCGTCGTGCCGTTCACGAGTCTCGTCGTGGCGGTTCCGATCTGTTCCACGCCCGCATGTACGCCGCTGATGACGCCATCGTTATTGACCGTCAATTGGCCCTGTTCCGCGATGACGCCGACGCCTGAAACGATCGACGCGCCCGCGTGATTGTTGATGACGAGCGTGCCTGACGAACTCATGTGCACGCCTTCGCTCGTCGTGCCGCCCGGTCCGGCCACGCCGCCGTTGAGCGTGCCGAAGTTATCGACCGTGCTGCTCGTGGTGCCGGCGTAATCGATCGCATGACTCACGCGCGGGCTGATATCGCCGCGATTGACGATGTCGTTGCCGCTGCCGCCGTCGTTCATCCACACGTCGTAAATGGTACCGAGCACGCTGCCCGAAGCGCTCTGGTTAAGCAAGCAGGGCACTTCGAAGCGGTATCCTGCGGCGACATTGTCGGTCGAACTGACGACCTTGCCCGCGCTATCGACCGCGACCGGCGCGATACCACTGACTAAGATCGCGTTGTCGGCCGATGTCTGCACCGATCCGTCGGCGGGCAAAACGTAGTGCGTATCGGACGATAAAACCTGTTCCGTGGTCCCGGACTGGATGATCGTGATCGCGCATGCCGACGACGCGAAGAAGATCATCGCGGCGGCCGCGAATGGATGCGCCGCCGTATCGGGCATGGCGCGCCGGCTGGTTCGATTGCGCGGTGATTTCATGTTGTCCGCCCTGTCGTCTGATCTGCTTCACGAACAATTATCGTTTCGGATTACTATTCTTTTGAGTCAAGCGTTGCTGTTTGCGTAGTGGAGAGCGCGATAACCGGGGAGCGCTTCGAAGCCAACAATAAACGCATTTCGCGCCGCAAGCCAGTGCTCACGCCTGACGCGAAACGATGCGCATGATTGGTTCTTCGATGTGAAATGAACTCAGCGTCGCTGTTTCGCGCCCGCATAGTGCGCGATCAGCGACGGCAGACGCGGCAGCATCTGCGGCCAGTGCGTCGCTTCGCGCGCGACGTGCGCCGCGATGCCCCGGCAACTGAGCTGATCCTTCGCGAGCCGCGCAATGACACGACGCGCGATCGTTCACACGTCGACGTCGGGCGCGATCTCATGCGCCATGTGTTCGATCGCGTGGAGTGAGCGCGACAGCATCACGGAACGCGACGCAATGCGCCCGTGCTTCGTGCTGAACAGATGCTCGACGGGCGCGCGGCCGATGGCATCGAAGAGATGAGAGACGCGTGTCGTACGCCGCGCGTGCCGCGTGGAGAAGCGCTCCGTCTCGCGCCAGTAAGTCGATTCGACGCGCACTTCATGATGCGATGCCTGCGTGTCCGGACGGCCATGTTCGAGATGCGCGCGCGCCGCCGCTTTGTGATCGCCTTGCAGCAAAGCATCGAAGATGCCGACGAGAAACTCGCGTTCGTGCGCGGCGAAGAACATCGCCGGGTTATCGGCTTCGAGCACCAGCTGGCCGAACGTGTCCGGCGTGATGCTCACGCGCGCGCCACATCCAGTCCCGCGTGATAGAGGCCAACGCCGAGCGCCATGTCGAAGAACGCCTCGATCAGTGTGGCGATGAGCGCCGCCTGATCGAAACCGTGTAGCGCGAGCGCGTGCGTGTCCCTGAGCGCGATGGTGTCGATGGCGCGCGTGGTTAGCACGGCATCGTTGCAATAGTCCCAGAGCACTTCGGGCACGGCGAGGCGATTGTCCTCGCGCAGCCGGTAACGCAGATAGCTTTGATCGGCGGCGCGCTGGCGCAGATCGATCATCGCGTGGACGTTTTCGCATGCGCGCTCGATCCATTGCACCGCATGCAGGCGGCGCGTTTCGCCGACCGCCGCTCGGCGAAACGCGTCGCCGCGAGCGCGAGATCGAGATCGTCGATAAGCTCGGCGCGCGCATCGGGGCGTAGCAGCGTGACACGCACCGCCGTATCGCCGATATGCGCGCCGCGCCGCTGCGCTGATATCGCTCAAGTCGATGGATAGCGCGCGGCGGCATACGGCGCGAAATTCGGCGGCATCGTACGGCTGAAAAAAGCCGTCCATTTCCACGAGCGCGACGCGCACCGCTATTTCCGCCAGCGCCGGATGGCGCGCCAGCATACTCGACGCCTCTGCCAGCACGCGCGAAAGCTGACGCAGCACGGGCACACTCGCCGTCAGCGGCGCGGCGTGCGCACCGTCGTGCGACGCGAAAAATCGCGCGACGCGCTGCATCGATGCGCCGTCATCGCCGAGATGACTTTCGCGCACGAAAGCCCGGCCTAGACGCCAGAGAGTCGCGAGTCGTCGCACGTGATGAGCACCTTTCAAAAAGAGAGATTGACGCGTAGTATTCGGTTTGCTAACTGTTTATCACAAATAGGACGATCTCGCTGCGCTTATCACTTTCAGTCACCTAAATGGTTGAACGGTTCGCGTGAGATGCCTGTCATAGTGGAGACAGGTTCATCAAAACATCGATTGTCATGGCACAACGATACGAATCACTATCAATTCTCTGAAGCAAGACAATTGCTGCGTGCGCAGCTTTATCGTCATGCTTGATGGCGAGCGCGTGTTCGAGCACTATCGTCGCGATGTCACGCCGCACGCACCCGAAGAAGTCAATTCGGTCACGAAAAGCGTGGTGGCGCTCCTCGCGGGCATCGCATGGGACGAAGGGCTGCTACCCAGTTTCAATACGTCGGTGCGCGCGTTCATTCCCGATGCGCGAGATGATCGCGTCACGCTGAAACATCTGCTGACGATGACGTCGGGTTGGGAATGGGACGCCGGCGCGATCGATGATTGCGTGCTCGGCGCGTGCGAGCGTTTCAGCGCGCCCGAAGAACGGCTGCGTTTCATTCTCTCGCGTCCTTCACGCACGATCCCGGCGATGCCTTCGTCTACGATTCGTACGCGGTTCATCTGCTTTCGCACGTCATCGAAAACGCAACGGGCCGCACGCTCGCGCAGTACGCCGATAAAAAGCTCTTCGCGCCGTTGGGTATCGGCGAGCACGCATGGATCAGCGATGAAGCCGGCCATTCCTTCGCCGCGCGCGGTCTCACGCTCAGCACGCGCGATATGGCGAAGATCGGCGAACTCGTGCGCCTGCGCGGACGTTCGAACGGTGCGCAGATCGTCAGCGCGCAGTTCATCGACGAAGCCACGACATCGCACAACGCAGGCGGCCCGCCGATGGCGCCCGCCGACTACGGCTATCTCTGGTGGATCGCGCCGGGTTACGTGTTCGCGGCGGGGCTACAGCGGCCAGTTCATCTTCGTCGCGCGCGACGGGCGCACGGTCGCGGCCGCGACATCCGACTACAAAGAAGCAAGCCGCCACGCGCGCGAACTCTTCGAACAACACGTGCTCGACCCGCGCGCCTGACGTTTCATTTTCCGATACTTAGAGCGTTAGCCGAACCGAAACGGCTAATGAGACACTTCTTATCCTATTCTTAAGGCGGATGGTCTTTAATTCACTCATTCCCAATCCAAACAGGTGCTTTGAGATGAAACCCTTCCAAGTCTCCGTCGACCCGCAAGGCAACGCCGTCGTTTCCAATTCGACGCCTATCAGCGAACACTGCATGAGCCGCGCGTCTGTTGGCGACGCTGGTGAAAACCATTGCCACGCCGGGCGGCTTCGAGCAGTTTTCCGTGTTCCCGGACACCTTCAAACAGGAAATGCTGACGCTGATGCAATCCATTGCGGAAGAGCAAATTCCGAATATCGCGGCGCTCGAACAACATACGGCGCAGTCTTACTACGAAAACGGTGTGCGCGCGGCGATCGAACATCATCAGCAAGAAGATGCGCCCCGCCACAAAAGTAACGGCGGCAGCCCCGTTCCCGATTTTGGACAACGTTAATTCCGCTTCGGACGTTTCGGACGCTCCGGCCGAAACGAAGCCGCGGTCGCGCTCTGCACTCAGGCGCATTTAGCAGCAACAACAAAGGCCCCGCGATGTCGGGGCCTTTGGCTTTTTCACGCATCGCAGGCATCGCGCGCTCAAACAACGTAGCATTTTGTCGATGCGTGCTTCAGACCATTCCTAATCTTGTATCTTCCTCAACACAATAACGTATCAAAATCGAGATACACGAGATGCAAGGTTTATCGAGAGAAAGTGGCAACGTCTACGTGTTTTCGCGTGAATCACGTCGCGCGACGGCATCGAACAACACGACGATGACGCGGCAGTGCGCCGATGAAACCTCGCACGAGCGCGCGCTGTTCGTGCTCGGACAAATCGGTGCGACCATCTGTCACGAGCCGGGACCGAAGCCGGGCACCAGCGTGCTCACCAGGCTCGCCGCGCGTCCCGCCGATGGCTTCTGGTCCGCGATCGCGGACATGAACGCGTTGGGCACGGGTTCGCTGCTCGAGCGCAAGCGGCGCGACATCACGCGGCTGGTTCGCACGCTGGCGCATCCGATGCCGCAGCGCGCGTCATCGCATGAACAGGGTGCGTTCTGGGCCGGGTATTGCAATTATTGGGACGCGCTTTTGCAGACGCATATCCGACAGGACACTCAGGATCTTGCGTCCTGACTCTGCGTTTCGCGATTCCAGAAATACGTGCGCATCACTTCGATCATGTCGTCGAGTTGCGTCGGCTTGACGAAGTAGCCGTTGAAGCCGGTGCGCTGCGCGCGCGTCCAGTCTTCGGGGTCCGTGCGGCTCGTGTGCGCGATCAGCAGCATGTCGAGATCGATCGCGCGGATGGCTTCGGCCGCTTCCCAGCCATCGCCGAGCGGTATCGTCAGATCAAGCAGCACCGCGCCGGGACGCCACTTGCGCGCGAGCGTCACCGCGTCGAGACCCGTGTGCACCGTGCGCACAGTGAAATCCGCGTCTTCGAGCGCAAGACAGAGGTCGCGCGCGGCATCGATTCGTCATCGGCGATCAGTACGCGCGGTTCGTCGGCGCGCGCGGTGCGGGCGGGAATCTGCCAGATCGACTGACTGGGTACGTGATGGTGTCTTTGCATCTCGGCGGCCTCGGGTTTGAGCGGTATTGGAAAGCAACCATCGTTCCCTTGCGCGGCGTTTGCGTAGACATCAAGGCTGCATGCGGTCCGGCGACGTTACACTTCGGGAATACCCGGGCCTGTGTTTTATCGACACGTTTGCACGCGGTGGACAGGATTTACGTACTGATCTGTTCTGAAGGGGAAGCGATGTTTGTTGTTTATTGGCTCGAGGCCAACCATTCGGATGGGCTTGCTCGGTTTGAGCGGTTTGATGCGGGTGCGCTTGCAGATGCGTTGCGGTTTGCTGAAACGCTCAGGAAGCGTCAGGCGGATGGTGATGATGTGGGCTTTGTCACGCTGTGTAGTGAGAATCCGCAGCCTGTTGGTCGGGCGGGGGCGGCGGACCCGCCGGGGGATTATGACTGGAAGAAGAGACGTTGATCTTGCTGCTTTGGCTTTTTTCAAGCTGCGCTTGGGCTGAGGGGGCGTCGTTTTTTTCGTGCAATGCGCTTCTGTTTTCTTGCTTCTTATTCAGTAGCCGCCTCCCCGGCGGGGGGATCACTTTCTTTGCTGCTGCAAAGAAAGTGATCAAAGAAAGCAGCTTTTCAACCACGCACGAAGCACATTTTCGGTGGTGGGTTTTCTCCATTCCGTCACACAGAACATGCATTGTGCGTGGTTGAAAAGCTGCTTTCTTTGATCACTTTCTTTGCAGCAGCAAGGAAAGTGATCCCCCGCCGGGGAGGCGGTTACTGAATAAAAGGCAAAAAAACAGAAGCGCGAACCAAGAGAACTCACGCCCCGCGAGCAACGCCAGTGCATCCTGCCTCATAACCCTTTGCATAACAAAATAAACCACTGCCGGAGTAACATACCCGCGACCCGTGCACCCTACCGGGAAAAAATTGTCCATAGCCCGTATATTCGTCGCCTCCCCCATCTACAACGACCAATGCTACGGCTCGTACACAAGCTCGCTGTTAAACCTGCAGCGCGCTTTGTTATCGAAGGGCCACGATTTCGTCTTCCAATGGACCAAAAGCGGCAGCAGAATCTCGAACCAGAGAAACCTGTTGGTCAACCTGTTCCTACAGGACACATCGTCCACACACCTGCTGTTCATCGATTCGGACATGGCCTTCGAAGCAAACGATGTCATGAAAATGCTCGAATACGATCACGACATCATGGCCGCGCTCTGCCCTAGAAAAGTCATCAGTTGGGAGAACGCAGTAGTCATGGCGCGTACGCATCCCGACTTGTCGGTCAGCGCTTTGCCGCTCGTCTCGGGCATGTTCGCCACCTTCAATCTCTTGCCCGGCGAAACCGATATCCCGCTCGATCGGCCCTTCCCGATCGCCTCGACCGGAACCGGCATCCTGCTGATTCGACGCAACGTGTTCACGTGCATGATCGAAGCCCTTCCCGAATTCATGGTCCCGCTCGACGGCCATCAGGCGCGCATCTTTCCCACGATGAATCGTCTCACCGCGTTCTTCAACGAAATGACCGCACCCGACGGGCAACTGCTGGGTGAAGACCTGTCTTTCTGCGAGCGCTGGCGCTCCATCGGCGGACAGATCCACGGCTGTGCATGGCCCAAGATCCGTCATCTCGGCACCTACGAATATACGTGCGACCTGTCGGCAATCAGGCAGGCCACGCCGGAAAACGTACCTGTCCGATAGTCGCGGATACTCCGCTGCGTACTAATGCAAAAGGCTTCTGAATTTGCGCCGTTTCCAGCGCAAACGCAGAAGCCCATTTCAAAATCAAGCGCAACGCGCCAGCAAAAACTCAGGCCGCGAGCGACTTCCTCAACGCCGTCCGCGCAGCGGGAAAACGCACTACGAACGTACTGCCCCGCCCAACCTCGCTCTTGACCTCGAGCTCCGCATGATGCCGTTGCAGCACATGCTTGACGATCGCCAGGCCTAGACCGGTCCCGCCGGTATCCCGCGATCGGCTGCGATCCACGCGATAAAACCGCTCCGTCAGCCGCGGAATATGCTCCGCAGGAATGCCGAACCCGCTGTCCTTGACAGTAAAGATCGCCCGTTCGCGTACGCGTTGCCAGGACACATCGATGGCCCCGCCATCCGGCGTATAACGTACTGCGTTCGTCACGAGATTCCCGAGCGCACTCATCACCTCGGTTTCAACACCCGAGATGGTCAACGAATCGTCGTTGCTAAACGTGATGTGATGCCGCCCGCCAGAAAGATTGTTCGCATCGTCTTCGAGATGACGCAACACCGCGCGCATATCCAGCAACTCCTCGCCGAGCCGACGCATATCGCCTTCGAGATTCGCCAGCACGAGCAAATCGCGCACGATGTTCTGCATGCGTAGCGCCTGCTGCTCCATCATGTCGAGATAACGACGGCGATCCTCCTCGCCCAACGGAATATCGCGCATGGTTTCGAGAAACCCGGACAACACGGTCAGCGGCGTCTTCAATTCATGCGATACGTTCGCCACGAAATCACGCCGCATCGAATCCGTTCGTTCGAGTTCGGTGATGTCCTGCGTGAGAATTAGCTTGCGATTATCGCCATAAGGAAGCACCTGCACGGACACTGTATGCTGCCGATTCGCGCCCATGCCGCGCATCACGAGCATCTCTTCGTAATGGTGCGAATTCAGATAACGAATGAACTCCGGCTGACGCACTAGATGCGTAATGTGCTGACGTAAATCGCGCTTGGCATCAAGACCGAAATGCTTCTCGGCGATGGCATTGCACCACTCGATCTGATCGTGATCGTCGAGCATGGTCACACCGTTCGGCGATGCCTGAATCGCCTGAATGAAATGCGAATGCTGCTGCTCGACCTGTCGCACCTGCGCATGCCAGCGCTTGGCGAGCTTATGCAGACGGTAGTAGATTTCGCCCCAGATACCGAGCGCGCTCGGTACTTCGCCATAGACGGGTGCTTCGAGCAGACGCCACAAACGCTGCGTGTGATAGGTGCTGAAAAAGCTTTGCAGGACCAGCATGAGCACCGCGAAGGCGAGCGCCACGCGCACGCCTTCGAATGCACCGATCGCCGCGCAAATGGCGGCGAGCAGCGCGAGGGACACGATGGAACGCGTCCAGATGATGTCCATGTTGTAGGTAGATCAGAGTGACGATTGATGCGGCAATGTCGCGTAAAACCGTGCTTCATGCACTCTTGGCAAGACGATAACCACTACCGCGCACCGTTTCGATCATAGCATCGCAACCCGCCGGCTTCAGCGCGGCGCGCAGACGCTTGATGTGCACATCGACGGTACGCTCTTCGACGAACACGTGGTCGCCCCACACCTGATCCAGCAGTTGCGTGCGGCTGTGCACGCGCTCCGGATGCGTCATGAAAAAGTGCAGCAGACGGAATTTGGTCGGACCGAGATCGAGCTTGATGTCGTTGCCCGAATGGCTCGCCGCCACGCGATGCGTCGCCGGATCGAGTCGCAAACCGTTGATCGCCACCACGTCTTCCGTCAACTGCGGCGCGCGCCGGCGCAGCACCGCTTTGATACGCGCCATCAGTTCCTTCGGCGAAAACGGCTTGGTGACGTAATCGTCTGCGCCGATTTCAAGCCCGAGCACCTTGTCCTGCTCGTCGCCGCGCACGGTGAGCATGATGATCGGAATATGCTTCGTGCGCTCGTTGTTACGCAATTCGCGAGCGAACGCAATGCCCGACTTCGCCGGCAACATCCAGTCGAGTAGGACGAGATCGGGCAGCACGTCGCTGATCAGGTTTTGCGCCTGCTCGGCGTTGTACGCGCGAATGGGACAATGACCCGCATGTTGCAGGTTCACCGAGATCAGCTCGGAAATCGCGGGTTCGTCTTCGACGACGAGGATACTGCTGGGCATCGGCACCTCTTGACCTTTTGCTTGAGTTGAACCTGTGCGCTTGAGGAAAAATCAGCTCAGCGCTTCGCGCTCGAGTTGATCGCGCGAGATATGACGAACGTCGGTGCCCTTCACGATATAGATGATGAACTCGGCGATATTCTTCGCGTGATCGCCAATACGTTCCACCGCCTTCGCAATGAACAGATAGTCGAGGCCCGCCGAAATGGTGCGCGGATCTTCCATCATGTACGTCACGAGCTTGCGCACGAAGGCGCGGAATTCATCGTCGATGGCCTTGTCATCGCGCACGATCTGCGCGGCGGCAACCGTATCCAGACGCGCGAATGCATCGAGCGCACGGCGCAGAATCGACACGGCCATTTGGCCCGACAGCTTGATCTCGGCGATATTCACCGTGCGTCCGCCGCCGTCTTCGTTGATGCGCTTCACGCGCTTGGCGATCTTCTCGGCTTCGTCGCCGGCGCGCTCGAGATTCGTGATGGTCTTCGAAATCGCCATCAGCAGACGCAGGTCGCGCGCGGTCGGCTGACGGCGCGCGATGATGTTGCTGCACTCTTCGTCGATCTCGACTTCCATGCGGTTCAGTTGCGCTTCGGACGCGATCACCTGATCCGCGATACCGATGTCGAATTCGTTGAGCGCCTGCATCGCCGCGATAATCTGCGATTCGACCAGACCGCCCATTTCCAGCACCTTCGACGACACCGCATTCAGGTCGGCATCGAACTGGCTTGAAAGATGTTTACCGGTCATATACGTACTCCCTGAGTCTTTGGATGCGCGATCAGCCGAAGCGGCCCGTGATGTAGTCTTCCGTCTCCTTGCGAACCGGCTTGATGAAGATCTTTTCGGTATCGCCAAATTCGATCAATTCACCGAGATACATATAGGCAGTGTAGTCCGAACAACGCGCCGCCTGCTGCATATTGTGTGTCACGATGACCACCGTGTAGTCGCTCTTCAGTTCGGCGATCAGCTCTTCGATGCGGCCCGTCGAAATCGGGTCGAGCGCCGAGCACGGTTCGTCGAGCAACAGCACTTCCGGACGAATGGCGATACCACGCGCGATACACAAACGCTGCTGCTGACCGCCCGACAGACCGTAGCCGCTTTGCTGCAGCTTGTCCTTCACTTCGGTCCAGAGCGCGGTTTTGGTCAGCGCCCATTCCACGCGGTCATCCATTTCGGAACGCGACAGTTGCTCGAACATCTTTACGCCGAACGCGATGTTGTCGTAGATCGACATCGGAAACGGCGTCGGCTTCTGAAACACCATGCCGACGCGCGCGCGCAAGAGCGAAATATCCTTCGTCGTGTCGAGCAGGTTCACGCCGTCCATCAGGATTTCGCCTTCGGCGCGTTGCTCCGGATACAGCGCGTACATCTTGTTGAACGTGCGCAAGAGCGTGGACTTGCCGCAACCCGACGGTCCGATGAAGGCCGTGACCTTCTTCTCCGGAATGCGCAGGTTGATGTTCTTCAGCGTGTGATACTTGTTGTAGAAGAAGTTGAGGTTGTTCACCTCGATCTTCGGCTTGATGAAATCCGCCGGCTGCGAGCCGTGCTTCGGACGCACGCTGCCAGGAACCGCGCCGCGCTCGACAGGCGCATCGCCGGACTTCGAATTCAGGTGGTTGACACCACTTTCGACCATATTCATGGGATCACTCCGCCCTTATTTCTTCGAGAAGATCGCACGTGCCAGGATATTCAGACCCAGCACGCCGAGCGTAATCAGGAACACACCGGCCCACGCGAGCGATTGCCACTGCGGGAAGGGACTCATCGCGAACTTGTAGATCGTGACCGGCAAGTTGGCCACGGGTTGATTCAAGTCCCACGAAAAAAACTGATTCGACAGCGCCGTGAAGAACAGCGGCGCGGTTTCGCCGGCGATACGCGCAATCGCGAGCAGCACGCCCGTCACGATGCCGCCGACCGATGCCTTTAGCGTGATCGACATCACCATCTTCCACTTCGGCGTGCCGAGTGCGAAAGCAGCTTCACGCAGCGCGTTGGGCACGAGCTTCAGCATGTTTTCCGTCGTGCGAATGACGATCGGAATCTGCAGCAGCGCCAGCGCAATCACGCCGGCCCAGCCCGAAAAGCGGCCCATCTTCGCGACGACGATCGCATACACGAACAAGCCGACGACGATCGAAGGCGCCGATAACAGAATGTCGTTGATGAAGCGCGTCACGCTCGCGAGCCAGCGCTTCTGGCCGTATTCCGCGAGATACACGCCCGCCAGAATGCCGAGCGGCGTGCCGATGAATGTCGCGAGCACGACCAGCAGCAAGCTGCCGACGATCGCGTTTGCGAGACCGCCGCCATCGGTATTCGGCGGCGGCGTCGACTGCGTGAACAGTTCCACCGACAAACCCCCGATGCCGAGCTTGAGTGTTGTATAAAGAATCCAGATGAGCCAGATGAGACCGAAGGCCATCGCGGCGAGCGAGAGCGTGAGCGCGACCGCGTTGGTGCCGCGTCGAAGGCTTTGCAGCTTCAGACGCGTGGCCTGCACGCGCGCCGGGTCCTGATTGAAAGTAGAAGGACGGCTCATTATTTCCGGCCCTCCCCGCGTTCCATGCGCAGAAGCATCAGCTTCGACAGCGCGAGCACGATGAACGTAATCACGAACAAGATCAGACCCAGTTCCATCAAGGCCGAGGTATGCAGGCCCGGGCTCGCTTCCGCGAACTCGTTGGCGAGCGCCGAGGTAATACTGTTGCCGGGCGAAAACAGCGACACGTTATCGAGCAGATTCGTATTGCCGATGACGAACGTCACCGCCATCGTTTCACCGAGCGCGCGGCCGAGGCCGAGCATCACGCCGCCGATTACACCGGCACGTGTATAAGGCAGCACGATCTTCCACATCACTTCCCACGTCGTGCAGCCGATGCCGTACGCCGATTCCTTTAGCAGCACAGGCGTGACTTCGAAGACGTCGCGCATCACGGACGCGATGTACGGAATGGTCATGATCGCGAGAATCACGCCCGCGGCCAGAATGCCGATGCCGATCGGCGGGCCCTGAAACAGCGCGCCGATGATCGGCACGCCCGAGAGCAGATGACCGAGCGGCTTCTCGAAGTACTCGGCGAAGATCGGCGCGAACACGAGCAGACCCCACATGCCGTACACGATCGACGGAATCGCCGCGAGCAGTTCGATCGCGACGCTGAGCAGACGGCGCAACCATGCGGGCGACAGTTCCGTCAAAAACAGCGCGATACCGAAGCTCACCGGCACCGCGATGATCAGCGCGATGATCGACGTAGCAATCGTCCCGTAAATAGGCACGAGCGCGCTGAACTGATTGCTGGGCGGATCCCACTCCGCGCTCCACAGAAACGAGAGTCCGAATTTCTGAATCGTCGGCATCGACGCGATGATCAGCGAAACGATGATGCCGCCCAGAAGAAGCAGCGTGACGACGGCCGCGAGGCGCGTCACACCGCCGAAAATGATGTCGCCGAGACGGCTCAGCGCGCGCTGCGTATGCGCGGCCGGCACTGCCGGCGTTAAGTTGATGTCCGACATGGGAGCCTTGGTTTCGCTTCGCTACGTGTCAGACCGCGCGACAGACCTGTCGGCCTGCCGCGCGGCTTTTGAGCTACTCACCGTCCTGCAACTCTAGGACAGTTTCATTTCTTGCGTACTGCACATGCGTACGACGCTTACTCCGCGACAGCATTGCCCGATGCGTCCTTGACCTTCGCCTTCCACTGCGTCTTGATTTCGGCGACGACCGAATCTGGCAGGGAGATGTAGTCGAGTTCGTTCGTAGCCTGATTGCCGTTCTTGAACGCCCAGTCGAAGAACTTCAGCGTTTCCGTGCCTTGCTGCGGCTTCTCTTGCGTTGCGTGCAGCAGAACGAAGGTCGCGCCGACGATCGGCCATGCGTTCTGGCCCGGCTCGTTCGTCAGGATCTGGTAGAACGACTTCGACCAGTCAGCGCCGGCAGCCGCTGCCTTGAACGTGTCCGTCTTCGGCTCGACGACCGTGCCCGCCGAGTTCTTCATGCCGACGTAGGTCATCTTGTTTTGCTTCGCGTACGCCCACTCCACGTAGCCGATCGCGCCCGGCAGACGCTGCACGAATGCCGCGACACCGTCGTTACCCTTGCCGCCCGTGCCCGTCGGCCAGTTGACCGTCGAACCTTCGCCGACCTTCGACTTCCACTCGGTGTTGACCTTCGACAGATAGTTCGTCCAGATGAAGCTGGTGCCCGAACCATCGGCGCGGCGCACCACGGCGATGTCCGTATCCGGCAGCTTGACCTTCGGGTTCAGTGCGGCGATCGCCGGGTCGTTCCACTTCTTGATCTTGCCGAGGTAGATGTCGCCGAGCACTTGACCCGACAGCGTTACTTCACCGGCCTTCACGTCCGGCACGTTGATGACCGGCACCACGCCGCCCACCACCGTCGGAAACTGGAACAGGCCGTCCTTTGCGAGTTCGTCGTCCTTCAGCGGGGCGTCCGAACCTGCGAAATCCACCGTCTTGGCGATGATCTGCTTGATACCGCCCGACGAGCCGATGCCTTGGTAGTTGACCTTGCCGCCGCCGGTTTTTTGATAGGCGTCTGCCCACTTGGTGTAGATCGGGGCTGCGAAGGTAGAACCCGCGCCGGTAATGTCGGCCGCTTGTGCGGAGATGGCGAACAAAGCACCAATAACGCCGGCCAGCGCGGTTTGCATCAATTTCATTGAAACCTCCAGGGTTTTGTGAGCGTGTGTCGTACGTGCGTGTGAGACGACACCGCGAAATATAGGAGGAGTCTGTGACAGTAATATGACTAATCGTGAGGCTAACGTGTCAGTCCTCTTACGCGCTGAAAGTTTGTGCAAACACGACTTGTCAAGGGTTAACCAGAAATAAAAAAAGCGGACCGAAGTCCGCTTTTAGTGAAACGCTAAACGCTCAGGAAGTAGCCTCTTTTACGACCTGCGCAATCGTTTCCGCGTGCCGAATCGCGTCCTGCTGCGCGGCGGCTTCCACCATCACGCGCAGAACCGGTTCAGTTCCGGACGCGCGAATCAAAACCCGTCCGTGCGATTCGAGGGAACGCTCGGCTTGCTCGACCGCGTGACGAATTGCCTCACTGCTCTTCCAGTCCGCACCCGGCGACATCCGGACGTTGATCAGCTTCTGCGGAAACAGGCTCACGCCGTTGAGGATCTGCGCGAGCGTCTTGCCGCTGCGCTTGATCGCGGCCAGCACGAGCAGTGCGGACACGATGCCGTCGCCCGTCGAATGCCGATCCAGCGACAAAATGTGCCCCGATCCTTCCGCGCCCAGTTGCCATCCGTTTTCGACGAGCTTTTCGAGCACGTAACGATCGCCGACGGCCGCGCGCACGAACTGTACGCCCGCTTCCTTCAGCGCCACTTCGACGGCCATATTGGTCATCAGCGTGCCGACCGCGCCTTCGACCTTTCCGTTCGTCGCGATGCGATCCTTCACGAGCACGTAGAGCAACTCGTCGCCGTTATAGAGACGCCCGGCCGAATCGACGACTTGCAGACGATCCGCATCGCCATCGAGCGCAATGCCGATATCCGCGCGATGCTGATGCACCGCGCGCACGAGCGCCTCCGATGCGGTGGCGCCGACCTGATCGTTGATATTGAAGCCATTCGGCGATACGCCGATCGGCACGACCTCCGCGCCGAGTTCGTGGAACACGTGCGGCGCGACGTCATACGCTGCACCGTGCGCGCAATCCAGCACGATCCGCATGCCGCGCAGATCGAAATCCGCCGGGAACGTGCTCTTGCAGAACTCGATGTATTGGCCGCCCGCGTCATCCAGACGGCGCGCCTTGCCGAGCCGCTCGGACGGCGCGCAGTCCATCGGCTGCTCGAGTTGCGCCTCGATTTGCAGCTCGACGTCGTCGGGCAGCTTGTTGCCATCGGCGGAGAAAAATTTGATGCCGTTGTCGTCGTACGGATTGTGCGATGCGCTGATCACCACGCCCGCCGACAGCCGCAGCGCGCGCGTCAGATACGCCACGCCCGGCGTGGGCATCGGGCCGGCCAGCATGACATCGATGCCCGCCGCCGAAAAGCCCGATTCCAGCGCGGCTTCCAGCATATAACCGGACACGCGCGTGTCCTTGCCGATCAGCACCGTCGGGCGGCTGCCGCCCTTATGCGCGCGATCCGCGCCTGCGAGCACCTTGCCCGCGGCGTAACCCAGCTTCAGGACGAAATCCGGCGTGATGGGCGCTACGCCCACCCGGCCGCGAATGCCGTCCGTTCCAAAATATCGACGTGCCATTGCTGCTTGACCCTCCTCGCGGATAGTTGGCGCGGTTCGGACCCGCGCTCACGTAGCTATTGCTAACTGATTGATTCATGTAGCGAAACGATCGTTCGCCGCGTTGCCTAATTCGTCGGGCGCTGGGCGGCTTGACGCGTGGCCTGCCAGACTTTGAGCGCATCGACGGTTTCGGCGACATCGTGCACGCGGATGATGGCTGCGCCCCGTTCGGCGGCGCACAC
>LFMX01000063.1 GCA_001184405.1 Candidatus Burkholderia humilis
TCCATCGCGGCACTGAAGCGTGGCCGCGACAATATCGTCGGCGAGATCGATGTTGAGCGTGCCTTCCTTCGTCAGAGTGAGCTTCAGGAAATCGAAGAGATTGCGCGCGTAGAGCGCGGAGGCATCGGCGGCGACCATCGACGCGAGATTCGTGTGGCCGACGATATGCACGCCGTACTTCATCACGACCTGATCGACTTCGGTGAGCGGACAGTTGCCGCCTTTTTTGCCTTCGAACTCGGGGCCGCGACCGGCGGCCAAATCGATGATCACGGAGCCGAGCTTCATATGTCTCACCGTTTCGACGGAGATCAGCGTCGGCGCGGGGCGGCCCGGAATCAGCGCCGTCGAAATGACGATATCCGCCGCCTTCGCGCGTTCATGCACCTGCGCGGACTGACGCGCGTAGCCGCCGACGCCTTCGGCCGCTTCGCGCTCCTCATCGGTTTCGAAGGGCACGTCGACGAACTTCGCGCCGAGCGATTCGATCTGCTCCTTCACGGCCGGCCGCACGTCCGATGCTTCGACGACCGCGCCCAGACGCTTGGCGGTCGCGATCGCCTGCAAGCCAGCGACGCCCGCGCCGAGAATCAGCACGCGCGCGGCCTTCACGGTGCCGGCGGCGGTCATCAGCATCGGCATGAAACGCTGGTAATACTGGCAGGCCATCAGCACGGCCTTGTATCCGGCGATATTCGCCTGCGACGACAGCACGTCCGACTCTGCGCACGCGTCGTGCGCGGCGCGGCTTCGAGCGCGAACGCGGTCACGTTGGCGGCGGCGAGGCGCGCGGTGTTCTCGGTATTGAACGGATCGAGCATGCCGATGAGCACGGCATTCGGTTTGATCAGCGCCAGCTCTTCAGCGGTCGGCGACTGGACCTTGAGCACGATCTCGGCGGAAAAGGCTGCGGCGGCATCGAGGATATCGGCGCCTGCTTGCGCGTAGGCATCGTCGATATAACTCGCCGGCAAGCCCGCGCCGCTCTGGACGGAAATGCGATGTCCCTGCGTGACGAGCTTCTTGACCGTTTCGGGCGTGGCGGCGACGCGCGCCTCGTTCGCCCGGGTTTCGGCAGGCACTCCGATGTGCATCTTGAATCCTCCTGTCTTTCTGGCCTTCTTGCCAAAAGACAGGCAGAAGGCTCAAGGCTGAGTGCTAGTTCAAACGCAGTTCACATGCTGAGACCGACGGCTATCGCAACTGTAACCGAAACATGTGCGCGTCAGAACCTGATCCGGACCTGCTATTGCGGCATCAGCGCTTTCCCTTAGCCCGCGCGGGCGGGAAGCCGGACGAAACGGTAAAATACCGGCCATGAAATCAGATACTTGGGCACCGCATGTGACGGTGGCAGCCATCGTCGAGCGGGACGGGCGTTTTCTCGTAATCGAGGAACACACCTCCGCAGGTCTGCGAATCAACCAACCGGCCGGTCACCTCGAAGCGGGCGAAACGCTCGTGCAGGCCGTGGTTCGTGAGACGCTGGAGGAAACGGCGCATCGATTCGAGCCTGAGGCGCTCGTCGGTGCGTATATGACGCACTTCACGCGGTCGGACGGCGAGGTTACGTATTTGCGCTTTACGTTTTGCGGCAAGGCGGTCGAGGAAGTGGCCGGTCGTGCGCTCGATGAAAGCATCGTGCGCGCAATGTGGATGACACCGGACGAACTGTGGGACTCGGCCGAACGGCATAGGACGCCGATTGTCATGAAGTGTGTCGAAGATTATCTTGCCGGGCGACGTGTGCCGCTCGATTTCATTCATACGCATTCGGTCGCGCCGGTCGAACGGGCTTAACCTTGTGCGATGCGGTCTGAAGAACCCGCGGTAAATCTATGAGCAAGCGAAAAGTAGTGATGGGTATGTCGGGCGGCGTGGATTCGTCGGTCACGGCATGGCTTCTGAAGGAACAGGGCTACGACGTCGTCGGCCTTTTCATGAAGAACTGGGAAGACGATGACGACGGCGAGTACTGCTCGACGCGTCAGGACTGGATCGACGTGGTGTCGGTCGCGGATCTGATCGGCATCGACGTGGAAGCCGTGAACTTCGCCGCCGAATACAAGGACCGCGTGTTCGCGGAATTTTTGCGCGAGTATTCGGCCGGACGCACGCCAAATCCGGACGTGCTCTGCAACGCCGAAATCAAGTTCAAGGCGTTTCTCGATCACGCGATGTCGCTTGGCGCGCAAACCATCGCGACCGGCCACTACGCACGCGTGCGCGAGCACGAGGGCCTTTTCCAGTTGATGAAAGCGACGGATTCGACGAAGGATCAGTCGTACTTTCTGCATCGGCTGAATCAGGCGCAATTGTCGAAGACGCTCTTTCCGCTCGGCGAGATTCCGAAGACGAAAGTGCGCGAAATCGCGGCGCAAATCGGTTTGCCGAACGCGAAGAAGAAGGATTCGACAGGCATCTGCTTTATCGGCGAACGGCCGTTTCGCGAGTTTCTGAATTGTTATTTGCCGACGAAGCCCGGCCCGATGAAAACGCCCGATGGCAAAACCGTCGGCGAACATATCGGCCTTGCGTTTTATACGTTCGGGCAGCGAAAGGGCATCGGCATTGGCGGGGTGAAAGACGGCAGCGGCGAGCTGTGGTTCGTCGCTGCGAAGGATATGGCGACGAACACGCTCTATGTCGTGCAGGGGCATGACCATCCGTGGCTGTTGTCGCATACGCTCGTCGCGGGGAATACGAGCTGGGTCGCGGGTTTTGCGCCGGACAAAGGCGCGGCGTGCGGCGCGAAGACGCGCTATCGGCAGCAGGACGCCGCGTGCCGATTCGCGCGTGCCGACGATGGCCGCTTCGCCTTGAATTTCGACGAAGCGCAATGGGCCGTGACGCCGGGGCAGTCCGCCGTGCTGTATCAGGGCGATGTGTGTCTGGGTGGCGGCATCATCGAACAGGCGGCGGCGCAGTCGCTGGATGCAAGCGCGGCGCTCGTGGCGGCGCGCTGATGCATGGAAAACAACCCCGGTCTCGGCCGGGTTGTCATCGCCTCCACCTATCAAACCGACAAAAGCTTTTTGATACAAGTGCTTGACCGTCTATCTAGCGATAGATAAATTTCGTTCATCGTTCTAATCGGCGAGCACGAAAATGGATAGAAACACCGTGCGAGAAGCGCTGCTCGATCATGCACAGACGCTGATCATGACGCTCGGCTATAACGGCTTCAGTTATCGCGATTTGTCGGAACTCGTCGGTGTGAAAACATCGAGCATCCGTTACTACTTTCCGTCGAAGGAAGATCTCGCGCTCGAGGCCGTAAATGCTTACAGCGCGGACGTGATGTCCACGATCTACGCCATCGATAGCTCCGCGCCCGCCGACAAGAAACTCGACCGCTACACGAAGCTGTTCGGACGCGTCATCGGCGATGGGCGGCAGATTTGCCTGTGTGGCATGCTGGCCGCCGAAATCGACGCGTTGCCGGAGAATGTCCGCCACGCCGTGCAATCGTTCTTCAAGGCCAACGAAAACTGGCTGGCAAAAATTCTCGCGGAAGGCGAAGCGCAAGACACGCTCGATGCCGGCGGCAAACCGGAAGCGGTGGCGCGTGCGCTGTATGCATCGTTTCAGGGCAGCTTGCTTGCGTGCCGATTGTTTCAGACGCGCGCGCGACTCGAAGAAGTCGCGGATTCAGTGCGGCGCTGAACCTATGGATAACTCTGTGAAAAACACTGGTATTCACATTGGATTATCTACCGTCAAGTAGATAGATATTGGCGGAAAAGGGCGGTGACTTAGGCGGTTTGATCGGCGCAAACATTCGTTTTCATCACAAGCCTCTTTAACACGGCCGGAAACGCACCTAAAACACCCTCGGCGCCGCGCGAAACGCCGATTAATCTATCTAGCGATAGATTCAATTTGACTTATGCGGAACTAACGAAGCTCGTCCCCATGACGTCTGTCAACGGGGACGATAAAACTCAACGCGGCAAAGTATCGATGAAAGACTGACGCTGCGAAACGCGTGCGAAATACTTGTCGAGTGTCGGATGCGTCTCGCGCCAGTTCAGATCGGGCATGCGGAAATCGAGATAACCGAGCGCGCAGCCGCACGCGATATCCGCGAGCGTGAAGCGATTGGCCGAATACCACTGCTTCGCGCCGAGACCGCGCGCCATCACGGTCAGGGCGTCTTCTACCTTGCGCCGCTGACGCGCGAGCTACTTTTCGCTGCGATGCTCTTCCTCGCGCAGCACGCCTTCGAGGCGAAACAGGACGGCAGCGTCTAGCATGCCGTCGGCGAGCGCTTCCCAGCAACGCACTTCGGTGCGCTCGCGGCGTTCCTGCGGCAACAGTTTGCCCACGGGCGTGAACGTATCGACGAATTCGCAGATCACGCGCGAATCGAAGACCGCTTCGCCGTCGTCGAGAATCAGGCAGGGTACTTTGCCGAGCGAGTTGAAATCGTGAATCTTGGAATCGGATGCCCAGACGTCCTCGAGCACCAGTTCGCAATCGATTTTCTTTTCCGTCATCACGATCCGCACCTTGCGGACGAATGGGTTGGTGTGCGAACCGATTAATTTCATCATCTATTCTTCGCTGTTATTTCGGAATGCAGGCGACGCCGATCTTAACCGGCACGCTACGGGCATCGGAGAAATTGAGATATTGTGGCCGCACGGCGGTGTCGTCTTGGGACAACATGCCGCGGACTATTGGGCCTTGGCGCTCGTCAGCACGCTTGCCGACGGGCAAGGAACACGCGCTGCAGGCCGCGATGCGCCTTTTCCGTTCGACGATGCAGCCGGCAGCGCATTGAGACTGCGCACGCCGGCCGAGATCGCGGAGGCAATTTCATCGACGGCCTTGCGATGCCCGTCGACCAGCGCCGCGTAACCGTCACCGACGCGTTCCTGCGCGACCGTGCGGCACGTCAGCACGGCTTGATCGCCGGCGCCGCGCACGCTCCACACGGCATCGATCACGGCTTGCGCGCCCGGCCACGACTCGAAGCGCTGCACACTCACCTTCACGCGATACACCTGCGCCGTCGGCGGATACGACGTGCCGTACACATCGATCGAACCGAGCCGCTGCGTGAGATCCGCGGACAGCGCGCGGCGCACTTCATCGGCGGGCAGCGAGGCCCAGCGTTCTTCCTCGAGCACTTTGACCTGCGCGGGGCTCGTCTGCACGACGAGCTGATTGCGTGCGACCTGCTGCGGCATATCGACGGGCGCGAGCTCAAAGAAGAACGGCACCGTCGATACCGCCGTCTGCTGCATGCCACCGCCCGCGCCCGATGAAGCGCCCGCGAGCGTATAAAACTTGCTCGTCGGCGACGATGCGCACGCGACCAGCACGCCCACGGCGCTCAAACTCAACATCAATGCGCCGAACTTCATGGCTTGTCTCCTTGTTTGCCGCGCAGCAGCGATTCCGGATGACGTTCCAGATAGTCGGCAAGCGCATTGAGCGATTGAAGCGTGCGCGTCAGCTCTTGCATGGCCTGACGCGTATTCGATTGCAGTGGCGAGTCGGACTGCAGCGTGGCTTGCGCTTCGCTGAAAGTCTTTTTCGCCTGCGTGAGCGTGTCGCGCATTTCCGGCATGACTTCCTTGTCGAGCTTGCCGAAGAGGGCGTTCGCGTTCTTCAAGGAATCGTTTAAATTCGAGCCGATCTGGTCGAACGGAATCTTGTCGAGCTTGCGCGCGATGTCCGCGATCTGCAGTTGCAGTTCGTCGAGCGTGTTCGGCACGGTCGGCAATTCGAACGGATCCGCGTTCGTATCGACCTTTGCGGCGGGCGCCTTCGGGAAGAAATCGAGCGCGACATAAAGCTGGCTCGTCAGCAGATTGCCGGTGCGCAACTGACCGCGCAGACCGCGTTTCACCAGCAGTTGCAGCATGTCCTGGCTCGCTTGCGAACCTTTGTCCGGCATCGCTTCCTTGGCGCGGCGGCCGAGGCGGTCCGGGTAAAGATCGATGGTGACCGGCATCATGAACGAATGCGATTTCTGGTCGTATCGAACGCCGATGCCCGTCACCTGACCCAGCACGATGCCCCGGAAATCGACCGGCGCGCCGACCGATAGACCGCGCACCGATTGATTGAAGTTCATCACGACATGCACGGCTTGGCCGTCCGGATCGCGCATAGCGTCGGCCTGATCAGACGCGAGGCGGAACGTGCTGTTGTCCTTCGCTTGCGGGCCGGATTGCTGATTCGGCGGCGTCTGGAACGCCACGCCGCCGAGTACGACGGTCGCGAGCGACTGCGTGTTGAGCGTGAAGCCGCTCGAATCCAGCCGCAGATCGACGCCGCTTGCGTGCCACCAGCGCGAGTTATCGCCGACGTATTGATCGTACGGCGAGTTGACGAAGACCTGCATGGTCACGCCGGTGCCGTTTTTATCGAGCGAAAACGCCGTGACCTGGCCAACCTGCACGCGACGGTAATAAACCGGCGAGCCGATATCCAGCGAGCCGAGCGATTCGCCATGCAGCGTGAACGTGTGGCCTTTCTGGTCGCCGGTGACGGCGGGCGGCGTTTCGAGTCCGACGAAGTACGTCTGGTCGTCGGTCGAACGTCCCGCATCGACGCCGATGTACGCGCCCGACAAAAGCGTCGACAGCCCGGTCACGCCGCTCGTGGCCACGCGCGGACGCACGACCCAGAAACGCGTGTCCTTCACGGCGAAATCGGTGGCTTCCTTGGTGAGCTGGACATCGACGAGCACACGCGAATGGTCCTTCGACAGATTGATGCTCTTGACCGTGCCGATATCCACGTCCTTGAACTTCACCTTCGTCTTGCCGTTTTCGAGACCTTCCGTGCTCACGAAGCTGATCGTGATGGTCGGCCCGCGGCTCGACACCGTCTTGAAGACCAGAAAGATGCCGATCAGGAGCGCTACGAGCGGAATCACCCATACGAGCGACGGCAGCCAGCGGCTGCGCGGTTCGATCACTGGTTCCGGCAGATTCGGCGGCAGGCCGCCGGCGTTGCGTTTCGGCGGATCGGACTGATTCGGCCTATTCGGACCTTGGGCATTAGTCATGTTGCTTTCCTGATGGTTCTGGTTCTGCGCCGGGCGGAACGTCGGTTTCAACGTTGTCCCAGATGAGGCGCGGATCGAATTGCATGGAAGCGATCATCGTCAGGATGACGACCGATGCGAACGCGATCGCCGCCGGTCCCGCCGTGATCACGGCGAGCGATTTGAAGCGCACGAGCGCAACGGTGAGCGTGACGACGAAGACATCGAGCATCGACCATCGTCCGATGCCTTCGACGATGCGAAAGAGCGTCGTGCGCTGACGCGGCTGCCACGTCGAGCGCCGCTGCACGGTGACGGTGAGAAACGCGAGCGACAGGAGCTTGAGCATCGGCACCAGAATACTGGCGATGAAAATGACGATTGCGAGCGGATAGTCGCCGTCGTTCCAGAAGAGCGCGACGCCGCTCATGATCGTGTCGTCCTCGGAGCCGAGAATGGACGAAGTGTGCATCATCGGAAAGACGTTGGCGGGAATGTAGAGAATCGCCGCGCTGATTAGCAGCGCCCACGTGCGCGCGATGCTGTCCGGATGCCGCCGATGCACGACGGCATCGCAGCGCGTGCAACGCTGTTTTTCGATCGTATGCGCGAGCGGCTGCACGAGCCCGCAGGCGTGACACGCGACCAGATTCGCGCGCGATGCCGTGGTCGTGCGCACAGTGTTTTCGCTCACGGTTTCGTCCTCGCCTGCCGGGACGTGATGCGAACGCGGTCCGCACGCGGAGAAAGCCGCGCCGCGATTTCCCACAGCGAACGCGGATCGAAACTTACGACAACCGCGACCATCAGCGTGAGTGCGCCGAACGCGAAGAGCGCGGCTTCGGGAATCACGTGCGCGATGCTCACCATTTTCACGAGCGTCACGAGCACGCCGAGCATGAACACTTCGATCATGCCCCACGGCCGCACGAACTGAATGGCGCGCAACACGGCGTTAAAACCGGGCGGAACGTAGCCGGCGCGCAGCAGCATCAGCATGTAGAGCAGCGCGACGAGTTCGGACAGCGGAAAAAGAATGGTCGAGTAGAACACCAGCACGGCGACGACTTCCATCTGCTCGCTCCACAACGCCATGATTGCGCCGATGAGCGTCGTCTGCGACGTCATGCCGTTCGCATCCAGTTCGACGATGGGAAAGCCCTGCGCGATCACGAACGTAATCAGCGCGGCGAGCGTCATGGCGCTGATGCGGTCGAGATTGGATGCGACGCTTCGATAGAGCAACGCGCCGCAGCGCGGACATTGCGCTTTGCTGTGCCGGGGTAGCGCGCGCTTTTTATAGAGCGCATCGCACTCGTGACACGCGATCAGTTCTTCTTCCGATTCGTTCACGTTCATGGTCTGAAGCCGAGCGTTCTCTTGCTTATGGGTCTGGCGCCGCGTAACTCGGTCCGGAGGCTTCCAGCAAGGAGCGGGCCAGCGCGAATGGTAGCAGCACATGTTAGCAAACCGGTTGAGCCGGGCGAACGGCTGACGGGCGCTCGCTGTATCGCGATGGCGCGATCGATTACGGAATAAAGACCTTTGTTCCGTCGTTAGATTCTGGCAGTCAACGCCGGCTTCGCCACTATCGACCGTTGCATGCGCGGAATAGTTCGTTGCAACAGCGGGACGTGCAGCCGGCGAGAATGCGGCAAAATCCCGCTCAGCCTTGTTGGACGCGGCTTCAGACACGCGACGGGCGACTTTTCACGAGCGCTGGCGATTGCGGAGTCTTGCGGTAGCATGGCGGCCTTGAATGCCTGTAGCGTGACGACATCGAACGTGACGTAACGCCCGCACGGAACAAATGCTCGACGAACCGGATGAACTCTATGCAAACCAGCGCACGACTCGCAACGGCACGACCGGCCGAACGATATAGCGCCACGGCGATTGGCCTGCACTGGCTGATCGCGCTTTTGATCGTGTGCGGCTTCTATCTCGGCTGGATCATGACCGACATTCCCGGCTTCACGCCGACGAAGCTCAAATATTTCTCGTGGCACAAGCGGATCGGCGTGACGGTGTTCATGCTCGCCGAGTTGCGCGTAATCTGGTGCGCCACGCATAGCGCGCCGCCCATGCAGGACATGCCGCGCTGGCAGATCGGCGTGGCGCATCTCACGCATTTTCTGCTTTACGTGTTCATGCTCGTGATTCCCGCATCCGGTTATCTGTATAGCTCGGCGGCGGGTTTGCAGGTCGTGTATCTCGGCGTGCTGCCGTTGCCGACGATCATCGGGCCGGACAAGGCGTTGAAAGCGACGCTGCGGCTCGTGCATATCGCGCCGAATTACACGCTGCTCGTGCTCGTCGTCATGCATGTGCTGGCTGCGTTCAAGCATCATTTCGTCGATCGAGACGGCTTGCTCGGCCGCATTAAAAGGCGCACATGAAAGTGAAACTGAACCGTTGGATGATGGCCTTCACGGCCGCGACGTCGCTGGCGATCGCGCTTGGCGCACACGCGCAGGTGAACATGAGCAAGAGCTCGGTGACCGTCACGTCGAAGCAAATGAACGTGCCGACCGACGGCAAGTTCAACAAGTTCACCGCGCAAGTCTCGTTCGATCCAGCCAAGCCGACGGCAGGCAGCGCCAACATTTCGATCGATACCGGCAGCTACGACCTCGGCGACAACGATTACAACAAGCAGGTGCGCGGCGCCGAATGGTTCGATGCCGCGAAGTATCCGACCGCGACGTTCGTCTCCAGCGCGATCGCGCCGGCGGGCGGCAACAAGTACAACGTGACCGGCAAGATCACGATCAAGGGCAAGTCGCAGACGGTCACGGTGCCCGTCACGATCACGCAGTCGGGCGCGACCGAAACCTTCGACGGCGCGCTGCCCATCAAGCGCAGCCAGTTCGATGTCGGCACGGGCAAGTGGAAAGACACGTCGGTCGTCGCGGACGAAGTGGTCATCAAGTTTCATATTGTAGCCGCGAAGAAGTAAGCGGTCTTTTTGCGCGGATTTAGCGTTTATTCAGTCAGGAGAAGAACTTAAAAAAGCTTTCGATATCGCTGCGGGCGCGCTCGCACTGGGCATGTCCTTCAGCGCGTTGGCCGCTGATACGTACAAGCTCGACCCGAACCACACGTACCCGAGCTTCGAAGCCGATCACTTCGGCGGCGTGTCGACGTGGCGCGGCAAGTTCAACAAGAGCAGCGGCGACGTCACGCTCGATCGCGCGGCGAAGACGGGCACGGTGAACGTGACCATCGATATTTCGTCGATCGATACGGGCAACGACAAGCTCAACGAGCATCTGCAAAAAGCAGAATTTTTCGATGCCGCCAAGTTCCCGACCACGGAATACAAGGGCACGTCGATCAAGTTCATCGGCTTGGTCACGCCGAGCGAAGTCGTCGGCACGCTGACGATGCACGGCGTGACCAAGCCGATGAACCTGAAGATCGAGCACTTCAAGTGCTTCATGAACCCGATGATGAAGAAGGAAGTGTGCGGTGTGGAAGTCACGACGACGTTTGATCGCGGCGACTTCGGCATGGATTACGGCAAGTCGTATGGCTTTAGCCTGAAGACGGTGCTGCATATTCAGGCTGAGGGTGTGAAGCAGTAATTCCCGACGCGCCAAATGAAAAAGGCCGGTCTTTGCAGACCGGCCTTTTTTATCCACTCGTGATTAAACCTGCGCCCCCGCATTCGGATCGTTCGGATCGAACTTGTCTTTCTTGTCCTTTACGAGATCCTCGCGTTTCACGCCAAACCACATGGCCAGCGCGGCCGCCACGAACACCGACGAGTAAATACCAAACAAGATACCGACCGTCAGCGCCAGCGCGAAGTAATGCAGCGTCGGGCCGCCGAAGAAGAACATCGACAGCACCATCATTTCCGTACAACCGTGGGTGATGATGGTTCGCGACATCGTGCTGGTAATCGCGTGGTCGACCACTTCCATCACGGTCATCTTGCGCTGCTTGCGGAACGTTTCACGAATCCGGTCGAAGATCACGACCGACTCGTTCACCGAATAGCCGAGCACCGCGAGAATCGCCGCCAGCACCGACAGCGAGAACTCCCACTGGAAATAAGCGAAGAAGCCGAGAATGATCACCATGTCGTGCAAGTTCGCGATGATGCCCGCCACCGCGTACTTCCATTCGAAGCGGAACGACAGATAAATCACGATGCCGATCACCACGCACGCCAGCGCCGCGAGCCCGTTCGTCACAAGCTCCTTGCCGACCTGCGGGCCGACGAACTCCACGCGCTGCAAGCTCACCTGCGGGTCTTGCGTTTTGAGCGCGGTCATCACCTGATCGCTTTGCTGCGCGGACGTCAGACCTTGCTTCAATGGCAGACGGATCAGCACGTCGCGCGAAGTGCCGAAGTTCTGCACTTGCGCATCGGCATAACCGAGCCTGGTCATGGTCGCGCGAACCGGCTCGAGCTGCGCGGCTTGCGGATACTGCACCTCGACGACCGTCCCGCCGGTGAACTCCACCGACAGATGCAGCCCGCGATGCATGAGGAAAAACACGGCCGCGAGGAACGTCACGAACGAAATCACGTTGAAAATCAGCGCGCGCTCCATGAACGGTATATCGCGGCGAATACGGAAAAATTCCATTTTCTATTGCTTCGGACTCAGCGAAATCAGCGGGACTTGCCCGGTTTCTGTTGATCGACACCAGGACCCGAGCGGCGGCGCACCGTCGGCTTGCCCGAGCGCGCCTGCGTCTGGGCCGCCTGCGCGCGCGGCGCGGCCACGGCCGTTTTGGTCTTGCCCTTCGCGGTCTTGACGATTTCATCGACCGGCGATTCGTCGCCGTGCTGCGCGGCGAGATAAGCCGCCGCCGCTTCCGCATCGCCGCCCGCCGAACGCCACACCTGACCGATCGCCAGCGTCTTCAGCTTCTTCTTGCCGCCGTACCACAGGTTCACGAGACCGCGCGAGAAGAACACCGCCGAGAACATCGACGTCAAAATGCCGATACAGTGCACGACCGCGAAGCCGCGCACCGGACCCGAGCCGAACGCGAGCAGCGCAAGACCGGCGATCAGCGTGGTCACGTTCGAATCGAGAATGGTGGCCCACGCGTGCTTGAAGCCTTCCTGAATCGCGGTCTGCGGCGGCGCGCCGTTACGCAATTCTTCGCGGATACGTTCGTTGATCAGCACGTTCGCGTCGATCGCCATACCGAGCGCGAGCGCAATTGCCGCGATACCCGGCAAGGTCAGCGTGGCCTGCAGCATCGACAAAATGGCGACGAGCAGCAGCAGGTTCACCGACAGCGACAGCATGGAGATCAGGCCGAACAGCATGTAGTACACGATCATGAAGACGGCGATCGCGGCGAAACCGTACTGCACCGAATCGAAACCTTTCTTGATGTTGTCCGCGCCGAGGTTCGGTCCGACCGTGCGTTCCTCGATGATGTCCATCGGCGCCGCGAGCGAACCAGCGCGCAGCAAGAGCGCGAGATCGGCTACGGCTTGCGGCGTCGGCTGGCCGGTGATCTGGAAGCGGCCGCCCAGTTCCGACTGGATGGTCGCCATCGTTAGCACTTCGCCCTTGCCCTTTTCGAACAGCACCATCGCCATCGGCTTGCCGATGTTGTCGCGCGAAACCGCCGACGCCGCGCGTCCGCCCGCCGAATCCAGACGGATATTGACCGAAGGACGCTGATGATCGTCGAAGCCGGCGGAGGCATCGATAATCCGGTCGCCCGTGAAAATCACCTGCTTGCGCAACAGCACGTTGCGGCCGTTCTGCTTGAAGACTTCGTCGCCTGCGGGCGTCGGATCGTTCGGGCCGGGGTAGGTGTTGACCGGATCAGCCAGACGCGATTCCAGCGTAGCCGTCCGGCCGATGATGTCCTTCGCCTTCGCCGTGTCCTGCACGCCCGGCAGTTCGACCACGATGCGGTCCGAACCCTGCTGCTGGATCACCGGTTCGGCCACGCCGAGTTCGTTCACGCGGTTATGCAGCGTCGTGATGTTCTGCTTGAGCGCGCTGTCTTCGACGGTTTTCTGCGTCGCCGCCGAGAACGTGCCGACGACCTGATAGCCGTCGCCGCCTTGACGCGTAGACCATTGCAGTTCGGCCACGCTCGTCTGGAGCAAGCGCTGCGCGTTGTTCGCGGTGTCCTGATCCGAGAAATTCACCACGACCGATTGGCCGACGCGATTCACGCCGCCATCGCGCACATTGCGATCGCGCAAATACGTGCGCGTGTCCGATGCGTTCGAGTCGAGCTTCTTGTTTAGCGCGCCGGCCATGTCCACTTGCAGGAGGAAGTGCACGCCGCCGCGCAGGTCCAGACCGAGGTACATGGGCAACGCGTGCAGCGCCGTCAGCCAGCGCGGCGACGCGCTTTGCAGATTCAGCGCGACGATGTATTGCGGATCCGTCGCGTTAGGATTGAGCGTTTTGGTCAGCAGATCCTTCACGCGCAATTGCGTGTCGGTGTCTTTCAGACACACGCGAATGTTGGCGCTCAACTGCGAATTGTCGAATGTGACTTCGTCAGCGGAAATCTGATTCGCGGAGAGCGCGCCTTCGACTGCGGACAGCGTCGCCGAGTCCAGCTTGACCGTGGCCTTGCCGCTCGACACCTGTACCGCGGGCGCTTCGCCGAAGAAATTGGGCAGCGTGTACACAAGGCCGATGACGAGCGCCACCAGCATCACGACATACTTCCAGAGGGGATAACGATTCATGGGGATGGCCGAACGGATAGTTGGCTGCGGGGGAGAGTGCGTCCGGTGTTATGCGCGACGAGCCAAGGAGAGGACTCGGATGGCTCGGTGTGCGAGGCCGCGACGGACGCGATAGAATGATTGGCCTTACAGCGACTTGATCGTGTCCTTCGGGAGAATGGTCGTGACGGCGGCTTTCTGCACCGTGATTTCCGTGCCCTCGGCGATTTCCACGCCGACGTACGCGTCCGACACCTTCGTGACCTTGCCGACGATACCGCCGTTCGTCACCACTTCATTGCCCTTGGCCATTGCCGCGAGCATGTTGCGATGTTCCTTCTGACGCTTCATCTGCGGACGGATCATGCTGAAATACAGCACCGCGAACATCAGAATGAGCGGCAGGAAGCTCATCAACTGGCTTTCTGCGCCACCGGCGGCTGTGCCTTGAGCGAAGGCATTGGAAATGAACGACACGTTGGTCTCTCCGTTAATACGTTCGAAAAACTTGGGCTAGAAGTTAGCCTGACATTGTACCACTCGCACCGTGTCCGAATTGACCGGAATGCGCTTTGCCATCAAGCCGTTACAGGCATCGGCGGCATGAGGTGCAAGCGTTAGAAAGAAAATTGTAATTTATTCGACGCCACGCGCCCGATTCTCCGCGAAAGTCTTGCGAAACGCCTCGAACGTATGATTTTCGATCGATTCGCGCACTTCGCCAATAAGTTGCAGGTAATAGTGTAGGTTGTGAATCGTGTTCAATTGCGCGCCTAGAATTTCTCCCACGCGATGCAGATGATGCAGATAGCCACGCGTGAAGTTCTGGCACGTGTAACAGGCGCAGGATTCGTCGAGCGGTTTCAGCGAGTTTTTATGCGACGCGTTCTTGATCTTGAGATCGTCGAAACGCGTGAACAGCCAGCCGTTGCGCGCGTTGCGCGTGGGCATCACGCAATCGAACATATCGACGCCCGCCGCCACGCCGTTCACCAGGTCTTCCGGCGTGCCGACGCCCATCAAATAATGAGGCTTATCGGCAGGCAGTTTCAGCCCGATGTGATTCAGCACGCGCATCATGTCTTCCTTCGGCTCGCCGACGGACAATCCGCCGATCGCGAGTCCGTGGAAACCGATTTCGCTCAAGCCCACGAGCGATTCATCGCGCAAATCTTCGAACATGCCGCCCTGCACGATGCCGAACAGCGCATTCGGATTGCCCAAGCGATTGAATTCGTCGATGGAACGCTTCGCCCAGCGCATCGACATGCGCATGGAATCGGCGGCGTTCTTGTGCGAGGTCGGCACGCCGTTGGTCGCGTAGGGCGTGCATTCGTCGAACTGCATGGCGATGTCCGAGTTCAGCACTTTCTGGATTTGCATCGACACTTCGGGTGACAGGAACAGTTTGTCGCCATTGATCGGCGATGCGAACGTGACACCATCTTCGCTGATCTTGCCGAGATCGCCTAGCGAAAAGACCTGAAAGCCGCCGGAATCGGTGAGAATCGGGCGCTTCCAGGCCATGAAGTCATGCAAACCGCCATGCGCGCCGATGACTTCCAGCCCCGGACGCAGCCACAAGTGAAACGTGTTGCCGAGAATGATCTGCGCACGAATCTCTTCGAGTTCGCGCGGCTGGATTGCTTTGATGGTGCCGTAGGTACCGATCGGCATGAAAATCGGCGTTTCGATGACGCCGTGATTGAGCGTGAGACGGCCGCGGCGCGCCTGACCATCGGTCGTGAGCAGTTCGAACTTGAGGCCGTTTTCGGGCGGCGTGAATTGATCAGCGGTCATTGATAAAGCTCCGATGCAACCGGAGTACAGTCCGACGCAATAAGTGTTGAGAATCAAGGCTTACGGGTCAGCAACATCGCGTCGCCATAACTGAAAAAGCGATACCGCTCGTCGATCGCGTGCCGATACGCATCGCGAATCGTATCCATGCCGGCGAAGGCCGAAACCAGCATCAAAAGCGTCGACTTCGGCAAATGGAAGTTCGTCACCAACCGGTCCACGACGCGGAATTCGTAACCCGGCGTGATGAAGATATCCGTTTCCGCCTGCGTCGCGGCGAGCGGGCGGCCGGCGTTGGCGGCATCGCGGGCGGCGGCTTCGAGCGCGCGCATCGACGTGGTGCCGACCGCGATCACCTTGTTGCCGCGCGCTTTCACCGCCGCGATCCGGTCGACGAGCGTCTGCGGCAGGTCGTACCACTCCGTATGCATCTTGTGCTCGGCGATATTCTCGACGCGCACCGGCTGAAACGTTCCCGCGCCGACATGCAGCGTCAGCGTCGCGCGTTCTACTCCGCGCTTTTCCAGTTCGGCGAAAAGCGCGTCGTCGAAATGCAGACCGGCCGTGGGCGCAGCCACCGCGCCCGGATTGGCCGCACAGACCGTTTGGTAGCGCGTTTCGTCGTAGGCGTCGGCGTCGTGCTCGATATACGGCGGCAGCGGCAAGTGCCCGTATTGCTCGATCAGCGTCAGGCATTCGGCCGGGAAATGCAGCGTGTAGAACGGTTCGACGCGCTCGCCGACGGTGACATCGAAGGCATCGGCCAAACGGATGGTCGTGCCCGTCGCCGGACTCTTGCTGGCGCGAATCTGCGCGAGTGCCGTGGTCGCGTCCGTCAGCCGCTCGACCAGCACTTCGACGCGCCCGCCGCTGGCCTTTTGGCCGAAGAACCGCGCCTTGAGGACTTTGGTATCGTTGAAGACGAGCAGATCGCCGGAATCGATCAGATTCGGCAGCTCGGAGAAACGCCGGTCGATAAAGCCGTTATCGGACACTTCGAGCAGACGGCTCGCGCTGCGCTCGGCGAGCGCGCTCTGCGCGATCAGCTCGGGCGGCAGATTAAAATCGAAATCGGAAAGCGTGAACATGGCGTGAACGTGGCACGATCGAACGCAAAAGCGCGCCGAACAAACCTCATATTGTACTTTGAAGAGCGTAGATGCCCTTGTCCGACCGCCGCCTGTCTGAATCGACCGATCCGCTACTCATCGAAGAAAGCGATGCGCCCGCACGCAAGAAAGCGAAAAAGCAGGAAGACAAACCGAAGGCCGTCACAAAAACCGCGGACAAGCTCACCAAACTCGGCCTGAAGTCAGACATCGATCTCGCTTTGCATCTGCCGATGCGCTACGAAGACGAAACCTCGCTCACGCCGATCAGCGAACTGATTCCCGGCGATATCGCGCAGACCGAAGGCGTCGTGTTCGACAACGAAATTGCATATCGGCCGCGCCGGCAGTTGCTCGTGAAAATCCACGACGATTCCGGCGATGAACTCACGCTGCGCTTTCTCAACTTCTACGGCTCGCAAGTCAAGCAAATGGCGATCGGCACGCGTCTGCGTGTGCGCGGCGACGTGCGCGGCGGCTTTTTCGGGCTGGAGATGGTGCATCCGGCCGGGCGTCCCGTCGATGACGACACGCCCTTGCCGCAAGCGCTGACGCCGGTTTATCCGTCGACGGCGGGCATTTCGCAGGCGTATTTGCGCAAGGCGATCGACAACGCGATCACGCGTGTGCATCTGCCGGAATTGCTGCCGGAGCCGATCGCGCGCACGTATTTGCAGCCACTGAACGTGCCCGGTTTGCTCGATGCCGTGAAAACGCTGCATCACCCGCGCGCGGATTCCGATGAAACCGCGTTGATCGACGGCACGCATCCGGCGTGGACGCGCATCAAGTTCGAGGAATTGCTTGCGCAACAGTTGTCGCTCAAGCGCGCGCACGAGGAGCGCCGCACCTGCGCCGCGCCCGCGATGCCGCGCCGTTCGCCCGCCGACGAAACTTCGCTCGTCACGCGTTTGCTCAAAGCGCTGCCGTTCGCGCTGACCGGCGCGCAGCAGCGCGTGGTCGCGGAGATCGGCGGCGAACTGACGCTCGCGCATCCGATGCAGCGTCTTCTGCAAGGCGATGTCGGCAGCGGCAAAACGATCGTCGCGGCGCTCGCGGCGGCGCAGGCCATCGACGCGGGTTATCAGGCCGCGCTCATGGCACCGACCGAAATTCTCGCGGAACAGCACGCGCGCAAGCTGCGCGGCTGGCTCGAGCCGCTGGGCGTGCAGGTCGCGTGGCTCGCGGGCAGTCTGAAGGCGAAAGAAAAGCGCGCGTCGATCGAAGCGGCGGCGCTCGGCACGGCGCATCTGATCATCGGCACGCACGCGATCATTCAGGATGCGGTGGAGTTTGCGCGCCTCGGGCTCGTGATCGTCGATGAACAGCATCGCTTCGGCGTCGCGCAGCGGCTCGCGTTGCGCGCGAAGGTGCTGAATGCGGTGGATGGCCGGGCGGACTTCCAGCCGCATCAACTGATGATGTCCGCCACGCCGATTCCCCGCACGCTCGCCATGACGTATTACGCGGACCTCGATGTCTCGACCATCGACGAACTGCCGCCCGGCCGCACGCCGATTCTCACCAAAGTCGTCTCGGACGGACGGCGCGATGAAGTCATCGGCCGTGTGCGCGAAGCGGCGCTGACGGGCCGGCAAGTGTATTGGGTCTGTCCGCTGATCGAGGAAAGCGAGACGCTTCAGCTTCAGACCGCCGTCGAAACTTACGAAACGCTCGCCGACGCGCTGCCGGAACTGCGCGTCGGTCTGGTGCACGGGCGGCTTGCACCCGTGGAAAAAGCGGCAGTCATGGACGCGTTTTCGCGCAACAAAGTGCAATTGCTTGTCGCGACGACCGTGATCGAAGTGGGCGTCGATGTGCCCAACGCATCGCTAATGGTCATCGAGCATGCGGAGCGTTTCGGGCTTGCGCAGTTGCATCAGTTGCGCGGGCGTGTGGGACGCAGCAGCGCGGCGTCCGTGTGCGTGCTGATGTACGCCAATCCGCTGTCGCAGACGGCGCGCGCGCGTCTCAAAACGATGCGCGAGACGACCGATGGCTTCGAAATCGCCCGGCGCGATCTGGAAATTCGCGGTCCCGGCGAATTCCTCGGCGCGCGGCAATCGGGCGAAGCGATGCTTCGTTTCGCAAGCCTCGAGAACGACGGCTGGCTGATCGATCCCGCACGCGAAGCCGCCGACGCCATGCTCAAAACGTTTCCCGATGCCGTCACGCGTCATCTCGCGCGCTGGCTCGGCGTGCGCGAGCAGTATCTAAAGGCTTAGTGAAAGCGTGAACTCGGCGGCGCGGCATCGGTCCCTAAACAGGCACTGGGCACGCGCTGAAGGGAGGTTGGCGAAAGCGCGGCGGCAGGTGTATAACTCAAATCTATTGAATCCATGAATTTCATTGACCTCCAATGACCCTCACTGAACTGAAGTACATCGTCGCCGTAGCGCGCGAAAGGCATTTCGGCCGCGCGGCCGAGGCGTGCTTCGTCAGCCAGCCGACTTTGTCGGTGGCCATCAAGAAGCTCGAAGACGAACTCAACGTGCAGATCTTCGAGCGCGGTACGAGCGAAGTCAGCGTCACGCCGATCGGCGAGCAAATCGTCACGCAGGCGCAGCGCGTGCTCGAACAGACGCTCGCCATCAAGGAAATCGCCAAGCAGGGCAAGGATCCGCTGGTCGGACCGCTGCGTCTGGGCGTCATCTACACGATCGGGCCGTATCTGCTGCCGACACTCGTCAAGCAGATGATCAAGTCTGTCCCGCAAATGCCGCTGATGCTTCAGGAAAATTACACGCTCAAGCTGATCGAGCTCCTGAAGCAGGGCGAAATCGATGTCGCGATCATGGCGCTGCCGTTCCCCGAAACCGGGTTGATGGTGCTCGCGCTGTACGACGAGCCGTTCGTCGTTGCAATGCCGTCGGGTCACGCGTGGGAAAACCGCACGAAGATCGATCCGGACGATCTCAAGCAGGAAACCATGTTGCTGCTCGGCAGCGGCCATTGTTTCCGCGATCACGTGCTCGGCGTGTGTCCGGAACTGATGCGCTTCTCGCAGAACGCGGACGGCATTCAAAAGACGTTCGAAGGCTCGTCGCTGGAAACCATTCGGCATATGGTCGCGAGCGGCGTCGGCATTACGGTGCTGCCGCGCATGTCGGTGCACGAAGTAAAGCCGCACGCGGCGGGCATCGATGCCGGTCTGCTGTCCTACGTCCCGTTCGATGAACCCGTGCCCGACCGTCGCGTGGTGCTCGCGTGGCGCAAGAGTTTCACGCGGATGCCCGCCATCGACGCAATCTGCGATGCCATCGCCGCGTGCGATTTGCCGGACGTGAAGAAGCTGGATATGCCGGTCGCGGTGAATTAGGGCCGACTGCTGGAAACGAACACCGCGCTTTCACAAGAAAGCGCGGTGTTTTTTATCGCGTCCGCAAAACCCCGCCTATTTAATATATAAATTCAATCAAATTATAAAAATAGATAGCGTTATTTAGAATCCTCTCATCCGACGACACGACAAACGAGAGGATTTCATGACCGCCCAATCCTTCTTCGACAACTTCTGCGACATCGCGGTCAGCGTCCTCACCGATTTCGCCCGCGCCGCTTGAGCAAAGCGCACATCTCAGGTCATACGACAAAAAGGAGCATCACGATGACGACCCAACGACTCACGACCGCCGCAGGCGCGCCCGTCGGCGATAACCAGAACTCGCAAACCGCCAGTCCGCGCGGTCCGGTGACGCTGCAGGATTTTTGGCTCGTCGAAAAGCTCGCGCATTTCGATTGCGAAGTGATTCCCGAGCGCCGCGTGCACGCGAAGGGTTCGGCACGTTTCGCGTGACGCACGATATTTTGCGCTACACCAAGGCCAAACTGTTCGCCGAAATCGGCAAGGAAACGCCGATTTTCATGCGCTTTTCGACCGTCGCCGGCGAACGCGGCGCGGCCGACGCCGAGCGTGATGTGCGCGGCTTCTCGATCAAGTTCTATACGGAAGAGGGCAACTGGGACGTCGTCGGCAACAACACGCCGGTGTTCTTTATCCGCGATCCGCTCAAGTTTCCGGACTTCATCCACACGCAAAAGCGCGATCCGTACACCAACATGCGCAGCAATGTCGCGGCGTGGGATTTCTGGTCGCGTCATCCGGAATTGCTGCATCAGGTGACGATCTTGATGAGCGATCGCGGCATTCCGAAGAATTACCGGCAGATGCACGGCTTCGGTTCGCACACGTTCTCGTTCATCAACCAGGACGGCGAGCGCTTCTACGTGAAGTTCCACTTCAAGTCGCAGCAGAAGCTCGAGAATTTCACCGATGAGCAAGCCGCCGCCGTTATCGCGAACGATCATGAAAGCGCACAACGCGATCTGGTCGAACATATCGACAACGGCGATTTCCCGCGCTGGAATTTCCGCATTCAGGTGATGACGGAAGAAGAGGCTGTGAAGTCGAAGATGAACCCGTTCGACATCATGAAAGTGTGACCGCACAAGGATTTTCCGTTGATCGATGTCGGCACGATCGAGCTGAATCGCAATGCGCAGAATTACTTCGCGGACGTCGAGCAGGCCGCATTCACGCCGGCGAACGTCGTGCCGGGCATCGGCTTTTCGCCGGATCGGCTGTTGCAGGGGCGCTTGTTCTCGTACGGCGATACGCAACGTTACCGACTCGGCATCAACCATCACCAGATTCCGGTGAATGCGCCGCTCGCGCCGGTCGCGAACCCGTTTCATCGCGATGGCGCGATGCGCACCGACGGCAATCTCGGCGGCCGCGTGAACTACGAGCCGAACCGCTTCGGCGAATTCCGGCAGGACGCGGGCGCGAACGAGCCGCCGCAGGCCGCGGGCACGGTGTATCGCTTCGATCATCGTGAAGACGATGATTACTACAGTCAGCCAGGCGCGCTCTTTGCGCTTTTCGATGCGGCTCAGCGCGAGCGTTTGTTCGGCAATATCGCGCTGCATATTCGTGGCGTGCCGAATGACATCGTCGCGCGGCAGGTCGAGCATTTCCGGCGTATCGATCCGGCTTATGCACAAGGCGTCATCGATGCGCTCGGCAAGCTCAGACAGAACGTCGAACAGGAACAAACGGCCGCAGCCTGATTACGCGGCAATCAAAGGAAAAGCATCATGGCTCAAGCGTTGAACCACATCGAAAAAGCAATCGAACAGTCGTCGCGCGGCGTGCGCGTGGCACTTGCGTTCGGCATCGTGGCGGCGGGCTACGGGCTTGTCGTGGCGAGCGGCGTCATCGCTTGAGCGGTTCGTCGGACGCGTTCGTCGAATCGCCCCGCAAGCCTTGCTGCAAACGGTTCGTTACGCGTTTCTAAGATAAACTGTCGGACATTTTAAGCGCTGCATCGTGATCAACCGATGCAGTGCCGAGCATCGTTCGAATCACTCTCACGGAGTCATCATGGCGAAGAAAGGCAACGCACCGGCTGTCAATATCGGTGTCAGCGACACGACAAGGATCGCAAGAAGATCGCCGACGGCTTGTCGCAGCTACTGGCCGACACGTACACGCTGTATCTGAAGACGCACAACTTTCACTGGAACGTCACGGGCCCGATGTTTAACACGCTGCATCTGATGTTCGAGACGCAGTACAACGAACTCGCGCTGGCGGTGGATTCGATCGCGGAACGTATCCGCGCGCTGGGCGTGCATGCGCCGGGCAGCTACAAGGATTTCGCCAAGCTCTCGTCGATTTCCGAAGCGGACGGCGTGCCGCCAGCGGAAGACATGATTCGTCAACTCGTCGAAGGTCAGGAAGCGGTCGTGCGCACGGCGCGCGAGATTTTCCCGGCGACCGAAGCCGCGAACGACGAACCGACCGCCGATCTGCTCACGCAACGCATGCAGACGCATGAAAAGACTGCGTGGATGTTGCGTGCCATGCTGGCTTGAGACCTTAACCGCTTCAGCTGTTCCGAACAAAACCCTGCTCGCGCAGCGGGGTTTTTGCTTTTCGGGATGCACCAATGCGCTGTTCTAAAATATCCGGATCGCGTCCCTCCAGCTTTCACGCCGCCATGCTCGCCCGTCTTCCGCTCTACATGCGCCTCGTGCGCCTCGACAAGCCCATCGGCAGTTTGCTGCTGTTGTGGCCGACGCTCAACGCGCTGTGGATCGCGTCCGAAGGTCCGCCGTCGCCGATGCTCTTCGTCATCTTCGTCGTCGGCACCATCCTGATGCGCTCGACGGGCTGCGCCATCAACGATTACGCCGACCGCGATTTCGACCGCCACGTGAAGCGCACCGCCGATCGGCCGATCACGTCGGGCAAGATCCGCGCGTGGGAAGCGGTGGCGCTGGCGGCGGCGTTATCGCTCGTCGCGTTTTTGCTGATTCTGCCGCTCAACACGCTGACCAAGGAACTGTCCGTGTTCGCGCTGTTCGTCGCGGGTTCGTATCCGTTCACCAAGCGTTTTTTCGCGATCCCGCAGGCGTATCTGGGCATTGCGTTCGGCTTCGGCATTCCGATGGCCTTCGCCGCCATTCAGAACCATGTGCCGATGCTCGCGTGGATCATGCTGATCGCGAACGTGTTCTGGTCGGTCGCCTACGACACCGAATACGCAATGGTCGATCGCGACGACGACATCAAGATCGGCATCCGTACATCGGCACTCACTTTTGGACGGTTCGATGTCGCCGCCGTCATGCTGTGCTACGGCGTGACGTTGGCGATTTACGTGGGTATCGGCGTCGCGCTCGGGTTTGGCTGGCTGTTCTGGCTCGGCTGGATCGTGGCGGCGGCGTGCGCGGTGTATCACTACGGGCTGATTCGAAACCGCGAGCGCATGGCGTGTTTTGTTGCCTTCAAACATAACAACTGGCTCGGCGGCATGTTGTTCGCGGGGATCGCGCTGCATTACGCGTTTGCTCGCTGAGTTCTTGTCACAGCGCGCGATCAAGCGCGTTCCTGAAACAGTCCTGGAACGACATCTCTCTTGGTGTCGCGACCGCGCGGCGCTACCTTTTTGCTATCGCGCTTCATCGTCATTGATGCGTGACGCACGTCGCTTCAGGCGCGCGACAAAACTTTAGGATTTCCGGCCTTTCGCCGCAAAAGCCGACCGTTCAAACTGACCGGTTCCTTTTCTACGTCCTAAACAACATGTCATTCCCGAAACGTCTTGTCGCGTTCGTCCTTGCTGCGTCCAATCGCGGCACGATGATCGTCAATCGCAACGACTACGCCGTCGAGAACAATAGGATGTTTGGCGTCGGGGGGCAGATTCTCGAAAGCAGTTGCTTCGACGCCGACGAAGTCGGTTTTGTACTCACGCTGTTGAATCTGCGCCGCCGCTATTTCGGCGACGGCATGTTCGCCATCGACGGCGGCGCGAATATCGGCGTGTATACGATCGAATGGGCGCGCCATATGCAGGGTTGGGGCAAGGTGCTCAGCTTCGAAGCGCAAGAAGTGGTCTATTACGCGCTGGCTGGCAATATCGCGATCAACAATTGCCTGAACGTGCGCGCGAAGCTCGCGGCACTCGGAGAGACAGTTGGCGAACTGACCATTCCGCAACCGAACTATTTCGCGCCCGCGAGCTACGGCAGCCTCGAATTGCGTCAGCGCGCGACCACACAGTACATCGGCCAGGATATTTCGTACGCAGCCGAAGCGGGCGTGACCGTGCCGATGGTCAGTATCGATTCGCTGAAGATCGAGCGGCTCGACTTCCTCAAGCTCGACGTCGAAGGCATGGAAATGGATGTGCTCAAAGGCGCGGCCGAAACCATCAAGCGTTGCAAACCCATCATGCTGATCGAGTACATCAAAAGCGATCTGAACACGATCAAGCAGTTTATCGAGCCGCTTGGCTACAAGACGTCTTTCGAGACCAGTCCGAACCTCATTACATTTCACGACGATGACCGCTCGTGCGAACATCTTCAGCTGCGTGAGAACAGCCTCATCGCCAACCCGTAATGCTCCGAACCCGGCTCACGCCGAGCCGAGTTCATCGCCCATTTCCTTCGCGCGCGCTTCGGCCGCCAGTGCGCCGCGCACGATGGCGTCCTTCACGCCTTGCGCATCGAACGATGCCAGCGCCGCCGCCGCCGTGCCGCCCTTCGATATCACACGCTCGCGCAACACGCTCGCCGGTTCGCCCGATTGCGCCGCGAGTTGCGCCGCGCCCGTGAACGTCGCGACCGCTAGCGCGCGGCCTTGTTCCTCGTCCATGCCGAACTGGCGCGCGGCTTCCTGCATCGCTTCGATGAAATAGAACACGTACGCCGGGCCGCTTCCGGAAATGGCGGTGACGGCATCGAGTTTCGATTCATCGTCGAACCAGACCGCCGTCCCGACCGCTTCCAGTACTTTCGAGGCCAGCGCCTTCGCCTCGTCCGATACACCCGGCAACGCCGCCAATCCTGTCACGCCCATGCCGATCAGTGCGGGCGTATTCGGCATCGTGCGCACGATCTGCGCATAGCCATTCAGCCAGCGCGACAGGTCGGTTGCGCGAATGCCCGCCGCAATGCTGATGACCGTCTGCTTCGACAGATGCGGCGCCAGCGATTCCGCCACGCTCTTGAGCACTTGCGGCTTCACGGCGAGCACGATGGCGTCGTAACCGGCGAGCGTGGCATCGACGGATGCGCCCGTCTGAATGCCGAACTGTTTCGCGGTCCGCTCGCGCACTTCGTCGTTGATGTCGATTGCGTAGATGTCCGATGCCGCCGTGCCGCGCTTGATCAGACCGCCGATGAGCGCCGCGGCCATGTTGCCGCCGCCGATGAATGCGATTTTCATAGATAAAGGGAAAAGGTCAGGTGGTGTAAGTGCGCTTGCCGAGAATCGCCGTGCCGATGCGAACCATTGTCGCGCCCTCGTGCACGGCGGCTTCGAGATCGGCGGACATGCCCATCGACAGCGTATCGAGCGTAAGGCCGCCGGCGCGCAGCGTGTCCATGAGTTCGCGCAGGCGCGTGTGCGGAACGCGCTGGGCGTCGAGCGTGTCGGCGGGTTCGGGAATGGCCATGAGGCCGCGCAGCCGCAAGCCGGGCAGGACGGCGACCGCATGCGCGAGCGCGGCGGCTTCATCCGGCTCGACGCCGCTTTTCGATGCCTCGCCGCTCACGTTCACCTGAATGCACACGTTGAGAGCGCGCGATCCTTCGGGACGTTGCGCGGACAAGCGCTCGGCAATCTTCAGCCGGTCGATGGAATGCACCCAGTCGAACTGTTCGGCGACGAGCTTCGTCTTGTTCGATTGCAGCGGCCCGATGAAATGCCATTCGATCTGATCGCGCATACCCGCGAGTGCCTCAATCTTGCCGATGCCTTCCTGCACGTAGTTCTCGCCGAACGCGCGCTGACCGGCGTCGAACGCGGCGCGAACGTCATCGGCGGGAAAGGTTTTGGAGACGGTGAGCAGTGTCACGGACGACGCATCGCGCGACGCATCGTGCGCCGCCTTCGCAATGCGCTGCCGGACTTCTTCGAGATGTTGAGCGATGGACATGCTTTGGGCTGCGATAAGAGCAATCTGATGATTATACGAACTCGCTCAGCCGTAAATCATATGCTCCAGCAGCTGAATCCAGTGCGTGACAGGCGTCGACGTGCCGCTCTGCAAATGCGCGATACACCCGACATTCGCCGACACGATCATCTGCGGTTCGGTCTTTTCCAGCCGGTCGAGCTTCTGATTGCGCAGCGTGTATGAGAGCTTCGGCTGCAACACCGAATACGTGCCCGCCGATCCGCAACACAAGTGACTGTCTGCCGGAAGCCGCACTTCCAGCCCGAGCGCCGTCAGCAAATGCTCGATGCGCCCGCGAATCTGCTGGCCGTGCTGCAACGTGCACGGCGGATGGTAAGCGACCGTATGCACGCCGCGCCGTCGCACGAGCGCGGTCAGTTCTTCCTCGAACGCGGGCAGGATTTCGGCGAGATTGCACGTCATATCGACGATCTTCTGCGCCTTCTCCGCGTACTTCGGATCGTTGCGCATCAGATGCGCGTATTCCTTTACCGTCGCGCCGCAGCCCGACGCGTTCATCACGATCGCCTCGACGCCGTTCTGCACATACGGCCACCATGCGTCGATGTTGTTGCGCACATCGTCGAGCGCTTCGTCGTTGTAGCCGAGATGCAGCCGGATCGCGCCGCCGCAGCCCGCATCCGGCGCGCTCACGACCTCGATGCCGAGCGCATCGAACACGCGCTGCGTCGCGGTGTTGACGTTGGGCATCATCGCGGGTTGCACGCAGCCGGTGAGCATCAGCATCCTGCGGTCGTGCTTGGCGGTCGGCGGCTGC
>LFMX01000064.1 GCA_001184405.1 Candidatus Burkholderia humilis
AACGGCTTTTCGGGCAGCGGAATCTTCGCGCGCAGCTTGCGCGGCAGGATGCCCCGGACTTGCTGGCCGAGTTTCATCGCGGGCGTGAAGATCGTGCTGTTTGGCAGAAGGCTCGCGAGCAGACGGCGTTGCAGGCGCTGACGCATCGGCCGTTCGACTTTTTCTTCGACGACCTTGCGCCCGATCTCGACCAATCGGCCATATTGCACGCCCGAGGGATACGTGCTTTCGCAATTGCGGCACGTGAGGCAGCGGTCCAGATGCGTCTGCGTGCTGCGCGTGACGGGCGCGCCTTCGAGCATCTGCTTCATCAGATAGATGCGGCCGCGCGGCCCGTCGAGTTCGTCGCCCAACAGTTGATACGTCGGGCAAGTCGCCGTGCAAAAGCCGCAGTGCACGCATTTGCGCAGAATGGCGTCGGCTTCGTCGCCGTCTGCTGTGCCGCGGATGAAATCGGCGAGATTGGTTTGCATCGAAGCGCCTGAATGTCGAGAAGCTAAAAGTCGAGGTACAGACGCGCGCAATTGAAGATGCGCGCCGGGTCGAATGCGGCTTTCAATCCACGATGAATCTTCATGAGCGGCGCGGGCAACGGCGTGAACACGCCCGCGTTGCGGTCATAGGCGGAACCGGCGCGGAAGATCGTCGCGTGGCCGCCGGCCTGTTTCGCGCTGATGCGCACGGTTTGCGGATCGGTGTCCGTGATCCACCAGCGTTGCGCGCCGCCCCATTCCATCAACTGCGCGCTCGGCAGATGCAGCGGCTCCGCGATTGACGGCAATGCGAGCCGCCACAACGCCGAGCGCGGCTCGATGACCGCGAAGAACGGATCCGTCTGTTCGCGCATGCCGATCCAGAAACGGTCGGCTTCGACGGCATCGACGACTTCGCCGCCGAGCGCATTTCGCGCGTTTTTCACGGCGGCGTCCGCGCTCGCGAGACGCAGCGCCAGCGTGCCGTCGCGCGACGCGCTGCCGCTGATCGGCAACGGATGGCCGCCCCATTCGTTGAGCTTGCGCACGCCGTCGGTCGCGTGCATGTCGAACTTGAGCGTGGCTTCGGCGACCGGATGCGGCAGCACCTTGATCGACAATTCGAGAATCAGACCGAGCGTGCCGAGCGAACCCGCGAGCAAGCGCGACACGTCATAACCCGCGACGTTCTTGACCACTTGCTCGCCGAAGTGCAGCACACCTGTCCGTGTCGGTTCATGACGACCGCGCCGAGTACGAAGTCGCGCGCGGCGCCGGTCCACGCGCGTCGCGGCCCGGCGATGCCCACCGCGATGCATCCGCCGATGGTCGCGCCACGGCCGAAGTGCGGCGGCTCGAACGGCAGCATCTGGCCGTGTTCGCGCTGTTGCGCTTCGACTTCCGCAAGCGGCGTTCCGCTGCGCGCGGTGATGACGAGTTCGGCCGGATCGTACGAAATGATTCCCCGATACGTCCGCGTGTCGAGAATCTCGCCCTGGAGCGTCTGACCGTACCAGTCCTTCGTCCCGCCGCCACGCAGACGCAGCGGCGCGCCGGTCTCGGTGGCCCGCGCGATGCGCTCCGACCAGCCGGCGACGATGTCGTCCTGTTCCATTGTGTCCCGCTCTCGTTTTGATCTACGGCTGTCCGGTCGATTGTACCGGCCGCTCAACCGACACCACACTCGTACAAACGTGGATGGCGGAACGCTTTCTCGTTGCTAGGAGCGTCGTTAAAAGCGCGGCAGTTCGGGATGCGGCAGCAGTCCGCCGCGCACATGCATCTTGCCGTACTCGGCGCAACGCGCGCGCGTCGGAATGCCTTTATCGGGATTGAGCAGGCCCGGCGGATCGAACGCGCGCTTCACGGCGAAGAACGCGTCGCGTTCTTCCGGCGAAAACTGTACGCACATCGCGCTGCCCACGCCATGCTCGCCCGTCACCGTGCCGCCCAGTTCGACGCACGCTTCGAGGATGTCGAAGCCGAACGCCTCCGCGCGATGCCATTCGTCCAGATCGTTGCCGTTGAACAGAATGAGCGGATGCATGTTGCCATCGCCCGCATGGAACACGTTGATGCAGCGCAGCGCGTATTTCTTCTCCATCTCTTCGATACGCGCGAGCAGCAGCCCGATCGAGCGGCGCGGCACGGTGCCGTCCATGCAGTAATAGTCGGGAGAAATGCGTCCTGCGGCGGGAAACGCGTTCTTGCGGCCGGACCAGAACTTGAGCCGTTCGCTTTCCGAGCGCGAAATCTGGATGCGCGTCGCGCCGTGTTCGCGCAACACCGCCGTCATGCGGACGATTTCCTCGGCGACTTCGTCGTGCGTGCCGTCGGATTCGCATAGCAGAATGGCGGCGGCGTCGAGGTCGTAGCCCGCTTTCACGAACTCTTCGACGGCGCGCGTCGCGGGCTTGTCCATCATCTCGAGACCGGCCGGAATGATGCCCGCCGCGATGATCGCCGCGACCGCGTTGCCGCCTTTCACGACATCGTCGAAGCTCGCCATGATGACTTGCGCGGTCTGCGGCTTCGGAATCAGCTTCACGGTGATTTCCGTGACGATCGCGAACATGCCTTCGCTGCCGATCAACACGGCGAGCAGATCGAGACCGGGCGCATCGGGGCCGAGCGAGCCGAATTCGACGACATCGCCGTCCATCGTGACTGCGCGCACGCGCAGGACGTTGTGCACGGTCAGGCCGTATTTCAGGTAGTGCACGCCGCCCGAATTCTCCGACACGTTGCCGCCGATCGTGCACACAATCTGCGATGACGGATCCGGCGCGTAATACAGCCCGTACGGCGCGGCCGCCTCCGAAATGGCGAGATTGCGCACGCCCGGCTGAACAGTCGCGGTGCGCGCATACGGATCGACTTCGATGATCTTGCGAAACCGCGCCAGCGATAACATGATGCCGTTGCGAATCGGCATGGCGCCGCCGGAGAGACCGGTGCCCGCGCCGCGCGGCACGATCGGCACGCTCAAACGCGCGCAAATCTGCACGACACGCTGCACTTGCGCTTCCGTTTCCGGCAGCGCAACCGCGAGCGGCGGACGGCGATAAGCGGCGAGGCCATCGCATTCATACGCGGCGGTGTCTTCCTCGCGGAACAGCAGACAATGCGCGGGCAGCACGGCCATCAGCGCCTGCACGACTTCACGCTGGCGCGCGGCGAGCTGCTCTTCCGTCAGTGCGGGCGCGTCCTCGTGCGGCAGATTGGGCGAAATCTGCTCGGGCTTGAGTTCGTCGGGTGCGTTCACGTCTCCTCCTTTAATCCGATGCGCTTGTTCTGCTTGTTCTTCTACGCGCATCTTGCGCGATTTCGTCAGGCTTCGAAAGCGAAGATTTTCCCCGGGTTCATCAGGTTGTGCGGATCGAGCGCGTGTTTGATGGCGCGCATCGTGTCGATGGCGTCCTCGCCGTGTTCATCGATCATGAAGCCCATCTTGTGCAGTTCGACGCCGTGTTCGCCCGTACATGTGCCGCCCAGCTTCAGCGCGCGCGTGACAATGCGCTGGTTCAGGCGCTCGGCTTCTTCCAGTTCCTCGGGCCTGGCCGGATCGAGCAACATGGCGACGTGGAAGTTGCCATTGCCGACATGCCCGACGATCGGACACGGCAGCGGCGATTTCAGCAAATCCTGCTCGTTTCCTCGACGCATTCCGCGAGCCGCGAGATCGGCACGCAGACGTCGGTGGTGACGGCGCGGTAGCCGGGCTTGAGTTGCAGCATCGCGAAATAGGCGGAATGGCGGGCGTTCCACAGACGGCTGCGGTCTTCCGGACGCGTCGCCCATTCGAAGTCCGTGCCGTGGTTGTCCGTGGTGATCGACTGCAGGGTTTCCGCTTGTTCCTTCACACCGAATTCGGTGCCGTGGACTTCGAAGAAGAGCATTGGCGATTCGCGCAGCGTGAGATTCGAATGCTTGTTGATCGCCTTGACCGCGAGTTTGTCGACGAATTCGACGCGCGCTATCGGCACGCCCATCTGAATGGTTTCGATGACGGCGCGCACGGCGTCGCCCATCGACGGAAACGCGCAGACGGCGGCGGAAATCGCTTCGGGCTGCGGATAGAGGCGCACCGTGATTTCCGTGATGACGCCGAGTGTGCCTTCGGAGCCGACGAATAGGCGCGTCAGGTCATATCCCGCCGACGATTTGCGCGTGCGCGTGCCCGTTTTGATAATGCGGCCATCGGCGAGCACGACGGTGAGCGCGAGGACGTTTTCGCGCATCGAGCCGTAGCGCACGGCGTTGGTGCCGGAGGCGCGCGTCGCGGACATGCCGCCGATGGAAGCGTCGGCGCCGGGATCGATCGGAAAGAAGAGGCCGGTGTCTTTCAGCGCTTCATTCAGTTGCTTGCGGGAGATGCCGGGTTGCACGGTCACGGTCAAATCTTTGGTGTTGATCGAAATGACGTCTTTCATTTCGGACAGATCGATCGACACGTCGCCTTGCACCGCGAGCAAATGTCCTTCGAGCGAGGAGCCGTTGCCGTAAGGGATGGGATGGTCAGCACGCCGTGTCCGGCGCAAAGTTTGACGATGGTTTGCACTTCTTCCGTGCTGCGCGCAAAGACGACGGCATCGGGGAGTGCGGTTCGAATGGGGATTCGTCGCGGCCGTGGTGTTCTCTGACTGCTTGAGCGGTGCTGACGCGGTCGGCGAAGTTTGCTTTCAGCGCGTCGAGCAGCACGGTGGGGAAGGGACATTTCTGGAGCGCTGCGTGTTCGGTCGGGTGGTTCACTTGCGTGTCTCCGGGCGGTGGGCTTTTTTGGCGACTTGGGTTTGCGGTGGCGCGGGTTGAGCGGTTCGCGGCCGGGTTTTGATGCGTGTGCTTTCTGCTTTCGATTCGATTCCGCGTCGTTCGGAACTTCGATGCGACCGCGCGAATTTCGACTCTGTGTTTCTCAGACTTTCGATGCGACCACGCGAGTTTTGCGTGGCATGTGAGTTGCGGCTAACTCGTGTATTTGCAATTGGGCATGCTTCGAGCTCGTCTTGCTGTCTGCTTCGTCTTCGTCCTGGCGATGAGATCGCGTCCTTCGCGTGATCTGCGAAGCAATGCGCATCGCGTTCATCTCATTTTACGCCGATGGAACGATGCCCGGCGGGCGCGGCTTTCCGCAGATTTTGTGTTTGAAGCGATGCATATAATGGACCGCAAAATTTTCGACTTGGAGCGTGATGATGGGCAATCGGCTAAGCAAGATCGCGACGCGTACGGGCGATGACGGAACGACCGGTTTGGGCGATGGTTCGCGTGTATCGAAAGATGATGCGCGAATCGCCGCGATCGGGGATGTGGATGAGTTGAACTCGTGTATCGGCGTGCTTTTATGCGAACCAATGCCGTCTGACGTCCGTGATGCGTTGACGCAGATTCAAAACGATTTGTTCGATCTAGGCGGCGAGTTGTCGATTCCCGGGCATTCGATGATTCAGGAGTCGCATTTGGCGCAACTCGATGCGTGGCTCGATGAGTACAACGCGACTTTGCCGCCGTTGAAGGAGTTTATTTTGCCGGGTGGGTCCAGGGCGGCGGCTTTGGCTCATGTGGCGCGCACCGTCTGCCGGCAGGCCGAACGTGCGATTGTGGCGTTGGGACGTGTGGAAACCGCGGGGATTAATGAGGTGCCGAGAAGGTATGTGAATCGGCTGTCGGATTTGATGTTTGTATTGGCGAGGGTGTTAAACAGAGCAGATGGCGGAACGGATATCTTTTGGAATCACGACCGGACGCGCTGATGGAATCAGAACTTATGCAATCGTCTGCCTTGTCGGCTTACATTTTTCGAACTCGTATGAATAATTCATGACATGCGAGAGAAGTTCTTCATCATCGAGCGCTTTGGCTGCAAATCCCGCAGATAATATTCCTCGATATTTGCATTACCGGTGCTTGGGTCGAATTTCTCCGAAGTGTTGATATTATTTAGATACGCGTGTATTTTAGATCGAGGGATGTTACCTCGTTTATTCAGAGTTTCAGCGGGCTTCTTCGGGTCGCCGTATTCCTCCAGGAAAAAATCGCAAAGGAATTTTTGGTGAAGCCCTGTTTCACCGAGAATTACCCCGCCTGCAAGGAAATTGACATCTTCCTGTGTCTCGTCAAGCATTCGATGGAGAGCCGCTTGCTCCTGAACGAATCCACCGTTCAGTAACAAACGAGCAGCTCTCAACGAACTCACTATCCTCGCTATCTTTTGAACAATAGCTTGGCGTGCACCATTTTCACGGTACCTAAAGCCAATGGAAACGCCATTGACTGACCGCATCTCGGGCGGCGATAGCCGGGAAGCAAGAATGTGTACAATCGACTCCAAATAATCTATCGATCTTTTATAAGAATCTTCTTGCATCCGGCTTTCCTCGTATTTTGTGTGGCTTTAACTAGAATCGGTTACGGCATATTTTTTCGCCATATTATACGCAGGCAGTGGGATTAGTTTCCCCCCGCCACGAATAATGCGCCGCTGCTTAACTGCATGAGCCAATCCTTCAAGTACGCCCAAACTCTCCTCCCACCCAATACAAGCATCAGTAACACTTTGCCCGTAGGTCAACTCACGCCCTTCGACCAAATCCTGCCTTCCCGCAACGAGATGCGATTCCACCATTACACCGACAATCCGCTCGTCACCGGCAGCGAGTTGTCGCCCGATGTCTTCGCAGACAGGAATCTGATTCTCATGCTTCTTCGAGCTATTAGCATGACTCGCATCGATCATCAATCGAACTGCTAAGCCAGCCTTTCCAATATCACTACAAGCCGCATCCACACTCGCCGCATCGTAATTTGGCGCTTTACCGCCGCGCAGAATAATGTGGCAATCCTCATTGCCAGCCGTAGAAACAATCGCCGAATGGCCGCCCTTGGTCACAGACAAGAAATGATGCGGCTGCGAAGCTGCCTTAATCGCATCGACGGCGATTTTGACGTTACCGTCAGTACCATTCTTGAACCCGACCGGACAAGACAACCCAGAAGCAAGCTCACGATGCACCTGCGACTCAGTAGTCCGAGCCCCAATCGCTCCCCAAGAAATGAGGTCAGCAATATACTGCGGACTAATCATATCCAGATACTCAGTCCCCGCCGGAAGCCCCATCTCGTTGATATTCATGAGAAGCTCGCGCGCCTTGCGCAACCCATCATTAATCTTGAAACTATTATCCATATATGGGTCATTAATCAGCCCCTTCCAACCCACCGTCGTTCGAGGCTTTTCGAAATAAACCCGCATCACAATTTCCAGCTCGCCCGCAAAGCGCTTGCGTTGTTCGGCCAACCGCTCCGCATACTCCATCGCCGCCTTGGGATCATGAATCGAGCAAGGTCCGATAATCACGATCAGCCGATCGTCCATCCCATGCAGAATGCGATGCATCGCCTGCCGTGCGTTGTAAATCAGCTCCGAAGTCCCTTCAGCACAAGGAAATTCGCGGATCAAATGCGCGGGCGGCGTCAGTTCTTTCAATTCGCTGATACGGACATCATCGGTATTGTGCGGGGGCATTTCCAGTTCTCCTGTGACTACGTTCCAATCAGAATGAAGACGAAAAAAACCGCCAGACTCGCTGGCGGTTTTTCGGGAATTCGGTTCGTTGAACCTGTGTACGACTTACCCCTCTCGATCCGCCAGCGGCTTGAGATGCCAAAAGAAAATAAAAATAAAACTTGTTGGCGGACATGATCGGTCGAAGGTGCGTCGAAAAAATGTGTTGCCTGACTTTATAACCTCAAACGCGCGACGCTGGCAACCTATCGCGCATCAAAACGCGGAGATTCCGCATCGGGACATGCGCGCAAACCGCAAAATCACGCATCCGACGCGGAAATCCCGCATAAAAAAACTCAAGCCGTGCCGCCCACCGTCATCTTTTCGATGCGCAAGGTCGGCTGACCCACACCCACCGCCACGCTCTGGCCTTCCTTGCCGCACACGCCCACGCCGCTATCGAGCGACATATCATTGCCGATCATCGTCACGTACTTGAGCGATTCCGGCCCGCTGCCGATCAAGGTCGCGCCCTTCACCGGGTACGTAATCTTGCCGTTCTCGATCATGTATGCCTCGGACGCCGAGAACACGAACTTGCCGTTGGTGATATCGACCTGACCGCCGCCGAAATTCACCGCGTACAGCCCCTTCTTCACGGATGCCAAAATCTCGCCCGGATCCTTGTCGCCGTTGAGCATGTACGTGTTCGTCATGCGCGGCATCGGCAGCGCGGCGTACGATTCGCGGCGCGCGTTGCCTGTCACCGGCATCTTCATCAGGCGCGCGTTCAGCGAATCCTGAATGTAGCCCTTGAGAATGCCGTCTTCGATCAGCGTCGTGCATTGCGTCGGATTGCCTTCGTCGTCGATATTCAGCGAGCCGCGACGATTCGGCAGCGTGCCGTCATCCACGACCGTGACGCCCTTGGCCGCCACCTGTTCACCGATCCGGCCCGCGAACGCCGACGATCCCTTGCGGTTGAAATCGCCTTCCAGACCGTGGCCGATGGCTTCGTGCAGCAGCACGCCCGGCCAGCCCGGCCCGAGCACGACGGTCATCGCGCCGGCCGGAGCGGGGCGCGCATCGAGATTCACCAACGCTGCGTGCACGGCGTCATCGACGTACTTTTGCAGAATCGCATCGGTGAAATAGCCGTAGTCGAAGCGCCCGCCGCCGCCGCCCGTGCCGATTTCGCGCCGCCCGTTCTGCTCGGCGATCACCGTCACCGACACGCGCACGAGCGGACGCACGTCCGCCGCGAGCGCGCCGTCGCTGCGCGCGACCAGCACGACATCGTATTCACCCGCCATGCCTGCCATGACCTGCGTGATGCGCGGATCTTTCGCGCGCGCCATCTGCTCGACGCGTTCCAGTAGCTTCACCTTGGCGGTGGCATCGAGCGAATGGAGCGGATCGGCGGCGAGGTACAGATCGCGCCCGGACACGCCCGTGAGCAAACTCGCCGGTTTCACGCAATGCTTCCCGCCGCCCGCCTTGGCGATCGCGCGCGTGGCGAGCGCGGCCTGACGGATGGATTCGGGCGACAGGTCATCCGAGTACGCGAACGCGGTGCGCTCGCCGGACACGGCACGCACGCCGACGCCCTGATCGATGCTGAAGCTGCCCGATTTGACGATGCCTTCCTCCAGACTCCACGCTTCGCTGCGCGTGGACTGGAAATACAGATCGGCGTAATCGACGCGATGCTCGAAAATTTCCGCGAGCGTGCGTGTGATGATTCCTTCGTCGAGGCCGTAAGGCGTGAGCAAAACGTCCTTCGCGGTAACGAGGTTGCGAATGCCGGGTTCGATGATGTTCATGCGGTGCCTATTGCAAGTTCGATGTTAGTTCAGAACGTTCTAGTGTCTGACACGGATACGGCCATGTGCGGAGAAAAACGCGCATCTTCAAGGCCGCTTAAAAAGTTCAAATTCGAGAGGGATGCATCGGTGAAAGGCTTCAACCGATCACGCGATGCCGATACGCCGGCAAGCTCTGCCGCACAGCCGCGATCCTGTCCAGATCGATGCCGCCGGCCACCACGCCCGCGCCCTCGTCCTTCACGGCGACGATATCGCCCCACGGATCGATCAGCACGCTATGTCCCCACGTGCGCCGTCCGTTCTCGTGCTTGCCGCCTTGCGCCGCCGCGAGCACGTAACACTGGTTTTCGACGGCGCGCGCCTTGAGCAGCGTTTCCCAGTGCGCCTGCCCGGTCGTATACGTGAACGCCGACGGCACGACCATCAGCGCGCAATCCTCGAGTTTTCGATACAACTCCGGAAACCGCAGGTCATAGCACACTGACAACCCGACGCGCCCGAACGGCGCATCGAACGTACGCGTTTCGCTGCCGGGGCAAATGGTGCGCGCTTCGTCGAACTTGTCTTCGCCTTTCTCGAAGTTGAAGAGATGAATCTTGTCGTAGCACGCGACTTGCGCGCCGGAAGGATCGAACACGAGCGTCGTATTGAGCACGCGATCCGGCTCTGCCGACTGCAACGGCAACGTCCCGCCGATGATCCACACGCGATGCTCACGCGCCATTTCTGATAGAAACTGTTGAATTGGGCCGGCACCGGGCGTTTCACGGATCGCGAGCTTGTCGGTGTCCTTGAAGCCCATGAAGCAGAAGTACTCGGGCAGCAACACGAGTTGCGCGCTGCCGCGCGCGGCTTCGCCGATCAGGCGCGCTGCATCGGCGAGATTTCGATCGCGATCCGGCGTGCTGACCATTTGCAGCGCGGCGACCGGAAACGTTCTGGGCGCCACGCTTTCGCTCGATTTTTCGCTCATGTTTTTTTGCCGGGAAAGAAAAAGGTAACGAAAATAGGGCGGAACCAGGCCGTTTTTCTGAGCACGCTTTTAATTAGCGGCTGACGGAATCGTCATGGCGGCTGGTGTTTCGATCTTACCCTGATCGCCTCGCAGCCGCTGGACGACCGGTTTTTGCCAGGAACCGGTGATCGAATAGTCGAGTTCGAACGCTTTCTGGATGGATTTCGACAGCGCGATATCCGCCGCCAGCACGCCCAGCCCGAGCAGCGGATTGATGACCGCCGCGCCGATCGCCGCCGCGCCCGCGCCGACGGTCGGAATCACCTTGACGTGCAGATCCTGCGACTGCTTCGGCAGATCGACCGAGCCTTGCGCCTGTACGCGCGCGGGCGACGTAACCATCAGGAAATCGTTCGTTTTGCCGATGCCGTTCTCGATCTTCGCGTTGCCCGTGATTTTTTCGAACGGCAGACCCTTGCCGACGACATCCTCGAAATGCAGCGTCAGCAGGTTCGCGAGACTGCGCAGGCTCAGAATGCCGAACCACTTCGCCGCGCCCGGCGCGCACAGAATCTGGCCGTGCCGCACATCGACGGCGACGTTGCCATCGAGCGTCGTCATGTCGATGGTCGTCGGGCCGCCGTTCCAGCCCGCGTGTCCCGTCACCGTGCCGCTGCCCTTGTTCACCGAATGCGGCAGGCCGAAGCGGTCGATCAGCTTGCCGCCGTCTTTCACGTCGAGCTTGAAATCGAGCGAGGTGCGGCGCGGGATGGCATCGTCGGCATCGTCGGACGTGGTGAGCGGCTGCGCTGCGCCCGGCAGCGTGCGCCAGGTCGCGTTCGCGGTGAGCGTTGCGTCGCGATTAGCGAGCTCGAATTTGTCGAGCGTCCAGATCGGGTCGACGGTGACGAAATCTTTGTGCGCATCGACTTCGAGGTGGCCGAGTTCGTGTCTGCGGAACACGAGTTCGTTCACGATCAGATCGATCGACGGCATATTGCGCGGCGGTTTCGCGATCACCCTTTCGGCGAGCGCGTTGCCGGTCTTCTCCGGAATCACCACTTTCGCGAAGCGCGCCTGCAACGCGCCGGGACTGTCGCGCGTCACGCCGGGCGTCCACGCGACATCGCCCGACACCTGATCCGATGCGACATTCGCCTGCCACTTCCGATCCGTCTCGCTCGCGCCGATCACGACGTTTTGCCATTCGTGGTTCAGGAGTTTGAGCGTCGTGAAGTGGACGTCCGCGCGCCTTGGCAAAAACTGCGTTATGTTTTCGCTCATCGGCTGACGAGGCGCAGTCGCCGCAACGGGCGATTGAGCTTGCGCGGACGCGCCGATATCGGCGAACACTTTGCGCCATGCATCGGCGTCGAGTTCGTTCAGATCGACGGCCGCGCTCACGCCTTGCGAAGGCAAATCCGCTGGCTTGTTCGCGCCGATCGCGCCGCGCACCACTTTCAGTTGCGCGCGCATGTTCATCGGTTCGGCGGGATTTTGCGGATCGACTTTCACCTGAGCCTTGCCGATCTGCTGCAACAGGTAATGCGCCTGCACCGAGCCGAAGGTGAGCTGCGCATCGTGCAGATTCGCCTGATTGTTCGACGGCTTGAACGTGAACGAAAACGGCATCGGTTCGCCTTGCGCCTTGCCGAACGGCGCGGGCAGATCGAAGCCGATGCCCGTCAGGTCCGAACTCGCCTGCACGTTCGGCAGCGTGGTCTTCGTGGCGCGCACGTGCATCTCATACGGCGTGGTGCCGGTGATGCGCTTCAGAAACTGCGCGACCTGTGGCGTCATCGGCTTCTTCAAACGCTGTGCCATGTCCGCGCCGATGCGCCCATCCACATCGAACGCATAGCTGCCGTCGGGCTTCACGCCGCCTTTCGCGCGCACGTCGCCGCCGAGCAGTTGCGCCGTGAGGCCGCTGATCGTCACCGTCTTCGCGGCGAAATCCGCGCGGCCGCGCAAGTGTTCCAGCGGCGGCAGATTGCCGTACGCGACTTCGTTGTCCGCGAAGGTGAGCGTGCCTTTGTAGTCGGTTTTGAGCCGCGGCTGCGGCGCGGGCGGCCGATAGCGCGAAATGCCGAGCGTCAATTGCAGCGCGGCATCGCCTTTTGCGTCGATCTTGCGCGTCGCGTGCTTGGCCATCAGACCGAGCGAACTGTCATCGACATACTGAAGCATGTCCTTGAGCGGCCCGCGCGCCTGTCCCGTAATCCACAGTTTGGTTTCGCGATTGCCCGTATCGTCGATACGTCCAGTCAGCTTCGACACCCGCACGCCGCGGTAATGCCCGCGATCGATATCGAAGCCGAGCTTGTTCTGCGCCAGATGAAACGTCCCGTCGATGCCCTCGAAACCCGGCCACACGTTCGGCAGACCGTTGGCCATCGTGCGCGGCGGGAAGGGCGTCGGATCGAACTTGCTGCCGGTGAACGGCGCGGTGATGCGGAACTGGCCCGCATCCGGAAACTTCGCGTACGGGAATTTGGTGAGATCGCCGTGCACTTCGAGCGTCCCGTTACGCGCGACGCCCGCCTGCAATGCATGCCCGAGATACACGCGCACGCGCTCGTTCAGGCTCGTCGGCAAATAGCGCACTAGACGCGTGACTTGCAGGCGCTCAACGTTCGCCTTCAGATCGAGATTGCCGCGCCCCGAACCTTCGTTCCAGTAGGTCGCGGTGATTTCGCCCTCGGCATCGGCGTTTTTGACGTGCAGCGTGTCGAGCTGAATCTGGAACGCGCGGCGCGACTGGCCCGGCGCGATCGCGTCCGAGACCGTCCACTTTGCGTGACCGGTGAGCGAATCGAAGGTGAGACGCGGGTCATCGAATGCGCCGGGAATAGTGACCGCCGCATTCCGTGTGTCGATGCTGATCGCGCCGCCGGACTCGTTGGCATCGACGGAACCCCAGAGATTTTCGACGCCCGGAATGCCCGCGCGCGGGTGATTGTTGATCGTGAGTCCGGGCGGCGGCTCCTGCGCCTGCACGCTGATGCCATGCAAATCGCCCTTGAGCGCGTAATGCAGCAGCGCCGGTCCGCCTTCCTGTTGCTGATGCTTGGACGCCTCCTCGGTCGCGGGCGGCGCGCGTTCGATATAGATCGAATAGTTCGCAACCTGGCCGCGCGGATTGAAGCGCACGAGCGCGTTCAACGCGCGGTTCGGCAGCGGCAGCGCGCGCATGAATTCCGCGAGAATGCCGATATCGACCTTGTCGCCGGCAATGCGAACCAGTTGCCCTTCGTTTTTCGATGCCGGCCGAAACTCCGCGTTCAGCTCGCGCGATTCGAGCAGCCGCGCGATGGGCGTGTCGTCATCGCCGAGCGGCGGCTGGCCGAGTTCCGCGTGCAGATTCGCAATGCCCAGCGAGTACGTGTCGTTCTTCTTCGCGGCCGTCCAGTCGAAGCGTGCGATCGGCAGCGCGAGCAGCAGCTGCGTCGGCTTCACGCGCAACGCGATGTCGCCGCCGGTCAGCGTGCTGTTCGCCGTCTGCAATTGCCCGCGCGCGAAATCCAGCCAGATGCGATTTTCAACGCGGCCTTTATAGATGGGAAACGGCAGCTTGACGTAACGCGCGAGCGTCGGCAGATCGACCGAACCGGTGGAGACGAACAGGCGGCCGGTCCAGTTCGCGGGCGCGCCCATCGCGGTGAAGCGTTCGTGGCGGAAGTCCGCGCGAAAATCGAGCGGGCCGTGTAGCACGTCGCCATCGGCGGGCACTTTCACGGCCATGCGATGCCGCAAGCCATCGTTGAGACTCGCCAGCGTCAGGCGCTTGAACGCGACTTCGGGCGCATTGCGCTCGGCATCGCGCCAGCGCAGCGTGCCATCGCGCAGAAGGATGCGCTGCTGGCCGAGCAGCCAGGTCGTGAACGCGTTCGACTCGGTGCGATGCGCCGGAATCGGCACGCCCGCGACGGTGATCTGACCTTTGGCATCGCGCGTGATGATCACGTCCGGTCCATCGACCGTCAAATTTGCAAGCCGCGGCTGAAGATGCAGCAGCGAATTCCACGCGATGCTCGCGCTCGCATGTGGCACGGCGAGTCCGGGCGAGCCTTCGTTGGCATCGATCCGCAAGTTGTCGATATCGAGCGTCGGCGTGAAGCCCGACCATCGCGCGGAAATGCGGCCGATATGCAACTGCGCGTGAATCAGCGAAGAAACCGTCTGTTCGATGCGCGGGCGAAACGCATCGATTTGCGGAAGCACGGCATAACGCAGCACGAGATAGATGCCCGCCACCGCGAAATACGCGATGGCGACGGTCACGAGCAGAATTTTCAGGACGCGCGAAAGAACGCGCTCGGCGTTGCCGCTGGGCTGGGCTTGTCCAACTTCGTTCGGTTCGACGGATCGTCTGCTGTCGGACATGCTGCGGCTGTCGGGCGATATGGTAGTTTTGTGTGATTGACGTTGCAATGTAACACGGTGTCAAAAGCGTGACGGCGGTTCGCGCTCGAGTCGCGTCGCCTGCAAAGTATGGGCGGGATGCATTAGACAACGAGTCAAGCAATGAGCGAGCCAAACCTTTCATGACCGACACAAATCTCCTCAGTTCCGATTACTCCAACTATGCAGCGCGCGCTTACTCGGCGCGTCCCGAACTGGCGGCGAACGTCGCGCAATGGGCGAAGGCGCCGGTTACGCGCAAGTTTGTCGAGGCGCGCTTCGATGAACTCTGCGGCGCGTGTTCACAAAACACGACGCTCGACGAAGCCGCGCCCAAGACCGCGCTGCGGCGTCTACGCACCGAAGTCTTCTGCACGGTGATGGAGCGCGATCTCGCGGGGACGGCGAACGTCGCGGAAGTCACCGGCGCGATGACCGATCTCGCCGAAGTGACCATTCAACGCGCGCTCGCGGTGTTATCGGCGGATCTGGAAACGTTCTTCGGCGAGCCGTGCGGACCGAACGGCGAACGGCTCACGCTCGGCGTCGTCGGCATGGGAAAGCTGGGCGGGCGGGAGCTGAATGCATCGTCGGATATCGATTTGATCTTCCTTTACGAAGACGATGGCGAAACCACCGGCGGCACGCGTTCGCCGCTCGCCGCGCAGGAATTCTTCACACGGCTTGGCAAGCGGCTGATCGGCGCGCTCGCGGAGATCACGCAGGACGGCTACGTGTTTCGCGTGGATATGCGGCTGCGGCCGAATGGCGATTCCGGTCCGCTCGTATGCAGCCTCGGTATGCTCGAAGAGTATTTCTATGTGCAGGGCCGCGAGTGGGAGCGCTATGCGTGGATCAAAGGGCGCATCGTGTCCGAGACGGAAAGCGACTCGGCCAAACGGCTCGTTAAACAGCTCGAATCGATCGCGACGCCGTTCATCTACCGGCGCTATCTCGATTACGGCGTGATCGCGGCGATCCGTTCGCTGCATCAGCAGATTCGGCAGGAAGCGCGGCGGCGCGCGTCGATGCGCCCGGACAAGGCCGACGACATCAAGCTCGGGCGCGGCGGCATTCGCGAGATCGAGTTCAGCGCGCAAGTGTTCCAGTTGATTCGCGGCGGGCAGGCGGCGGATTTCCGCATTCGTCCGACGCTCGCCGTGCTCGAACGCGCCGATGCGCACGGCTTGCTCGCGCCGTCCGTGTGCGAGGCGCTGACGCAGGCGTATCTGTTTTTGCGCACGGTCGAGCATCGGCTGCAATATCGCAACGATGCGCAAACGCACGCCATGCCCGTCGCCGATGACGAGCGCCTGTTGCTTGCGAAATCCTTAGGCTTTTCGGACTACGCCGCGCTGATGAACACGCTCGATGCGCATCGCGAATTCGTCGAGCAGCAGTTCGACGCGATCTTCGCAGACAAGATCGGCGGGCAGAACGGCTGCGGCGTCGCGGAGGACTCGGCGGCGTCGTGGATCTGGAGTAGCGCGCTCGCCGACGATTCCGCGCAGGACGAACTCGCCGAACGGCTCACGGAACTGGGTTTTGCGGACTCCGCGCCGGTGCTCTCGCGCCTGACCGGCGTGTGGAATTCATCGCGCTACAACGGGCTCGCGGAGCAAAGCCGCGCGCGCTTCGATATCGTCGCGCAGCGGGCGCTCGAAGCCGTGCAATCGATCGATGCCGCGCGGCGCGTCGATACCATCGCGCGTCTGTTCGATCTGCTCGAAACCGTGGGCCGGCGCGGTGCGTATCTCGCGCTCTTGACGGAATATCCGGCGGCGCTAGAGCGCGTGCTGTCCGTGCTGTCCGGATCGCGCTGGGCGGCGGGTTATCTGATTCGCTATCCACAATTGCTTGACGAATTGCTCGACGATGAAGCCATCGCCAGCCCGTTCGACTGGCCGGAATTCAAGCGCTCGCTGAGCGCGCGGTTCGACGCGGCGGAAGATGCCGAACATCAGATGGATTTGCTGCGGCACGCGCATCAGGCCGAAGTGTTCCGCATTCTGCTGATCGGTCTGGCCGGGCATTTGAGCGTCGAGCATGTGAGCGATCGCCTGTCCGAACTGGCGGATGCCGTGCTCGATGTCACCGTGCAAACGGTATGGAAGCAGTTTCCGAAGCGGCATCGCGAGGTGCCGCGTTTTTCCGTGATCGCGTATGGAAAACTGGGCGGCAAGGAACTGGGCTACGCGTCCGACCTCGACCTCATTTTCCTCTACGACGATCCTGACGATTCCGCCTCCGACATCTACGCGCTTTTCACGCGCCGTCTGATCACGTGGCTGACCGCCGCGACCGGCGCGGGCACGTTGTTCGACGTGGACTTGCGTTTGCGTCCGAACGGCGAATCCGGTTTGCTCGTGACGAGTCTGGACACGTTCCGCCGCTATCAAATCCGCGAAGGCGACGACGCCGCGAACACCGCGTGGGTGTGGGAACATCAGGCGCTCTCACGCGCCCGTTTCTGCGCCGGCGATGCCGACATCGGCGCGCAATTCGAAGTGATTCGCGCCGACGTGCTTGTCACAGAGCGCGATGCGGCCGCACTCGCCCGCGAGATCGTATCGATGCGCGAACGGGTCGCGGACGGCCATCCGAATCGCAGCGATCTGTTCGATCTGAAGCACGATCGCGGTGGCATGGTCGATATCGAATTCGTCGTGCAGTACTGGGTGCTGCTGCATTCGCGTGAGCATCGCGAATTCGTGCGCAATGCGGGCAATATCACGCTGCTGAAGATTGCGGCGAAGAGCGGATTGATCGCCGAGGATGAGGCGGATGTGATTGGCGCGGCGTATCGGCACTATCGAAAGCTGCAACACGGATTGCGGCTCGATGGCATGGAGAAAGCGCGCATGAAGCCCGAAGATGTGTCGGGTGAACGCGAAGTGGTGACGGCGTTGTGGAAGCGGGTGTTTGCGGTGGCGCAGCAGTGAAGCAGTATGGCGGGGCTAGGCCACGCGTGCGGCTCCGCTTCCCATCAAAGACGCGATGATGTCGCTTTTCATCTTGCTCGCTTCGCGGTAACGCTAGCTCATGTCGAGCATGCGGGCGAAGAGAATCGCCTCGCCGATCGTGCTGACTTCCTGCGGCGCCAATCCGTCGATCTGCGCGCGGTTCGCGTATTGCCACCAGAACGCGCTGACGCGCGGTTCGCACCACGTCTGCCACGCTTTCATGCTGGTGATGAAATGCAGAATCGACAGATCGGGATCGGACAGCATGCTATCGAATTGCGCCGGGGTGACTTCGAGGGCGGAAATCCGGCAGTTCCATCCCGGATGAAGAACGAGCTTGCGTCCCTCCGCATATTTGTTGATGACGCATTGATCCGGCCATGCCAGTTTGCACTCGTGTTCGAGATAGAGCGCGGTGGCTTTTTCCAGCATGCGATCGCTTCTGAGCGCGTCCAGGTCCATGAGCAGCACGCCCGAATTCAGATACGGGTCGCCGCTTGTTCTCGCGACCTTGCTCGTTTCCGCGCCGGAACCATCGAGCACACCGGCGATGACGTTGCCGCCCAAATCCGTAAAAACAACGCGGCGAGGTTTTTGAGAACGAGCGTGTCGGCATCGAGATAAAGTACGCGCGGTCCGGCAATCAGACTCGGAATGAGCAGCCGCAAATACATCGCGTGCGTGAAATGATGCGACACCTTCTACGCGGTGAATCCCGCCATCTCGACCGGAATTACTTCGATATGCAGATCGAACTTGATGGCGAAATTTTCCGCAATCGGAAGAATGCTCGCGGTATCGCTGTCCGGAATGACCCAGACGACCCGCAGCGCGGTGGTCGAGTTGGCGGCGAGCGAGTAAGTCGAAACGGCAGCGTAGTGCGCGTACTTCCAGTCGAACGAATAAACAACCGTGATCAGGGACGACATCTTCTTTTCAATCCAATGACGATGCGCGACGCGCGCTTTCTCTGCCGATGTGTTTGCGGCTAGGCCGCCAGCATCTCCTTCGCGTGCTTGCGCGTGGTCGCGGTGATCTCCAGTCCGCCGAGCATGCGCGCCACTTCCTCCACGCGCTTCGCCTTGTCCAGCGGTGTGACCGTGCTCACGGTGCCCCTTGCATCGTCGGAAGATTTCGCGACCTGGAAATGCTGATCGCCACGCGCGGCCACTTGCGGCAAGTGCGTGACGCACAACACCTGCCGATCGCGCCCGAGCTGATGCAAGAGCCGCCCGACCACTTCCGCCACGCCACCGCCGATGCCCGTATCCACTTCGTCTAAAATGAGCGTGGGCGTCGGACTCGCCGTGCTCGCAATCACCGCGAGGGCGAGACTGATCCGCGCCAGTTCGCCGCCCGACGCGACTTTCGCCAGCGGCCGCAGCGCCACGCCCGCATGACCCGCGACGCGAAACTCGATCTGCTCCAGCCCGTTCGCGCCGCCTTCCGCGAGCGGCACGAGCGCGACCTCGAATTTGCCGCCTGCCATCGACAATTCCTGCATGCCTTCGGTGACCGCCTTCGACAGCGCTTTCGCCGCCTTTGCGCGCGCCTTCGACAACACTTTCGCCTGCTCGTGATACGCGCCTTTCGCCTTTTCCGCAACGGCGTTGAGCGCGTCGAGATCGGTGGCGGCATCGAGATCGGCGAGCTGACGGCGGCGAGCTGCGTGTTCCTCGGGCAAGGTTTCGGGCTGAAGGCGGAACTTGCGCGCCGTCGAATGCAATTGATCTATGCGCCTTTCGACTTGCGCCAAACGGTCCGGATCGAGCTCCAGTCGCTGCGCATAATGCGACAGCGAATATGACGCTTCCTGCAACTGAATCTCGGCGGGTTCGAGCGCGGCGAGCACGTCGTTCAATGACGGATCGATATCCGCGAGCCCGCGCAGCTTCGAGATGATCGCGCCGATTTGCGAGATCATCGCTTCATCGGATTCGGAGAGTGCGCCGAGCGCGGCCTGCACGCCGTCGATCAGACTCGCCGAATTCGACAGCCGATGATGCTCCGCGCTCACTTCTTCCCATTCGCCCGGCTGCGGCGCGAGCTTGTCGAATTCGCTCAACTGCCACGCAAGACGCTCGCGTTCGAGTTGCAGTTCGCGGTCGCGGCTCTGCGCTTCGTCGACGGCGTGCTGCGCATCGCGCCACGCCCGCCACGCGCGATTCACGGCGTTGGCCGCGTCCTGCAAACCGGCGTGTGTATCGAAGAGTTCGCGTTGCGTGTCCGACCGCATGAGCAGTTGATGCGCGTGCTGGCCGTGAATATCGACGAGCATTTCGCCGACTTCGCGCAACTGCGTGAGCGTCGCCGGCGTGCCGTTGATGAACGCGCGCGAGCGTCCGCCTGAATCAATCACGCGGCGCAGCATCACGGTATCGCCGCCTTGCGAGAGCGCATGCTCGTCCAGCCAGCGCGTGACCTGTTCGTGCGTGCCGAATTCGGCGGTGATGTCCGCGCGCGATTCGCCCGTGCGCACGACGCTCGCATCGCCGCGTGCGCCGAGCGTGAGCGCGAGCGTATCGATCAGAATGGATTTACCCGCGCCGGTTTCACCCGAAAAAACCGTGAAGCCGGAATCGAATTCGATATCCAGCGTGGCGACGATGACGAAGTCTCGAATGGAGAGATGACGGAGCATGAATGCTTCGAAGAAGGGAGATCGGGCGAATGGATTGTCAGTTCAGACGGCGTCCTGCGACGGATGTTCGTTCCAGTGCAGCTTCTTGCGCAGCGTCGCGTACGTGCTGTAGCCAACCGGATGCAGCACCGGCACCGTGTGCTTCGAGCGCCGCACTTCGATGGCGTCGTTCAGTTCGACCGCCGTGAAGGACTGCATGTCGAAGTTCACGTTCACATCGCGCCCGCCGATGATCTGGATGGTGACTTTCGAATCGTCGGGCAGCACGATCGGACGGTTGGAAAGCGAATGCGGTGCGATGGGCACCAGCACGAAACCCTGCAATTGCGGATGAAGAATCGGCCCGGCGGACGACAGCGCGTAAGCGGTCGAACCCGTCGGCGTCGCGACGATCAACCCGTCCGAGCGCTGGTTGTACATGAAGTGGACATCGACCGATACGCGCAGTTCCGCCATGCCCGAAAAGCCGCTGCGATTCACCACGACATCGTTGAACGCGAGCGCGTGATAAATCGGCTTGTCGTCCCGCACGATGCGTGCTTCAAGCAGGCTGCGCTCTTCGCGCTCGAACTGGCCGTGCAGCATCTGCGGCACGCGCTCCTGAATTTCCTTGAGCGGAATATCCGTGATGAACCCGAGTCGCCCATGATTCACGCCGATGAGCGGCGTCTTGTACGGCGCGAGTTGCCGGCCGACGCCGAGGATGGTGCCATCCCCGCCGAGCACGACGGCGACATCCGCGCGCGCGCCGATTTCGGCGACCGAGAGCGCCGGGTGATCGGTGACGCCCACTTCCTTCGCGGTGCCCGCTTCGAACACGACTTCGAAGCCTTGGCCGGCAATGAGATCGGCGAGCGATCGCAGCGGCGCCTCGATGCCGGGCGTGTTGGTGCGTCCCACGAGGGCGACGGTCTTGAATTGGCCAATTTCCATGCCGGCATTACACCATAGGTGAAAGGCGAAAAGAACCTTGAGCGTACCTTGCGCGCGAACCGGGGAAACCACGGTCATCCGGCGCACGGGTGCGCGTGTCGTTTCTCGCTAGAATGGAGCAGACATAGAACTCGAGCGCGAGGCGTGAACGACGGCCTGGCACGCCGTTTTCCAATACGTTGCGCTAAAATTCGCCCATGCTAGACCCACGTGCACAAACCCTCCTCAAGACGTTGATCGAGCGCTACATCGCCGAAGGTCAGCCGGTCGGTTCGCGCACGTTGTCACGGCATTCCGGCCTCGAGCTGAGTCCCGCGACCATTCGCAACGTCATGTCGGATCTAGAGGATCTCGGGCTGGTCGCGAGTCCCCACACGTCGGCCGGACGCATTCCCACGCCGCGCGGCTATCGCCTCTTCGTCGACACCATGCTGACCGTAGAAGTACCGCAAGATGAAGCCATGACCACCGCTGTCAAGACGCGGCTTCAGGGCGAGGAACCGCAGAAGATCGTTGCCGCCGCTGCGAGCGTGCTGTCGAGCCTGTCGTCGTTCGCCGGGGTCATTCTCACGCCGCGCTGCAGTCACATGTTCAAGCAGATCGAGTTCATGCGGCTGTCGGACAAGCGCATCCTGCTCATCATCGTCACGCCGGAAGGCGACGTGCAGAACCGGATGATGGCCGCCCAGCGCGACTACACACCCGCGCAGCTCACCGAAGCGTCCAACTATATCAACGCGCATTTCGCGGGCCTGTCCTTCGACGAAGTACGCCGCCGACTGCGCGAGGAAATCGACCAGTTGCGCGGCGATATGACCACGCTGATGCAGGCGGCCGTCGTCGCGAGCACGGCGGAAATCGATCCGACCACACCGTGCTGATTTCCGGCGAGCGCAATCTGCTCGAAGTCGCGGACCTGTCGTCCGACATGGCGCAGCTGCGCAAGCTGTTTGATTTGTTCGACCAAAAGACGAGCCTCCTGCAATTGCTGGATGTTTCGAGTCACGCGTAAGGCGTGCAGATTTTCATCGGCGGAGAATCGAATTTCGTGCCGATCGAGGAAATGAGCGTCGTCATCGTGCCGTACGAAGTGAACGGGAAGATCGTCCGGTACGCTCGGCGTGATCGGGCCCACGCGCATGGCCTACAACCGCGTAATTCCGATCGTCGATATCACCGCGCAGCTCTTGTCCATGTCGCTCAGTCATCAGTGACGTTTTATTGATCGTCATCTTGCCGGGCGTGAGCACGCGCCGCCATTAGGCCGTTCGGCCAGTTTTTCGGCTCAAACACGCGTTTTCGCGCTTTTGGACTAGGCCATCCGGCCAGTGATGCACCGCGAAACGCGCCGCTATATAATGGTCCACGCCTTTTCGACGACTTTCCCGGCGGCCTTTCCCTATGCGTTTCGACCTCGAGTTGCCTTCGCAGCGCAGCGCAGCGCATCGCGTCGCGGTGTTGCTGATCAATCTCGGCACGCCGGACGCGCCCACGCCGCGCGCGGTGCGCAAATACCTCGCTCAGTTTCTGTCGGACCCGCGTGTGGTCGAAATTCCGTCGTTGATCTGGCAGATCATTTTGCGCGGTGTGATTCTGCCGTTCCGTAGCCGCGCGTCGGCCGAGAAATACGCGCAAGTGTGGATGCCCGAGGGCTCGCCGCTGCGCGTATATACAGAGAAGCAGGTCGATGGCCTGCGCAGGCTGTTCGTGGCGAACGACTATCAGGTGATCGTCGAATACGCGATGCGTTACGGCGCGCCGGGCATCGGCGCCATGCTCAATCAGTTGAAGCTCGAAGGCGCCGACCGCATTCTGCTGTTGCCGATGTATCCGCAATATTCGTCCTCGACCACCGCGACCGCTTTCGACGACGCCTTCACCGCCCTGAAGCGCGTGCGCAATCAGCCGGAAATCCGCACGGTTCGCCATTACGCGGATCATCCGGCGTATATCGGCGCGCTCGCCGAGCAAGTGCGCGATTACTGGCGGCATCACGGCGCGCCGGATTTCGCTGCCGGCGACAAGCTCGTGCTGAGCTTTCACGGCGTGCCCAAGCGCACGATGGACCTCGGCGATCCCTATCACGATCAATGTCAGCTCACCGGTTCGCTGCTCGCGGGCGCGCTCGGGCTAACGCCGGTGGAATGCCGCGTCACGTTCCAGTCGCGCTTCGGCCGCGCGGAATGGCTGCAGCCGTACACCGTGCCGATGCTCGCGGAACTCGGCGCGGGCGGCGTGAAGCGCGTGGACGTGTTCTGTCCTGGCTTCACGGCGGATTGTCTGGAGACGATCGAGGAAATCGGTATCGAGGTGAAGGACGAATTTTTGAAGGCAGGCGGCAAGCACTTTCACCGCATTCCGTGTCTGAACGCGTCGCCGGCGTGGATCAAGGGTGTCGGCGAAATCGCGGTGCAACATTTACAGGGATGGCCGGCGCAGGTTCAGCAGCCGCTGTCGGCCGTTGCCTGACACGTTTTCGAAGCATCGACGGACGAACTACAAGATTTCGACGGAACCGGGCGCGCGTTTGCGCATCGATAAATGGTTGTGGGCGGCGCGCTTTTTCAAGACGCGTTCGCTCGCCAGCGATGCGGTCGAGAAAGGCCGCGTGAAAATCGGCGGCGCGAACGTGAAGCCGTCGAAGGACGTGCGCGTGGGCGATATCGTGGAAATCGATATCGAGCGCATTGTCTGGCAAGTCAAAGTGCTCGGTCTGTGCGATGTGCGCGGACCGGCGCCCGTCGCGCAGACGCTTTACGCGAAAACCGAAGACGGACGCGCGAAACGCATGGCCGAAGTCGAGCGCCGCAAGACGTTCCGCGAGCCCGCCGCCGGTCTGCAAGGCAGGCCGACGAAGCGCGACAGACGGACTATCGACAAACTTTCAGGTTCGGATTGAAGAAATGTTCCATCGTCGCACTGACGCCGCCGTACTCGGTGTTACGGTCGGTCACTGCGCTGGACATACAGGTGGTGGTCGTTCCCGCAACCAGTACCAGGGCGACCACCGCGATAGCAAAGGTCAGTTTCATGGCACCTCCGGAAAACAGGTAAGTCCGCTCGGGACAGCGAGCAGATCAGGAAACGGGCAAAGGCTGGGCGGTTGTGAGCAATTCGTAGGATTAGGGTAAACGTGTTCCCACGACGCTAGACTGAATACTAGGCGAGCAAATCGATTCCCTCAATCTGAATTTTGGCGGTGTGGCAAAATGCGCGTTACGGCGTGTTTCCTTGGCCACACGTCTTATGTAGAAGTCGCAGAAAACGCTGAAATTCGTCCGAAAAAACAGTTCGGAAGGCTTGAAAATCCCCCCGGTGCCCCAATTTCCGCCGCTAGTGCGAAGTTCATGGCGCGACTGCGCGCACTTCGTTTTGATTCACTTACAGAGCAATACATTCAGCGACATGGAAAACACGCAAGAAAATTCAGCGAGCCAGAACCCGACGCCCGCCGACGATACCGCACGCCAGGCCGCCGACCCGACGAACGCCGCAGCCCAGCAGGGCGCGCCGGCAGACGCAGCGCCCGAGCAGCAGGCCGCGCCGGCCGAGTCCGATACCGCGCTGGCCGAAGCCCAGGCGACCATCGCTGCGCTCAAGGAAGATTTCCTGCGCGCCAAGGCGGAAACGGAGAATGTGCGTCGTCGTGGTCAGGAAGATGTTCAGAAGGCGCATAAATTCGCCATCGAAAATTTTGCGGAGCATTTGCTGCCGGTGCTGGACAGTCTCGAAGCGGCGCTCGCCGATCAATCGTCGGATCTCGCCAAGGTGCGCGAGGGCGTCGAACTGACGCTGCGCCAGTTGACCGGCGCGCTCGAAAAGGGCCGTGTCATTGCGCTGAATCCGGTCGGCGAGAAATTCGATCCGCATCGCCATCAGGCCATTTCGATGGTGCCGGCCGAGCAGGAACCGAACACGGTCGTGAGCGTGCTGCAAAAGGGTTACATCATCTCGGATCGCGTGCTGCGTCCGGCGCTGGTGACCGTTGCGGCATCGAAGTAAGCGTGTTTCGCGGTTACTCCCGCTGGTTCGGATGGTCTCGGCGGGAGTCGTAGCGTACGCAAAATCGCAAGAAAGGCGGCGCAAAAAAGTTATAGACCGCATCGCGTTCAGGGTCTTGAAATCGAAACTGACGTACTTATCTTGCGTACAGGTATGAATTTTAGGCGTTCGGCCCGGTAAATCGGCGGTAACGACCGGCGCAGGTCTCGACAACCGCCCGCCGCAACGCCACTGCGATCAAAGCTAGGAGAGTATAAAAAATGGGCAAAATCATCGGTATCGATCTCGGCACTACGAATTCGTGCGTGGCGCTGATGGAAGGCAACTCGGTCAAGGTCATCGAGAACTCGGAAGGCGCGCGCACGACGCCGTCGATCATCGCGTACATGGATGACAACGAAATCCTCGTCGGCGCACCGGCCAAGCGCCAGTCGGTCACCAATCCGAGAAACACGTTGTACGCGGTCAAGCGCCTGATCGGCCGCCGCTTCGACGAGAAGGAAGTGCAGAAGGACATCAACCTGATGCCCTACAAGATCGTCAAGCACGACAACGGCGACGCATGGGCCGAAGCGCACGGCAAGAACCTTGCGCCGTCGCAGGTTTCGGCGGAAGTGCTGCGCAAGATGAAGAAGACCGCTGAAGACTATCTCGGCGAGCCGGTCACGGAAGCTGTGATCACGGTTCCCGCGTACTTTAACGATAGCCAGCGTCAGGCAACCAAAGACGCGGGCCGTATCGCCGGTCTGGAAGTGAAGCGCATCATCAATGAGCCGACGGCGGCAGCGCTCGCGTTCGGTCTCGACAAAGCCGAAAAGGGCGACCGCAAGATCGCGG
>LFMX01000007.1 GCA_001184405.1 Candidatus Burkholderia humilis
TCGACGGCTTGTGGCGCGCGTGGCGTCACATCGAACGGGCGACGCGCGACGGCTCGGACCGCGTCGCGCGCTGGAACATGATGAGCGCGTCGATGCAGGGCGCGCTCGCGTTCCAGAAGGGTCTGGGCTGCGTGCACAGCCTGTTGCATTCGCTGGGCGGCATCAATCCGAAGCTGCATCACGGCACGCTCAACGCCATCTTTTTGCCGGCGGTCATCGCGTTCAACCAAAGCGCGCCGTCGATGCAGGACGAGGGCAAGCTCGCGCGCATGGCTCAGGCGATGGGGCCTTGATTCCGGCGATGCCGTCGGCGACGCTGTGCGCGCGATGACCGCGACACTCGGTTTGCCGCGCGGTCTCGCGGAACTGGGCGTGACGCGCGAGTTGTTCCCGCGCATCATCGCTGGGGCGCTGAAGGATCACTCGCACAAGACGAATTCGCGCGAGGCATCGGAAGCGGATTACGAAGCGATGCTCGAACAATCGATGTAAATAGGGGGCGGATCGAAACACTTGGTACGGCGGCTAATGTGCGGCATTGCAACAATCGATTAGGGGGAAACCCTTAAATCTGTTACAATGTTTGTATCGTCAAGGAATAAATCATGCGTCGCCGTTACGAAGTGCTCGAAAAAGTCGCGTTTTCCCTGCTCACGCTGTCCGCCGTGCTGGATGCCAGCTACATCACATGGGAAAAGCATCCGAATTTCCGCGAAAACGTCACGGAAATGGTCAAAATGAGCGCGGACCTGAACTACGCGAATCCGATGGGCCAGGACGCGCCGCTCGTTCCGATGGCCTTCAACTAAAGCGCCGCTGACTCGTCGCATACTCACCATATGGCGCGCCCGCCCACGGCGCGCGCCCGCTGATTTATGCTGACGGTTCTTTCACGAGCCGCCGCGCATGTCCACCGTTCTTCACTCCGACGCCGATCTCGGCCGTCAAATCCGCAGCTTCGTTCGCCATCGGGCAAATCGTCCTGCAGCGCCATGCCGCGACGGGAGCGCTCGTGTTTCTGGCCGTGCTCTGCGCGAGCCCGCGTCTCGCGTGCGGTCTCGTGATCGGCACGGTTGTCGGCAACGTCATTTCGCTGATTACCGAAGCGCCCGATTCGCCCGCTTTCCGCGACGATCTCTACGGTTTCAATGGCGCGCTGGCCGCGTTCGCCGTCATTCGCGGCGATTCGCAAGCCGCCGCCGTGGCGATCGTCGCCGCGCTGTTCGCCACCTTTCTCGCGGGCAAACTCTCCCGCACGCTCGCGCGCCTAAACTTGCCGATGTTCTCCAGCCCGGCGATCATCGTCACCTGGTGTTGGCTGCCGCTTTTTCCCGATCGCAGCGATCCCGGCGCGATCCCGCCCGTTTCCGCCGACTGGCATTCGCTTTTCGAAGCCGCGTTCGCCGGTCTCGCGCCGATCACCTTCGCGACCGGCGCGCTCGGCGCGGTAATGCACGCTCTGGGCGGCGCAAGCGATGTCGTCGTGCTGTCGGCGCATGCAACTTCAACGCGGCGCTGGCCGCCGCGCCGCTCGGCGCGCGCTACGTTTTCATCGCGATTCCGATGGCCGTGCTGATCGAGCGTGTGATCGATTGCCTCGGCATCGCGGCGCTGACTGCGTCGTTCGTGCTGGCGTCGTGGGCGGTCATCGCGATTGCGCGGCGCGTGACGGATTCATCGAAACGAGGAGATTCGCATGTCGTTCACCCACACGCCTGAGCGCAGGATTGCGGAAAGCGGACCGCGCTCGGACGCCGAACAGGCCGCGCGCATCGATCTCGCGGTGGCATACCGGCTCGTCGCGCTCAACGGCTGGGACGATGTCGTCTACACGCATATTTCCGCAAGCGTGCCGAACGAGCCGGGGCGTTTTCTGATCAACCCGTTCGGGCTGTCGTTCGATGAAGTCACGGCGAGCGATCTCGTGAAGATCGATATCGATGGCAACGTGATCGGCGAAAGCGCGCATCCGGTGAACACGACCGGTTTCGCGCTGCACGCCGCCGTACACGCCGCGCGCGACGATGCCGCCTGCGTGATGCATCTGCATGTGCGCGAGGCGATCGCTGTATCGACGCAGCCGCACGGCGTGCTGCCCGCGTCGCAGCACGCGATGCGCTTTCACGGTCATCTCGCATATCACGATTACGAGGGCCTCGCGTTCTCGCCGGCCGAAGGCGAGCGGCTCGTCGCGAGCTTCGGTGTGCATCGCGCGATGCTCTTGCGCAATCACGGTCCGCTCACGCTCGGGCGCACCATTGCCGAGGCTTATGTGCTGACGGATATGCTCGTCAAGGCATGCGATATTCAGCTTCGCGCGCTGGCCGGCGTGGGCAAGATGATCGTACCGACGCCCGAGGTCGTCACCCGCACGGCGGCGCAATTGCATGATGACGATGCGATCGAAGGCGCAACTGGGCGACGGCGGGCAAGCTCTGGTCGGAGCAGTGAACTCGTGCGTACATGCAGCGTCGCGCTGCATGTACGCACACGAACCTTAAGCCGACTGCTTCGCCGCCAGCCGGAACTTATGCAGCAACGGCTCCGTATAACCGCTCGGTTGCGTGAGCCCTTCGAACACCAGCGCGCATGCGGCCTTGAACGTGAACGAGCTATCGAATGAAGGCGACATCGGGCGATAGTACGGGTCCGCTTCGTTCTGCTTGTCCACCACGGCGGCCATGCGTTCCAGCGTCTCGCGCACCTGCTCCTCCTTGACGATGCCATGCTGCAGCCAGTTCGCAATGTGCTGGCTCGAAATACGCAGCGTGGCGCGGTCTTCCATCAGACCGACATCGTGAATGTCCGGCACCTTCGAACAGCCGACGCCCTGATCGATCCAGCGCACGACATAACCGAGAATGCCCTGCGCATTATTCTCGATTTCGTTCTTGATGTCCTCTTCCGACCACGTTGGCTTGTCGACGACCGGAATGGTCAGCAGGCCATCGAGCAATTCGTTTCTCAGGCGGTCGTAGTCTTCGTGCTCGAGTCCTTCCTGAACCTGTTGCACATCGACCTTGTGATAATGCAGCGCGTGCAGCGTCGCGGCCGTCGGTGACGGCACCCACGCGGTATTCGCACAGGCCTCCTTCTGATGCGCGATCTTCTGCTCAGGCACGGGCATCGCTCACATGCCTTTGCCGATCTGCGCGCGTCCGCGCAAGCCTGTATTCAGACCGACGAGCACGTTGCTGCGCTCATACGAGCTGATCCATTTCGACGACTTCATGTCGCCCTTGCGCATCATCGGGCCGGCTTCCATCGACGAGTGCATTTCGTCGCCGGTGCGATCCAGAAAGCCCGTATTGATGAACGCCACGCGCGCGCCCGCCGCCGCGATACACGCCTTGAGGTTCACGCTCGTGCGGCGTTCCTCGTCCATGATGCCCATCTTGATCATGTTGCGCGGCAGACCGAGCAGATCTTCGACGCGCGTAAAGAGTTCGTCCGCGAACGCGACTTCGGCCGGACCATGCATCTTCGGCTTCACGATGTAGATGGAACCCGTGCGCGAGTTCATCTTGTTCTTCAGATCATGCATGGCGCCGAGCGTGGTCATCACGGCATCGAGGATGCCCTCGGGAATCTCGTTGCCATCGCGATCGACCACGGCGGGATTGGTCATCAAATGCCCGACGTTGGGCACGAAGAGCAGCGAACGGCCGTGCACAGCGTGACCTTTTTCGAGCCATCGGGCGCAGTGTATTCGCGATCCGGATTCATGCTGCGCTTGAAGGTCTTGCCGTTCTTCGTGACCTCTTCCGACAGATGGCCCTGCATGAGACCGAGCCAGTTGCGATAGAGCTGCGTCTTGTCCGCCGCGTCCACGGCCGCCACCGAATCTTCACAGTCGATGATCGTGCTCACCGCGGCTTCCATCAGCACGTCTTTCACATGCGCCGCATCCGTCTTGCCGATGGGACTGTCCGCATCGATCTGAATTTCGAAGTGCAGGTCATTGTGCTTGGGCAGGATGGCGCTGGGCGCTTTCGCATCGCCTTGATAGCCGGTGAACTGCTCGGGATTTGCGAGGCCGCTCTTGCCGTCCTTCAGCGTGACGACGAGCTGACCCTGTTCGACGCTGTACTTCGTCGCGTCCGCGTGCGAGCCGTGCGCGAGCGGAGCATTGTCATCGAGAAACGCGCGCGCGTACGCGATCACCTTTGCGCCGCGCTTCGGATTGAACTGCGCGGTGCGCTCGGCGCCATCTTTTTCATCGATGGCATCGGTGCCGTAAAGCGCGTCGTAGGGCTGCCCCAGCGCGCGTTGGCGGCGTTGAGCGCATAGCGCAGATTCGACAGCGGCACGACGAGTTGCGGGCCGGCCTGCTCGGCGATTTCGCGATCGACATTCGCGGTCGTCGCACGAACGTGCGCAGGCGCGGGCACGATATAATCGATATCCTCCAGAAACTTGCGATACGCGCGCAGATCCTTCACCGGTCCCACGTTCGTGCGATGCCAGTTGTCGAGCTCGGTTTGCAGACGGTCGCCCTCGGCGAGCAAGGCGCGATTCTTCGGTGCGAGGTCGTGCACCAGCGCATCGAATCCCTTCCAGAACCCCGCGCTATCGACGCCCGTGCCAGGGATGGCTTCTTCATCGATGAACTTGACGAGAGGGGTAGCGACCTTCAGGCCGTGCTGTTGAGTCATGTCGTTCATGGGCACTCCGGCTGATTTTCTGCTAGACAAGGGGTTTGAGGGATCGACTGGGTGCGACGGGAGACCGTCAGGAGATAGAAGGTGAAAGTTCTTTACGATGAAGAACTAGCGATTCACATCGACCCCGAGTCATGCGGTGGCACTCGCGAGGGTGTCACCGAAGCGTTTCCGTTCGCTGGGCCTGCCGTCGGTCGGTCCAGCGCCAATTAACTGATCCGAACCGCCGTGTACGGACCCGTACGCACGGTGGTGTGGGAGGGGCCGGGCCGCGAGGCCTGCCCCTATCCCGATTGAGCGACACCTTTCAATCGTCAGAAAAATTCCCAACATATGAACACAGCGATCACATATTGAATTTTTGAGAAAGCCGGAACTACAATCCGACCATTGCCTGATGCGACCCATCGCTCAGGCATCCGTCCACGGAACAAGACGACGGGCCACGATGCCCGCCGCCCGTACGACGCACACAAAAAACGGAGACACGTCATGCATTCGATCGCTCGCCCGCGCGCGCGGGTTGCGTCACACGATTCATCCGAAAGTCCGTTCCGCTGTTTCCTGTCGCGCGCCGCTTGACGGCGTCCGTGTTTATCGGAGAACGAACGCCATGACCCAATTCCCGAATACCGACGCCGATGTGCGCGCAGAAGTGGATCGAGCGGATCGCGCCACGCCGAAAAAAGCTAACGGAACGCACGATCCCGACGCCATCGCGTTGCCGAGCGCACTCGTCGATATCACGCCGCAACAAGCCGGCACGCAAACCTTGCTGCGCGGCCTCTCCGTGCTCGAAGCCGCCGCGAACGGCGCGCGCGATCTGCGTGCGTTCGGCGCGGCGCTCGGCACGACGCGCAGCACGACGCATCGGCTGGTCAGCTCGCTCGTGCAGGCGCGCTATCTGAGGCAAGTGCAGGGCGGTTACCTGCTCGGGCCGAAACTGATCGAACTCGGCACCATCGCGCTCGAACAGATGCCGCTGAACGCCGTCGCGCGGCCGCATTTGCAGGCGCTCGCCGATCACACGCAGGACACGATTCACCTCGGCGTGCGCGATGGCGACGACGTGCTCTACATCGACAAGATTCCCGGCACGCGCGGGCTGGAAATGCGCTCGCGCGTGGGGCATCGCATGCCGCTCGCATCGACGGGAATCGGCAAGGCGATGATGCTCGACCTCGGAGCCAATTCGTGGAAGCGGCTGCTCGATGCAGCGCATGACGCGCTATTCGCAAGGCGGCTACACCTTTGATCTCGAAGAAAACGAAGCGTCGATTTGCTGCGTCGCCGCGCCCGTGCGCGATGCGTCCGGCGCGATCGTCGCGGCGCTTTCGGTCGCCAGCACCATTCCCTATATGCTGCACGAACGCATGGAAGAACTGATTCCCGTGATTCAGCGCGAAGCCCGCGCCATCTCCGAGGAACTTGGCTGGCGCGCGCCGCAAGCCGCCCGCAGGATCAAGCGATGAGCCAACCCGTTTTGATCGCGCTCGACTGGGGCACGACGTCGCTGCGCGCGTATCTGATCGGCACGGATGGCGTCGCGCTCGACGCGCAGGCATCGTCGGCGGGTATCATGAAATTGCCGACGGGCGGTTTCGATCAGGCGTTCGAGGACGCATGCGGCGCGTGGCTGGATGCGCATCCGCGCTTGCCAGTGATCGCGGCGGGCATGGTCGGCAGCGCGCAGGGCTGGGTCGAAGCGCCGTATGTCGAAGCGCCGGCCGGACCGGATGCGCTGGTCGCGCGCATCGTCAAGGTGAAGACGGCGCGCGGCGTGGCGATGCACGTCGTGCCCGGCGTGCTCGAACGCGGCACGCTGCCCAATGTCATGCGCGGCGAAGAGACGCAAATCTTCGGCGCGCTGGTGAGCGATGCATCGCTACAAAAGCAAGGCGGCGCGCTGATCGGCCTGCCGGGCACGCACGCGAAATGGGCGTTCGTGCGCGACGAACGCATCGAGCGTTTTTACACGTTCATGACGGGCGAGACCTTCGGCGCGCTGCGCGATCACACGATTCTCGGCCGCACGATGCATCCGAGTTCGACGCACGACGAATCCGCCTTTCTGCGTGGCGTCGATACCGCGCGCGATGCCGGTCATCCCGGCGTGCTCGCGACGATTTTCAGCACGCGCACACTCGGATTGACGGGCGAGCTGACATCGGAACAGCAGCCGGATTATCTGTCGGGCTTGCTGATTGGCCACGAACTGCGCGGCCTGAACGAAGTGCTGGCGCGCGAGCAGGCTGCGTTGAAAGGCAAGACGCTGCGTCTGATCGGCAACGAAGCGTTGTGCGAGCGGTATCGCGCGGCGCTGGGGCGGTTCGGTTGTATCGATGCACCGACCGTCGCGCATGCCACCGAACACGGTTTTTATCGAATCGCCGCGCTGGCCGGTCTTGTTGCCGCGCCTGCACGCGCCGCTTAAGGAGAACAAAGATGCAGCCACCGATCAATCTGCCTGCGCTGTACGGCATGCATGGCGGTTTGTCGAAAGCGTTCGCGGCGTGTCCGCTGATCGCGATTCTGCGCGGCGTCACGCACAACGAAGCGGCCGAGCACGCGCGCGCGCTGTACGAGGCGGGTTTTCGCATCATCGAAGTGCCGCTCAATTCGCCGCAGCCGTTCAACAGCATCGCGGCGACCCGCAACGCTTTGCCCGACGATACAATCGTCGGCGCGGGAACCGTGCTGCATCCGAGTTACGTCGATACAGTGAAGAACGCGGGCGGCGAACTGATCGTGATGCCGCACAGCGATGCCGATGTCATCGCCGCCGCGAAAGCGCACGGTCTCGCGTGCGCGCCGGGCGTCGCGACGCCGAGCGAGGCATTCGCCGCACTCAAAGCGGGCGCGGACGTGCTGAAGATGTTTCCGGCGGAGCAGCTCGGACCGGTAGTCGTGAAGGCGTGGCGCGTGGTGATCGCGAAAGAAGTGCTGCTGGTGCCGGTCGGCGGAATTGCGCCGGACAACATGGGGCCGTTTTTGTCGGCGGGCGCGAATGGTTTCGGGTTGGGTTCCGCGCTGTACAAGCCGGGACAAAGCGCGGACGTGAGCGCGAATCACGCGAAGGCGTTTATCGACGGACTGGCCATCGCCAAGGGTGAAAAGCGATGAACCGCCTCGCTGGCAAAGTCGCGATGATCACCGGCGCGGGACGCGGCATCGGCGCGGCGATTGCGCTGGCGTTCGCGCGCGAAGGCGCATCGGTCGCGCTCGCGGAACTGGATATTGAAATGGCGTCGGCCACGTGCGAGCGCATCAAAAAGGAAGTCGATGCGGCGAACGTGATCGCGGTGCAAACCGACGTCACGCAAAGCGCGTCCGTGAAAAACGCGCTCGCGCAAACCGAAGCGCAGTTCGGCCCGCTCGATGTCCTCGTGAACAACGCCGGCATCAACGTGTTCTGCGATCCCCTCACGATGACCGACGACGACTGGCGCCGCTGCTTCGCCGTCGATCTCGATGGCGTGTGGAACGGCTGCCGCGCCGCGCTGCCGGGCATGGTCGAGCGTGAGTGCGGCAGCATCGTGAATATTGCATCGACGCATAGCTTCAAGATCATTCCGGGCTGCTTTCCGTATCCGGTCGCCAAGCACGGCGTGATCGGATTGACGAAAGCGCTGGGCATCGAATATGCGCCGAACCACGTGCGCGTGAATGCGATCGCGCCGGGTTATATCGAAACGCAATTGACGCATGACTGGTGGGATTCGCGGAGCGATCCGCAAGCCGCGCGCCAGGCCACGCTCGATTTGCAGCCGATGAAGCGCATCGGTCAGCCGCAGGAAGTGGCGATGACGGCGGTGTTTCTGGCATCGGACGAAGCGCCGTTTATCAATGCGAGCTGTATCACCGTGGATGGCGGGCGCTCGGCGCTTTATCACGACTGATTTCAGGAATGACGCACTGGCCGCTGTGCGGCATCACTCAAGAAGAAAGCGGCCAACACACTTTGCAGCCCGCACGCGGGCATCTTTGAGACAACGGAAAATAGTCAGGAGACACAAGATGAAACGCAGACTGTTCCTCACGCTGATCGCCGCTGCCACGGCCACGAGCGCATCGATGATCGCCGCGCCGGTCGCGCAGGCCGCCGATGACGTCAAGATCGGCTTCCTCGTGAAGCAGCCGGAAGAACCGTGGTTCCAGGACGAGTGGAAGTTCGCGGAAATGGCCGCAAAGGAAAATGGCTTCACGCTGGTGAAGATCGGCGCGCCGTCGGGCGAAAAGGTGATGAGCGCGATCGATAACCTCGCCGCGCAAAAGGCGCAGGGTTTCATCATCTGCACGCCGGATGTGAAGCTCGGACCGGGCATCGTCGCAAAGGCGAAGGCCGATAAGCTCAAGATGATGACCGTCGATGACCGTCTCGTCGATGGCTCCGGCAAGCCGATCGAAGCTGTGCCGCACATAGGCATCTCGGCGTACAACATCGGCAAGCAAGTGGGCGATGGCATCGCGGCCGAAATCAAGAAGCGCGGCTGGGACATGAAGGATGTCGGCGCGATCGATGTGACCTACGAGCAGTTGCCGACCGCGCACGACCGCACGGCAGGCGCGACCGACGCGCTCGTCGCCGCCGGTTTCCCGAAGGCGAATATCGTGATGGCGCCGCAGGCGAAGACCGATACGGAAAACGCGTTCAACGCCGCGAACATCGCGCTGACGAAAAACCCAAAGTACAAGCACTGGGTTGCGTACGGCCTGAACGACGAAGCCGTGCTCGGCGCGGTGCGCGCGGCGGAAGGCCGTGGCTTCAAGGCGGACAACATGATCGGCATTGGCATTGGCGGATCGGACTCGGCGATCAACGAGTTCAAGAAACCGAATCCGACGGGCTTCTACGGCACCGTGATCATCAGCCCGAAGCGTCATGGCGAAGAGACGTCCGAACTGATGTACGCGTGGATCAAGGACGGCAAGGCGCCGCCGCCGCTCACGCTTACGACCGGCATGCTGGCTACGCGTGAAAACGTGGCGTCGGTTCGTCAGCAGATGGGACTGGCATCGAACTAAGTCTTTTTCGTGGCAAGCGGGCCGCGCTTTTCGAATGCGCGGTCCGCCTGAAGAACAGGAGGCGATGTGTCAGCTACGCTGCGTTTTGACAATATCGGCAAGGTGTTTCCAGGCGCGCGCGCGCTCGACGGCGTGTCGTTCGACGTCAACGCTGGCGAAGTTCACGGTTTGATGGGCGAGAACGGCGCGGGCAAATCGACCTTGCTCAAGATTCTCGGCGGCGAGTATCAGCTCGATTCGGGGCGCGTGCTCATCGACGACAAAGAGGTGAAGTTTGCGTGCGCGGCGATGTCGATCGCCTCGGGCATCGCGGTGATTCACCAGGAATTGCAGTACGTGCCGGATTTGACCGTGTCCGAAAATCTGCTGCTCGGCGCGCTGCCGAACAGCTTCGGCTGGGTCAACAAGCGCGCGGCCAAGCAGCACGTGCGCGACCGTTTGCACGCGATGGGCGTCGATCTCGATCCGAACGCGAAGCTGCGCAAACTCTCCATCGCGCAACGTCAGATGGTGGAGATTTGCAAGGTGCTGTTGCGCAACGCGCGCGTGATTGCGCTCGATGAACCGACGTCGTCGCTGTCGCATCGCGAGACGGAAGTGCTGTTCAAGCTCGTGCGCGATCTGAAGGCGGACAACCGCGCGCTGATCTACATCTCGCATCGCATGGACGAGATTTACGAGTTGTGCGACGCCTGCACGATTTTCCGCGATGGCCGCAAGATCGCGTCGCATCTGGCGCTTGCGGACGTGCCGCGCGACACGCTCGTGCAGGAAATGGTTGGGCGCGAGATCAGCGACATCTATAACTATCGGTCGCGGCCGTTGGGCGAAGTGCGTTTTTCCGTGAAGAACGTGCAGGGCGATGCGCTTTCCGCGCCCGCGAGTTTCGATGTGAAGCGCGGCGAAATCGTCGGATTTTTTGGGCTGGTCGGCGCGGGACGCAGCGAACTGATGCATCTCGTCTACGGCGCGGACAAGAAGAAAGACAGCTCGATGACGCTCGACGGCAAGGACATCAAGGTCCGCAGCACGGGCGAAGCGATTCGGCATGGCATCGTGCTGTGTCCGGAAGATCGCAAGGAAGAGGGCATCGTCGCGATGGCGACGGTCGCCGAGAACATCAATATCTCGTGCCGCCGGCATTACTTGCGCGCGGGGCTGTTTCTCGATCGCAAGAAGGAAGCGCAGACCGCGGACCGTTTCATTCAGTTGCTGAAGATCAAGACGCCGAGCCGGCGGCAGTGTATTCGTTTTCTGTCGGGCGGCAATCAGCAGAAGGCGATTCTGTCGCGCTGGCTCGCGGAGCCGGATTTGAAGGTCGTGATTCTCGATGAACCGACGCGCGGCATCGACGTCGGCGCGAAGCATGAAATCTACAACGTGATTTATCAGCTTGCGGAGCGCGGCTGCGCGATCGTGATGATTTCGTCGGAATTGCCGGAAGTGCTGGGCGTATCGGACCGGATCGTCGTGATGCGGCAGGGGCGGATCGCGGGCGAATTGCCGCGCGAGCAGGCGAGCGAACAGGAGGTGCTGAGTCTTGCGCTGCCGCAGTCGGAGACCGTCGCGCAGGCGGCGTAAGGACAAGAGGAGCGAACATGGAAGCTAGAGAAAACATCGTGGGGCAGGCGACCGAGAAGGTCGCGAACACGCTGATCCCGCAAAAGAGCGACAAGCAGAAGTGGTGGCAGCAGATCACGGAATACAGCCTGATCGTGATTTTCATCGTCATGTTTGTGACGATGTCGCTGTCCGTCGAGCACTTCTTTTCGATCGAGAACATGCTCGGGCTGGCGCTGTCGATTTCGCAGATCGGCATGGTCGCGTGCACGATGATGTTCTGTCTTGCATCGCGCGATTTCGATCTTTCGGTCGGCTCGACGATTGCGTTTTCCGGCGTGCTCTGCGCGATGGTGTTGAACGCGACGGACAACACGTTTATCGCGATTATCGCGGCAGTAGCCGCTGGGTCGGTGATCGGGTTCGTCAATGGCGCGGTGATTGCGTATCTGCGGATCAATGCGCTGATCACCACGCTGGCGACGATGGAAATCGTGCGCGGGCTGGGTTTTATCGTGTCGCACGGGCAGGCGGTGGGGGTATCGTCGGATACGTTTATCGCGCTCGGCGGGCTTTCCATGCTCGGGATTTCGTTGCCGATCTGGGTTACGTTGGCGTGTTTTATCGTGTTTGGGGTGCTGCTCAATCAGACGGTTTATGGGCGCAATACGCTTGCCATTGGCGGGAATCCTGAGGCTTCCCGGCTTGCGGGGATCAATGTTGAACGGACGCGGGTTTGGATCTTCTTGATTCAGGGCGCGGCTACTGCACTTGCAGGGGTGATTCTCGCTTCGCGGATTACTTCGGGGCAGCCTAATGCGGCTCAAGGGTTTGAGCTGAATGTGATTTCGGCTTGTGTTCTGGGTGGGGTTTCGTTGCTTGGTGGGCGGGCCACGATCTCTGGGGTTGTCATCAGTGTGCTCATTATGGGGACCGTTGAGAATGTCATGAACCTGCTTAATATCGATGCGTTTTATCAGTACCTCGTGCGGGGGGCCATTTTGCTGGCTGCTGTATTGCTCGATCAGTTGAAGAATCGCGGGGCGCGGGATTGAGCTTTTCTTTTGGGAAGGGCTGGCTGGGTTCTTGCCTTTTATTCAGTAGCCGTCTCCCCGGCGGGGGGATTACTTTCTTGCTGCTGCAAAGAAAGCAGCTTTTCAACCACGCACGAAGCACATTTTCGGTGATGGGTTTTCTTGATTCCGTGGGTCCAGTAGAGAGTGCTCTCACAGGCCATTCGGGTCCTGGCACCCATACGATCCGTGCTTTCTCGCCTACCTTGGTAACGGTCCCCTTCGGCTTACTCCGGCCCGCTGCGCGGCTGGTGTCAGTGGGCACAGGACACCGGCAGTGAATCCCCGAAACGCCCTTGCATGCGGCAACGCTCTATCGTTATTCGGCAATACCTTGGTTGGCGCTTCGATGACACAGCACATTAACGCGTACGCGAGAGACCCAACAATGTGACGACGCAACGAAGTCAGGAAGTCTGAAAGCTCAGGAGCAACGAAGCGCAGAAGCAAGGAAGCAATGATGCAGGGGTGGTGCTAGGGAACCAGAAAGTTGTAGTGTGCGAAGGGGCATGATCTTTCCACGAGGCGGATGCGAGGGTACTGCCGAATAGCGACAAAACGTTGTCGCGTGCAAAAGCGTTTCGGTGGTTCACTGCCGGTTTCCTTTGATGACCGACACCGGCCGCGAAGCAGGCCCGGAGTAAGCCGAAGGGGACCGTTACCGATAGGGCGAGAAAACACGGATCGTATGGGTGCCAGGACCGATTGGGCCTCTGAGGGCACTCTCTACTGGACCCACGGAATGGAGAAGACCCATCACACAGGGCGTGCTGCGTGCGTGGTTGAAAAGCTGCTTTCTTTGATCACTTTCTTTGCAGCAGCAAAGAAAGTGATCCCCCCGCCGGGGAGGCGGCTACTGAAAAAGAGGCAGGAAAACAGCAGCGCTTTGCACGAAAAAGAGAGGATGCACAGCATGAAAGAACCCGCCACATACCCCAGCCTAAAAAAACAAACCCGTCCTAATAACCGGCGGCGCCACCGGCATCGGTGCCTCATTCGTAGAACACTTCTTCGCCCAAGGCTCAAAAGTAGCCTTCATGGACATCGACACCACCGCCGGCGAGGCGCTTGCTGACCGCTTGGGCGCAGCGCTAGCAAAAGACCAAACCCGCCCGATGTTCCTGCAAACAGACCTAAAAGACATCGAAGCCTTAAAGAAAGGGATAGTAGACGTCAGAACTGCGTTCGGCCCAATCGCGGTACTCGTGAATAACGCCGCCAACGACAAACGCCACAAAATCGAAGACGTCACCCCCGACTTTTACGACGAAACCATCGCCACCAACATCCGACATCAATTCTTCGCCGCGCAAGCGGTCATCGACGACATGAAGAAGCTAAACGGTGGATCGATCATCAACTTGGGCTCCATCAGCTGGATGCTGAAGAACAGCAACATCCCCGTGTACATGACAGCCAAAGCCGGCGTGCAAGGCATGACACGCGGCCTCGCGCGCGACCTGGGAAAGTACAACATTCGCGTGAACACTCGTGCCCAGCTGGGTCATGACGGAAAAGCAAAAGCGCCTCTGGCTCGATGAAGCCGGCAAGCAGGCCATCAAGCAAGGCCAGTGCATCGACGCCGAACTGCTCGAACATCTCGCGCGCGGCGCTGTTCCTTGCATCGGATGAAAGCAGCATAATCACCGCGCAGGATCTGATCGTCGACGGAGGATGGGTATGAACGCAGAACTAAAAATCGATACCCGATGCCCCCTCGGCGAAGGCGCAAAACTCTGGCGTCATGATCCCCGCGATCAATCGACGCAGCACTTCGACATGTCCGAACGCTTCGCGACCTTCGCGCTCACCGCCGATACGAACACGCTGCTGCTCGGCCTCGCATCGCGGCTGGCGTTCTTCGATCTCACGACGCGCGACATCACGACCATCACCGAAGTCGAAGCTGATCTGCCGACGCGCATCAACGACGGCCGATTCGATCGCCAAGGCCGCTTCGTCTTCGGCACGAAACACGACGTGGACGATGCGCAGCCCGTCGGCGCGTACTATCGCCTGAACGCGGATTTGTCGCTGGAGCGCCTGCCGCTCGGACCGTGCGCGATATCGAATAGCATCGGCTTTTCGCCGGACGGCGCGACGATGTATTACTGCGATTCCCCCACGCGCCAGATCCGCGTGTGCGACTGACGTTCGCCAACGATCGCGTGTTCGTCGAATTGAGCGATACCGACGGCGTCCCCGACGGCTCGACCGTCGATGCCGAAGGCGGTCTGTGGAACGCGCAATGGGGCGGACGGCGTGTCGTGCGTTACGCGCCGGACGGCAGTGAGACGGCGCGCGTCGATGTGCCGACGGCGCAGCCGAGTTGCGTCGCGTTCGGCGCAGCGGATTTGAGCACGCTGTTCGTGACGAGCACGCGCATCGGAATAACAGACGATCCGTACGCGGGCGGTGTGTTCACCGCGCAACCGGGCGCGCGGGGCATCGCGGAGCCCACATTTGCAGGGAAGTGCCCATAACGACGGAGCACGAGCCCATGACCGCTGCGCGCACGGAACAGAGACATGCATCGACCGCCACCGCTCAGGCGAACGCGCGCCGCTCGCGCCTGGCCGCCGCCGGCGAACCGCCGATCCGGCCGGGTCCGGGCACGGCGGTCGTCGCGATTGGCGGGGCGGACGTCGAAGGCTTGATCACGCTCGCGAATGCGCATCTGCGGCTTGATGTCGCGCCGTCGCTCGGCGGCGGCATCAGCGTTTCGACTGGCGTCACGAAGGCACGCTCGTGCCGATTTTCCGGCCCTGCGCCGATCCCGGCCCCGGCACCGATCCGAACGAACTCGCGTGTTATCCGCTTTTGCCGTACTCGAACCGCATCGGCAACGGGCATTTTCAGTTTTCCGGACGCGCGATCGACGTGCCGTGCAATCGGCCCGGCGAACCGCTGCCGCTGCACGGCGACGGCTGGCTCGGCGCGTGGGACGTCGAAGAAGAAGAGCCGACGCGCGTGCGGCTCGCGCTCGATCACAGCGCGGGCCAGCCGTATTCGTTCCGCGCCTCGCAGACTTATGCGCTGGATGACGCGACGCTCGTGGTGACGCTCGGCATCGAAAATACCGGCGATCTGGCGATGCCCTTCGGTCTCGGTCTGCATCCATTTCTAATGCGCGAAGCGGACACCGAACTCTCCGCGGCGGCGGGCGGCCTGTGGTTGTGCGGCGACGACTGGCTGCCGGTCAAGCACGTTCCGGCGCCGCCCGCGTGGCACTTCGGCGTCGCTTATCCGATGTCATCGTCGATGGTCAATAACGCGTTCACCGGCTGGAGCGGGCGCACGAGTGTCTTGTGGCCGAAGCGCCGCCGTCGCTGACGATCGCCGCCGACACCGATTACTACGTGCTCTATGCGCCGTCCGGCGAGGATTTCTTCTGCTTCGAGCCGGTCGATCATCCGATCAACGCGGTGAATCTGCCCGGCGGCGGTGAGGCGAACGGCATGACCGTGCTGTATCCGGGCGAGCGGCTGTCGCGCGAATTTCGCTTTACTGTCGAGCGAACCGGCGAACCGGCGAACCGGCGCGGACGGCCGAAGACGCGCGCGGGCGCGAAGGCCAAGTCGAAGGCATCGGCGACGCGTTGAAGGCTGAGGGAAGCAGAGACAGGCAGCAAGTTAAAATGCGTGGCATCGACGTTCTTCAGAAGAAAATTCCGCCATGTCTTTCATTCAGTCTCTCAACGCCGCGTGGTCGCGCACGCAATCGCTTTTGTGCGTCGGTCTCGATCCGGAACCGGCGAAGTTTCCCGCCGCGCTGAACGGCCGCGCCGACGCCATCTTCGAATTCTGCAAGACTATCGTCGATGCCACCGCGCCGTATGCATCGTCGTTCAAGCCGCAAATCGCGTATTTCGCGGCGCATCGCGCGGAAAATCAGCTCGAAGCGCTGATCGCGCATATCCACGAAAAACACGCCGGCATTCCGGTGATTCTCGATGCCAAGCGCGGCGATATCGGCAGCACCGCCGAGCAATACGCGAAGGAGGCCTTCGAGCGCTATCAAGCGAACGCGGTCACGGTCAATCCGTACATGGGTTTCGATTCGATCGAGCCGTATCTTGCGCATGAAGGCAAGGGCGTGATCGTGCTGTGCCGCACATCGAACGCGGGCGGGTCCGACCTGCAATTTCTGACGACGGATGGCAAGCCGCTGTATCAGGTCGTCGCTCAGCTTGCAGCGCAGAAGTGGAACGCGAGCGGTCAACTCGGACTTGTCGTCGGCGCGACGTTTCCGAAGGAAATCGAAACGGTGCGCGGGATCGTCGGGGACATGCCGTTGCTGATCCCGGGCATCGGCGCGCAAGGCGGCGATGTCGAAGCCACCGTGCGCGCGGGCCGCACGGCGAACGGCACCGGCATGCTGATCAACTCGTCGCGCGCGATCATCTATGCCGGCAAAGGCGACGATTACGCCCAAGCCGCAGCCGAAGCCGCGAAGAAAACACGCGACACGATCAATCAGTATCGTTGAGCTGTTTCACGGCGCGGCGTTTCGGTCGCGCCGATGCATCGTCATCCGGAATCGGCGCGAGCAGCGTCTCGATATCTTCGGCGGAGAACTTCGCGCCCGCGCCGTCATCTTCGGACAGCAATCCGGCGGCGAGCGCGGCCTTGCGCGCTTGCATCTCCAAAATCTTCTCTTCGATACTTCCTGCCACGATCAGTTTATAGACGAACATCGGCCAGCCCATTGCGCGGCCTGCTCTTCGTCATGAGCCAAGGGATCGTTCGGCCGGAACGATGCGATGCATGCGTGTCCTAGCGTTCGCGCGATTCCAGAAACTCCAGCAGCCGTCTGAGCGCATGCGCGGCCGCTTGCGAGCGCACCTGTTCGCGATCGCCCTTGAAATGCCGCGTCTCGATCTGCGTATGCAGGCGGTTGCTCCAGCCGAAACACACGGTGCCGACGGGTTTCGCCTCGCTGCCGCCCGTCGGTCCGGCGACGCCCGTGATCGACACCGAAACCTGCGCGCGGCTATTGCGCAGCGCGCCTTCGGCCATCGCCTTCGCAACGGGTTCGCTCACCGCGCCGTGCTGCTCGATCAGCGCGTTCGGCACGCCGATCATCTCGGTTTTCGCCAGATTCGAATACGTGACGAAGCCGCGCTCGAACCACACGCTGCTGCCGGAAATATCGGTGATGGCGGTCGCGACCATGCCGCCCGTACACGATTCGGCCGTGGCGAGCATCAGCCGTTCGGCGCGCAGCTTGTTACCGACGCAGATCGCGAGTTGGTGAACGACGGTATTGGTTGGCATGGTGCGTCTCTCAGAGGAGATGGATCAGACGGTCATGCGCCACAGCGCGATCATGAGCAACGTGAAAAACGCCGCGACGAGGTCATCGAACATGATGCCAAAACCTCCTTTCATGCGGCGGTCGAAGTAACGAATCGGCGGCGGCTTCACCATATCGAAGAAGCGGAACACGATGAACGCCCACAACTGCCCCGCAAACGTGGCAGGCGTGACGAGCAGCACGAGCCAGAACGCGACGATTTCATCCCACACGACCGGCGATGGATCTGCGATGCCCATTTTCTTCGCGGTGAAACCGGTGAACCAGCATCCCGCGATAAAACAGGCGACGATCGGCGACAGGCCGCTGCCGAAGCCGAGCGAAAGAATATGTAAAGGATGCTGAGCATGAAGCGCGCGCTGGCTTTGCGCGGCTTGGTGCCTGCTTGCGGTGAAGGGCTCGCGAGCGACGGGTCAGTCTGCATGAAAATGATCGAAGCCTTGCAACTTGAGGGAAAGCGGCGCGCCATTTGTGTCGCGCCAGAAAATCGCGGGTACGCCGGATGATTCAATTGTACCGATGCGCGTCAGCGGCACATTCACGCGCTTCGCAATATCGACGAGCGTTTGACGCGCGGAAACGGGCGCGGTGAAGCACAGTTCGTAATCGTCGCCGCCGGCGAGCGTGCACTGGCGGCGCACGGCGCCGGGCAGCGCGCGCACGGCGGGCGAACACGGAATGGCGTCGGCATCGACGGTTGCGCACACGTTCGAGCGCTTCAGGATGTGCATGAGATCGCCCGCCAAACCGTCCGAAATATCGAGCGCCGCGTGCGCGACGCCGCACAGCGCCACGCCCAGCGCGATGCGCGGTTCCGGGCGTTCCAGCGCGTGCCGCCAGTTCGCGTTGCCGGGCGCTGGCCACTCGCCGCGAGTCGCGCCGAGGCCCGCGCGGGCATCGCCGAGCGTGCCGGAGACGTAAATATCGTCGCCGGTTTTCGCGCCGTCGCGACGGAGCGCCTGTCCGTGCGGGACATCCCCGAACACAGTGATGCAGATGTTCAGCGGTCCGCTCGTCGTATCGCCACCGATCAGCGCGCAGTCGAAACGCTCCGCCAGAGCGAAAAGTCCGTCGCTGAAGGCCGACAGCCACGCTTCATCGGCGCGCGGCAGGGCGAGCGCGAGCGTGAACGCATGCGGCGCGGCGCCCATTGCGGCGAGATCGGACAGATTCACCGCCAGCGATTTGTGACCGAGCGCGTGAGGATCGACATCGGGAAAGAAATGGCGGCCTTCCAGCAGCATGTCAGTGGAAATCGCGAGCTGATGCCCGGCGGGCGGCGCGATCAGCGCGCAGTCGTCGCCGATGCCCAGCGGCCGAGCCGCTTCGTCCGGATGACGGGGTGAAGGCGCGCTCGCGCAGCGGGCGAAGTATCGGTCGATCAGTGAGAACTCGGAGAGCATCGTCGGCGAAGTCAAGTGTTTTTTGTGCGCTGCAAGGTAAGTGCAAACGGTTCGACAGACACCGCCGCAACCTTCGCGCTCTATCCCAAAAAAATGCGCGCGAAGCTTGCAAGCCTTACAGCACAGAGCGATCAGGCGCGTTCCGGTCACGGCACTTGTAGCTGAAATGCGCGGACTCCAGTCCGAAACCGGGTCCGATTGGCGCTACAATGCGTTCGACGTTCCATTCTAAATCCCGCACTGTTACCCTGCCTTATGACGACCTCCGACGCCAATAGCAAGTTGCGCGAAGCCGCGCTCGACTATCACGAATTTCCCGTTCCGGGAAAGATCGCGATTGCGCCGACCAAGCAGATGATCAACCAGCGCGACCTCGCGCACGCGTACTCGCCGGGCGTCGCGTTCGCGTGCGAGGCGATCGTCGAAGATCCGCTGAACGCCGCGCGTTTCACCGCGCGCAGCAATCTGGTCGGCGTCGTATCGAATGGCACGGCCGTGCTCGGACTCGGCAATATCGGGCCGCTCGCGTCCAAGCCGGTCATGGAAGGCAAGGCCGTGCTGTTCAAGAAGTTCGCCGGCATCGACGTGTTCGATATCGAGCTGAACGAAATCGATCCGCACAAACTCGTCGATGTGATCGCTGCGCTCGAGCCGACGTTCGGCGGTATAAATCTGGAAGACATCAAGGCGCCGGAATGCTTCATCGTCGAACGCGAAGCGCGCAAGCGCATGAAGATTCCCGTTTTCCACGATGACCAGCACGGCACGGCGATCGTCGTCGCAGCCGCTATTACCAATGGTCTGAAGGTCGTGGGCAAGAGCATCGGCGAAGTGAGGCTGGTCGCGTCCGGCGCGGGCGCGGCGGCGCTGGCGTGTCTGAACCTGCTCGTCGATCTCGGCATGAAGCGCGAGAACATCTATGTGACCGATCTCGCCGGCGTGGTCTACAAAGGCCGCACCGAACTGATGGACCCGGACAAGGAACTGTTCGCCCGCGAAACCAGCGCGTGCTCGCTCGCCGAAGTGATCGAAGGCGCGGATGTGTTCCTTGGTCTGTCGGCGGGCGGCGTGCTCAAGCAGGACATGGTCAAGGGCATGGCCGCGAAGCCGCTGATTCTCGCGCTCGCCAATCCGAATCCGGAAATCCTGCCGGAACTCGCGCTCGAAGTGCGTCCGGACGCGGTGCTCGCCACGGGCCGCACGGATTATCCGAATCAGGTGAACAACGTGCTGTGCTTTCCGTTCATCTTCCGCGGTGCGCTCGATGTCGGCGCGACCACGATCACGAAGGAAATGGAAATCGCGGCGGTGAATGCGATTGCGGAACTGGCGCGTCAGGAACAGAGCGATATCGTGGCCATCGCTTATGGCATTCAGGATCTGTCGTTCGGTCCGGAATATCTGATTCCGAAGCCGTTCGATCCGCGTCTGATCGTGAAGATCGCGCTGGCCGTCGCCAAGGCCGCGATGGAAGGCGGCGTCGCGACGCGTCCGATCGAAGACATGGACGCGTACGAGCAGCATCTGCAGCAGTTCGTCTATCATAGCGGCACGACGATGAAGCCCGTGTTCCAGCTCGCGCGCAGCGTCGAGGCGGACAAGAAGCGCATCGTGTTCGCGGAAGGCGAAGAGGAGCGCGTGCTGCGCGCGGTGCAGATCGCCGTCGATGAAAAGATCGCCAAGCCGATTCTCATCGGCCGTCCGGCGGTGATTGCGCAGCGCATCCAGAAGTTCGGTCTGCGTCTGACCGAAGGCACGGATTTCACCGTCGTCGATACGGATCATGACGAGCGTTATCGCGATTTCTGGCAGACGTACGCATCAATGATGGCGCGCAAGGGCATCAGCCAGCAAATGGCGAAGCTCGAAATGCGCCGCCGCACCACGCTGATCGGCGCCATGCTCGTGCAAAAGGGCGAAGCGGACGGCATGATCTGCGGCACGGTGAGCACGACGCATCGTCACTTGCACTTTATCGATCAGGTGATCGGCAAGAAGGACGGCGCGAAGGTCTACGCGGCGATGAACGCGCTCGTATTGCCGGGCCGCCAGATTTTCCTCGTCGACACGCACGTGAACGTCGATCCGACGTCCGAGCAACTCGCCGAAATCACGATCATGGCGGCGGAAGAAGTGAAGCGCTTCGGTATCGTGCCGAAAATTGCGCTGCTGTCGCATTCGAACTTCGGCACGAGCAACGCGCCGACCGCGCAGAAGATGCGCGACGTGCTGGCGATTCTCAAGGAACGCGCGCCGGATCTCGACGTCGATGGCGAAATGCACGGCGACGTCGCGCTGGATTCGCGTTTGCGCAAGGAAGTGCTGCCCGAATCGACGCTCGAAGGCAATGCGAACCTGCTCGTGCTACCGAACATCGACGCGGCGAATATCTCGTACAACCTGCTGAAGACGGCGGCGGGCAGCGGCATCGCGATCGGGCCGATTCTGCTCGGCGCGGCCAAGCCGGTGCACGTGCTGACGTCGTCGGTGACGGTGCGGCGTATAGTCAATATGACGGCGTTGCTGGTGGCGGATGCATCAGCGACCCGTTAATGGCGTGAAGCGCTAGTCGAAGCCTGTTTCGGCATAACGCGGCGGATTTTTCCGCCGCGTTTTTTTGCGCGTGCGCGAAACACTGCCGATGAGCCGGTTTGATTGATGCAGGGCAGTGAATTGAGACACGACGAAGTGTGATGCCGAAGTTTTTAGCACTTTTTCTATAGTAGTAGTGCCATTGGATCATCAGGAGGATGAATCGATTTTGCCCTCACTGAAACAATCCTGCAGATAGCACTGTTCTAGATGGAAATTCTGAAAATGAAAGCAATCGTTTCAATCATCGCCGCGAGCTTGATGTTCGCAACAGTCAATGTCTCGGCCATTGCGTCCGAAGCCGACGAAGCTACCTTGCTCGCGCTCGAGCAGACCTGGATCGATGCCGGCCGCGCGAAAGATTTCAAGACGCTGGACGCGTTGATCGACGACTCGTTCGTGGCCGGCCGCACGGCAAAGAAACCAAGCAGGACGGCATGCGGCCGCAGGAGGCGCCGCCCAGCCAGACGTTGCCCAACATGTCGGTCAAAGTCGATGGCGACACCGCGACGGTCAGCGGCGAGAACTTCGTGACCGAGGCCAGCGGACATACCTACAAGCTCGTTTTCGTCGATACATTCGTGCGTCGCGACGGCAAATGGCGCGTCGTGCGTTCGTATGTCACGCGCTGAAACTCACGAAAGCTGATCATGCATTGAAAATGACACAACAAGTGCAACCCGTCGAACTGGCGCTGCTCGATCCGTTCGAATCGGCGATGACGAGCTTTCGAAAGGGCGACCGGCCGCACGCTGCCGCACAATGCCAGGACATTCTGAAGACACGGCCGAATCATGCGGGCGCGAATCATTTGCTCGGCATTCTGCATTTCCTGAACGGCGATGCGACGACGGCCGAAGCGCTGATCCGCAAATCGCTCGAAACGACGACGAGCACGGAAGGCGAATCCGATCTCGCGCTCGCCCTGAAGGCGCAGAAGCGCTTCGAGGAAGCGGAGGCCGCTCTGCGGCGCGCGCTGTCGATGAGCCCGCGCTTTGCCGTCGCGCATCACGCGCTCGGGCGTACCTACAACGAGCAATGCTCGACGCGTGAGGCGGAGGCGGCTTACCGGCGCGCCATCGAACTCGATCCGAATGCGGCGGATTTCCGCTTCAATCTCGGCAAGCTGCTTTCGAGAACGCAGCGCCTGATCGACGCGCCCGAACAGCTTCGTGCCGCTGCCAGGCTACGTCCGAACTGGGCGCTGGTGCACAACAGCCTCGGCATCGTGCTCGCGCAGCTCGGTCATTACGAGGAGGCTGAAAGCGCGCTGCGCCGTGCGATCGAGCTCAATCCGAAGCTGGTCGAAGCCTGGTGCAATCTCGGCGTCGTGCTGATGGAAACGGAACGGCTCGCGGAGGCGGAACACGCGCTGCGCGCGGCGTTGTCGGTGAATCCAAGTTCGCGGGCGCGAGCGAGGCGCTGGCGAAGGTTCTCGCGCGGCTGGGGCGCATCGACGAGGCGGTGGAAGCGTTTCGCTAGAATCCCGATATCTCCGAGGAAAACGCGGGCGCGCTCAATGCGCTGGGCGCGGCGCTGGCGCAGGAAAAACGCTTCGCCGAGGCGGAGCCGGCGCTGCGTCGCGCGATCGAGCTGAAACCGGATTTTGCTTCCGCGCTGTCGAATCTCGGCAGTGTGCTGCTGGATACGGGCCGCGTCGCTGGAGCCGAAGCCATGTTCCGCCGTGCGCTCGAATGCGATCCGGACTATTGGGGCGCGTCGTACAACCTGAGCGTGTTGCTGAAGAACATCCGCAAACTCGACGAAGGCGAGAATCGCGCGCTACACGCTGAAAATCAAGCCGCGGTTCGCGCCGGCGTATGTCAGTCTCGGCAATCTGCTGTTGCCAAGGGCGGCGGCAATATCACGGACGCGCTCGACAGCTTCAGGTACGCGGTCGAGCTCGATCCGGATTGTCTGATCGCCCATTCGAATTTGTCTTATGCGCTGACGTTCATCAGCGAAAGTGGACTCGAGGTACTGGAAGAGAGCCGGCGTTTCGCCGCGCATTTCGAGGCGCCGCTCGCGGCGGAGCCGGTGAAGTATCGCAATGAACTGACGGGGGCGCGGCGGCTGAGGATCGGTTATGTCTCGCCGGATTTCCGCAATCACTGTCAGGCGTTGTTCATGCTGCCGTTGCTGCGTAATCACGATCGCGAGCAAGTCGAGGTGTATTGCTATTCGAGCGTCGAAACGCCCGACGACGTGACGCAGGAAATCATGCGTCACGTCGATGTCTGGCGTCCCGTCCACGGACAGACCGACGAAGTGCTTGCCGCGCAGATCATGGATGACCGGATCGACGTGCTCGTCGATCTGACGATGCATATGGCCAACGCGCGGCCGTTGCTGTTCGCGCGGCGGCCTGCGCCGGTTCAGGTGGCGTGGCTCGCGTATCCGGGCACGACGGGCAGCAGCGCGATCGGTTATCGGTTCACGGATCCGTGGCTCGATCCGGTCGGCTCGCCGGAAGCGGACGCGCGGTATAGCGAAAAGTCGATCCGCCTGCCGGATACGTTCTGCTGCTATCACCCGCTGGTCGATGACATCGAAGTTTCGACGCTGCCTGCTATCGATTCCGGAAACATCACGTTCGGTTGCCTGAATAATCCGTGCAAGCTGACCGAGCGGACATTTACGCTTTGGGCCGAGGTGCTTCGACAGGTCGAACACTCGCGAATGATTCTTCTGCTTGGGCAAGGGCAGGCGCGTGAGACTGTGAGCGCGAAGTTCGCGGACATGGGCGTCGATCCGGTGCGCTTCACGTTCGTCGATTATCAGATGCGAGAGGACTATATGCGGACGTATCGGAAATCGATATCGTGCTGGACACCTACCCGTACAACGGCCATACGACGAGCCTCGATGCGTTGTGGATGGGCGTGCCCGTCGTATCGCGCACTGGCGATACGCCTGCGGCACGCGCGGGGCTTTCGTTGTTATCGAACCTCGGGCTCGAGAAGCTGACGTCATCGACGGATGAGGCGTTCGTCGCGATGGCGGTGAAGCTGGCGAGGAATCAGCAGTAGCTCAGCAAGCTGCGTTCAGGTCTGCGCAAGCGCATGCAGAAATCGCCGTTGATGGATGGCGCGCAGTTCGCGCGTGGGATGGAGGCGGCGTATCGCGGGATCTGGGATGAGTATCTGGCTTCGGCTGTCTAGGCTTGAGCGCAATGTTCGCCGGTCTGGACGGATCGGTAGGCATGTAATCGTGCAGTAATTCTGCTTTTGGCAGCATATTCAAAAAATCAAACGCTTCAACTGTTTCAGATAAAGCTGGAATTCGGAAAAGCTTCATATTGCGCGCGCGATAGGAATCGTACTATTTCCATCGCAAATCTCGGGATAGTGTCATCAGGCATTGTGAAAGCGATAAACCGTCGTCGTTGATTTGACGAGCGACTCGGTGATGGCCGCTTGTCTTCCGAGCTGAAGGTCGAATTCGCAGTGAATATACGGGATTGGTTGTTATATGCCAATCAATTAGGATTATTAAGATTAAGTCGGCAGGATTATCGAATGAATAAGTCTTATCGCGTGGTATGGAATGAGTCTACGAGGACGTGGACGGCGGCTTCGGAGACAGCGAAAAGCAGAAAGAAATCGAAGGTGCGCACGGCTGCTCTGATCGGGACCGTTTTGTTGAGCGCGGTGGGGCAAGCGCACGCGTACACGGCGGAGGAAGGGATGATAGGAGCGGAGGGACCACCTCCAGTAACCCCAACTATCCGAATATCGCCATCGGTAATGGTGCGACCGTGATGAATGAGGGCTACCTACAGAACGATAATGGTCCGAGGACGCCGTGGTTGTATGGCGTTGCAATTGGATACAACGCGAACTCTCTTGGTAATGGAGCGATGGCGATCGGAAGTGCTGCGACTGCGAGCGCACAAAGCGCCATTGCCTTCGGCGTTGCAGCCACTGCTCATTGCGATGGGCGAGTGGTAACGGTGTAGTCCGCACGATCACCAACGTCGCGGCAGGCCGTGTAGACGAGAACTCGACCGACACAATCAACGGCTCGCAGTTGTATGCGACGAATCAGGCGATCAACAACATCGATTCCAGCGCAGTGAAGTACGACGTGTACCCGAACGGTACGACGAACTACAACACCATCACGCTGGGCGACGGCACGAACGTCTACAACACGACGACGCATCAAGGCGGCACGAAGATCGTCAACGTAGCGGACGGCAGCCACCCTCGAAATCACCGCGCATCAGCAGCAACATGCCGAGGTTCACTCGATACGATGCGTTGTCCGGCGCGAGCGCCGCACGCGCACAGCGCTCGGCATCGTCCCAGCGCTGTGCTTCGCGCAGATGCAACGCGTGATTGTTGAGTGCGAGATGATTGTCTGGTGCAACTTTCAGCGCGCGTTCGCCGGCCTTCAGCGCCTTATCGAGCTCGAATCGCGCCACGCGCAACGTCGCAAGATTGATCCAGCAATTCGTATCGTGCGGATTTTCTTCGACACCTTCCTCGAGCAACTTGCACGCTTCGTCCGATGCCGGATCGGCCTGAAGCAACGCGCTCGCAAGATTGTTTCGCAGGCTGGGCATTTCGGGATTGATTGCGAGCGCCGCGCGATAGGGTGCGATGGCATCGGCGTGCCGCTTGCTCATCTGCATCACGAAACCGACATTGAAGTGCGCAAAAGCGCTGTGCGGTTCGAGACACGCGAAGGCTCGCGCGATGGTCTCGGCATCGGCGAACTGCCCGTTTAGCGCGAGATCCTGAATCAACATGCCGACAGAGGTGTCGTTCGTCGAAATGAGGTGATTCGCCGCGTTCAGCCAGATGTCACGCGCGGCGTGATTTTGCCGATTGTGCGCTTCGGCCGCGTGACGGACGAAAGCCTGAAACGCGTTGAGCATCACGCGCGTGGGGTCCTGATTTACATCTGCCATTACTGTTCTCGATAAGGATTGCAGCAGCACGCCGGATAACGGCGGCTTGAGGGTGGAAGCGGGATGATGCGCAAGCGTGCGCCAGATGCTCGCCGTAGTCATGCCATGTTAGGCACGGCATTGGGGCGCAGCAATTGGATAAAGTCGAAACAATGCAGGCAGCAGAGTGGACCGCTGATAGGAGGACGGCTGATGCAAGCGCAAAAAGACGTGCCGCCGAAGCGGCACGTGCGAGGTATAGCGAAGAGGAACTGCCTTCCCTCAAAACTGCAAGACCATACGGCGGAGCGCACTGCCGTGAAACTGGCGACAAGCGAGGCGATTCGTCCAGAGGTTTCAGGTCTTACGAAAAAATTATTATCTTGTTTGGCTTAAATTTCACTCAGATTGCGCTTATATTGGTGAAGTCGATGCATCTGCATGAACTGCCCGGAACTGCCCGATTCTGCCAAACTGAGAAAATATTTCCGAATTCCTAGCGAACATTGATTCGCTGTGTCATTAGCGATACTCTTACATCGTTTAGTGCGACACGCACGCTTGTGTTCGGGCAGTCCCAACGTAAGGGACATCGACTAGCGGTTCGAAAAACGTCTGCTTGAGTTTATCGACTGCGATAGGCATGGTGTAGAGCATCTCGATGGGGCGCGATTCCGGCGGCTGCGCATCCGCTTCGAGCGCCTAGCCTTCATTCACGAAGCTTTCCTCAAGCTCGCCTGCTGCATCATCTGCTGGCGATAACTTCAAAAGTCATTCTGTTAAAGCTTCTAAGAGGCCATAGTTGTCGCTCCTTCTTCGTAGTTGTCGCTAAACGGTTGGCGTCGCTCGGGCTCTAGCTACGCTCATCAAGTCGCAAAGCGTCTCTGTTGATTGGTGCCAGTGGCCGCGCTGCACGCAATGATTTGCTGTCCTTGCGCAAGCAATTCTCTCCCGAAGCGTTTCAATTCGAATCCGATCCGTCGGTAAAATCGCTCCATCGCCGGAGTGAGCACGCCGATCACGGCGAAAGCGCCACTTTCCTCAGCGGCAGCCAAAGCGACGGTGAATAGTGCTTTAGCGCAGTCATAGTGACTCGCGGTCCCCCGCTTGACTACAAGGCGAGAAACTTTCCCATATTTCTGCCGAGTACGGTAGCGCATCCTCGGGTGCAAATCCGGGGAACACTCTTTGGAGCAGGTATGGACGATTTGTTTGAATCAGCCGAGCGGTGGCGATAACGTCATCGTCGTCATCCAGCTCGACTACATAAATCGTGTGTTCGGTATCAAATTCGTCATACTCCACTCCATTGATGTCATCAGCTCGGAGCAATATCCAGTTCAAGTTTTTCACAAACGTTTGATATCTGAGTCGCCCCATTGACACGAAGATATCGCGAGGTAGTTCCGTGCCTTTGCCGATGAGAAAGCGCATAACGAACACCCGGGTTGTTGTCTAGACCGGAACAGGCTAAGCAGTAGCTCAGCCTTCTGGAACTGACAACGTTCACAGGTGAAGTTTGTGCGCTTCTATAGTAAGAAACATTACTTAATCAGACCAAGCACTGTTGTTCGTATAGAGGCCTGAACTTTGTTCTCAACATTCAGTTTGGCGAGAATGTTGGAGATGTGAAAATTTACGGTTCTCGTGCTGATCCCGACGATCGATGCGACCTCGGACGCTGTCTTGCCGATTGAAGACCACCGCAGTATCTCTTTCTCTCGCGCCGAAAGGCGTAGCTCTGTGACCGGCGCGTCGAAGCAACTAAACTTCCCCAGATAAGTTGGCCATGTAAGGCGCCAGTGTCGCAGCCTCGGATTCGCTTAGCGGATCCAACGATCTGGTAACCGTAAGCATACCGAACGACTCGCCTCGATTCGATGAAGGGTAGGCCACTCCGTCGCGCAGTCCAAAGTCCGTAGCATCGGACCATAGCCGTTCCCCACCATGGCGCTTAGCGTCATTCCACGTTTCAGCGTCGAACGCTGTGTGGCGAGCGCAACGGTAGTGTCCACGGCGAGCAAGCCCGACGCAAGGTAGTGCGAGGTCCACTCCGTTGGGTAACTACTTTCGATTTTTACCTGTTCATCACTGCAGAATCACGCGCGTCGTTGCCCGAAAGCCCAGTATTCGAAGCCGAGCTGCTCTGTCGCTGTGTCCATAACGGCAATCAAGCCTTCCTTTGCCGATGCCGTGTCTAATGCGTAAAACAAGTCGGTTCACCAATTCCGTACCATATGGTTACATCATCAAACATTTGTAAGAAATATGAAATATTTATGTAGGGTGCTATGTCAACCTTGACAGTTGTCCGGCGCCGCGAACGGAGTGATCCTAACCCAAGCAAAGGTCTCGCGCCAAAAATCGGGCGTCGCTCATGACTGGCAGCGACGAGCCTTAAGCGTCGCAGGAACCTTACGGCTGCCGAGATAGTAAAAACGATGCGTACAAAGCAACTGAGATCACTACCGATGCCTTTCAACCGGTCGCAGAGACGGATCGCCAACGCACGCCTATCAATGTGCGAGCAGTCCGTTTTGATCATGACGAAGTCGTTCCCCGCCACGTGATATTTAGAGAAGCGAGTAGACGTAGATTCAGGCAATGTCATGTGGAGTCATGCCCTCAGGCCACGCGCGCGTCTTGGACATGGGTGCTTGCAATAATTGTCGCGAGCAGATCATCGAAAATCTAATGAACAAGACTCTTACCTGCCTCCGTTAGCTTATAAGCCTCGATATCCCGCACGAAAAGTCCGTTATTGACTTGCGCGTCGAGAAAGCCTTTCAGGACGGACTCGAAAGGACGCAGCGCCGATCCGTTGATAATATCCTTTAGCACGAAACTCTTCGCAACCCGAATAATACGAAGCAACTGGTTGATCTCGGTCAGATAGATTGGGACTAACTTAGCGGATTTTACGGGCAGACGCCCCTTGCTAATATCATCGGCCCAGAGGGCATGGCGATTTTGGTTTTCGTAATAGACTGTAGCAGCCAAAGTAAACGCCCCTTGCCCTAAACCGATATAGGCCGTCGCTTTCTTCCATGTCGTCAAATGGTTTGTCCGCGCGGGTTCTGCAGAAAGGGTATCTTTTAGAATCCACCAGCCAAGCGGCGACTCAACGTAGCTGCACTGCTCTAAAATACCCTTAGCAATGAAGTACTGATGCCGCGCAGTCCGCTCGTCGACAAAAACTTGCGCCTCGCGAAGATATATTTTCTTAAGGCTTGTTGTTCGTTCTTTGACTTCCAGCCTGTATAAAGTGATCGAAGGAACCCTTAACGCCGCAATCTCGATGACCGTTTGATACCAGTCAACTAAAGTCTGATGCGGGTGCCCATAGATCAAGTCAATATTAAAATTTCTAAAGTGCTTTGCTGTCAGTTCGAGTGCCCGCATCGCTTCTTTGCCGCTTCCGACCAAATTCGCTTGCTTTCGAATATTGTCATCAAACGATTGCACTCCCGTACTGACTCTGGTTACTCCGATATCGCGCAGAACGTCGAGTTTTTGGGAGGACACTGTGACCGGTCGAGAATTCACACGTGATGCTCGTCCCATTTTTTAGTCGTAGCTTCCCAAGAACGCCCCTCCTTATATGCTCGGCGAGCAAGTGCGGGGCTAGCAGCGTAGGAGTTCCGCCGCCAAAGTAGACGCTACCAACTAGTGGCGCTGAGTTCGCCGCTGCGAGCAAGAGTGCCAGCTCCTTTTGAATATCTGCAATATATCGACTGTGAACATCGCTTGATTGGCTTATACTGTATGCGAAATTGCAAAAGGAACAGATCTTTTCGCACCACGGCACGCCTGCATAGACCGATATTGGATCGTCGGTCATCTCTGCGGAGATTGCCGGAATTACGTCACTTACTGGATTAGCGGACGCATCTATCGCACGAGTAATAATGTTGAAAGGATACGAATCGGGCCCCTTACCAATGAAATATGAAGGTGGCAGCAGCTATATGCGCCGCCATGCGGTCGAATGCTTGTTTGATCGCTTGCTCCATAGCTCTCTCCTAGGCGACCTCGACTTTCATGTTAGTAACCAACAAGTCCAGCCCTTCCTTAGTGACGTACTTGACCTCATCACATGCTTTGTCGCGCCAGAAGAACGTATTCTTAAACAACAGATCCTCGTTCTAGAACGATCGTAGTGTGCCCATGAATTTGTCGTCAACGGCATCGAATGATGCAACGTATTCTAGGAGACTAGTTAATGACATCTCTTTTGCGCCGGAACAGTGGAAATATCGCACTATGTCGCCAACGTTTGGCAACTTATATCGGAATATATGGCCCGTCCTTTCGACGGTGTCGTACTCCGGTATGTGAACGCATGCAAAAGGGATCGCCCGAACCGCTGCATGCGATGAAAGTTTCCACATAAAATCTTTTACGTAGGTCTGCTCGGCTGAGTACACATCTAGTCGCTTATTACCGTTTCGATAAACGCCGTCCAAATTGACTGCTCTGTCCATCGAAGTGCGTTCGAATGCCCGCCTCACTACCTCATAATATCGATCGGCCATTCCGAGCATGCACGCATTATACATTGGGCACCGCTCTGCGTGGCGCTCCCCATCAGCTCCATTATCGCTTCGACGTCATCCAAGAAAGGGATGATCGGTGACATATGGACTGAAGCCGGCACACCCGCGACCCTGAGCGCTTTCACTAAGGCCAACCTTGATTCCACCGATGGGGTATTCGGTTCCAGGACTGACTGGTTTTGAGGAGAAGCTATCGTGATGGATATTTCGATAAGACCCTGCTAAGCCATTGCCTTAAATAAATCAAGGTCTCTTAACAATAACTCCCCACGGGTAACGATGAATGTCGGCACCTTCCGTTCGAGAAACATTTCCAGAGTCAATCGCGTCTTGCCAAGCCGCTTCTCGACGTGTTGATAAACGTCTGCCTTCGGGCCGAGATAGACGATTCCCTGTCCTGACATCGCGTCAACGCTCGCGGCGGACACCGCGGACGCATCGGTGACGAGCAGCGAGATCTTCCCCATCTTTTCACCAGATCGATAGACGCAGTACTGGCAGTCGTATCCGCAGTTCTCGTACACATCCATCCAGTACTTCCAATGATGCGATCTGAGATTTCCAATGTCGTACATGTACGGCTTGATGAGGCTATCCATTGACTGTCCTCTGTTCTTGAGCCATGCATCCGTGGTCAATCTATCGACCGTATTTGAGAAGGAAAAAGGCCCATGACTAGCTGAATTCCGCCGAGTCGTATTGGTTGGTTTTTGTCTCCGTAGACGGCCGCCATGCGGTCAGCGCTGAAGCCTATAACCCAGATGGAACGGTAGCTCGTTTCTGTGGAAACGCTTGCTTGGCAATACACGCATTCGTCTGTGATGAACTCGAGTTCTCCGAGAAGGTACTTCTCAACCTTCCCGGAAACAAAGTGATTGTGGAGATCACTGGGGGCGCCCGTTGGCTTACCATGCCGATGGTGGAAATAGTTTTGTTGGGCCCGTCGTATGTGGGCCTCCGTGGCACTCGCTGCAATTGATTTTTAATGGCACGCATCATCTCATTGTCCAGGTTGCGGACGTTGAACATGTTGACGTGTCCTGCGAGGGGGCAAAATTAAGTAGCTTTGCGGATGTTGATGGCGGGACTAACGTCATGTTCATTTCTGATGTGACCGCTAAAGGTTTCAAGATACGCCCGTGGGAGCGCGGTGGGAGCGGCGCGACGTTGGCATGCGGATCCGGATCGGCCGCAGCTGCGACATCGTTGGCACTTGCCGGGCATCGCTTTGAGGAGGTAATTGATGCGAGTTGCCCCGGCGGCATATTGCGTTTATCGAAAATAGAGTCGCCGGACCGGCGGCGTGTTTCCGGCGAGGCGAAGGAGAACTTCCGTGGTTCTTTCAAACATGAGGTCGTTGGATAGCATCCACGGAGGCCTGGGTCCTTTGGCGTGGCGGCTTCGCTTCGGCCTGCGGGTATTCACCTGATTGACAGGGAGAAAAGGTACACATGGCTTCGTGGATTGAACCCGCAACTTCAGTGGATCATGCCAAAACAGTTACATGGGGCTGCGGTAATTTCGGAGCCGGTGATCAGTGATGATCTCGTAAATAGATGCGATGGATTGGTTTCAGGGAATCCGACTCTCGGGTTAGCGGTTTTTGGAAGCGACTGCCCTAGTGTGATTGTGGCGGGGCCGACCGTCCATGGTATCGCCCACTGCGGATGGCGCGGGGTAGCCGGCGGCATTGTCAAGAATCTAGTTTCGGCGATGGCGGACAAAGGTCAATGCTCGACCTCAGAGCTTACGATGTTCACTGGTCCAGGAATATGCGTCCGATGCTAAGAGGTCGACGGCCCTGTGTTAGATGCCTATCGGTGGCCAAAAGAGGCGCTGGAAACGAAAGGCCGCGAATGCGCTCACCTAGACCTGCGCGGGGCGATCGCATCGATCGGACGATCCTCGGTATAACTGATATTCAATACTCCGATGTCTGGACGGCGGGGCACCCCGAACTTCATAGCCACCGGGTGCACGGTGCTGGCGTAGCGCAAGTATTCGCGGTTTTGAGGCAAAGTCTAAATAAAGGGCGAGAGAAATGAAGTTTCAGGATTTAGCGACCAGCGCCCATACCTTTCCCGGACTTACAGACGACTCCCGCGAAGTCTTACCGGAGTGGATTTTCGTCGCGGGTGGCGAGAGGGCGCACGCGGTCAATCATGCTCGGCAGACGCTCGCTCGGGGAGCATGTTTTGTCGTCGGAGAACCCGAAATAGTGGGGGAGCTGCCGAAAAGCATTGTTGTGCAGGACTGGCGCGATGCTGCCGCGGCGCTCGCGTGCGCATTCTACCGAAACCTTTCGAGGGACATTCAGTTAATTGGCGTGACTGGGACTTGCGGGAAGACTACAACAACCGCACTGATTGAGGCAGTCCTATCCGCGGCAGGCAGGCGAGTCGGCGTGATAGGCACCGCGAGCATCCGTTACGGCGGCTTAGTGTTTGAATCGCCGAATACAACCCCGAGCAGCATTGTGCTCAACAGGACGCTTCGACACATGGTCGACTCCGGAATCGACAGCGTAGTAATGGAAGCTTCATCGCACGGAATCCATCAAAAAAGAATTAGAGGCCTTCTGTTCGATGGTGCCGTCTTTACTAATTTGTCGCTGGAACATCAAGATATACATCACTCCTTAGCAGAGTATTTCTATGCTAAATCGTTGTTATTCTCCGAGTATGCGACCAGTTCTATTGCGGCCGGCAAGTCGTTCAGTGCTTGCGTCAACGTCGACGATTGCTGGGGGGAGGCCTTTTACGCTTCATGTGAACAGACTGCGAGCGCGTGGTGCGATAGATACGCACTCAGTTCATTCACAATTCCGTTTGAGGGTGACAGAAACGGCGCTGTGACACTTAAGACTCACGGCTGACGAACAGACGCGCGGCATCCAGGAAATCAACCGTGCGGTGGCACAGCTCTATGAGATAGAGCAGCAAAACGCGGCGCTAGTCAAACAGTCGGCGGCCGCAGCTTCCGCCCAGCAAAATACAGGCCAATGAACTGGCAAGCGCCGTTGGTCAATTTCGCGTAGCGTAAGGTGCGTCGTAGGCGCTCCTGCCATGAGCAGCATTGCGACATGGGCATTGAGAGTAGCTGACTTCCAACTTGCCCGGTCTCGAACTGCACAATCTGCCGCCACGTAGGGCACTTGACTTCTGCCAGCCGGCAGTAGGCAGTAGCCTGAGGGAATTGGCCAAGCATTCCTGCTTGGCTGGAACTCCAGGAGTCAAAGGGATGGCATTCAGTATCGATGTTTCGAGCATCGTCTTCAAACAAACCCGCCGCGACATTAACGCAACCGCGGTCATCCTTGCCGACGACAGCAAGCGCGTCGGCGAGATCTACGACGTAGCCGAGAGAATCGTCGCAGACGTTAACTTCACCTGCGTGAACGCGCGTGCTGCATTCGCTGCGGAGGCACGACGCCTTCATCCCGTGGTTCTCGGGCGCGCGGATCGCGGTGACGATGTTTTCATCTCCGAGTACGCCCGCGTTCTGCTTGCTGACGCTGAGAAAATCTTGTTGTCCGAGCTATCCAGCAACTAGGGCTCATCGCTTGATGCATCGCCTCATTCTCCAGCGCAGCAGCGCCCTTGCCTATCGTTTGCGGCTGACAGGCGCGTCGGCTACCCGGCTTGACACCGGGCGTCGGCACGTATGCTAGAAACATCTCTTTCTAAGACATCATTGTCCGGACCAATGCCCACGCAGAATCCAACGCAATCACAACGGCGCGTCATGGAAGCTTGACCAAGGGCTTTCCGCCGAGCATATAGCGGCAGAGCTTGGTGAGGCCAAAAGTTGCTGCTCCGCCTGCGAAAGCAGCTGCGCGAAGCACGGCAAAGCGGTGCCCCGAACGAAGTGGTGCTGGCGGATGCGGGTTATGGGAACGACACGACGTTTCGTGACGGCGTTAGTCAAATGGGACTGCAATACGCCATGGGTATCCAGTCGAGCAGCGTACGCGTCGTTTCCAGATCGCGTCCTTTCTGCCATTGAGCGCGCGAAGCGTCCCGCCGGCGATGCGCTTGGCTCAATTCTGATTGACAACCTGCTTCCGTGACGGGCAGTCCCCGGTTTGCGGAGACAGGGCGGCCTTTCAAGCAAGGGGTGATGTCCGAGAATGTGCTTGCCGCGCTCGGCGCCATTACCGGTGAACCTTATTCGATAGCCCACGAAGGTCGTGAGCTGGTCAACAACCTGACGCCTCACAAAGAAACGGCACACGAGTTCACCGGCCTCGGGTCTGAAGTGGAGTTGGATTTTCACATCGAAAACGCGGCCCAGGCGCATATATGCCCGAGGGAGATACAATCACCCTTCGCGCCGCTTTTGCTCGGCGTGCGTGCGGAGCCGGACGGCGAACCTCTGACTCGGGTGGCCGACTGCCGGCGGGCGCTTGCGCTGATCTATAAAGAAAGGCTTCCGCTATCTCCCCGTATTCGACGAAGAACGGGTTGTCGCCTGTGCGTGCGACATGACCGCTGATGATCTTCTCCGGAGTGGCACAGCATCCCTTACTTGCCTTTGCAAAGGGCTGTCCATACCGAAAAATTGCCGAAGATTGGCTACGCCGTCGCGGTTTCGGTGTGTCTCGTACATTGACGTGCACGTCTTACAACACTATCGTTAGCTGCGCTGCTGCCGGGATGGGAATTGCAATTATTCCGCGTCGGCTCGTAGTTGGACGGATTGCGAACGGGGACCTCCTCGGTGGCCATGCATTTCCGGATCTACCTGCGACGACGTACTGCGTGCTGCAGTAACAAAGACGGCCGATGAGAGGGGCGCTGCTCTTCTCGATCGCCTCAAAGATGCTTCAGATAACGCGGATCGATGCATCCTAATTGACACATCGAACACACTTCCGTAAGGAAATACGGCCGCACCGGTTTTCTTGAGCGTCGTGGAGTGGGCGGCGTGGCGCTCGGCATCGGACGTATGCTGATTCTCGGTACCGCGCGGTGTGGCACGAGCTATTTCGTGTTGCAGGGCCGGCTCATTTCCGTGTAAGGAGCACTGAAATATACCGCGTACATGCTGCTGACTGGCGCTCTTCCTCTCTCGCTCGGTTACCGAGTACCTTGGCTCTCTCAACGTTGGGCCGAGTGGTACGTTGCCAACGGTGCGATGCTCGGCGTCTTTCCCGTCGCCCTCGCGGTAAGCGACATTATCCCTTGCGCTTGTCTATCCGGTGCGTCGCTTGCGGCGATTTTCTCTATCTCCAGCGGTGGCGACGGCCCTGTTGACATGGTTGGCTCGCGGGCAAGAGACTCGACATCGCGACGTTGTGCGGGGACATGATGGCGACTGCCGCGTGGTGTTCGTAGCGTCGCGAGGGCGCCAGTAAGGTCGACATCAAGATTTTGGAGAACGTCGACGACGTCGGATGCCGGCGTGGGCAACGCCAGAGCCTCCGCTGGAAGGTTTTGCTGTCTGCGGATTGTCGACAATAGCTGCCGATGCCGACGGACCGTTATTGGCCGGTGGCCGAAGTTGGCAGGTCAGGGCCTGCGCGGTCCCCGAGGACACCAGCCCCCGTTTCGCCAATCGCCTCGCTCCACAAGGACCATTCGTTATGAGAAGTCTTGGCCAATCATCATTCGATGACCGTCCAGTGTGGCCACGAGAAACTCTCACATGCCGTGCGGTTTGTCGGTCGGAGGAGAGGTGCAGGATGATGGCACCCTGAGCGACAAGTTCTTCATGAAGTGCGTCGGCATTCTTCACGTGGAGGTAGCCGAAATAATGTGGTCGCCGGTTGCCGAAGGCAACATCGCATCGGGGCAATGGCCGATCATGACGCGCACACCTCCTCTCGTTGCTAACTTCCAACCTATGCCGTCAGGCCAGACCAGCCGAAAACCAAGCGCGTCGCGAAAGTAAGAAGCACTGGCTTCGAGATTTGGCACCGCGAGAACGAAAGAAAAAGAACTGAGGTCGGTAAGCGCTTCAGCCATGGCGTAACTCCGTCAGAGTAAGGTCGGCCTAACGTGACCGTCTGATTGCCGGCGATGCTACTCCGCGCATCGAGTGCCTCCTTCTGGCCGATCACTGCCTCATGGGGACCGCACGACAAGCCAACCCGCGTGCACGATGCCGACACGCGCGAGCTTAGGGCAAGTTCTCGACGCTAGTGCGGCGCGGGTGATTAGACTTCGCTCAATCGAGCGACCCGATGAGCACTCTACTCGTGATCAAGCCGTGGCAGGTCCGCGAGCGTTCAGCCTGCATCGGAATCGGCGACAACCATTTCGATGCCTTCACGTCCGGCCTCGTCAACGACGCGCCGGACCTCTGGGCCTGCGACACGCTGTTCGTCGAGCGGAAAGACTGTTACGACCGCGTCACCCTTGGCCAGTGCATCTACCACGTCGATTACAGGCGACGTGTGTGGAGCAACCTCAAATTGTTCTCCGCTCACCGACACCCGCCCCCAAAGCAAGTGTGTGACCCTTGGCGAATTCCCGTCCATCCTAACCGCCATTATAGCATGCACTGCCATCGCTGCTCCTTTCTTGTTGGGAAAATCCTAGCACGAGCGCAACGATCAGCCACTTCGGACCTACCGATACCGCGAGCCGGCGTTGCGCCCTTTGCCGACCGTGGGCGGACGTTGTTCCTGATTTTGAACCCGAGCGCGCTTAACGCGCGTCGATAGATATATTGGCAGCGTGACCGAGGATCGAGCTAGTCTTGACTCGCAGCACATTCGAATCGAGAAACATGGGGAATTGAGCGAGTAGGGCGGAGCGTTGGCACGACAGATACCACTGACTGCCGAAAGCACGAATGTCAGTGATCGCTCAAATGCTGTGACGGGTCCATCCGCTGATGGAGGATGCGGATCACATCAATCAGCGTATCGGTTTCTTTGAAAAACAGAACGTGCGAGCCTATCAACGCACGGCGGTAGCCTGCCCGAATGTGAGAAGAGCACCCTGGCTATGCGCCCTGCGCCAAACCAACAATCGTGTCTTGGATCATTCCAATGTAACGCTTGGCCTGATTGAGGCCCCAGTGCTCGGCCGAATAATCCCAGACGTCGTCAAGATCCAACTCCGCCGCAGGCGAGAGAACAAACTCTTTCATTTCGTCGACTTTCGCTTGCACACGAGGAAAGCGTCGAAGTTGAAGGGCCGCGAAGGGCCCGAGCGCTCGCCTTTCTCTAATTCCGCACGCAACGTGTCGAGCTTCGCCTCCTGCTCTTCAAGCAACCGGAGGCCAGCCCGGACCACGTCGCTCGCTGTATTGTAGCGTCCTGCACGCACACGGTCTTCAACGAAATCCGCGAAGTGCTCTCCAAGTGAAACGGAAGTGTTCTTACTCATCATCTCTACTCCAGATTTTCGCTAGAATACCAAATTTTGGTAATTGAGGCGAGAATACGCGTCGATCCTCTGGCAATCCAACTTACAGCTATTTGCTGTGTTCATCCGCACGCTAAACGCTAAACCGTTGGCGCCTACGGGGATCAATCCTGCCGTGACAACCTCCATGCATGCTTTAGTTTGCCGGTCAGGGCAACACACGATCTGCGGTGGACCGTGCGTAATAACCTGCAATTCCCTCTAGTACACACTGATTCTCAGCCTGCACGTAGATGGTCGTTGTCTGCAGCGACGCGTGTCACCGCATGCGCGTCTTCATCCGGATCGTAATAGGCGCGCGGTGATCGCCGGCGCGATGCGTTGCACGATGGGAGGCAACGCCGTGAAGTCCTTGGTCGTGAACCCGCGCTCCATCGCGACCGGGCGTTTTAGATAATCGGTGCACTTAGACATGACCGCCGGCGCCGCCAGTTGGATCCTCGTCACTCTTATAGCTGTGGTCTTCGTCACCTCGCCCAACGTGATCGTCATCGTCGCTCAACGGAGCATCCCTTCCGCGTCCGATGGACGCACATGCACGCCGATTCGGCGAGCACCGCATGGGTCTGCGAGAGGAACACCTCAGGCCAGCTCGCGCATTTTCGTGCGCGAGGCCCGTGACGTCATCATCGTCCGTGGGGGGCGAGCCGTACATCACACGCTGCACGAGGGCGACGGCTCCACCGTCCGCAATGACGTCCATGACCGCACCGAAAACGGCGTCTCTAATAGAGACTGTCCATAGATCTCCGACAGCACGATCAGCACGGCGAGTTAGATGCGTGTCGGCTTGATCGGCAACCCCGGCCGCGTCGCCGTGCGACGTGAGCCAGGCGGCGGCCGCGGTGCGCTTCAGCGTGATCGACTTTCAGGACGACTTGCGCAACTTCAGGGCTGGGCGCTTATGCCGGCCAGCGATTTAAGTCGTCGTGATCAGGATGCTGACGCTGATCACGTTTCGTTTGCCGTCCGTGGAACACGTGCGTCGCGACGATGATCCCGTCGCGATCCTTGGAATCACCCTCATCGCCTGAAACTTCTTGTGTCACGGGCCTGTGCCCTCTCACGCGTTTTGCAATAAGCTGATTCTACCGCTGAAACGTAATCCTGATAATATGAATTATCAGGATTACGTTTAATGGGTAAAATCAGGGGGTAGGACATCTACGTCCCGCCCAGACGGGCCTTCCGACGAATCAACGAGAAGCTGCATATGGCGAATAAACCGCAGACCGTCACGAAAAGCCGAGCGTTGTACACGAGGAATCACTTTGCGGCGCTCCGCGCGTTCGTTCAGCGTGTGCCTGCGGCGACGATCGCGCGCCTGTATTTCTCAGAAGACGAGCAAGGCCATGAAGCGACGCCGGGATGGGTCGAGTCATATCTGCGGCGCATGCAGGTGGAACTGGTCGATCTCGCGCTCGAGCACGGTTCGTCGGTGCTCGCAGACTATCTGAAGGCGTCGGCCAAAGCCCACGGCAGCGCACGGCTCACGGCCGTAACGCTCAAGATGGTTGAGCAGGTTGCGCTGTTGGCAGTGGCCAAGCCTGAGGCAACGCACAGCGTCGGCATGTGGTTCCGGCCGCTGGTCGCGCGCCGCTTGAACGACGCAGGGATTCGCACACTGGTCGAACTGGTGGGGTTTTGTAATCGGCGCGGTAGAAGCTGGTGGCGTGCCATTCCGCGCATTGGGCCGGGGCGCGCGCAGCGAATCCTATCGTGGCTGCGTCAAAACGAAACGCTGATCGGCGTGCACGTGGCCGCAGACGTGTCGCTCGACGACCCGTTCAGCGCGCCAGAAAGCCAACGTGTAACGATTGATACGGTCTCCGTCACGCTTGTACCGCTTGAGCGCCTCCAACTGGCACACGCCCTATCGGGTACGGACGGCATCAATCGCCATGGCAGCTTTCCTTACATCCAGGCGGGCCATGATCTCGACGCAGTACGGGCGTATTTGCATCACTACCGTGAACAGCCTAAGACGCTACGCGCCTACACTAAAGAACTCGAGCGCTTCCTGTTATGGTCTGTCACCATTAGAATAAAACCGCTGAGCTCGCTACTGGCCGATGACTGTGAAGCCTATAAAGACTTCTTGCGTGCACCCTCTCCCAATTTCGTTGGACCGCGTGCATCCAGAGCAAGCGGCAGATGGCGGCCGTTCGCCACCGCGGAACTGAGCGCCGAAAGCCAACTCTACGCCGTGCGCGCGTTGCGTGCGGCTTTCACTTGGCTGGTGAATGTTCGCTACCTCGCGGGCAATCCTTGGACAGCTGTCTTGGATCCGATCACCATCCAGCGGGAAGATCTCCCGAAAGTGGATCGGGCGCTGCCGCCGTTGCTCTGGCAACGCATCCGAGCATACATAGACACTCAATGCGGGCAAGAGGAAGGCTCATATTGGCGGTCAATTCGCGTCGCGCTGCTGCTGGGGGGCGACTCGGGGCTCAGGCGCGAGGAACTCGTTGGCGCACGGCGTGAAGCGATGTCGCCGACAAGCCACGGGGATGGCCACAGCAACGACGATGAGACTGTCTGGCAACTGTCCATCGTGGGCAAACGGAACAAGCAACGCACGGTGCCGGTCAGCCCCGCGACCATCGCCGCTTTGAGCGTGCACTGGCGCGATCGAGGCCTCGACTTAGAAACTGCGAAAGACGGACCGCTGCTGTCCACACTTTTTGTGCCTCGGACAGGCTTCGGCCAAAAAAAGTATGCCGACGGCACCGCCCTCGCCTACCACGTCGACAGCATCAACAAAATGGTCAAATGGGCAATGAAACGCCTTATCGCCGGCATGCCGGATCTGTCAGTCGAAGACATGAAGCTGCTGGTCGGCACGTCACCGCATGCGTTTCGGCACGTCTTCGGCACGCTCGCGGTCACCGAAGACGTGCCGCTGGACATCGTGCAAAAGATCCTCGGACACGCCTCGCTGCAGACGACTTCGATCTACGTTCAGGCGGAAAAGCAGCGGATGCTGCGGGAGGCTGCATCCTTTTATCGTCGGCTCAAAACCGACGAACCTGGCGGAAACGATTAACAAGCCAGTTGCTGACATCCCATGAGGTCAGGTGGGCATCCATTCGCAATAGACGCTTACATCTTTCATATCCACGGACGCAAGACGCGAGGCGTTTATAGCTCAGATCCACAGGGAGTTGTTATGGTCTGCTCCATCGACATCAAGCTTCTCGGCGTTCGTGCCAAACGAATGTCAACTTTGTTTAGCGTGCTGCTCAGCGTGGGCTTGTCCGGTGCGTGCATCGATGCGTCGGCGCACGTGACAATCGGAATTGGTTTTGGCTACGCCCCACCTGTCTACATCGCGCCGCCGCCGATTTATTATCCACCGCCCCCTCCCCCGCCACCCGTCTACTACGCGCCCCCCGGCCCGCTGTTATCTATCAGCCGCCTCCGCCGCCGATTATCTATGGCGAAGACTGGCGAGCGCATGAGTGGCGCGAACGTCAAGAATGGCATCAATACAGGGCGCATGAACGTTGGCGTGCTCTGACTACGGGTACTAATCAAAATTTGCCGATCGATGTAGAGTCAAAAACGATCTTTGTTTGCAATGCGTTTTTTCCACACCCAGTTTCCCCTGAACGCACACTGACGTTTCATAACATATGGTCGCTGTTGGCTCTAATTCAGTATAAGGATTTTTTGAGATTGTTTAGTTTTTTGTAGATGAGCTGCCAGTTCGGTTCGAGGTGTGAGTCTCGATACCCATTCCATTGGCCTTTCAGCGGATGATCGAGGTACCTTTCTGACAGAGGCTGTTGTTCCAGCAGGAACTGCAACAACGTGCGCAGTTTTTGGAGATCCTTGCTCTTTTTTCGGCACGTTTCACGTCGTGTTTGAATGCGCCCGAACGCACGACTGTGAGCATCAGAGACCCAAATCCCAAAACAGGGTGTCAGCGGAATCGGAACGCTCACCACGACCAGCTTCGAGTTTTTCGATGACGCGGCGCGTCGTGGTGTTCGGCACGGCCACTTCAAACGGCAGACGCTGCTCGTCCGCGATACGCAGCATGAGCAGACGGATAGCATCGGATACGGACAATCCCATCCGATTGAGCGCTTCAGATGCCCGTTCCTTGGTAACAGCGTCGATACGGGCGCGAACATAGGTGTCAGTAGTCATGTGATCCTCTTCATGCAAGCACCAATTGTAGTCCAGTTGTAGTTGCAACATGAATCCAGGAGATAGAGCGAGCCTATCCATTCCCTAAATATGGCTCAAACGCGGTACACATTGCCACAAGGCAGTGGATTGATTTCAGCACCGGCCTTCAGACCTGGATTAATCGCCATGCTTGATGACGCGAAACACACACATCAGATAACCGGAGTTATCACGAATACGGATTTATGCTACCAGAATTTGCCCCGCCGAACTTCGTTAGAGCTTCGGCCGTATAAAAAGCATGGCGATCGCCGGCGCGGCACCTTCGCTCCCGCATTCCGAAACGACCATGACCCTCGCTGACTGGCCATACATCCGGCGCTCGCTGCGCCACCTGCTGGCTCGCACTTCCGCCGCTTACGGCCGCACTCGCGCTTTACCGCTGGAGTATGCAGCAGCGCACCACCGCACGGAACAACGATCCGGCGGTGCGGACGGTCCGCGCGGCAGTGCGCGCGTTCTTTCACTGGCGCGACGCGGTCTCAGTGATCGAGCACGCCCTGTTGGGTACTGGCATGGCGCTCGTCGACGCCGCAGTGCTCCAGTTGTTCTACTTCGCGATGCATCCCCTGTACGCCCGACCCGGCAACGGCACGTCCGTCAGAGATACCCCGGTGGCGCTCCGGTGGAGTCTGACCACAGGTGCCGCCGTGCTGCTTGCCGTGCTGTGTTGGTCAGCTGCCTACCCTGGCACCCGCATGCTTATGGCAGCGGCGGCCGTTGCCCTGGCGTCTGTAGTGCTCGATAAGCCCGGCTGCGCCCGGCGGCTTTCGCAGACACAGCCGGAATGCTTTGTTGCGGTGGCGGGAACTTTGCCATGGCTTGGCTTTGAGCTGGCCTGGAAGCTCTATCAATAGCCATTCACAAAGGATCCAGCGGGCATTGTGGCGGCGCAACTGGCCGCCAGTGGCGTCACGTTGGTTGCGTGCAGCTTCGTGATGGGGGCTGCCGTGCACCGCTGCGACGCACTGCGACCCCTGTGGACGCAGACGTGAAATCCACCATGAGTCGCGTGTCTGGCGATTGCGATGATCCACACCAAGGGCGACGCGGCCCGCGAGAACCGAACAATAGAGAAGTTTTACGAGGCGGGTCGGACCGCCATCGATAGGCGGTCAATGGAAACCCTGCAACGGTAGAACTGAGTCTCGAAAATCAGTTTTACCCGCCGTCGTTGTGGGAACGCACCAGCGCTTACATTGATCAGCAATCCGCGCGGGAAGACGGTAGGTACTGGCACATCGTTCGTGTCGCCCTACTGCTAGACGAGTTCCGGGCTGCGCCGTGAAGAACTGGTAAGCACCCGGCGGGAGGCCACGTCGCCCTCGAATTGCGGGGATGACAATGGACCTGCCTGGCAGGTAATCATCGTTGGCACAAAGGAAGCAGCAAAGCAGCACAAAGTGCCCGTCAGGCCGGCGACTCTGGCTGTCCTCACCACGCACTAGCAAGACCGCGAACTCAGCTTCGAAGCCGCGAAGGAAGGGCCCTGCTCTCCACATTGAACATCCCGCGCACGTCGTAGGTGCAGACAAGCATGCGAGATAACCACCCTCGCCTACCACGTTGACGGCATCAATAAGATGATCCAGTGGCAATGAAGCGACTGATCGCTGGGATGGCGTGCAGCCTTAGCGGCCCTTATGCTGGCACGGAGATGAAGCTGGTTGGTCATTCGGTCGGCGATCTACTCACATCACGATCCGATTTGCGGAGGTTGCGATCACCTTGTGGACCGCACTCACCTTGTGGACCGCACATGACGTGGTAGATAACGGTAGTCCGAAGATCCTTACCTTATGGCAGTAGGTTATTGCCATTGCTGACGAAGAAAATCCGCTGGAGCAATGGAAAACCGTGTTGGCCGGTGCTGACGAGTTTTCGCCGACCTGATGCGGCACGTTTCCCCGGCGACATCGACAAGTGCTGCTGTGATGATCGGGCTGCCGTGGCGGCCGCGAACGGCGGCGGCTAGCCAACTGCAATAGGCGCTTACATTTCTCACACCTTCATCGTGCACGAATAGGCGGGGAGAGAGTTAACATTTTCAGAGCCACAGGAGCCGTCATGGCCGACTCCACTGTGGACTTTTCTAATTATAGCACTCGCGCCAAACAAGTCGACTACGCTCATCGTGCTACTCTGTAATGTGTGATCCGATCCAACCCGGATCAGGCGGGTCCGCTCCCACGTTGCAAAAGCATGCACGTTCCGAGGAGTGTGCCCATTTGGCACACTTCAAATCTGGCCGTCTGCAGCAGTGCGAGCGCGGGGGCAAACCGAGCGAGTGTGCCCAATGGGCACACTCGCATGCGCAACTGCGTAGGAAGTACCAATGCTCGTACCACGTTTTACGCGACCCTTGGGCACGAAGCTACCGGTATGCCGATACTCCGATAAAAACATCACTCCGTATCGGACGTCTCGGTCTCGAACATTTCCTCGAGGAATCGTCGGAGCTTCACTTCTTGGGTCTCGGATATGACACCAGGTTTAAACTTCACCGTTATCCCTTTGTTCACATCTTTGACGATGCTCCCAGCTTGGATTTTGCCTGCGAAAAACTTATCAATTGTTCGCTCGCCAGACGGAACAGCTAGTGCCCGTTGATCGACTAACGCGCTGATTGCGCTCGCGTACCTCCCTTGTTCGAGCCGGCCCGAAACAACGTCTGGCCACAAATCATTTGCGGCTAAGATTCCGTCAGCACCACGGTGTTTCAATACACTCGTTATGTTGTCTACCGCATGACACCCAAGGATTCCCGGTTTGATCTCTAGATCGTTGATCATGAACTCGGGCAAGTTCGCATATGCCAAGAACTTATACAGACCTCGCCGCGAAAGCCCCAGCGCCTCGGCTAACTTAGTTCGGTCAGGAAACTCTTTGTCAGCGCGTCGGACACTTTTGCTTATTTCGTAGTCGCTAAGGTCCTTACGACTTATGTTTTCGGTCAGCGCCAACACGACCATGTCAGCATCATCAGCGTGCGTGATAATGGCATTGATCTTATCTTCACCAAGCAACTGATGAGCGCGCACGCGTCTCTCGCCCGCAATAAGTTCAAAATACTCATCGCCTTGTGCTGACTTCATCCGTCGAACGAGCACGGGCTGCATAAGCCCAACTTCTTTGATGCTTTCGGCTAGGTCGTGGAGTTCGTCTTCGTCAAACACCATCCTTGGTTGCCACGGATTTGGCCTCACCGTTGACAGCAGCACTTCGCCTTGCGTTCCGCGATCTTGTAACTCTACCAATCGCGCTTCAGCCAATTCCGCGCGCTGCTCCGCCGTACTCGCGCGCTCCTCTGCTTTTGTCACACGCAGTTCTGCCTTGCTGAGCTGATTTACCAACCCTATGCCTGTTTTTGGTTTTTTTTCCAGCGCATCTTGCTGCACATTACGCTCGGCTGCTGGCGTGAGATTAGCCGTGTTTGTCTGCAAACGTTTGAGCATGTTCATTGTTCTACACTCCCGCTTCCATATAAAACTCGTCTACCCAACGACAATACTGCTCGAGCGGCTCGCGAATACGAGCAAGCGTCTTGTTACCGCCATCCCATTTCGAAACGTCGAAAACTGTTGCAAGCCCAACCGCTCCAGTGCTCATTACCGAACTTGCCGGCACTTCAATTGCACTGGTCCAATGCCCATAGGCTGCTTGTACCCACGTTCGAACGACCGATGCCGAAGAAGTAGAACTGTTGTCAACTCGCGATAGAAGGACGCTCACGAAATCGAACTTCTTATTCTCGTCCCCACCGTCCTTAAAACTACCTGCCATATCGTTGAACAAGGTCCAGAAGGACACGGAGCTTATGAAATCAAGGCTCTCAGGGACGAGTGGCATAATCATCGAATCCGCCGCCATCAGGCCATTGATAGTCAAATACGACAACGACGGCGCGGTATCAAGGATGATATAGTCATAACTACAACGCAGCGGTGCCAGACCATCCCGCAAAATGCCCCAAAACTGAAAGTTTTCTTGTTTGCTTACTTGGGCCGGGATGTAGAACTCGGCGGCAAATAGCGTCGGGTGCGCAGGAATCACATCGATTCCATCCCAATACGTCTGCTGTATAACATCCTCGAGCTTGTCTTCCTCTGGCGAATAAATATGCGGGAGGACCGTGTCGTCTTCCCCAAGCATTTTCTCCGCGTACAAGCCACAAAGCTCTGTTAATGACGCTTGCGGATCTAAATCCACAACCAAGACTTTACGACCCCGCAGGCTCAGCCCCTGTGCAAGACACATAGCAGTAGTCGTCTTGCATGAACCGCCTTTGAAATTCGAGACTGCTAACACTCGTCCCAAACCGTCACCCCCATCGAGCAACCGTGACTTGAGTGTCATTGATACCTGCTGAAACCAACGGCGCGTTTCAGCCAAGGTGAAAGTTCGAATCCGACCGTTCTTCTGGACTTCTCCCGAGGGTAAATCACCACCTTCCCTGGTTGCCAAGTAATGAAGACGCTGTCGATCGATGCCGCACATCTCCGCAACCTGTGTACTTGTGAAAGTAGGCGGGTGTTTTCGAGGATTGGGAGTCAGAATGTCCCGACGAAGATCCTGGACGAGATCTGCGAGCCGCCTAGACAAGCCATCGACGGTGTCGAGCGTGACGGCCCTATCAATTTCAGGAAATTCACTCTTAATTAACATATTCTACGATCCATATATCTTTTGATAACTTTCATAGAATAGTCGAACTTCAAGTAAAAATCACTGACTGAACAGCTCAGTCTAGCTTGTGACGATCGTCTTAGCTTGCCCACGCTCGCCCTTGTTTTGGCGCGTAGCATAAAAACGTCGCGCGAAGCGATGAAGAAATACTCAAAGGTAACCACCTTTGTGCGGATTGACCGACTTCGACAACAAATCTGGCTACCTTCCCCTCGTAAGCCTGTCTGCAGCAGTCAAAGCGAGCACTCGCAAACCAACGTCTTAGTCCGCAAGCAGGCTGCTGACAGCGGTTTTCCGTTGTTCGTGCGATTCAAGTCGAGAAAACCCAAGCCGACCACGTGGGTTATCCACAAAAACAAAACTGGATACCTTCGTCCAGAGATGCGCCGGAGCGTTGGTCAATATTCGCTCACAGCACAGCGTTAAGGGCCGCCGCATCCTCATCGATCTCGCATTCGTCGCTGGTGTTGAATCACCGCAGCAACAACAAACTTGGTTACCTTGGCCGAATTCGAAGGTGATGCACGGACGTGAACAGAACAATCTTGGTGACCTTAAACAACAAATTCGGCGACCTTGACCAACAATGGCAGTTACCTTAGAAGGACTGGAAGCCCGAACACAAAACAATTTTGGTGACGTTGCCCTCCATCGAAGTTACCTTGCGCAACAATTCCAGTGACCTTGTGTCACGTCTCGTCTACTTTCCTAACCTAACCCATTGAATTTATTGACGCATAGACGTCGGTAAGTAGGTATGTTTACAAGTGAACCTACAAACAAAACAACGAACGTTCCATTGGCAACTCACAAGGTAACCGATTTTTTTTACATATCTACCTTAATGATTCAATCTCATGCCACAGGAGCTGACTTTGGTATTTCACAATCTACAAAGAGTAGATGATGTGCCCGCGCGCATTTCGCGGGCCTTGTGCTGAACCAGCAGGCGTCCCGTATCGTGGTTTACTATCGAGTTTCGTCGGCCGCGCAGAGACCGGACCTTATTAATCAACAGCGCGTTCTTGAGGAATTCGTTGCGGCTCGAGGCTTAGCTAACAACTTCTACAAAATAAAGTTAAAAGAGGCGCTGGATGCTGACTGCGCACAAGATTGAGCTTGCACCGACGGCCGACCAGGTCAACTACTTCCGCCGTACATGCAAAACGGATCGCTTCACCTGGAACTGGGCACTCGCCGAATGGAATCGGCAATTTGACGCAGGTCTAAAACCGAGTGCATTGAAACTGAAGAAACAGTTCAACGCGGTGAAGTATGCCGAGTACCCTTGGCTCAAAGAGGTCCACCGTGATTCACATGCAGATGCCTTTTCGCGTCTCAGCAACGCGTGGACCAAGCTCTTCAATGACATCAAGAAAGGTAAAGAAGCGCACAGCCCCATGTTTAAGCGCAAAGGCCGGTACGTCGATTCATTCTATGTCGCTAACGACAAACTCACGCTCAATGAGCGTGACGTCAAGCTCCCGCTTGTCGGCAAAGTCAAGCTCAAAGAATCGCCACGATTCGTCGACAAGCTTCTTGGCGCGACAGTTATTCGCGAAGGGACTCGCTGGTTTCTAAGCGTGCAGTTCGACGCGTTGCTGTCAGTGCTTAAGTCGAAGGCAGAGCAGGAAGTCATTGGCGTCGACCTGAATGTAGCTGAGATCGTCTGCTCGGACGGGACACGCTATAAGACTCCGCGACCGCTCAAAGCAATGACACGCCGGATTAACATCCGTCACCGGCGTGTGGCGCACAAGGTCGAAGCAGTTAAAACTGCGGTGGGGCTTGGCGGCAAAGCGATTCCGAAGGGAACGCGGCTGCCGCAATCGAATAATCACCGGAAGGCATCGCAAATGCTCTCTCGCGCGCATTATCACGTCGGATGCATTCGCCGTGACTTCCTGCACAAGACTACGACTGACATCACACGCAAAACTCAAGCGGCGGTAGTCGAGAATCTGTCGGTGGAAGGCATGACAGTATCTGCACATGGAACGGCTAAGAAGCCGGGCAAGCGTGTCAAGCAGAAGGCCGGCTGGCATCGGATTCTATGAAATCCGGCGCCAGCTCACGTACAAGCTCAAGCGGTTTGATCGCGAGATCCACGTCGCAGATCGATTTTTCCCGAGCAGTAAGCGGTGCAGTTGCTGCGGTAGCATCAAAGAAGACCTGACGTTTTTAAGATTCGCAAGTGGCAGTGTGCAGGACGCAGCATGCTCCACGACCGTGACGACAACGCGGCGCTGAACCTTGGAACCTTGAGTTGTGGGCAACAGATTCAATACTACGCGATACTACGCGAGGCTTTCGAGAAAGTTACGCCTATCAGCACCGGCAGTCCGCCGGGATCACGAGTCGGAGCCTGTAAGGAACTCGGGGCAGGAAAGGTTCGTCTGCGAAGATGAGCCTCGGATCACAATTGTGCGCTTAAATTGAAACAGGAACGCGGATGGAGACCACTGCGGGAAATCAACTGGCCCTTGCATTATTCGACGACCTAGCCGCGCGAGGCGAATCAATTGAAAGCGCGCCGAAGGAGTTGGGTTTTCGCCGAAGCAACGCTTTCGCGAAAATTGTCGACCTAGGTCTCGCCGCTCGTCGACTCGTCGACATCGCTTACTTTCTCGTGGCAGAAACCTCTGACGTTCGAGAACAGTATCGCGTGGACTATGGTCTGCTCCGGTGGCTTATGTGCACCACGAGTCAGAATCGGCGCCACCTTGAGAAATTGGTTGAAGAGGCGCAGAAAGCCGGTATTGTGCTGAGCGAAGTGGATGTAAATGATTCAGAACGCCGACGGTGGGGACGCATTCCCCTAATGGGTTCCGCGTTCATAGTCAACGGTGAGTTCGTCTTTAAAGTTGATAAAGACCTTCAGGTCGCTATCAAAAAGCCCTCGGCGTCTCACTTTCTCAACCTGCGTTACGTTTTTGCCTCAATATACTCGAAGATATTATTCGACCGACTCACTCCGTATCTGGAGGACGGCATCACACCGTGGTTCGAACTGGACTTTCTCAGAGTCTGGATGGATTGTGCGAACAAGGAAACGTACGCTGAGTTCAAACACTTCAAGGCAAAAGTGCTCAATCGGGCGATATCCGATATCAAGGCGGTAACCGGGATGCACCTTGAGATGGACACGAAAAATATTCCTGGATCTAAACGTGTGGGCCAAGTGCGATTTGCATTGCAAGACCAGCAGCCACCCGACGCTCAGAAGACTGCTTTTCTTATTTTGAAATCGCTCTATGAGACGCTGCAGCAGGAGTTCGGCCTGAATCAAACGGAGATCAACGAGATAATCACCAAACGAGACCAGTTCACTGACGAAAAGATAAACAAGGCAATCGAATACACTCGCTTCAAGGTACATGAAGGCAAGGTTACCCGCCGAGCCGCTGGCTATCTGATGAAGGCACTTCGAGAGGGTTGGGTGCTTGGAGAGCTAGACGTGCATATCAAACAACAAGCCGACAGAAACGAGAGCAACCGGTTGACTGCGGGTCGCGAATCGGATATACGAGACAAGCATCTGCAAGCCGCTGCAAACGAACGCGCGAGAACTGAAATTGAACATGGCTGGGAGCACTTCAATCAGTTGCCTGAAGACGCGCAAAATGAGTTAGTCGAGGCATTCTGCACTTCACAAGCAGCCGATCTTGCTGCTCGACGGATCAAAGTGCAACGAAGCGAGCTGCCCGCACATCTGCTAGACGCGAATGTTCATGGTGCGTTCGGTTCGTTTGTTGCAAGCAGTGTAAAGCGCGCGGCAAGGGCAAACCGAGACAGTGGTGTGTGAAGCCTTCCGCGGTGTGACTTCGTAGTGCAGCAAGACTGAATCCTGTCTGCACGGCCAGATCGAGTACAAAGCTGCGATGCGCGGCGGCCGCGTAGTAGTAGCGTACCGTTGGTTTCCAAGCAGCAAGACCTGTTCGGCATGCGGTGCGATGGCCGATGATATGCCAGCAGATGAAGAAGCGCTATCGACCAGTTGATCCGCCAGCAGCGCGAAGCCGCGGCGGCGGAAGCGGCCGCGCGCGCGAGCTCCGATGCGGCTGCCGCTCAGAAGCTGCCGCTCAAGCCGATGCTCAGTATTGCCTTCTGCTGACTGGAAAGCATCAGCACTCCGATTGGAAAGTCTTTCCTCGCTCAATGGCTGGCCTACGTGCGCCCCTGTCAACGCTTCGGTGACACCCTCGCGAGTGCCACCGCATGACTCGGGGTCGATGTGAATCGCTAGTTCTTCATCGTAAAGAACTTTCACCTTCTATCTCCTGACGGTCTCCCGTCGCACCCAGTCAAATCCTTTAAGCGGTGACACCCTCGCGAGTGCCACCGCATGACTCGGGGTCGATGTGAATCGCTAGTTCTTCATCGTAAAGAACTTTCACCTTCTATCTCCTGACGGTCTCCCGTCGCACCCAGTCAAATCCTTTAAGCGCGGCGACGAGGCCGGTGAACTGGAGCTGGCCCCACGGCAGCAGAAAGATCAGCGCCGTGACCGCGACGATCAATTCCAGCGCGCGGCTGCCGAAATGTCCCTTGAAGAGATCGGGCAGCGTGATGGCGTTATGACGCTTGCCCGCTTCCCATATCTTCGGCCCCACGAAATAGCCGATGGGATACGCCAGCAGGATATAGCCGAGAAACCACACGCCGTAAGTCGGCCCTTTCGCATAGATGCCGCCGGGAAAGCCGACCATCGTGCCGATGCTGTAGATCTCGCCCGCCGCGAGAAAGAACACGAGCCACGCGCCGAACTGACGTGACGCGACGAAGAAGTCATGCACGCTTTGCGAGCCGCGTCCCTTGCCCGCGCGAATCGCGAGCCACAGCGACAACAGGATAAAGCCCAGAAATACCGTGGAAGCCATGTCGCCTTTCTCCTTTATGCGCTGCGTGTTTCGCGCTGGCTGGCGGGTTTATCGAAGAAAACCCAGCAGAGTTGCAGACACACGGACGTCAGCACGAACCAGCCGAAAATCCATGCATAGATAAAGGGAATGCCGAGCACGTAAATATCGTTCGAGGCAACCCACGGCAACATGCCGATGACGCGGATGAACGGCAATACCAGTCCGATTAGAACCTTGAGCATGGTCCACTCCGTATGATCAATGGGCTTCGATTCAGTATGACCGGACAAAAATTGTGTGCCGTAGTGCCAGAGCGGGGCAATCGCTAGAGCCAGATGCGGGCATCGTCCTGGCACTAACGATGAGTTTCTCCTGGCTCTAAGCGATGCACGGCGTAAAGCGCACTATGGGGACACTTTCCAAGGAGCTTCCGGTGGCTACTCTCGATTTCGATGCGTCGGCCTTTCATGGCCCGTGCGCCCCGTACGATCCGCTCGTCTCACCCATCGGACATCAGGCGATGGACTATGCGCCGACTTACTGGGTGGCAACGGCAGGCGAGCCGCCCGCGGACGACGGCCCCTTACCCGGCGACGCCGATACCGACGTGCTGATCGTCGGCTCGGGTTTTACCGGTCTGTCCACCGCGCTTTTTCTGGCGCGTGAGCATGGCATCCGCGCAATGGTCGTCGATGCGAACCGCACCGGGTGGGATTGCACGAGCCGCAATGGCGGGCAGGGACAGAACGAGAGCGGGCGGCTGTATCGTTCGCAATGGATCGAGCGCTGGGGCAAAGAGACGGCGCTCAAACTCGACGCCGAACTGCGCGAAAGTTTCGACACGTTCAAGCGTTTGACCAGCGAATTCGCGTGCGATCCGCAACCGGGCGGGCATCTGTATATCGCACACCGCCAGCGCAAGATGGATTTTCTCGCCAACGAATGCAAGGTGATGCGCGATGTCTTCGGCTACGACACGCGCATGCTGAGCGCGCAGGAAGTTGCGCAGTCGTATGTCGGCGATCGCGAAAGCTGCGGTGTGTTGCTGGAGCCGGACGGCATCGGCGTGCATCCGCTCAAGCTCGCGTTCGGCTATATGCGCATGGCGCGCTCGCTCGGCGTGAGGGTGCATCCGGGTACGCCGGTGCTCAACGTCGAAACGGTGCGCGGCGTCCATCATGTACGCACGCCGCGCGGCACCATTCGCGCGAAGGCGGTCGCGTTCGCGACGGGCGGCTATACGCGCAACGACATGCATCGCGCGCTCGACGCGAAGATCATGCCGATTCTGTCGAACTCGCTCGTCACGCGTCCGCTGACGCCGGAAGAACTCGCGTCGACGGGCTTCAAGACGCGCGTGGTCATCACCGATACGCGCACGCTGCGCTTCTACTATCGCCTGCTGCCGGTAACCGTTTGCAGATCGGCAGCCGCAGCGCCATCACCGGCGCGGATGCGGCCAATCCGCGGCATATGGATGTGCTCATCGAAGGGCTGCATCGCAAGTTTCCAACGCTCAAGGGCATACGTATCGATTATTCGTGGTGGGGCTGGGTCGATGTCAGTCACGACATGATGCCGCGTGTCGTGCAACCCGATCCGCGGCAAAGCGTGTTTTATGCGGTCGGTTACGGCGGCAACGGCGTGTCGTTTTCCGCGCATGCGGGGCGGCGCTTGGCCGAGCGCATCGCGGGAAAGTGGCAAACGAGCCGCGACGAACTGCCGATCTATGCATCGTCGCTCGAATATCCGAACGTCATGGGCATGGTGCGATGGAAAGGCTTCGCGCCGTTTCGCCGCGTCGGCCAACGCTTTCTGTATTACAAGTATCTGGCGCAGGACGAGAAGCGCTAAACGCTTTATCAACGCACTTGAAATTTCTATCTATGAACACTCAATCCGATCAGCATTACCTTGAACTGTTGAAGACGTTCAACGACGCGTGGAATCGACACGACATCGACGCGCTGATGAACTGCATGGCCAACGATTGCGTGTTTCACGGCGTGGCCGGGCCGGATGTGCTGGGCCGCACTTTCAGCGGCCGCGACGAAGTGCGCAAGGGCTTCGCGCTTGCGTGGGAAACGTGTCCCGATGCATCGTGGAAAGAAGGCGAGCATTTCGTGAGCGGCGAGCGCGGCGTATCGGAATCGACGTTTCGCGGCACCAAGGCGGACGGTTCGCGCATCGAGGCGCGCATGGTCGATATCTTCACGTTCAGTGACGGCAAGATCGCGGTGAAGAACGCCTTCCGAAAGGACCGGCCCGCGCTGTAAAGAGCACAACGCGTAATCGCGTAAGAGCACGATAAAAGCAGATCAGGAGACGATATGCATTCGAGCACGGAACAAGGCGATCTCAAGTGTGGCGCTCAAGCAGCGCCACATGACGATGATCGCGCTGGGCGGCATCATCGGCGCCGGACTTTTCGTCGGCAGCGGCGTGGTGATTCAGCAGGCCGAATCCGCCGCGATACTCTCGTTTCTCATTACGGGCGGGCTGGTGGTCCTCGTCATGCGCATGCTCGGCGAAATGGCTTGCGCTATGCCCACGGTCGGATCGTTCTATGAATACGCGCGGCTCGCGTTCAAGACGCAGCGCGGGCTGGGCCGCCTCGCCGGATTTCTCACGGGCTGGATGTACTGGTATTTCTGGGTCATCGTGATTGCGCTCGAAGCGGTCGCGGGCGCAAAACTCGTGCAGTTCTGGATACCGGATGTGCCCGCGTGGATCATCAGTCTCGTGCTGCTGGTCGTGCTCACACTGACCAATCTGATTTCCGTCGCGAGTTACGGTGAGTTCGAGTTCTGGTTCTCGTCGATCAAGGTCGGCGCGATCATCGTGTTCCTGTTTCTTGGCGGACTCTATGTGTGCGGTCTCTGGTCCAAATCGATGCATACGACAAATATCGCCACAACCTTCCTCGGACACGGCGGCTTTATGCCGAAGTGCATCGGACCGGTGATGACGGGCGCGGTGGCGGCGACGGGCTTTTACTTCGGCGCGGAGATCGTGACCATCGCGGCGGCGGAAGCGAAGGAACCGGCGAAGGCCGTCGCCAAGGCGACCAATTCGGTCATCACGCGCGTGCTGGTGTTTTACGTCGGCTCGGTTACGCTGGTCGTGGCGCTCGTGCCGTGGAATTCGCATCAGATGGCCACGCCCTATGTCAGCGCGCTCGAAGTAATGGGCATGCCCGCCGCCGCCAATGTGATGAACGCGATTGTGCTGACCGCCGTGCTCTCCGCGCTCAACTCGGGTCTGTATGCGGCCTCGCGCATGCTGTTCGCACTCACACGCCACGGCGATGCGGCGCTCGGCCTCGCCAAGGTCAACAAGCGCGGCGTGCCCGTGCGCGCGATTCTCCTCGGCACCGTGTTCGGCTATGTGTCGGTGGTGATGTCGTATGTATCGCCGGATACGGTGTTCGCGTTTCTCGTCAATTCGTACGGCACGGTGGCGATCTTCGTGTACCTGCTGATCGCGCTGTCGCAACTTCGTTTGCGCAGCCGAATAACCAGTTTCGAAGCGGACGATCTGCGCGTACGTATGTGGAGATTTGAGCGCCACGCGTCCCACCGGCGCCTGGATCGCGATTGCGGCGCACGCGCGATTGCGATCCAGCATCACCGGCACGGCAATCGCCACGAGCCCTTGCAAATGCTCCTGATTATTCACCGCAAGCATGCGGCGGCGCGTCAGCGCGAGCTCGCGCCGCAAAGCATCGCGATCGGTGATGGTGCGTTCTGAATAGGCCCGAAGCGGCATGCGTTCGCGTCGTTCCTTCAGTAAAAAAAAGCTCAGCAGCAGCTTGCCGCTCGCGGAGCAATGCAAGGGCACATGCGAACCCGGTTGCAGATGCATGCGCAACGGCCAGCCGGTTTCCACGCGATCGACATAGACCACGTCGTTGCCCGCGAGCATCGTCAGATTGCAGGTTTCGCCGACGCGCGTGACGAGTTGTTCCAGCAGCGCATGACGCGCCGCAGCCGGACCCGCATGCATCAGCACATTGATGGCGAACATGCGCACACGCGCCGAGCATTCGTACAGTTTGTCGCTCGCGCCGCGCGTGACGAGCCATGCATCCATCAGTTGCACGAGGATGCGATGCACCGTTTGCTTCGGCAAGCCGAGCGCATCGACAAGCTCGGTCATCGATAACGGGCGATTCGCTTCAGCGAGTGTTTCGAGCACGCGAAACGCGCGCACCGCAGCAGCATTCGATTGATTCGACGTCACGTGTTCTGTCTCCCTCGTTTTACTTTGCTTTCATTGTGCGTCGAAAAAAGCGCTTTTCGGGACTCGGGTTAGTCCCGAAAAACACGCTTTCCGATGCTGCTGATTTCGCAGCATTCGTAAATCCACAAAACGGGACCGCGCGATGAACCCGGCTGACTAGATTGGATAGCACGTTCAATCTTTCAACAGTCGAGGCTCATCGCATGAATGACATAGCAAGCGGCGCAACACTGGCCGATACCGAACGCATCGTCGCTGCGCTCGTTGAGCGTTCGCGCGCTGCACAACGCCGCTTCGAGCACGCAGGACAAGCGACGCTCGATACCGCCGCCGAGGCCGCTGCGTGGGCGATCATGGAGCCGCAGTGCAATCGTCTGCTCGCAGAACGTGCCGTGAGCGATACGGGCCTCGGCAACGCGGACGACAAGTTCCGCAAGAACTATCGCAAGACGCTCGGGCTTTTGCGCGATCTGCACGGCGTAGCGACGACGGGCGTGATCGCGCGGGACGAGGCGAACGGCATCGTCGAAATTGCGCGCGCGGTGGGCGTGGTGGTGGCGATCACGCCATCGACGAATCCGGCGGCGACGCCCGCCAACAAGATCATCAATGCGCTCAAGTGCGGCAACGCGGTGATCGTGGCGCCTTCGCCGAAGGGTTATCGTCGTGCGCGTTGCTGATCGAATTCATTCACGCAGAATTCGCCAAGGCCGGCCTCGATGCCGGTCTCGTGCAGATGTTGCCGCAGCCGATCAGCAAGGCCGCCACTGCCGCGTTGATGAAGCACGCGGATCTGGTCGTCACGACCGGCTCGCAGGCCAACGTGCGCATGGCGTACACGAGCGGCACGCCGGCCTTTGGCGTGGGCGCGGGCAATGTCGCATCGATCGTCACGGCGCGCGCGAATGTGGATGACGCGGCGCACAAGATCGCCGTGTCCAAGACCTTCGATAACGCGACGAGCTGTTCATCGGAGAACAGCGTGGTGATCGAAGACGCAATCTATCAAAGCATGCTCGATGCGTTGACGAAGCAGGGCGGCGTGCTGCTCGATGCCGCGCAGAAAGCGCGCTTGCAGGCGGCGATGTGGCATGACGGCAAGCTATCGGCGCGTTGCACGGCGCGCGCCGCTGCATTGATTACACGTGAAGCGGGTCTGGATGACATCGCCGCGCGCGAGCCGAAATTTCTGATGGTCGAAGAAAACGGATTCGGCGCCGATTATCCGTTCTCCGGCGAAAAGCTCGCGCCGGTGCTGACGATGTATCGCGCGCGCGATACGGCGCACGCCATCGAGATCGTGAAGGGCATCTACGCCTACATGGGCGCGGGGCATTCGGTCGGCGTGCACGGCGCGGACGATGCGCTCGCCGTCGCACTCGGCACGCACTTGCCGGTCGTGCGTGTGATCGTCGATCAGGCGCATTGTCTGGCGACCGGCGGCAACTTTGACACCGGCCTGCCGTTTTCACTTTCGATGGGTTGCGGCACGTGGGGCGGGAATAACTTTTCGGCCAATCTCGGCTATCGCCAATACCTGAACGTGACGCGCGTCGCGTATCCGATCGCCGAGCGCGTGCCGGAAGTCGATACGCTTTTAGGCGGCTATTTCCGGAGGTTCGGACGATGAGCGCGCTGGCCGATGTACCCGTTTCGTCGGATGTATCCACGTTGCGCGAGTTGATCGATGCGCGCGCCGATCGCGCGAGCACGACGCCGTTTCTGCTCTCCACGACGCAGCCCGACGCGCTGACCTTCGGCGCACTGCGCGATGACTGCCGCGCGTTCGAAGCGCGCTGCGCGGCGGCGGGTTTGCTTCCCGGCGATGTCGTGTCTGTTTTCATGGGCAACGGCATCCAGACTGCGCGCCTGTTGCTCGCGATCATGTACAGCGGCTTCGTTGCGCATCCGCTCAATTTGCTGAGTCAGCCGTCGCAGCGGCGCTACGTGATCGAGCATTCGGATACGCGCGCGATCTTCGTCGCCGATGACACGTACGACGCGATTGCCGATGCCATCGACGAACTGCGTGCGGAAGGTATGTCGCGCGAGATTGCGATCGTGCGCACGTCACCGGATGCGCACGCGTTGCCCGATATGCCGGTGCTTCAGGCGCGCGGTTTATCCACGCACGACGATATCGTCGCGAGCCAATCCGGCTCGCTCGCTCCCGGCGATACCGCGCTTCTGATGTACACCTCCGGCACGATGGGCGCGCCCAAAGGCGTGCTGCTGAGCCACCGCAGTTTGCTTGCGAATATGCGCAACATCACGGCGGAGCATCGGCTGTCGGACACGGATCGCGTGATGGTGTCCTTGCCGCTCTATCACATCAACGGGCTGGTCGTGGCGCTCTTGACGCCGCTTTATCACGGCGGCTCCGCGACGATGACGCCGCGCTTTTCCACGCGCACGTTCTGGCAGGAAGTCGCCGCGCACGACTGCACGTGGATCAACGTGGTGCCGACCATCGTCGTGGATTTGCTCAACGGCGAAAGCGCGCGGGGCTGCGATCTGTCGGCAGTGAGGTTTTGCCGCAGCGCATCGGCGGCGCTTCCGGCGGATCATCATCGCGCGTTCGAGGCGCGCTTCGGTATCGGCATCATCGAAACGATGGGGATGATGGAAACCGCCGCACCTTCGTTTAGTAATCCATATGAAATTGAAAAGCGGCGCGTAGGAAGCATTGGTGTGCCGTCGGGCGGTGCGGCGAAGATCGTCGATCTCGATGGAAAGGAATGCGCGCCGAACGAAACGGGCGAGCTCGTGCTGCGCGGCGAGCAACTGATGAGCGGCTATTACAAGCGGCCCGAGGAGACCCGCAACGCCTTTACATCCGATGGCTGGCTGCGTACCGGTGATCTGGGTTATCGCGATGAAGCCGGCTTTTTCTACATCAACGGACGCGCAAAGGAGTTGATCATCAAGGGCGGCGAGAACATCGCGCCGCGCGAGATCGACGAGGCGCTGCTGCGTCATCTGGGCGTGCTCGAAGCGGCTGCGGTCGGCGTGCCCGATGCGGCTTACGGGCAGGACATCGTGGCGTTTATCGTGCCGAACGGCGGCGCGGCATCGCTTGATGTCGCGGATTTGCGTGCGCATTGTCTGCGCGAACTTGGCCGCTACAAGACGCCGCGTGAATTCCGTTTCACCGATGCGCTGCCGCGCGGTCCGTCCGGCAAGGTGCAGCGCCTGAAGCTCGTGAAAGCACCAAAAACATAAAGATTACGAAGTATTCTAAATCAGATGGAGAAGGAGACAACATGAACCAGAAACGTCAGTACGTGAAGACGCGTCATATCATTCTCGCGGTCATGTGCGTGATGTACTTCATCTCGTACATCGATCGCGTGAATATCGCCGTTGCAGGTCCGTTGATACGCGATGAAATGGGGCTCACGTCCATGCAGCTCGGGCTCGTGTTTTCCGCGTTCGCGTATCCGTTATGCGGTGATGCAGATCATCGGCGGATGGCTCGCGGACAAGTTCGGACCGAAGCTCGTGCTCACCGTGCTATCGCTGATCTGGGGCGCGGCCACGCTTGCGACGGGTTTTGCGGGCAGCATCATGGCGCTCGTGTTGTTGCGGTTGGCGTTGGGTATCGGCGAAGGCGGCGCGTTTCCGACCGCGACACGCGCGTTCACGTACTGGATGCCGGTGCACGAACGCGGCTTTGCACAGGGCATTACGCACAGTTTCGCGCGGCTCGGCGGCGCGGTCACGCCGCCGCTCGTGCTGGCGGTGGTCGCGGCCGCTGGCTGGCGCGAGCCATTCATTCTGCTCGGCGTCGCGAGCCTTGCGTGGACGGTGTTGTATCTGTGCGTCTTCACGAATTCACCCGATGAGAATCTCCGCACCACGCCTGAGGAGACCGCGGAAATCGGCTATCGCGCGGGCGAGAAGGAGCGCGACGCCGTGGCGCAAGCTGATTCATCGCATGTGGCTGGTGACGTTCGTCGACTTTTGCTATGGCTGGCTGCTGTGGGTGTATCTGACGTGGCTGCCGTCGTATCTGAAGGAATCGCGCGGTTTCGATCTCAAGCATCTCGCGCTTTTCACGGCGTTGCCGCTGCTCGCGGGCGTGATCGGCGATACGCTCGGCAGCGTGATTTCGGACCGCATCTACCGGCTCACGGGCCGCTTGCGTTTCGCACGGGTCAGCATTCTTGTCGTGGGCATGGGCGGATCACTCGCCTTCCTTCTGCCGATGGTCAACGCGCCCAGCCCCATCGCCGCTGTGTGGTTTTTGACGGCATCGTTCTTCTTTCTCGAGATCACGAATCCGGTGTTGTGGACGTTGCCGCTCGATATCGCGGGCAAGTATGCGGGCACGGCGGGCGGCATGATGAACACGGGGTTTGGGATTGCGGGGATGACGTCGCCGGTCGTGTTCGGCTATCTCATTCAGACGACGGGGAGCTATAACGTGCCGTTCACGATTTCGGCCGGGTTGCGCGCGGTCGGTGCGTTCGCGGCGCTTTTCATCGATACGAGCAAGACGGTGGAAGCGGATGAAGCGCGGGAGTTGGGGAATCGCGGGGAGCGTGGGGTGCCGGTGTTTGCGGGTGGGGCGGAAAGGTGAGGTTGGCGGGGCCGGGGCCGATGGCGGTTCGGCCTTGGTTCGTTGTCTGCGGTTCCAATGCGGTCGTGGAGCGAACCCTTGCAAAGAGGCCACTTTGCGTGCGGCCGCGAGAACACCTGAATAACCCCCGTCTGCCGGATCACGAGTGTGCGCGGCGTTGATCGAACATGTTCGCTTTTCGGGTATTTGACGTCTATAACGTTTCGTTAAGAGAGGGCGGGAGAAATGCATAACGCCGGAAGCGGTTGGGGCGTGAAACGATAGTCCTAAGGAGAAGAGTTTTGCACACCTCACATTCTGTTTGCTTCTGGACTGCCTACTTAGTTGTAGGACTTCTCTGCTCCTTGTTGTTTCAGTCGGCGACAGCGCAGCAAGCAGGTTCATTAAGCTCTGCAGCGATACGCTGCCGCGATCAGATCACACACCCTCACTCCCCACACACCGAAACCCCACATAAACATACTGATAATGCCCCTGAAACCAATTCCTGAAACTCGGCCTCAACATACAAGCTGCCGTTCTCGGTGAACCACCCTTGATAACAAAGTGCTTCCCATCAAAAAAATTAGCTGAATAGCCGAGATAAAACGGAAACGCCTCAAACCCTTCCAACGGCCCAAAGGCCGTATAAGTCCACTCCCACCCATTCCCAAACTGCCCCTCCACACCGAACGCGCTGCGATTATCCGGATGCGCTTGCACCGGCGACGGATCCCATCGGCGGAAATCGAAGTTGCCTTCCGCGACATGCGGCACGCCCGTCGCGGCGCGTTGCCATTGCGCTTCGGTCGGCAACGCCTTGCCCGCCCAGCGCGCATAAGCGCTCGCTTCCGCATAACTCACATACGCGGGCCAATCGAGCGGCAAGTCGATTTCATTGAACATCGTGCGCAGTTTCCAGCCGCCTTCGCCGGGCACCCAGAACGCCGGATGCGCAATGCGTTCCGCTTCTTTCCACTGCCAATCCGTATTTGTCCAGAAATCGCGGTTCCAATAGCCGCCCGCATCGATGAAACGCAGGTAATCGCCGTTCGTCACCATATACCGGTCGATCTCGAACGCCGGCACATCCACGCGCATCTCGCCGTACTCGTTATCCCAGCCGAACACGCCGCTTTCGCGCGTGAGACCGAGCGTGACTTCGCCCGCCGGCACATGCATCGATTCATGCGCGAGCGTTTGTTCAGACGAATGTTGCGACGCTGCATCGGATGGAGAGATTTTTCTATCGACCGGCAATTGATGCAGCATGTACGCGAGCGTTTCCGCATGCATCAGCCGATGTTCGATCGCCACCTCGAGCAACTGCGCGGACGATTCATCAGGAGAAACGGGATTCGCCGCGAGTTGGATCGGATCGAACGCGGCATCGATTTGCGAGCGCACCGCTTCCTTATACGCATGCACCTGATCAAGCGTCGGCCAGTCGGACGGCTGATCGGTGGGCAGACCGCCATCGACAGGATCGATACCGAATGCGAAGAGCTGATCGTAAGCGTCGTTGGGACTGGGCAAATCGAACAGGCGCTTGTCGAAGAGATTGCGATCGAACGCTTCGAGATGCCCGATATAAAACACGATGCGGTGACGTTCCGCAATCGGCCTGTCGTACAGGTGTTCCGGCTTGACGATGCCGAAGAGCTCGTCAGTGACGCGGTGCGCCTCGGCAAGGCGCTCCAGCAGCGGATGACGCAGGGAAGGCTCGCGATTCATGTCGCTTAATCTCCGTGACAGGCGTGGGACCGGACAAAAGAGACTAAACCGTAGCGAACGGTGTGCCAACCGAATTATCTCGCCGTTTTATTCCGGCCGGCGCAACAATCGTGAGCGATGCCGCGCCGGCCAAGGCGTTCAGACGCTGCGCAAGCCGTCGAAATCGCAGATACGGATCGACTTGCCTTGCGCTTCGATCAGCCCGAGCTTGTCGAAGCACGACAGCGTGCGGCTGACGGTTTCGAGCGTCATGCCCAGATAACTGCCGATATCGTCACGCGTCATGCGCAGCGTGAACTCCGCCGCCGCGTACCCGCGACGCGCGAGCCGCGCCGACAGATCGAGCAACATGCGCGCAACGCGTTCATCGGCGCGCAACAAGCCGAGCCGCACGATATGACTCGATTCGCGATTGATCGCCTGACTCATCATGCGGAACATGCGCTTTTGCAGCGCATCGGATTCGCGGCACACGCGTTCGAACAACGCATACGGCACAACGCATACCGAACTGTCTTCGAGCGCCACGGCATCGCACTGATACTCGCCGTGCCCGATGCCGTCGAGCCCGAGCGCATCGCCCGCCAGCAACAGGCCGGTGATCTGCTCGCGGCCGCAATCGTGCGTGGCCACGGTCTTGATCGAGCCGGAACGCACCGCGTAAAGCGCGTTGAATTCATCGCCGGAACGGAACAGCGTGTCGCCGCGCTTGACGGGGCGCGTGATCGAAATCACGTGCTCGAGCTTGGCGACATCGTTCGCGCAAAGTCCTTCCGGAACGCAGAGATGACACATGGCGCAACTCGAACAATGGGCTCCTGTGCGCCGGATACGAGAAAGATCAGACATGGCGAGCCTTTCTTTTGACCAATGACAAGGCATTGTCCCACAGCCAATCTTTCCGAAAGCGCGAGAAAATGCCGCGCCCTGCTGGCAGAAATGACGTGTTATGCGTCGTCAGGCGCGCTGGCGGCGGTCGGGATCAGCAGCACGGGAACGGTCGCTTGCCGCAGGCATCGTTCGGCGACGCTGCCGAGAATTAGCCGCTGAAAGCCCTTGCGTCCGTGCGTGCCCATGACGAGCAGATCGGCGTCGAAGTTCTTGGCGACGAGCGTGATGAGCGAAGCGACGTCATCGCTCGCGGTAGCTTCGACCGTGACGACTTCGCCGGTGATGTCGCACGCCTTCATGGCGTCGGCGGCTTCCGTCGCGAGCGATGCGCCTTGCTGCATCAGGCTCGTGTGGAGCGTGGAGGGATCGTAGCCGGGCACATCAAGATACATCGGACCGCTTTCGACGACGTAATACGGCTGCATGACCGCGCCGTGCGTCACAGCAAGTTCGATGGCCGATTCGAACGCGCGTTGCGAAGTGCGGCTACCGTCGATGGCGACGAGGATGCGTTTGAACATGGCGTTTCTCCTTTTCGACTGATTCGACCTGATCGTAAGTTCGAGCTGTAAAAAGACGCGTTCTCTGTAATGACAGAATAGCGGAGCCGTATCGCGCAATTCGTGCAATGAGTCGATTCGACGCAGCGCAGCACGTACAATTCCTCTTTCCGCCCATCAGCATCTGCTTAAAAACGGCCGGCGCGTCGATTCCTCAGCACTTTTCCAGCCAGCATGTCGACCACGACCCCGCCGCAAAGTCCGCAGCCCGCCCATCAAACGCTCGCCTTCCGAACCGCGTTCTACGCGATGCTCGGCATCGGCCTCGTCAATATGCTCGTCGCGCTGGATCAGACGGTGGTGAGCATGGCGCTGCCGTCGATCGTCGCGGAACTGCACGGCTTCGAGTTCTACGCGTGGATTGCGAGCGCGTACTTGCTGGCGTCGGTGGTGACGGTGCCGGTGTTCGGGCGGCTCGGCGATTATTTCGGGCGCAAGCCCTTCGTGATCGCGGCGGTGATCACGTTCACGGTGGCGTCGGTGTTATGCGGCCTTGCGCCGAACATGCTGTTTCTGGCGCTCGCGCGCGGTCTGCAAGGCATCGGCGGCGGGATGATGGTCGGCACGGCATTCGCCGCGATTCCCGATCTCTTTCCCGATCCGCGCACCCGCGTGCGCTGGCAGGTGGTGCTGGCCGCGACGTATGGCATCGGCACGGCGGCGGGGCCGTCGCTCGGCGGCTGGATGAGTCAGCACTGGGGCTGGCGCTCGACATTCCTCGTCAACCTGCCGGTCGGCGCGGCGGCGCTGTATTTCATCTGGATGCATCTGCCGAATCTGCATCGGCCACGCGCGGGCGGCGTGAAGATCGATTGGCTCGACGAGACGCTCGTCGCCGTGGTGCGGCGGCTTTCAGGCGCTCATCGAAGCGCTGCCGCAGGACGGTCTGACAACCGCCAATCTCGTGCTCGGCGCGGCGGTGATCGTCGCGGCGCTGGTGCTGTATGCGTGCGAGCGGTGCGCGCCGCATCCCATCATTCCGCTCGATCTTTTTCGCGATCCGCAACTCGTCACGCTGTTCACGCTGTCGTTTCTGGCCGGTTTCGTGATGTTCTCGCTGATCTTCTTCGCGCCGCTTTTGCTGCAGGGCGGCTTTTGGCCTGTCGCCGCAGGCCGCGGGGCTGCTCGCCATGCCGATTACCGCGTGCATCGCGCTGGGGAGCTTTATCAATACGCGCATCGTCATTCATTTGAAGAAGCCGACCATGATTCTCTCGATCGGCTTCACGCTGCTGCTGTCGTCCGCCGGGCTGTCGTTCGTGCGCACTGCGACGCCGCATCTTTGGGTGGCGATTGCGATGGGCGCGACCGGCATCGGACTCGGCTTCATCCTGAACAACGTGAATATTTTCGGGCAGGAGATCGCGGGGCGCGAGCGCTTCGGCATCACGACCGCCTTGCTGCAATCCACGCGCATGGTCGGCGGAATGCTCGGCACGAGTATTGTCGGGACGATCGTCGCGCGCACGATCAGCGTGCTCGGCGCGCCGGTGTCGGCGCAATGGCTACCGCGTTTCGACGATCCGCGCATTCTCGTCGATGAAGCTCTGCGCGACACGCTGCTCGGCGATCTCGGCCACGCCGGGCTCGATGCCTCCGCACTTTTCGACGCCGCCCGCGACGCGCTCGTGCAGTCGATTCATATCGGCACGATGCTGACGGCCGTCGCCGCGCTGGTGGCGGCGCTGCTGGCGCGGCGCATCGCGCATATCACGTTTCGGAAGGTGGGCACGTCTGCGGTGAAGCCCGAAGGACCGCCGGCGCATTGAGGGCGCGTGCTTTTGACGTGGGTTCAACGACCGCGCACTGCGTTTGCTAAGGTCCGCTTTGTCGCGTTCGCATGGAACGCTTGCGCGCTAAGCGAGTCAGTCGGCTTGTGATGCCTACGCGCCCGGCGAAGCGTTCCGGCACGCACGATGCATCCGCCGCGGTTGCACGTCCACTCGCGCGCTATCCGCGAGACCACACGAGAAGGAGCTGACATGAACATCACCGGAGAAATGCTGATTGGCGCATCGGCGGTGCGGGGCGCCGATGCCACGCTCCGCGCGTACGACCCCGCGCGCAACGCCGATCTCGAACCTGCGTTCGGCGGCGGTGCGAAGGAAGTCGCGCGCGCCTGCGAGCTTGCCGAAGCCGCATTCGATGATTACCGGCACGCGCCGTTCGAAATGCGCGCGCAGTTTCTGGAAGCGATCGCGGACAACATCATCGCGCTCGGCGATACGCTGATCGACCGCGCGCATGCCGAATCCGCGCTGCCGAAGGCGCGGCTCGAAGGTGAGCGCGCGCACGGTCGGACAGTTGCACCTGTTTGCATCGCTCGTGCGGGAAGGGCGATGGCTCGCCGCCACGCTCGATTCCGCGCAGCCGGACCGCAAGCCCTTGCCGCGCTCGGATCTGCGTTTGCAAAAGATTCCGCTCGGGCCGGTCGCCGTGTTTGGCGCGAGCAATTTTCCGCTCGCGTTTTCGGTCGCCGGCGGCGATACCGCGTCCGCGCTCGCGGCGGGCTGTCCGGTCATCGTGAAGTCGCATCCGGCGCATCTCGGCACGTCCGAGCTCGTCGGGCGCGCGGTGCAGAAAGCGGTGGCGGACAGCGGCTTGCCGGAAGGCGTGTTTTCGCTGCTCGTCGGCGACGGCAACGCGATCGGCGGCGCGCTCGTCGCGCATCCGGCGATTCAGGCGGTCGGCTTCACCGGATCGCGACGCGGCGGGCTGGCGCTGGTCGAGATCGCATCGAAACGTGCAGAGCCGATTCCCGTCTATGCCGAAATGAGCAGCGTCAATCCGGTTTTCGCGCTGCCTGCCGCGCTGGAAAAATGCGGCGATACGCTGGCGGCGAGTTTTATCGATTCGGTGACGCTTGGCGTCGGCCAGTTCTGCACGAATCCCGGTCTCGTGTTCGCGCTGGAAAGCCCCGATCTCGACGATTTCATCGATCTCGCCGCCACCGCGATCATGAAGAAGGAAACGCAGACCATGCTCACGGCGGGCATCTCGGCGGCGTATGCGAGCGGGATCGACGAGCGCAATGCAACAACGGGCGCGAATCAGATCGCGACTGTGGCGTAAAGGGCGATGCGAACAGCGGCACGCTGCCGGCGCTGTATCGCGTGAGTGCGGAGCAGTTTCTGGCGACGCCGACGCTCGCCGGAGAGATTTTCGGCCCGACGTCGATCATCGTCACGTGCCGCGACGAGGACGAGTTGATCGCGGCGGCGCGTCATCTCGAAGGCCAGTTGACCGCGACGCTTCTGATGGAAAAGGACGATATCGATCTGGCGAAGCGACTGTTGCCGGTGCTCGAGCGCAAGGCCGGGCGGGATTCTGGCGAACGGCTTTCCGACCGGCGTAGAGGTGTCGTACGCGATGGTGCACGGCGGGCCGTTTCCGGCGGAATAGCCGGTCGACGTCCGTCGGCGCGATGGCGATCGAGCGGTTTTTGCGGCCGGTGTGCTATCAGGATTTGCCGGCAGCGCTGCTGCCCGAAGCGCTGGCGGATGACAATCCGCTGAGTTTGTGGCGCTTGCGGGATGGCGAGCTCGGGCCGAACTAGAATATCTGCCCGACACACCGTTCAATTCTGGAGACACCCTGCATGACGCCCACCGACCGACGTTATCCCGATCCCGCCATTCGTGTGCTCGATCCGCGCTTCAATGCGTTGCGGATTGCATCGGCGTCGGTGGAGTGCTTGTATCAGGGCGCGCGATGGTCGGAAGGGCCGGTGTGGTTTGGTGATGGCCGCTATCTTTTGTGGAGCGATATCCCAAACGACCGCATCCTGCGATGGGACGAGGAAAGCGGTCAGGTCGGCGTGTTTCGCAAGTCGTCGAACAATGCGAACGGCAACACGCGCGATCGCGAAGGGCGGCTCGTGACGTGCGAGCATTTGACGCGACGCGTGACGCGCACGGAGTACGACGGTTCCATCACCGTGATCGCCGATCAGTTCGATGGTAAGGCTTTTAATTCGCCGAACGATGTCGTCGTGAAATCGGATGGCTCCATTTGGTTCACGGATCCGACGTTCGGTATAGATGGCTTTTATGAAGGCGAGAAGCAAACGCCGCAGTTGAAGCCGTGTGTGTATCGCGTGGATGGGCAAACGGGCGAGATCAGCGTGATGATCGATGATTTCGTCGGCCCGAACGGACTCGCGTTTTCGCCGGATGAGTCCGTGCTTTATGTGGTGGAGTCACGCTCCGCGCCGCGCACGATCTGGGCGTTCGATGTGCTCGATGACGGGCGCCGGTTGGGCGAAAGGCGGTTGGTGATCGATGCAGGGCAGGGCACGCCGGATGGCTTTCGCATCGATATTCACGGTAATTTGTGGTGCGGCTGGGGTATGGGCGACGCGGAGCTCGATGGCGTGCGCGTTTTTACGCCGCAAGGGGAAGCGATCGGCCATATCGATCTGCCTGAACGATGCGCGAATGTTTGCTTTGGAGGGAGGCATCGGAATCGGTTGTTTATGGCGGCGAGTCATGGGCTTTATGCGCTCTACGTTAATACGCAGGGGATCAAAGGCGGCTAACCCCTTTCCATCACCCGCTCGGGATTTCCCAACGGCCCAAACCCAAACCGCTCATAAAGCCCATGCGCCGTTGATGTCACCAGCATCATCCGGCGCAGCCCTTGCAAATCAGGATGCGCCAACACGCACTCCATCATCCAATTGCCAAGCCCCACGCCCTGATACTCCGCCAGCACAAACATATCAGCAAGATAAGCAAAGGTCGCCGTATCCGTAATCATGCGCGCATAGCCGATTTGCTCATCGCAATGAAAGAACCCGAACGCCAGCGAATGCCGCGCCGCGCGCTCGACTTTCTCACGCGAAATGCCCGGCGACCAATAAGCCACTTCACTCAAATAACGATGCACGACATCGAACTGAAACTGTTCGATGTCGGTCGTCAAACGATAATCCTCTCGCATCCACTACATCGCGCATCTCCTCGCTCAAATCTAGGCGATAAGCATAAGCGATTCAATGCACCTTGTAGATACGTCCCGTCTCCGCTTCCACACTGCGTGCTCTTCCACACTGCGTGCTATAAGCCAGCGCCACGCGCGCGCCACTCGCCGCTTCAAACCCCCTGAAATAAGGCCCAAAACTCTCGCGCGCTTCTTCAAGCATCGTCGGACTGACGGCGTTGATACGCAATCCGCGCGGCAATTCAATCGCCGCGCCGCACACAAAGCCTTCGATCGCGCCATTCACCGCGGCCGCGCTCACGCCCTGCAAAATCGGCGCTTCGCCCACGATACCGCTCGTCAACGTGAACGACCCGCCATCGTTCAAATAATCGCGCGCGGTCAGCACGAGATTGACCTGACCCATTAGCTTGTCGTCGAGACCCTTGCGAAACTGCGCGGTCGTCACGTCAACGAACGGACCAAAATGCACATGCCCCGCCGCGGTCACGATCGCATCGACGCGACCGATGCGATCGAACAGACGTTTGATGCTATCCACATCCAGCAGATCGACGCGATGCGCGCCACGCGTCGCACCGATTTCGATGATCTCGTGCCGCGGCTTCAGTTCCGCGACGATAGGCTTGCCGACCGTGCCGGTCGCACCGATGACAGCGATTTTCATGAGCGTGCTCGCTTCGTTTGAGTTGAACGTAGCGATGCATTGTGCGCGCATGTGCTTATCGAAGAAAGCCGCACACGCTTCAAGGATTGCAAACCGGCAGTTTGCAATCAGCCGCGAGAATCACGCGAGTCGGCGCGGCGGCATCGACGAAAGAAGATAGAGGGATGCCGCGAATTTGCAGACGATGGCCGCGCCGCTGATGACCGCGCCCGCCGCGAACACGTGCCATTGCAGCGCGAGCGTCGGCGCGACAAACACGACGCTCAGGAAACCGAGCGCGACCGTGAGCCATCGCGCCCATTGCAGCCGAGATGCCACGCATACGTAAAGCAGGCCGATCAGCACGCGCGATGCGATCACCACTGCAAACGGATGACTCGATGCATCGCCCGGCAAGCCGATGGCAAGCGCCAGCGCAAACTCTACCCACGACAGCGCATACGCAGCGCCAAGGCACGCGATGGCCGACGTGAAGCGTTGTTCCTGTGCGATCGGGCGGGAAGCGTCGAGAATTTCGACGTCGTCATAGGTCTCTTGCGCGTGGATCGTACTCATCGGCCGTTCCTCTTTATATATTCCTTGGCGGTGCACTTTGCATACGGCGTGCCAGCCCGCTAACGGCTTTGGAACGCACGTTGCTTTAAAGAAATCGATTCGACTCACAAGGAGCCGACGATGAACGCAACCAAAGAACAGCATCCGCATTCCGAACGCGACGACGAACAAATCGACAAGAGTGTCGAGGACACGTTTCCCGCAAGCGATCCGCCATCGACGGGTGGCGTGACGCGCATTGAAGACGACGATGAAGTCAAACAAGAAAAAGATAAATAGAAATCGCGGACGCGAAAAAGCCGCGCTTAAGAAATTATTAAGCGCGGCCTCTTTAAAACATCATTAAGACTCAAGAACGCTCGAGCTCAAACAAACGCGAAGGCCTCAAGTGATTCAGCGCGTAATGCTTGCGGCCGCGCAAAGCATGTCCATGCGCATCGCGTCCTTCAAAGCACATCTTGTCTTCGACTTCACGCACCGCAGGCGCAACCATGCCGCGATCGATCAAACGATAACCGCGCTCGAGCATCAGCAGCAAACCGTTGCGTCCTGGACGGCTGTCGAAACCGCCCAGACCATCATCGGGCGTCGGCACATAATTCACCGTCGTCGCGTTCGAATTGATGACCTCGTCCGGCTGACTCGCCAGCATCGCTTCTTCGCGCTTGGCTTGAATGCTTTTGCCATCGGCATCGACGGTATCGTCCATTGCACCGTCGTTGACCACATCGATACCGCGCGGCCTGCGCTCGCGCACGCCTGCCGGTCCCACTTCGAGCATCGCGGAATCCGACATTTCGCCCTTGCGATTCATGGCGTTCGCGCCCGCATGCGCTTCGCCGCCGGCCGCGGCCTTCTGCGCATCGCTCATCTTGATGTACGCGGTTTCCGCGCCCGGCGTCTTGACCGGGCTGTCCGCGGTGCGCTTTTGTTGCTTATCCTGCGATTCATTCGATTCAGCGTTGTTCATCGCGTTACTCCGATAGGTCGTTCTGAACTGACAAATCACTATGCAAAACTCGTTCCGGCTTTTTGGCGACTGAGCCACAAGCCTTGTCGCAAGGCCGCATGAAAATCTCACGAAAATTTCGGGACTATTTTTCAACCCAAAGCCGAATTCCTACCAGTATTATTTGGTTCTCGTCGACTGCAAAGCACAAATCGCGCAACGCGAGCAACACACGAGAGCGCGTGTTTTAGCGGTCGAACATGCACCGAACTACAAACGAGCAGGGCACTTTTGACAGGGTGACTCATGCAACACGACGCAGCCTTTTCACATCGAGGCTATCTATTAAACTGCGCGCCGGCACGCGCCGGAGATGGCAGCTTTCAGCCGTATGTGGTGATCTCGCGAACGAGCGATGGCGAACTCGTCGCGAACCGCTTTTTTCCGACGGACCTGCGTTTTCCCAACGAAGACGATGCAATCGCGCACGCGCGCGACTGGGCCGTGCGCTGGATCGACGCAAGCAACCGAACCGTATGAAACCGCGACGACGTCACCGGCGGCAAGTTTGAGCAAAACCGGTTAACCTTAAGCGTTCAATCGCCGTCCATGCACGGCGACCCTTTCTCTCGTCTTCTGGTTGACATGCATAATAAGCCACCGCTCGACGCCGCACCGCCGCTCGCCATCTCGCACGACACCGATCCCGCACCGCACGAATGGGGCTTGTCCCGCATCGTCGCGAATTTGCGGCAATCGCGCGAAGAATTGAATCGCACGCGGCATCCGCTGGGCATACGCGAACTGCCGTCGCGCGAAGCGATCGTGAAGATCATCAACGGCCTGCGCTCCGCCCTCTTTCCGACACATTACGGCGCGCCCGATCTGACCGACGAAAGCGTCGACTATTACGTCGGTCAGACGCTCGAAAGCACGCTGCGTCTGCTGCACGAACAGATTCGCCGCGCACTGCGTTTCCTGCCTGAACATCGCGAGTCGAGCGATGCCGATGTCAGCGCGAAAGCGTTCGCCATCGCGCGTGAATTCGGCACGCAACTGCCGCAGATTCGCGCCTTGCTCGTCTCCGACATTCAGGCCGCATTCACCGGCGATCCGGCCGCGCAGCACATCACCGAAATTCTTCTGTGCTATCCGGGCGTCTGGGCGATGACGCATCATCGTCTCGCGCATGCGCTGCATACACTCGGCGTGCCGCTGCTCGCGCGCTTTATCAACGAGATCGCGCATTCGCTGACGGGTATCGACATTCATCCGGGCGCGACCATCGGGCCGAGCTTTTTCATCGATCACGGCACGGGCGTGGTGATCGGCGAGACGGCGATCATCGGCCAGCATGTGCGCGTATATCAGGCGGTGACGCTGGGCGCAAAGAGCTTTCCTTCATCGAGCGATGGCACGCTGGTCAAAGGCAATGCGCGTCATCCGATTGTCGAGGACGATGTCGTGATTTACGCGGGCGCGACCATTCTCGGGCGCGTGACGATCGGGAAGAGATCGGTGATCGGCGGGAACGTGTGGCTCACGCATAGCGTGCCGCCGGGAAACAACGTGTCTCAGGGCAAGGTGCGTGAGGCTTGCGGACCGGATGCATCGAACAACGGTTACGGCGCTTGAAACATGGCCTTCCATTGCTTAACGGAAGGCCACGAAAACGTTACGTATTCGCTACGCTGAAGGCGTTCGAATTGCCCACGATGGACAAAAACTCGCGACGCGTCGAAGGATCCTCGCGGAACGAGCCGAGCATGCGCGACGTGACCATCGACACGCCCGCCTTGTGCACGCCGCGCGTCGACATGCATTGATGCGCGGCTTCCAGAATCACGCCGACGCCAATAGGTTGCAGCACTTCATTGAGCGTATCGGCGATCTGCGCGGTCATCTTCTCCTGAATCTGCAGACGCTTGGCGAAGGCATCGACGAGACGCGCGAGTTTGGAAATACCGACCACGCGCTTGTTCGGCAGATACGCGACATGTGCGCGGCCGATGATCGGCACCATGTGATGCTCGCAATAACTCTCGAAGCGAATATCCTTCAGCACGATCATTTCGTCATAGCCTTGCACTTCCGAAAATGTGCGTGCAAAGATTTCATGCGGATTCTGCTCGTAACCCTGAAAGAACTCTTCGTATGCACGCACGACGCGTCCGGGTGTATCGAGCAAGCCTTCGCGTTCGGGGTTGTCGCCCGCCCAGCGCAAGAGAATGCGCACGGCGGCTTCGGCTTCCTCGCGAGTCGGACGATCGGCTGATGCAGCGGGCATGTCCAAGCCGGAAAGGGTGTTTTTGCGCGGGGCGCTCATAGAAAGCTCCTGTCGAGTCTGAAGTGCGAATAGCAAATGGCACCCCGCATTGTTCCACGTTTCCGATAGCCAGTCCGCGTGTCAGGTTTTTCCGCCTCCATCGATGCCAGAGCCCGTGCGCCACACATCCTTGCCGCGCTCGGTCAGTTCGCCGCAACTGCGGTCCTTGTCGGGCTCGGTGCCGGGCTTGGCCATGTCGCCGCCCGGTTGTTCTTGTGCGCGCTGCTTCTGCTGCTTGTCCCGCGCGATGCGGTCTTCCTGGGAACGTCCCGCGTAGTCGTTGCTCATGCTCGTCTCCTTTTGCAAAGATACGACCAAAGCGCGCGCAAGCGACGTTCCCGTTTTTAAGCCGATGTCTTAAGGATTCGTCGGTCCGCCGAGCGCCAGCCACACCACGCCGAATTTGTCCTGAACCATGCCGAAGCGCTTGGCGAAGAACGTTTGCGTCATCGGCATCGTCACCTGGCCGCCGTTGGAGAGCGCGCTAAAGAGCTTTTCCGCACCTTGTTCGTCGCTTGCCGTCAGCGAGAGTCCCAAGCCCGCGAAGCTCGTCTTGCCGCTGCACATGCCGTCCGATGCCATCACCATCGAATCGCCGACGGTGAACGCGCAATGCATGATCTTGTTTTGCGAGCCTTCAGGCAGGCCGTAGCCGCTGTGCACTTCCGGGTCGCCGGTTTCGGGCGCTTCGCTGTAGCGCATCAATGACGACTTTTGCGTCGAGGTTTTCGCGGTAGAACGTGACCGCTTCTTCGCAACGGCCTTCGAAAAACAGATACGGTTGGACTTGCATGTCTGCTCCTTGGGTTAAGACGTCTCGTCGGGGTCCATGCGGCACCGACGCGTGTTCGTGCGCCACACGCCAGTCACCGTCGATTCTTTTGAAACACACGGTCGCGCGCATGATGTCATCACGCCCGCCGCCACGCGATTCACCGCGTGCACGAAGGCAACGTCGCCGCTCGCCTCGATATGCTGTTCGCGTATGTCGAATTCGAGCAGCCCGTTGATGTTGTCGAACCAGCGCTGCCAGTTCTCGCGATAACAATCCACGCCCGTAATCGATGCGGGCGGGACGACATCGAATACGACGACATCGTTTGCGTAATGCTGCACGAGCGCATTCGCGTCTTTGGCGAGAACGGCTTGCCGCCACGCTTCGCTGAGTTCGCGTATGCGCGCGATGTCCTGCGCTTCGCTCATGTTCGCCTCCTTCTCTTGACTACGTCGTGACAAAGCAACGTTTCTTTCTTACTTGTGTACAGCGTCCACAAAAAGTAGCAGAGGTAATGGACACTGTCCACATTTAGCCAGTCGCCAAGAAAAAGAATGACAAATGCAAAGCCGCGAAGCACTTACAGACATGGCGATTTACGCCGCGCGCTGATCGATGCCGCCATCGCGCTCGCACGCGATGGCGGCCCGGATGCGGTCGTCTTGCACGAAGCGACGCGTCGCGCGGGCGTCGTGCCGAATGCGGCGTACCGGCACTTCGAAAGCAGGCAGGAATTGTTGACGGCGGTGCGTTCGGCGGCCGCCGCTCTGTTGCGTGCGCACTGATGCGTTGTTGACGACGAGATCGCCGAGCGTGCGCGCTTGCGTGTCCTGCATCGTCTGTTCGGTGTAGTTCGTCGTGCTGAATGGCTGATCCATCACGTTCGATGTGCCCAGCACGCCGATGCCGCCGCCGCGCGCGACTTGACCGCCTGCGTACGGCGCGGGCAGATCGGACACCGCTTTGCCTTTGACGACGACGGCGGGCAGCGTGGCGGTCGGATCGACGCTAGGGGAAGGCTCGGCGGCAGTTTGCGCGAAAGCCGCCGCAGGCACGGCGCCCGTCGCCATCAAACCGATAAAAACGCGTTGCACTGCCCAGGACACGGCCGTGCGCCGGCAGTCCTGTGAGGAGTCTTCCGTATGAAACATGAGGTCTTGGTTGTTGGAGTTGGAACAACGCGCCTGTCGATGCGAACGCGGAATTGAGAATCGTTTACACTTGCGAAGTAACTGTTCGGTGAATGGGGAAATACTTAAGAATTGTTAAGACAAGTCGGAAGAGTTACGGGCGTCCGGGAGTCTCGCGGTTCGGCACGGCGGCTGGTGAAACAGGGCTGGAAAACTTTCCACGAATTGAAATCGGGATAGGGGCAGGCCTCGCGGCCCGGCCCCTCCCACACCACCGTGCGTACGGGTCCGTACACGGCGGTTCGGATCAGTTAATTGGCGCTGGACCGACCGACGGCAGGCCCAGCGAACGGAGTCATGAAGAGAGCCTGCATCCCCATGATGCGGTGGCGTGGGCCGGCGCGTTCGAAGGAGAGGGTTCGGAACGATGTCATCGCGCATTCCCGTCACCTTGCTGACCGGGTTTCTGGACAGTGGCAAAACCACGATCCTCAATCATCTGGTGCAACAGCCCGAACTGGCTGATGTCCTGGTGATCATCAACGAATTCGGCACCATCCCACTGGATCATCAGCTGGTCGCGCATAGCACGGATAACGTCGTCATGGAGATGAGCAGCGGCTGCCTGTGCTGCACGATCCGGGGCGATCTCATCACCACGTTGCGCGACATCCACTGGCGCTTCTCGCGGGAAGGCCAGCGCCAGTTCGATCGCGTGCTGATCGAGACCACGGGCCTGGCGGACCCCGCGCCGATCATTCACACGCTGATGACCCAGGCGGAGGTCGCCACGCGTTACCGGCTCGATGGCATCGTCACGGCACTGGACCTGGCAACGGGATCGGAGACGCTGGACCTGCATGCCGAAGCCGTCCGGCAAGTGGCGATGGCCGATGTGCTGTTGCTGACCAAGGGCGATCTGATCAAACCTCGCCAACGCTCCGCTCTGGACCACCGCCTGGATAGCAGCATCAACCCGGCCGCGCCGCGACTGGATGTGCCCAACGGCGTGGTCGCGCCCGACAGCCTTTTGAATCTGGGTTTCTTCTCCACGGACGGCAAGACGCCGGATGTGAAGCGCTGGCTCAGGGAAGAAGCCTATGCGGATCATCAGCATGCGACGGGCGCAGAGCATGATGACGGGCATCATCATGGCGAACATCATCCGAGCCATCACCACGGGCGCGACACCCATGATGTGAACCGGCACGACGATCACATCAGGGCCTTCTGCTTCTCGCTGAAAGAGCCGATCCCGGAAGTGGTGCTGGCCGCCTGGCTGGAGACGCTGCTGCGGTTCGCCGGTAGCAATATCCTGCGGGTCAAAGGCATTCTCAATGTCGAAGGCCATGACCGACCCTATGTCATTCAGGGCGTGCAGCACATCTTTCACCCGCCCATCTCTCTTCCGGCGTGGCCGGACGATGATCACCGTTCGCGGGTGGTCTTCATCACCCGCGACGTAGACCGGCAAGCCATTGAGGAGACGTTCGATGCGTTTCGGCAGGCCGTGCCGCAGGCATGGGAGGCCGAGTCATGATGCCGACCGGTTTGGCGCGCGAAACGCCGCCTATCGTCCTGTACAACACGCTCACACGCGCGCGGGAACCGCTTCACACCGAGCGGCCCGATCGGGTCACGATGTATGTGTGCGGACCGACGGTCTATAACTTCGCCCATATCGGGAACGCCCGGCCTGCGGTGGTGTTCGATGTGCTCGCCCGCTTGCTGCGGCACGACTATGCGCGTTTGGTCTACGCGCGCAACTTCACAGACGTTGACGACAAGATCAACGCGGCGGCAGCTGCATCGTGCTTACCAATCGGGGCGAGCGCGGCGCGCTATATCGAGGCCTATCAGGCCGACATGCAGGCCCTGGGCGGGTTTATAGTACCCCCTGATCTGGAACCGCGCGTCACTGAGCATATTCCGGACATCATCGCCCTGATTCAGGCGCTCATCGCGCGCGGCCACGCCTATGTCGCGCAGGAGCATATCCTTTTCGACGTTGCGTCCTGGCCAGACTATGGGCAGTTGTCCGGGCGTCGTCCCGAGGACATGTTGGCGGGTGCACGGGGTGGAGGTCGCGCCCTACAAGCGAAACCCGCTCGACTTCGTCTTGTGGAAGCCTTCGACACCGGACCCGCCCGGCTGGAGCAGTCCCTGGGGACGCGGTCGCCCCGGATGGCATGTGGAATGTTCGGCGATGATTGGCCGCCATATCAGCGGCACGCTCGACATCCATGGCGGCGAGCAGGACCTGATCTTCCCGCACCATGAGAATGAGATTGCGCAGGGCAGCTGCGCACAGGATGGCGCGCTGTATTGCCGCACCTGGGTCCACAACGGCTTCGTGACGGTCGATGGGCAAAAAATGTCCAAGGCGCTGGGCAATGTGCTGCTCGTACGCGATCTGCTCGACCGCGCACCGGGAGAAGTGATCCGCTTGGCCTTGCTGGCTACGCACTATCGCAAGCCACTGGACTGGAATGATCGACACCTCAGCCAGGTCCGGCAAACGCTTCAACGCTGGTATGTCCTATTGGCGCGGATCGAGCGACGAGAGGAGGTCGAGCCCGATGCCCGCCTGCTCAGCGCGTTGCGGGACGATCTGAACATTCCGCAGGCGATCGTTCGCCTGCACGAACTGGCGATCGCGGCAGCCCATGCGTCTGATGTTGAAGCCCCCCGAGCCGCTGGGCAACTGCGCGCGTCCGCGGCGATGTTAGGCCTGTTGCAGGCGCCCCATCATCGATCCTGGCGGCGCTTCAGCAGACCACGCGGACGCCCCCTCACGCCGTCCTTCTGTCCGCTGATCGTATTGCAGAATTGGTGGCACTCAGAGACCAGGCGCGCCGAGAACGGAATTATGCACAAGCCGATGCGGTCCGCGCTGAATTGGACGCTGCCGGCGTGACCCTGAACGACACCGCCGAGGGCACACGCTGGCAATTCCACGATGAGCTTACCCCATGAGTGCTCTTCCCGCGCGCTTTCTTGTGATGCTGATACGAGGCTACCGACTTGGCATCAGTCCCATGCTGGGGCATCGCTGTCGCTTCTATCCACCCTGCTCGCATTATGCGATCGAAGCACAGCAAATCCATGGTGCTTGCAAGGGCGGATGGTTGGCCCTGCGGCGAATTGCCCGCTGTCATCCGCTTCATCCCGGCGGCTATGATCCTCCCGTACCTGCGGTGCGTCACAGGGACGAGGGACCGGTATGCTGATCCGCAAACTCTACCGTTTCGAAGCGGCGCATATCGTGCGCGGATGCAGCACACGGCGCTGCTCGCATTCGATCCACGGCTACTTGTATCGGGTCGAGGTCGTGCTGGCGGCGCAGGCGCTCGATCACGGGCAGATGGTCTACGACTTCAGTCTACTCAAGACGGATATCCGCGAGCTGATCGACGGGTTTGATCACGCCTTGGTCATGTGGTCGGAGGATGCGACGGACTATCGGGAGGCCATGCAGCAGCACTCGGAACGCTGGGTCCTGATCCCCGTCTCACCCAGCGCAGAGCAATTTGCCCGGCTGCTGTTCCGTCTGGTCGATACCGCACTGTCGCTACCGACATGGCCAATGGCGAAGCCGATGTGCGGCTGCATTCGATCATCATCCATGAAACGGACACCGGAAGCGCCCAATGCTTTCGCGACGATGCCGAAAACCTTCGCATGGGTCGGATCGATCTGGACGCGATCGTTTTTTCGCCCGCCATTACCCGCCAATGGCGCGACCCTGACTTGATGAGACGATTAACGCGTGGCGAGCGTCGCGCCAATTTTCCACCCGAGGTTCCATGATCCGTAAAAAAATCCCCGCGGCGATCTGCCGATCATCCATCCTGACGCCTTCATCGATCCGACCGCCATCCTGTGTGGTCACGTCATTGTCGAGGAGGATGTCTTTATCGGTTCCTATGCGGTCATCCGGGCTGACGAGCAGGATGTGGACGGTCAGATCGCGCCCATCAGGATTGGCGCGCACTCGAACATCCAGGACGGTGTCGTTACTCATACGAAGTCCGGGACACCGGTGACGATCGGTGAACGCACGTCGATCGCCCATCGCGCCATCGTTCACGGTCCCTGCTCAGTCGGACATGACGTTTTCATTGGCTTCAACAGTGTGCTTTTCAATTGCATGATCGGTGACGGCTGCGTCGTGCGTTACAACGCCCTCGTCGATGGCTGCGAGCTGCCACCGGGTTTCTATGTTCCATCGACGGAGCGGATCGGTCCCGACACGGACATCGCTTCGCTCACGCCTGTCAGCGTCGATGCGACTGCCTTTTCGGACGATGTGGCCCGGACCAATAACGCCCTGGTGAGGGGCTATAAATCTATCCAGAACGAGTTTTGAACATGGCAACGATGGCGACACCACGGGAAATCATTGTCCGACGGCCTTGACGGCGACGGTGGTCGGCAGCACGTCTTCGAAGGACCGGCGACGGTTGGCGAGGCGCTGACGATGCTCGATCCAACCCGGGCGATGGATGCGGTTGGCGCCCGCCTTGACGGACAGTTGGTCGATCTCACCGAGGTCGTGCTTCGTGACAGTATATTATCGAGCCCGTCATGAGCGAAGATCTCGATGGTTTGGCGATAGTTCGTCGCACCTGCGCCCAGTTGCTCGGCCATGCGGCGAAGCAACTTTACCCCTCGGCGCAGCTGGCGATCGCCTGGGTGACGGACGATGGCTTCGACTATGACATCGCCTATGAGCGGCCCTTCACGGCCGATAACCTGCTGGCCATCGAAGCCCGCATGTGCGTACTGGCAGACACCAAATATGACATTCTCAAATTATGTGCTACCGCATGAGGAGGTCGTCCGAATCTTCCGGATGAGTAAAGCGGAATACAAGAGCTTCGGTTGCTCGACGCGATGCCCAGGGATGGGTCAGTGAGCATCTATATTCACCAGGACTATATCGACATGTCTTGGGGGCCGATGGTGCCTAACACACGCTTTCTGGAAACGTTCAAATTGATGCATGTCTCTGGTGCCTATTGGAAGGACGAAGCACACAATGAGCAGCTGCAACGTATTCATGGCACAGCCTGGGCAAGCCAGCAGCAACTCAATGCCCACTTCCATCGACTCTCCGAAGCGGAGAAACGCGATCATCGGCGGCTCGGACGTGAACTCGATCTCTTTCACTTCGAGGCGGAGGCTCCTGGAGCGGTTTTCTGGCATCCACGCGGCTGGACCGTGTTCCAGGAACTGATCGGTTATCTGCGTCGCCGGCAGCGTAACGCAGGCTATGTCGAAGTGAATACGCCGGATGTGATAGATCGCGGCCTCTGGGAAATCTCGGGCCACTGGCAGAATTATCGCGATCATATGTTCGTGACCGAACCCGAGCCTGGCCGATCCCTGGCGCTCAAGCCGATGAGCTGCCCGGGCAGCGTGCTTATGTATCGCCACGCTCTCAAAAGCTATCGCGACCTGCCCATTCGCATGAGCGAGTTCGGTAAGGTTCACCGATATGAGCCGTCCGGTGCGCTGCACGGGTGCTGCGCGTGCGCCATTTTACGCAGGACGACGCGCATATCTACTGCACACCGGAGCAACTGGATGCCAAGTGCCGGGCCGTTATTGGACTCGTGCTCGATATCTACCGGCAATTCGACTTCGATGAAGTCCGCATCAAGCTGTCCACCCGCCCGGACCATCGCATGGGTGACGATGTGCTTTGGGACGAGTTGGAAGGCCGCGTTGACGCAGGCGCTGGAGGGCGTCGGTGTGGGCTTCGAACTCAGTCCGGGTGAAGGCGCCTTTTATGGACCGAAGCTCGAATTCGTTCTGCGCGATGCGATCGGTCGGGACTGGCAGTGCGGCACGCTCCAGGTGGACATGAATTTGCCAGAGCGTTTCGGCATCGACTATATCGATGCCAAGGGCCTGCGGCAGCGCCCTGTCATGTTGCATCGCGCGATCCTGGGCTCGTTGGAGCGTTTCACGCATCCTCCTGGAACATCATGCTGGCAAGCTGCCACCCTGGCTGGCGCCGGTGCAGGCCATGGTCTTGTCGATCACCGATGAGCAGGCCGCTTATGCGCAAAAGGTCATGCGGCTGTTCCGGGAGGCGGGCACGCTCACGATTCGGGAACGGCAAGAATCCCGAACGCTATCGCTGATGGATGCGGTGGGTTTTCTGTTGGAAAAGACTCGGGCGCCGGATTTTACCCAGCGCCGGGAGGCACAACGCCGCCTGTGGAGGGACCTGAATAGACAGGGAGAGCCGGGGCGTGGAACGGCAACGGCTGACTCGGCGAGCGGGAGCAGCCTCGGTCGCGCCATGCGACGGCCGGGACGCAGCACGCTGAATGAAGACACCAAATGGATATCGTGACGGGGCGACGGGCATCCCGTGCGAACACAGTTGGTCGTCAGCGATAAAGTGTCGTGCGCGCCCCCATCGTTGAGCCGGTCTCGCGTTTGGAAAATCTGAATTGTGACGTCTCCAGAGGACAGGATGACAGAGATGGTACCCGTACGGCTCCTGCAGGGCCCCAACCTCTATCCCGCGATCCTGCGGGTCTTCGAACGCGCCCCCGATTCCCCCCTGTCAGCTGAGGAGGCGTTTCGGCGCTTTCGCGCGCAAGGCGGCAAGACCGGTCCGGCTGCCTTTTATCGCGCATTGACCGCTGAAGGAAGCGGGGCTACTCAGACCCGTACACCTTCGCTCGGGATCGGCTGGTTACGAGATCAAGGATGAACCGACGCATGACCGGTTGATCTGTACGCTGTGCGGACGTGTTCAGCGCTTCGACGATGCCGGACTCCATCAATGCCGCCAACGCATTGCCGAATACCATGGGTTTGACGTCGTTGGCGCCACGCATGTGATCTACGCGCATTGCCTGCGGCCCGACTGTGCACATTTCCAACGCCGAACCCTCAGTTCGATATAAGATCGCAATGAAGTTTGAGATGAAAGAAAATGAAGACAAGACGCGCGATGTAGCCCCATCACATACCATCCTGTTCGCGGAACGACGATCCGTCCTTCAGGTCGAGGAAGGCCATGAATTGGCACCCCGTTTCGATGCCCACGGTTTCCCTGCGTGACGACCGACGCCGACACCGACGAGGTGTTGATGCTGGGTACATGAACCGTCAAGCGCTCGCAAAGACCCTTGATACCGGTGAGGCGCATTATTGGAGCCGGTCGCGGCAAGCCGTGTGGCGAAAAGGTGCGACGGTGCATGAGTTGCGCATTGATGATGATCAGGACAGTATCCGGTTGCGGGTGCGTGCGCCGGGTCCGGCGCCAGTTGCCATGTCGGCTACCTGTCCTGCTTCTATCGCCGGGTGCCTGTGGCCGCCGAACGCGCACATGGTGGCGCACTGATATTTGCCGAAACGGAAAAGGTTTTCGACCCTGCCGCGGTCTATGGAGATGCGCCCAATCCGACGCTGCTCTGATCTGTCACGCTTGTCGTTGGGACCCCAACGGGTTCACTCGGCGCATTGTCGTGCATAGATCGGAAATGGGCACAGAATAGGTGTTCCGGGTAAACTGATTTCCGAGTTGCCCGACGTGTTTCAGGACAATCAATATTCCCGATTGCAGGATCGATGGTGAGAACTTGTTTGTCGTCTTGCTCATCGTGGCTCCACTCTCTCAGGAGACCGAGCCTCCGGCAAACCCGGCGCGATTCACGACCGCTCTTGTTCGACAGAGGACGATGACGCTTACGGCGGTGAGGCTCCTATCCCGCACCTGGGCCGTACATTCGAAGCCCCGGGAAACGGTTTCGAATTCGCTTATCTACTTGTCATGTAAAGAGTTTTACGCATGCGCGCGCGTTGAGATCTTCGAGATAACGGTCGGCGCGTTCGACATTCGCGGGACTCGGATCATCCAGCACGTCCTGCACGACCGGATGTCTGGACAGCAGATACGGCAGATATTCGTAGCGGTCGAGCATGCTCTTGAGCGTGTTCGTGGTGCGATCGACACGATTCGCCGCATTCACCCGCAATTCGTCGATGCCACGCTGCCACGCGATATGCCACGTCAGCGCGCAGCACGCCACGAGCGCGGCGAACAACGCGAAGAACACAACGATGCGGCGCGACACGTGAGCAGATTCCCGCGAAAGAGGATCAGTCATTGTGTCATAGGCGCGCGTTTTTTCCTGCGCGGAAAACGGCTGCGGCGAAGCGTCCACAACCGGAGGCTTCGCCGCATTCATGATCACGCTCTGATTCGCTTTGACTTGACGCGTGATCAGGCCGACTTGGCTTCTTCGGTGTCGGTCACGTCGACATCGCGCGACAGGGCCGCTTTCAACTTGCTGCGGTCCAGTTCCTTTTCCCATGCCGACACGACGACCGTCGCCACACCGTTACCGACGATGTTCGTCAGCGCGCGGCATTCCGACATGAAGCGGTCGATACCGAGAATCAGCACCATGCCCCGGAATGGTCGGCACCACCGCCAGCGTCGCGGCGAGCGTGATGAAGCCCGCGCCCGTTACGCCCGATGCGCCCTTGGACATGAGCATCGTCACCGCGAGCAGCGTCAACTGCTGGCCCCACGAGAGATCGGTGTTCGTCGCCTGCGCGATGAACAGCACGGCCATCGTCATATAGATGTTGGTGCCGTCGAGGTTGAACGAGTAACCGGTCGGCACGACCAGACCCACGACCGAGCGCGAGCAGCCGAGCTTTTCGAGCTTGAGCATCAGTTGCGGGATCGCCGTTTCCGACGACGACGTGCCGAGCACGATCAGCATCTCTTCCTTGATGTACGCGATAAAACGCAGGATCGAGAAGCCGACCATACGGGCGATCGCGCCGAGCACGACGACCACGAAGATGATCGACGTCAGATAGAACGTGCCGATGAGCTTGAGCATCGGCAGCAGCGAGCCGATGCCGTACTTGCCGATGGTGAACGCCATCGCGCCGAACGCACCGATCGGCGCGAGCTTCGTGATGATGCCGACCATGCCGAACAGAATGCTCGACAAGCCTTCGATGAACGTCGTCACCACTTTGCCGCGCTCGCCGATATGCGCGAACACTGCGCCGAACAGCAACGCGATCAGCAGAATCTGGAGGATTTCACCCTGCGCGAACGCCGACACCAGCGTGTCCGGGATGATGTGCATGAAGAAATCGACTGTGGTCTGGCCGTGCGCCTTCGTCGCGAGGGAATCGACGGCCTTGTGGTCGAGCGTCGCCGGATCCACGTTGAAGCCTACGCCCGGACGCAGGATGTGCGTCGCGGCGAGGCCGAGGATCAGCGCGAACGTCGACACGATTTCGAAGTACAGCAGCGCCTTGCCGCCGACGCGCCCGACTTTCTTCATGTCTTCCATGCCAGCGATACCGGTGACGACGGTACAGAAGATGATCGGACCGATCACCATTTTGATGAGTTTGATGAAGCCATCGCCGAGCGGTTTCATGTCGGTGGCGAGCGTGGGATAGAAATGCCCAAGCGCAATGCCGATGATGATCGCAGCGATCACCTGCACGTACAGGACTTTATAGAAAGGTTTTTTTCACGATGGTTCCAGGCAATAATAGGCAGTTGGCGAAAGTACAGCCAGCGGCAGGCCTTGACACTTTTGTCCGTGCGCGGGTGTTTCTGTGGGATGCGCACGTGAAAACGCGTCGCGAAAGCGAGAGCCGCTTCGTCGACGGATTCAGGGACGTTGGGATGCGAGAAAGGTCTTCATCGGCTTGTCTCCTTGACTTTTATGGGCGGCTTCGCGGGCCGTGCCTTTTATATTGCAAGGTGGATGCCAGTTTTTGGGTTAGCTTAAGCCATTGATTTATTGCGAGTTTTCTTAAATTTGCTGCGCGGCGAATCTGGGTTTCCGGAAATCCGGAATGGGGGTGTCTGGGGAGCTGGAAAGCGGGTTATCGCTGCTTCGGCAACTAGCAAGCGTGACTTGAAAGTTGCCGCGCGGCCAATAAAAACCCCCACGGTCTCCCGTGGGTTTTTCACAAACTGCGCAAAAGCGTTTAAACCACGCCCGCCCCATGCGCCTGCTGATCCGCATGATAGCTGGAGCGCACCATCGCGCCGACAGCCGCGTGCGTGAAGCCCATTTTGTACGCTTCTTCCTCGTACATCTTGAACGTATCCGGATGTACATAAGCCCGCACCGGCAGATGATGCTCCGACGGCTGCAAATACTGGCCGATCGTCAGCATATCCACATCGTGCGTGCGCAGATCGCGCATCACCTGCAGGATTTCCTCTTCCGTTTCGCCCAGACCTACCATAAGCCCCGACTTCGTCGCGACTTCCGGATGCAGCGCCTTGAAGTCCTTCAGCAATTTCAGCGAGTGGTGATAATCCGAACCCGGACGCGCTTCCTTGTACAGACGCGGCACCGTTTCGAGATTGTGGTTCATCACATCGGGCGGCGCGGCGGTCAGAATGTTGATCGCGCGATCCAGCCGGCCTCGGAAATCCGGCGTCAAAATTTCGATGTGCGTTTCCGGCGAATGCTCGCGCACATGCTTGATACATTCGACGAAGTGCGCCGCGCCGCCATCGCGCAGATCGTCGCGATCGACGGACGTGATCACCACGTACTTCAGTTTCAGCGCGCCGATGGTGCGCGCGAGATTGATCGGTTCATCCGGATCGAGCGGATCGGGACGGCCGTGGTCCACGTCGCAGAACGGACAGCGGCGCGTGCACTTGTCGCCCATGATCATGAACGTCGCCGTGCCCTTGCCGAAACATTCGCCGATGTTCGGGCAGCTCGCTTCCTCACACACCGTATGCAGGCTGTGCTCACGCAGAATCTTCTTGATTTCGTTGAAACGCGAATTGCCGGTCGCCATGCGCACGCGAATCCATTCCGGCTTCTTGAACTTTTCGATAGGAATGACCTTGATCGGAATGCGCGACGTCTTGGCCTGCGCCTTCTGCTTGGCAGTGGCGTCGTAAGCGGGAGCGGTAGTTTCACCGGCCAGGTTTGCGGTTGCGTCAGTCATTCGGTCAATCCGGTTGATGCAGCGGAGCGGCTGTCGTTCGAGCCGTCGTGCGGTTGAGCGGCGGAATGCGGGACGCCGCTGATTTGATCCGCCAGCCGTTCGGCCAGCAAGAGGGCTACGTCGCGCCAGCCGGCATCGACGCCGAGCGTCGCCATGTCGACTGTTTCGAGTCCCGCGTAGCCGCACGGGTTGATGGCGAGAAAGGGCTGCAAATCCATCTTCACGTTCAGGCTGACGCCGTGATAGCTGCAGCCGTTGCGGATTTTCAGCCCGAGCGCGGCGATCTTCGCGCCCTCATGCATCTTGATACGATCGTTCGCGTCTTGCGGATGCGGCGCCACGTAAATTCCGGGCGCGCCGACCTTGCGATCGGTCGCGAGATTATACGCCGCGAGGGTTTCGATCACGGCTTCCTCGATGCGCCGCACCAGCTCGCGTATCATCAGCTTTCGCCGCTTCAGATCAATCAACAAATACGCGACGATCTGCCCCGGCCCGTGATACGTAATCTGCCCGCCGCGATCCACCTTGACGAGCGGAATGCCGCTATTCGCGAGCAAAAGATGCGCGGGATCGCCCGCAAGACCGAGCGTGAAAACCGGCGGGTGTTCGACGAGCCAGATTTCGTCGCGCGTGCCGGGCGTGCGGGCGTCGGTGAACGCGCGCATCGCGTCGAACGTGGGTTGATAGTCTTCGCGGCCGAGCCAGCGCAGCGTGACCGAAGCGACTTCGGTCACAACGGGAATTTCGGCTGAAAAATCAAGCAGTGTGGCGGACATGGTGACGATAGTTTACCTAAATCATCCCCTGCCCGCCGATGGTGAATTCGCATGCAATCGATGTCAAACGCACATACCTGCATCAAACCACGCGCCAACCCGCACGAAAGCGCTGCACCAGCCGCTCCATTCCCGCCGATGCCCAGCGCGGATCGCGCGTTCATCGCAACGCGGCACGATCGTGAATTCGACGCGCGCCGGTTGATCGCCCTCGACCGAAAGCCATAGGCGCTCGCGTTCGCGCAGCTTCAGCCGGTCGCCGGGCATCAGCCAATAATCTTTGATGTCGTTGTTGCGCGTCGCCCAGACCGCCGCGCCGTGTACGGACAGGCGCGTGCTGCATGCGACGCGCGTCGGCACGGTTTCGCCCGGCTTGATTTCGAAGGTGACGCTTGTTGAAATTTCTCGCATGATCCACTCCGCCAAGGAACGTTTCGATGACTAGAATCCTAGGCGTGACTAAGCATTAGGGAAAACGATCAATTTTCACCGCTATGTGAGTTTCTTTGACAACGACGTTTGCAACGACGACTTCCGCGAGCATCCACATGGACCTTCGCCAGCTTCCTGCTCTGAACGCTTTGCGCGCCTTCGAAGCCGCCGCACGCCACGAAAGTTTTTCCCGCGCCGCCGCCGAACTCTTCGTCACGCACGGTGCGGTCAGCCATCAGATTCGCGGACTGGAGGCGGAACTGGGCGTGACGCTCTTCGCGCGCGACGGAAAACGCGTGCACCTGACCGATCGCGGCCGCCAGTACGCCGCCGAAGTGCGCGCGGCTCTGGTTTCGCTGGCGGAATCGACACGGCACATCCGTTCGGGCGATCGCGACCGGCGGCTGATCGTATCGATGCTGTCGTCCTTCGCCCCGCGATGGCTGACGCCGCGCGTGGGGCGGTTCATCGAAAAGCATCCGGAAGTCGATCTCGAATTGCTGTCGAGAAACGTGCTCACGGATTTCAACAGCGATGACGTCGATGTCGCGATCCGTTTCGGCTACGGCAAATACGCCGGTCTGCACACGGAAGAGCTGCTGGACGAAGTGTTTTTTCCGGCGTGCTCGCCGAATTTTCGGGACGGCGCGCTGCCGCGCTTGCCGCGCGATCTGGAAACCATGCCGCTGCTGCAGTCGGACGAAGAATTGTGGCGTCCGTGGTTCGATGCCGCCGGTCTCACCGACGTGCCCGAGCCCAAGCGCGTTGTTTTATATGAGGATTCGTCGAATTTGCTGCAAGCGGCGATGGACGGACAGGGCATCGCGCTGGTGCGGCGTTCCTTGTCGATGCCGGAAATCGCGGCGGGACGGCTCGTGCGTCTGTTCAATATCGACGGCCCGAGCCCGTGGAAGTACTACTTCGTTTGCCCGCCCGCGCTGATGGAAACCGCGCGCGTGCAAGCGTTCAGAAACTGGATTTTCGATGAAGCCGAGCAGTTCAGACTGCTCTACGAGCGCCCGCCCGCCGTCTGCGATGCGCCCGCCACGCCGCTTAAAGCACTATCTTGACCATCGGATGGCCGGTCAGCGCGCGGTAGATATCGTCGAGATGCGCGCGGTTCTGCGCGCGCACGGTACACGTAAGGCCCGTGTAATTGCCACCCGACGAAGGACGCGTTTCCACGCGCGACGCATCGAAGTCCTGGTCGAAATCCTTCAGCACTTTCACGATCGTGTCCTGGAACTCGGGATGCGCCTTGCCCATCACCTTGATCGGGAAATCGCAGGGGAAGTCGAACAGTTCGTCGGCGCTGTGGGCGGCGGAATCGGTTGGATCGGTGGATTGCGGTTTGGAATCGGACATAACTTTCTCCTTCATTTTCGCGCGTCGCTCGAACGGCTTAACCGGCTCAGGCAGCGAACTCGCGCGCCTTGGCCCGCTGATACGCGTCGTAAAGCGCAGCATAGGCCGGGACGGCCGTCGCCGACGCTTTTTCCATCGAGCGTCGTGAGCGGCATGACTTCCTTCGTGGCCGAACTCATCATGATTTCGTCGGCGTCGCGCAGTTCGGCTTCGGTAACATCGCGCTCTTCGATCAGCGAATAGCGGATGCCTTCGAGAATGCGCGGACCGCGTGGCACGCCGAAGAGCTTGCCGCCCTTCACCACCCAGATATTCGACGATGACCCTTCGGTCAGCAAACCATCGCGCAACTGAATGGTTTCGAGCGCGTCGTTTTCGGCGGCGTGCTGCGCCATCAGAACATTGCCGAGCAGCGAAATGGATTTGATATCGCAATGCAGCCAGCGCTTGTCTTCCGCCGTCACCGCGATCCCGCCGCGCCAGGAATCACCAGCTGTCCGACCATGACGAACACCATCGGCGTGATGCCCGCCGGAAACGCGTGCCCGCGGCGCTTGGCCACACCGCACGTCACTTGAATATAGACGAGCGCATCGCCTTCGCCGGCGTTCGATTCAATCGCACGGGCGATGAGCGCGCGCCAGCCGGCATCATCGAGCGGATTGTCGATGCGAATCTTGCCGAGGCTGCGTTCCAGCCGCGCGAGATGCTGAGTCAGGCGAAACGGCTTACGCGCGCCGCCGGGCTGCGCGTACAGCGGCACGACTTCGTACACGCCGTCGCCGAAGATGAAACCGCGATCGAGCACGGGAATGCGCACTTCGTACAGCGGCCCCCATTCGCCATTCAGATAAACGGTGGGATCAAATTCAGCGGCCTGGCTCATCGTCTCACTCCTGGTTTATTTTTTCTTTTGCCACATCAGCAACGCGGAATCCCACAGGCGGCCAAAGAGACCGGCTTCGGGCACATCCTGCAGCGCAACGAGCGGGAACTGCGCGACTTCCTTGCCGTCCGCAACCATCTTGACGGTGCCGATCTGCTGGCCCTTTTTGATCGGCGCGATCAAAAAGTCATTATGCGTGACGTTCGGCTTGACCTTGTCGCCCATACCCTTCGGCACGGTGATGTACTGATCCGTCAGCACGCCGGCCTGCACGTTGTCCACCGCGCCCTTGTACACGCGCGGCGATTCGACGACCTGATTCGCCTTGAACAGACGCAGCGCGTCATACGCGGTAGCCGTAGTTCAGCATCTTCAGGCTGTCTTGCACGCGATTGTGCTCTTTCGGCTCGCCCATCATGACCGCGACCAGACGACGGCTCGCGTCCGGCACACCCGCCAGCGGACGCTTGGCCGTGGCGATCAGACAGTAACCGGCGGCTTTCGTGTGGCCGGTCTTCAGACCGTCGACGGTCAGATCGAGCCACAGCAGGCGATTGCGGTTCGGCTGCTTGATCTTGTTGTACGTGAATTCCTTCTCCGAGAAGATGCTGTAGTACTCGGAGAAATCGCGGTCCGGATTGCCGGATGCGAGCACCTGATTGCTGGTGGCATCGACGAGCACCCACGAATGCGCGGTGACGTCGGGCGGCGGAACCTGCGCGAAGGCGCTCGCGGCAGCAAGCACGGCCGGCAGCACGAGCGGGGCTTTGAAAGAGCGTGACGCGACACGATGGAACTGGAAGGGAAAGACAGGCCGGAAGGGACAAGGCGCATAGGATCGATCGGCAGAAAAAAGCAGGCTGCGTCGATGGCGATCGGGGATCGGGGATCGGGGATCGGCAGAATCGGCGAAGCACGGGTTGAACAGGCAGACCGTTTATGCCAGTCGGGCTCATCGCCAGGACGGCGGCACGCGTGGTGCCGCAGCGACGAAGCGACGAAGCGACGAAGCGACGAAGCGACGAAGCGACGAAGCGACGAAGCGACGAAGCGACGAAGCGCACATTCGACAGAAGGCCGCGGAAACGGTTCTCAAACGTCGCGGTTCTCGAACGTCGCGAAGCGCCGGTCGATGGCCGCGCGGTCGGTTGCATGAAAAATTCTGCGCCATTATACGCGTGGGCCGCAGCGCGTTTCCTGCGAATCTGCCCACATCTCGCGGGTTTTAACGTTTTTCGGGAACCGCTTAGGCCGTTTTTTTGATGTCGAATCGAATCATGAAACAGTGCAAATGAAAAGCGGCGCAAGCTATCGAAAGCCTTGCGCCGCTTTTTATGCGAGTCGTGATTTCAACGCCACGCGTCGACGATCACGCGCTTGAGAATATGCAGCTTGCGATGGAAAAAGTGCTCGCCGCCAGGAATCACGACGACGGGCAATTCCTGCGGACGCGCCCAGTCGTAGACCGATTGAATGGGCACGGTGTCATCCACTTCGCCGTGAATGACGAGCGTGTTTTCCGGCACCGTCGCGACTTCCCAGCGGCTCGCCGCCGTGCCGACGAACGCCATGCGCTCGATCGTCTTGCCCGCGTCGAGCAGGCGTTTGGCGACATGCGACAGCACGAACGTGCCGAACGAAAAGCCTGCGAGCACGAGCGGCGCATCCGCTTGACCGGGTTGTGCGCGCATGTGATCGATCAGCGCGAGCAAATCATCCTGTTCGCCGATGCCCCGTTGTCATGCTCGCCCGCCGTTTCGCCGACGCCGCGAAAATTCGAGCGATACGTCGTGTAGCCGAACTGCACGAAAGTGCGCGCGAGCGTCTGCGCGACCTTGTTGTCCATCGTGCCGCCGAACAGCGGATGCGGATGCGCGACGAGCGCGATTTGACCACTGCCGGCATCGCTTTTATCGAGCGCGCATTCGATCTTGCCGACCGGCCCGTCGATGAGAAATTTTTCGGTCTGCGCGTTCATACGGGTTGATCGATCAGAAGACGTTCGACGATCTTGCCGTTGGCGAGATGCGAATCCACGATTTCGTCGATGTCGGTTTCATCGACATACGTGTACCACGTGCCTTCCGGATACACGACGACGACCGGCCCGAGTTCGCAGCGGTCCAGACACCCCGCCTTGTTGATGCGCACCTTGCCTTCGCCCGCCAGGCCCAGTTGCTTCACGCGCTTTTTCGCGTGCTCCTGCATGGCCTGCGCGTTGCAGTTCGCGCAGCTCGGACGCGTGGCGTCGGCATCGCGCTGATTCAGGCAGAAGAACACGTGATACTTGTAGAAGGAATCCATGACGTCGTGGGGAATCAGTATCGGTCGATTATAACGAGCGGTGTTTATGCCTGCCGTTCAGCCTTTTATCCGCGTTTTGCGCGCCTGCGCGCAAGCCACGCATGCTCCGCGAACGACGCGAGCCAGCCGAGCGCGGCATACGGCCAGACCCACGCGAGCCAGTCCAGCAAGCCGTTGAAGTGCAGATAACGCCCCTGCCGCCAGTCCGCGAGCACGATATCGAAATACGGATTCACCGGCAGCAGATTCGACAGCACAAGCGCGACGACCAGCGCCCCGCCCGCCAGCGACGCCCGCAGCCCGCGCGGCAGCGACACCGACAACACGCCCGCCACCGTGCCGATCGCGATGCCTTCGCGCGCGCCGTCCGTCGCCCAATCGAAGAAGAGGCCCGAGCGCGACTGCATGAACGTGACGCCCGCCTTCGCGAGCAGCGTCGTCAGCACGAGACCGATCATCAAACGAATGCGCGGTGCGCGCTCGCGCGTGAGCAAGGTGGCGAGCACGAGCACCGCAAACAGATTCGTCGAGGTGATCAGCGCTTCCCACGAATCGTCCGGCAACAGCGCGTTCAGTTGATCCGGCCAGCTTTCGATGTCCCACGCAGCGGGCACCCAGACGAGGATCGCGTCCTGCATGGCGGGATCGAGCATGTCCCACAGCACGTGCGGCAAGTTGTCGCCGCCGAACAGATGCGGCGCGGGAAACATCGCCGCGAACGGCCACAGCGCGCTCAAACCGATGACGTACGCCGCGTCGCGCTCGAACCACGCGAAGCGCATGCGCCGCAGCAAACCGCGATCGAGCAGCGCACTCGTCGCAGGCGCGATCAGCACGCCGCCGACGAGCGCGCCGAACGCATTCGCGGCGAGATCGAGATTCGATGCCACGCGCGTCGGCAGATACGTCTGGATCGCTTCCATCGCGCCGGAGAGCAGCGCCCCGCCGATGAGCGCCGCGCACACCGCGAGCGTGCTGCGCCAGCGCGGATACAGCGCGAGCACGATCAGCGCGCCGAGCGGCATATAGCCGAGCACGTTGGTGACGACATCGAACACGGTGAGATATTGCGGAATCGGGTCGGTGAGATACGCGAACGGGCCGAGTCCGAGCGAGCGCCAACCCGAAAACGGATATAGCGATCCATAGACGACGAGCGCCGCATACGCGGCGAGCGCCTGTCGCGAAAACGCCGACGGGCGGCGCTGCCATTGCTTGATCGTCATCGATCCGATGTTATTGCGCCGCAGTCAGCGGTTGAACGGCGAACCATGCGCTCAATTGCGCAATCAGATCATCCGATGCATCCGCGAGCGAGCGCGCACCGCCCGCCGCATCGCTCGATGGCGCGTTGGCTTTCGCCGCGAACGACCGCTGGCCGATCACGCGGCCCTGCTGCGTGAGCGTCGCGCGCGCAGCGACGACGCCGTGGCTTTGCTGAGGCGCATCGAAATCCTGCTCGAAGCTGGTCAACTCCACTTCGAGCAAGGGCGCGGCGCGCACCGGGTCCGCGCCGGAGAGAATCGGGCCGCGCGCGGCGAGCGCTTCGCGCAGGCGTTGCGTGAACAGTTGCGCGGGCGGCATCGTCCAGTGACTGGTGGAATAGCTGCCGGTGCGCTGGGCATCGACATAAGTGAGGCGATAGATAAACGCGTCGGTTTCCAGATTGCGCGGCGCGCTCACGGCGAGCACTTTGACGGGCCGCATCGGCGCGGCATTGTTCGATGCGTTCGCGGTGGGCGTCGCGCCGAGGTCGTAGCGCGCGTTGGGCGTCGCCTGCGGATTCGACGCGCAGCCGGTCAGTATCGCGACGCCCGCGAGCGCGCATGCCGCGATCCATCCTTTGATTTCTTTCGTTAGCATCTTCGTTCTCTTCGATCAATGCGCCGGCTGCGCGGGCCACGCAAAGCCCGGCTCGCCCGGCCCCGGCGTCTGCTGCGGCGCGCCGAACAGCACGCTACGCGGATTGGTGCTGAAGGCATCGGCGGCGCGATCGACTGCGCGCCGCGCTGCCGACATCATCGTCGAGCGAATAGAGACGCGGCAACGCCTCGAAGCCCACGCGCGCCGTCACGAAACGCAGCGATTCGTTCATGTCCGTGAGCGCCGTGCTCGCGTCTTGCGCCGCCTTGCCGGCCTTGTTCAGATTCGTCACGAACGGGCCGTCCGGGCGATTCAGGTTCTGCACGAGCTGATTGGTCGAGGCGAGCATCGTGTCGAGTTGCTTGAGCGTCTTCGGCAACTGCGCCGTCGCGGGCGACACCTGACTCGCGAGCATCGCGATGCCATCGGCCGCGCCTTTCAGGCTCCTGGTCGTATCCATCAACTGATTGCGCACGTCGTCGGAGAGGAACTTGTCGGCGTCTTCGGACAGGCGCTCGAACTTGCGCAGAATCACGTCGCCGCGTTCATGCAATTGCTCGAAAAGACCGGGACGCATCGGCACTTCGGCGACGTGTTGTATCGACGATGCCAGCGCTTCCGTATTCTTGCCCGTATCGTCGAGCTGCACGAACGCAATGCCCGTCACGCCCTGAAAGCCGAGCGTGGCGAACGTGGAATGCGTCATCGGCGCGTTCTTGTCGACGAGAATGCGGATGCGGATTTGCCCCGGATGCGACTTGTCGAAGCGAATCGATTCCACCTTGCCGACGCCGAGTCCGCGATAACGCACGGCAGCATCGGTGAACAAGCCCGTCACGTTAGTGCGCGCGATCAGGTCGTACGGCACGCGCACCGTGCGATCGACGTTGAAGAAGAACACGGCGAACGCGATGGCCAGCACCAGAACGATCGTGAACAGCCCGGTCCAGAACGCGTGTGATTTGTTTTCCATCGGCAGGTTCCTTCGTCTTTGCGGCTTCGGCCTTCAGGCCACGCGATGCGCTACTTGTCGAGCTATTTGTTGACCGTGATCGGCGCGTCTTCGAGCGCGGCCGGCGGCAGCTTGCGCGCCGATCGGCGGGCAGCGCCTGCAACGCGCGGCGGCCGCGTCGTCCCAGAAAATATTCGCGGATGAACGGATGATCCACCGCGCACGCTTCCTCCACGGGCGCGGCGACCAGCACGCGATGCTCCGCCAGCACGGCTATGCGCGTGGACAGCGCGACCATCGTATCGAGATCGTGCGTGACGAGCACGACGGTCAACCCAAGCGCGCGATGCAGCGTGGCGATCAGATCGACGAATTCATCCGATGCCTTCGGGTCGAGTCCGGCCGTGGGTTCATCGAGAAAAAGCAGTTCGGGTTCGAGCGCAATCGCCCGCGCGATGCCCACGCGCTTGACCATGCCGCCCGACAGCGCCGACGGCATCTTGCTCGCGTGCTTGCACGACAGCCCGACCATTTCGAGTTTCAGCATGACGAACTCGCGGATCAGATCCTCGGGAATCTTGCCGAGTTCGCGAAACGGCTGCGCGATGTTGTCGTACACCGTCAGCGACGAAAAGAGTGCGCCTTGCTGAAACATCATGCCGGAGCGCGTGCGCAGCATCTTGGCGGTTTCTTCGTCCATGCGCGCCCATTCTTCCCCGAGCACGCGAATGGTGCCCGATGTCGGCGACTCGAGCCCGAGCATTTGACGCACAAGCGTGGTTTTTCCGGAACCCGAACCGCCGAGCAACACGACGATTTCACCGCACCGCACTTCGAGATTCAGATGCTCGTGGATGACCATGCTGCCGTAACGCTTGGTGAGATCGCGCACTTCGATCACCGGCTCCGCGATGAGCGGCGGCGGCTGATGGCGAACGGCAGTGGCGAGCGTCGTCGACATGATGGTGTTTAAAGGCCCACGTTCTGGAAAAGGATCGCGAACACAGCGTCCGCGAGAATGACGACGGTAATCGACGTGACGACGGAAGTCGTCGTGCCTTCGCCGAGACTCTGCGAATTCGCCTTGATGCGAAAGCCGAAGTGACACGCGGTCAGCGCGATCAGCATGCCGAACACGATGCCCTTGCCGAGCCCGATCCACAAGTTCGCGATCGGCACCACGCCAGGCAGCGAGCGAATAAAGAACGACATATCGATCGACAACACGAGCTTCGCCGCGAGTGCGCCGCCCAAAAGCGCGATGATATTCGTCCACATGACGAGCAGCGGCATCGCAATGCCGAGCGCGATCACGCGCGGCAGCACGAGCCGCAAGCCGTGCGGAATGCCCATGACCTGCATGGCGTCGAGTTCTTCGGTGACGCGCATCACGCCGATCTGCGCGGTGATCGCGGAACCCGAGCGTCCGGCGACGAGAATCGCCGAGAGCACCGGACCGAGCTCGCGAATCACCGACAGCCCGAGAATATTCACGATGTACTGGTTCGCGCCGAACATGCGCAACTGCTGCGCCGACAGATAACTCAGCACGGATGCCGATCAGAAACGCGACGAGCGCGGTGATCGCGAGCGCCTGCGCGCCGGCGCTGTAGATATTGGCGGAAATTTCAGTCCACGGAATGCGCTGCGGACGGCGCACGAGGCTGAAGAGATCGAGCATGAAGGCGCCGAACATCGACAGGCCGCCGTACAGGTGATCGAAGAACGAGAAGATGAGCTGACCGAGCCGCGTGACGGGATCGATGCGATCGACGGGTTCGGGTTCTTCGCGTTCGGCATCGAGCAGCGCGACGCGCTCGAAGATTTCGCGCTGCGTATCCGACAGTTCGATTTCGGCGGACATGCGCCGGCCCCAGATGCGCCACAACGCCTGACCGCCGACGTGATCGAGCCGTTCGATATCGACGAGATTCCAACGGCTGATCGCCTCCCGGCCGATGGCGCGCAGCCGTCGCGTGACACCGCTTTTCGCGCGATCACGGGCGAGCGCCGTCCACTGGCCCGAAAGCCGGACGACCTTGCCTTGCTGACCGGCTTCCACTCTCAGGCGCGGCAGCGTGTCGAAGTCCAAGGATCTTGGCGCGATGGGCGCGGTTAAGGGGGAAAGGACATTCTAGCGGAGGTTGGTTTGGGGGCACGGGGTGGACGTCCGATGCGATTGAGCGCAAAGGATCGGAAAAATCGCCTTGCGGAGCACTTTTGGCGGCGCGCTATGATGAACTCATCGACTACGGTTCAACTGAAATGGCTAAACGACTCGATCCCCTTATTTCCGAATTCGATACATTCGAAGACGCCGAGCGTTACGACGAATGGTTTCGTGCCGAGGTGGAAGCCTCGCTGTCCGATCCATCGCCCTGTATTCCGCACGATCAGGTCATGGCAGAAATGGAAGACCTGATCGAGGCAAAGCGGAAGGCGCGCCATGATCGTTGAGTGGCATCCGCGTGCCCCTAAGCGGCTGCGGCAGATTTACGAATACATCGAAGAACACAATCCACACGCGGCGGAGGACATTTTCAGGCAGGTCAGCGAGGCCGTAATGACGCTTGCCGAAAGTCCACGACTTTATCGGCTCGGACGTATCGAAGGCACGCGCGAGATGATCGTTCATCCGAATTATCTTGTCGTCTATAGCGTGACGGATCGAGTCACCGTTTTGAACGTGCTGCATACGCGGCGACGTTTTCCGTTAGATGAGGGATTTGAATGTTGATACGCCGAGGTGTTACGTCGCGCTCAATCGCGGATTCCGAGCGAGAGTTCATACGCGAGGCGCAGGAATGTTTCGTCCGCGCGTGCTGCGACGCAGGTCTGACTCGCGCACAACTCGCCGAATGAATGGGTACGACGCAATCCGTCGTCTCATGGATTGAAGACTCGCTCGGAAGCAAGAAGCGCTCACCACGGATCTCCACGCTTTCCCGGTATGCGAAGGCCTGCGGCACGACTTTGCTCATCTCAATCGATGAATCTTTGTGAGGCCGGGATCAACTGCGGCGGGGCTCTTTATGGCACCGCAAGCCATGCATTCGCCCCGCTACAATACCCGCCATGACCTCACCGCCTACTTTCGCTCCCGACGCCCCCTGGCGCATCGACCGCAATCGGCTCGCGACATTGGCCGAGCGGCCCGTCCACGACTGGACCATCGAGATCGTCGATGAAACCGGCTCCACCAATGCCGATCTGATGACGCACATGCGCGCGCTGCCGCGTGACATCGCGCAGCACGATACGCCCGCGCCGATCGCGCGCGTCGCGTATTTGCAGACGGCCGGGCGCGGCCGGCGCGGCCGCGCGTGGCTCGCGGAGCCGGGCAATGCGCTGCTGATGTCGGTCGGCTGCGTGTTGAAGCGCCCGATCGAAGGGCTGTCGGGCCTGAGCCTTGCTATCGGCACGACGGTGCTCGACGCGCTCGGGCGTCTGCCGCTCACGCCGTCCGCGCGCCCCGCGCTGAAGTGGCCCAACGACGTCCTGCTCGATGACGGCAAGCTCGCCGGCATCCTGATCGAAACGGCGTGGAATGCGCCGGGTGCCACCGCCGTGGTGATCGGCATCGGCATGAATCTGCATGGCGCGGAGGAACTCGCCACGCAAGTCGACGACGCGAACCGCCAAAGCGCGCCGACGCTTCCGGGCATGCCCCACCGAACGGACGCTGATAGATCGTGCCATCCGGATTGCGGTCGAACGGCATGCCCATGTGTTCGAGTTCGTACACCGCATTCGGCGCTTCACGACACATGAACTCGATCGCATCCTGATCGCCGAGCCAGTCGGAACCTTTGATGGTGTCGTAGAAGTGATAGTGCCAGTTGTCTTCGCTCATATTGCCAAGCGATGCACCAATACCACCTTGTGCAGCCACCGTGTGCGAGCGCGTCGGAAACACCTTCGACAACACCGCGGCGGACAGGCCCGCACGAGCGAGTTGCAGCGATGCGCGCATGCCCGATCCGCCCGCGCCGACGATCACCACGTCAAACCGACGACGCGGCAGGGAAGTCTTGATTGCAGCCATGTTCTTTAAACTCTCCAGAGAATCTGTGCAGCGTAGCCGGCGCATCCGACGAGCCAGACGATCGTGAGCACTTGCAGCAACAAGCGCAGACCCATCGGCTTGACATAGTCCATCCAGATGTCGCGAATGCCGACCCACGCGTGGTAGAACAGGCTAAGCAACGTGACGAAAGTAGCGAGTTTCATCCACTGGGTCGCGAAAATACCGGCCCAGCCTTCATACGAGAAGTTGTGCGCTGCGAAGAACCAGAAGAGAAGAATGAGCGTGTACACGGCCATCACGACCGCGGTGATGCGTTGCGCGAGCCAGTCACGCAAACCGTAATGCGCGCCGACAACCAGACGCTTCGAGCCGACTCTGTTTTGCGTTGCCATGTTTAGAACACTCCGAAGATCTTGAGGGCCATCGCGAGCGTGAGCAATAGCGAAACGATCAGCACGACGAGCGCGGTCTGTTTGCCGCCTTCCTTATTCACTGCGATGTGCGTATCGAGCAAGAGAAAACGAATGCCCGCGCAGAAGTGATGCAGATACGCCCACGACAGCACGAACATAATGATCTTGACGATGGGGTTGGCCAGGAAGCCCTTGAACGCGTCGAAGCTGATTTCCGACGTCAGGCTCTGATCGAGCAGATACAGGATGAACGGCAACGAGATGAACAGCAGCAAGCCGCTCACGCGATGCAGAATCGATACCTTGCCCGCGAGCGGCAAGCGATACTGCGATAGTTGGCCGATCCCGATGTTCCGGTACTCGGGCCTTGGTTTTTTTACGGCTTCAGCCATGCTAGACTCCAACTTGTTAATACACTAACCTTCAATTTTATCGCCTTTTCTTTTCGCGCTGCAGCGAAATGCCTCAGAAGAGACTGTTGCCCTGTTCGCGAAAATGACTTAGCGCAAGCGCGGGCGGCGGACACCTCAGCCGATGCCCGCCGCCCGCGTCCTTCTTTCGTTCAACTCAAGTCGTTTTGATAGTAGTAGCCGGTCGTCACATACCAGCCTCGCCGCACTTCCACGGGGCGATCGCCGTAGGTGTACGATACCCGCTCGACCGACAAGAGCGGAAAACCCGGCGCAACATCAAGCAGTTGCGCGACGGGTTCATCGGCGGCGACGGCACGAATCTTTTCCGTCGCGCGGATCATGCGCGTGCCGAACTCCGTCTCGAACATCGCGTAGAGCGGGCCTTTGTACTCGGCGAGTCTTTCTGCCGTCAGGCCGCGAAATACTGCGCCGGGCAGCCAGATCTCATCGAATACGGTGGTGACGCCATCAAACTGCAATAAACGCTTGATAAGAACAACCGGATCGGCGGGCTTCAAATCGAGTTGCCACGCGATCTCGGCGGGCGCGCGCAGGCGCTTGCATTCGAGCAGGCGGCTGACGTGAGGATGAACGTCGCCGTCGTCGGGCAACAGTCGCAGGAAACGGAACTGGACGCGATCTTCATTGTGCGTCGCAACGAACGTGCCTTTACCCTGACGGCGCACGAGAAGATTGTCGGCGGCAAGTTCGTCGATGGCCTTGCGGACGGTGCCCTGACTCACCTTGTAGCGCGCGGCCAGTTCGACTTCGCTCGGAATGATTTCGCCGGGCTTCCATTTGCCGGATTCGAGGCCCTGCGTGATGAGCGCTTTGATCTGCTGATACAGCGGGCTGAACGTCGGCGACGGCGCGCTCGCGGGCTCAGCAGCGCCTGCGCTGCCGTTCGGGGTCGTGGTGCTTGCCGGGTTGGAATTCATGCCGCGCATTTCAACACAAGGCCCTCTGCGCGTCCAGAGTTTTCCCGACGATTCTTATGTCTTATATAACACATAAGATAATGTTGACTTTACCCCTGAGCGTTCCTACACTCCTTGTCGAGCAAGGGTTTGCGGGTCATTGCACGGCTGGACCGCTCGTCGGCCGGCGCGTTTTCAGCAACAGGTTATGCCTGAAAATGTGCTGAATCACGCGGCGCAATCAGCCGCCAGGCACGCCCTTTCGCTTCCGCCTTACACCAATCGGCCATTCGATTCGCGCGCCGCTGCCTGGTCCAGTCTCGCAACGTCAAGCGCAGTCTCGTCTCGAGCGCTTGCCGTTTGACTCGAGCGAAGTCCGCGTCCCTTCCGAAGGTCCTGCAAACGTCCCGCTCGAAGAGAAAAGATTCCTGACATGACAGCCCGCCGCGCCGCTTGCACGCGCCTTTCGGGCCATTCGCCCGCGGTATCGCTGCCATGTCTTCATCAACGCTTTGCCTAACGCGCATAAAATAGCGTTTTCCATAGCGTTCCACGCACCGTCAGGAGAGTTATCAATGGCTAAGTCCGCAAAGCGCGTTGCCGTAACCGGCGCCGCAGGTCAAATCGGCTACTCGCTGCTGTTCCGCATCGCCAATGGCGATCTGCTCGGCAAAGACCAGCCCGTGATTCTTCAATTGCTCGATTTGCCGCAAGCACAGGCCGTAGTGAAGGGCATCGTGATGGAACTGGAAGACTGCGCATTCCCGCTCTTGACCGGCGTCGTCGTCACGGACGATCCCAAGGTCACGTTCAAGGATGCCGACGTCGCGCTGCTGGTCGGTGCGCGTCCGCGTTCGAAGGGCATGGAGCGCAAGGATCTGCTGTCGGCGAACGCCGAAATCTTCACGGTTCAGGGCAAGGCGCTGAACGATGTCGCAAGCCGCGACGTGAAGGTGCTGGTCGTCGGCAACCCGGCGAACACGAATGCGTACATCGCGATGAAGTCGGCGCCGGATCTGCCGAAGAAGAACTTCACGGCCATGCTGCGTCTGGACCACAACCGCGCGCTGTCGCAACTGGCGTCGAAGTCGGGCAAGCCGGTCGCATCGATCGAAAAGCTGGCCGTGTGGGGCAACCACTCGCCGACGATGTACCCCGACTTCCGCTTCGCCACCGCAGAAGGCCAGGACCTGACGAAGCTGATCAACGACGACAAGTGGAACCGCAACACGTTCATCCCGACGGTCGGCAAGCGTGGCGCTGCGATCATCGAAGCGCGAGGTCTGTCGGCGGCGGCATCGGCGGCGAATGCGGCCATCGATCACGTGCGTGACTGGGTGCTCGGCACGAGCGGCAAGTGGGTCACAATGGGCATTCCGTCGGACGGCGCGTACGGCATTCCGGAAGACATTATCTACGGCGTGCCGGTCACGTGCGAAAACGGCGAGTATAAGCGCGTCGAGGGCCTGGAAATCGACGCATTCTCGTGCGAAAAGATGGACGGCACGCTGAACGAACTGCTCGAAGAGCGCGACGGCGTTTCGCATCTGCTGGGCAAGTAAGTATGCTGTTTAAACGAGAAGCGGGCAACGGCTTCCCGTCCTGCGCGAAGATCGAAAGTCTTCGCGCGTGATTCGAACGCGCTTGAAACTTTCGAGCGTGTTCGAATCAGAAGCATTGAGCAAGATCGAAATCCCTTTTTTCCAATCGGACCCGACGCCGACGATTCGCGCTCTCACTCCCGCCGAAGTGCTGTTTGACGGCGAACCGCAACCCGCTGTTCTGCTGCCCTGCGATCACTACGCCGACAGCGAAAAGTTGATGAAGAAGTCGCTCGCGTTGCAGGCGCAACTCGGGCCGGTTTTCGATATCACGCTGGATTGCGAAGACGGCGCGCAGGTCGGCCGCGAAGCCGAGCATGCGGAACTCGTGGCGTCGATCATCGGCGGCGAGGACGACCGCTTCGGGCGCGTGGGCGTGCGCATCCACGACTTCAATCATCGTTCTTGGCGCGATGACGCGCGCATCATTCTGCGCAACGCCAAAAAAGCGCCCGCGTTTATCACGCTGCCCAAGATTCGCAGTGTCTTCGATGCCGCCGAGATGATCGCGTTTGTCGAGGCATCGCGCAGAGCATTCCGTGTCATCTGCTGATCGAAACGCATGGCGCGCTCGCGGAAGCGTTCGAACTGGCTGCACTGCCGGGCGTCGAATCGATCAGCTTCGGTTTGATGGATTTCGTCTCCGCGCACAACGGCGCCATTTCCGACAGCGCCATGCGCTCGTCCGGCCAGTTCGATCACCCTTTGGTGCGCCGCGCGAAACTTGAGATTGCAGCCGCGTGTCACGCGCATGGCAAGGTGCCGTCGCATAACGTGTCGACGGAAGTGCGCAACATGAACATCGTCGCGAACGATGCCGCGCGCGCAACGAATTCGGTTATACGCGCATGTGGAGCATTCATCCGGAGCAGATCAGGCCGATCGTCGATGCCTTTTCGCCGCGCGCCGATGAAATCACGCTGGCCGCCGAAATCCTGCTGGCTGCGCAACGCGCCGAATGGGGACCGACGCGTCATGGCGATTCGCTGCACGATCGCGCGAGCTATCACTATTACTGGTCGGTGCTACGCTGCGCGCAGGCCACGGGTCACGCGATGCCGGACGCGTACGCGCCGCTGTTTGATTCATCCTCTCAACCGAACAAGTAACGCCGCGTGGCGAGCATACGAAAGGAGACTTGAGACAATGTCAGACGTAGCTGCAACTGGTGGATTCAAACTGAAGAAATCCGTCGCGCTTTCGGGCGTGACGGCGGGCAATACGGCGCTGTGCACCGTCGGTAAGACGGGCAACGATCTGCACTATCGCGGCTACGACATTCTCGATGTCGCGACGACTTCCGAGTTCGAGGAAATCGCCTACTTGCTCGTGCATGGCAAGTTGCCGAATGCGGCTGAGTTGAAGGCTTATAAAGCGAAGCTGAAGGCATTGCGCGGCTTGCCCGTGAACCTCAAGGCGGCGCTCGAATGGATTCCGGCGTCCGCGCATCCGATGGATGTCATGCGCACCGGCGTGTCCGTTCTCGGCACGTTGCTGCCCGAGAAAGACGATCACAACGTCGCGGGCGCGAAGGACATTGCTGACAAACTGATGGCATCGCTCGGCTCGATGCTGCTGTACTGGTATCACTATTCGCATAACGGCAAGCGCATCGAAGTCGAAACGGATGACGATTCCATCGGCGGGCACTTTCTGCATTTGCTGCATGGCGTCGAGCCATCGAAAGCATGGGTCGATGCGATGCACGTATCGCTCAATCTGTATGCCGAGCATGAATTCAACGCATCGACATTTACAGCGCGCGTGATTGCGGGCACCGGTTCGGATATGTACTCCGCGATCACAGGCGCAATCGGCGCATTACGCGGCCCGAAGCACGGCGGCGCAAACGAAGTCGCGTTCGAAATTCAATCGCGCTATCAGACGCCGGATGAAGCTGAAAGCGACATCAAGCGTCGCGTCGAGAACAAGGAAGTGGTGAGCGGCTTCGGCCATCCGGTGTACACGATCTTCGATCCGCGCAACAAGGTCATCAAGGAAGTTGCAAAGAATCTGTCGAAAGAAGCGGGCGATACGAAACTCTTCAGTATTGCTAAACGTCTCGAATCGGTCATGTGGGATGCGAAGAAAATGTTCCCCAATCTCGACTGGTTCAGCGCTGTGTCGTATCACATGATGGGCGTGCCCACGGCCATGTTCACGCCGCTGTTCGTGATCTCGCGCACGTCGGGTTGGGCGGCGCACATCATCGAGCAGCGCATCGACAACAAGATCATCCGGCCGAACGCGAATTACACCGGACCCGAAAATTTGAAGTTCACCCCAATAAATAAGCGAAAATAGGATGTTGCGCGATCGGCGTCGCCCAGTCGATTCCACGCCGCGCAACAATCGCTATTCAACCCCTCATGTTTCTGAAAGGTTTTTTGATGAATAAACTTCTAATCGCTGCAGTCGTCGGCACGCTGGCAACCACGAGCGTGTTCGTCAGTACAGACGCATTCGCCGCGACGCCGACGACCGACTCGAGCGCGGCCAAGGCCAAGCGCCCTGCTCCGGCACGCCGTATCGTCAAGCGCGCCCCCAAGGCGCAGGCGGCGGCCGCGGCAAAGACGGATCCGATTCCGGAAGGCGCAACGAAGTGGTCGTGCAAGGACGGCCTGGCTTTCTATCTGAAAGGCGACATGAAGCGTGACGCAATCGTCACGGTGAACTGGGCCAAGAAGGACTACCGCCTGCCGCGTCAGGACACGACGACCAGCGCCGACCGTTTCCACGATTCGGCATCGGGCATGGATCTCGTCGTCATCCCGACCAAGGCCATGCTGTTCTCCGACAAGGACGAATCGCGCCTCGCGGACGAGTGCATGACCGCCGAAATGGCTGCGGGCGCCGTGGCGCCCACGCAGTCGGAAGCACTCAAGCAGAACCCGCTGATCAAGCCCGAACAATAAAGACGGTCAGCGCTTAAAACAGGAATCCTCGATGTCCGCACCGATCTCCAATGTCCGGCCTGACCCGGACACGGTACTCGCCGACATAGTCGACTATGTTCTCGACTATCAGGTCGACAGCGCGCTTGCGCTCGAAACGGCGCGCAACTGCCTGATCGACACGCTCGGTTGCGGACTCGAAGCTCTCTCCTATCCCGCCTGCACCCAGCTGCTGGGACCGATCGTGCCGAACGGCGCAAAGGTGCCGGGCACGCAGTTTCAGCTCGATCCGGTTCAGGCCGCGTTCAACATCGGCGCGATGATCCGCTGGCTCGATTTCAACGACACGTGGCTCGCCGCGGAATGGGGTCATCCGTCGGATAATCTCGGCGGCATTCTGGCCACGGCGGACTGGCTGGCGCGCAACGGCAAGTCGTTGACGATGAAAGATGTCCTGATCGCGATGGTCAAGGCGCACGAAATTCAAGGCTGTATCGCGCTGGAGAATTCGTTCAACAAGGTCGGGCTGGATCACATTCTGCTGGTCAAGCTGGGATCGACCGCGGTCGTCGGGCAGATGATCGGCTTGACGCGCGATGAACTGATCAACGCGGTATCGCTCGCGTTCGTCGATGGCCACGCGCTGCGCACGTATCGTCATGCGCCGAATACGGGCTCGCGCAAATCGTGGGCCGCCGGCGATACCACCTCGCGCGCCGTGCGTCTCGCGCTGATCGCGAAGACTGGCGAAATGGGCTATCCGTCCGTTTTGACCGCTAAAACATGGGGCTTTTACGATGTGCTCTTCAAGGGCAACGAATTCAGGTTCCAGCGCCCGTACGGTTCGTATGTGATGGAAAACGTGCTCTTCAAGATCTCGTTTCCCGCCGAGTTTCACGCGCAAACCGCCGTCGAAGCGGCGATGACCCTGCACGCGCAACTCGAGCAAGCGGGCAAGCGCGTCGAAGACATCAGCAAGATCACGATTCGCACGCACGAAGCGGCGATTCGCATCATCGATAAAAAAGGGCCGTTGAATAATCCGGCGGACCGCGATCACTGCATTCAGTACATGATCGCCGTGCCGCTGATTCATGGCCGTCTCACCGCCATCGATTACGAAGATGCGGTGGCGCAAGACCCGCGCATCGACACCTTGCGCGCGAAGATGGAATGCGTAGAAGACACGCAATACACAAAGGATTATCACGATCCGGAGAAGCGTTCGATCGCTAACGCGTTGACCGTCGAATTCAACGACGGCTCGACGCTTGACGAGATCACAGTGCAATATCCGATCGGTCACAAGTGCCGCCGCGACAATGGCATTGCCTTGCTC
>LFMX01000065.1 GCA_001184405.1 Candidatus Burkholderia humilis
GATGTCCATGCGATGCCGCCCGGCGTCTATACATCGCCTGAATTTCTCGAACGCGAAGAGCGCGATATCTTTGCGCGCGAATGGCTATGCGTCGGGCGCGCAAGCACGCTGACCGCGCCCGGCGATTATCTGACGGCAAAGATCGGCGATCAGCCCATCGTCGTATTGCGCGACGAAGCTATGCAACTGAAGGCGATGTCGAACATGTGCCTGCATCGCATGTCGGTGTTGCTCGAAGGACGCGGCAATGTGCGGCGCATCGTGTGCCCTTATCACGCGTGGAATTATTCGCTCGATGGCGCGCTCAAAGGCGCACCGCTGATGGATCGTCAAAAAGGGTTCTGCAAGGAAAGCTATAGGCTGCCCGCCATTCGCTGCGAAGCATGGCAAGGCTGGATCTACGTCACGCTCGATCAGGACACGCCGCCCGTTCGAACACAACTCGCGCAACTCGATGAACTGATTCGCGCGTACGGCATGACGGACTACGTCGAAACGTTTCATGAAGAACACGTGTGGGACACCAACTGGAAGATCCTCGCCGAAAACTTCATGGAGAGCTATCACTTGCTGATGCTGCATCGCGCGACCGTCGGCCCGCATTCAAAGCTCGAAGAGATAGACTGTCCGCCGGGTTATCCCGCGTTCAACTATCACTGAATCACGAAGGAAGCGTCCTTGCCCATCGGCAATGCGCATCTGGACAACACGCGTTTGACGGGACACTGGCGCAAAACGACGGCGCTGCTTGCCATTTATCCGACGCATCTCGTCACGCTCACGCCGGGTTACTTCTGGTATCTCGTGCTGCAGCCGCAAGGCGTCGGCAAAGTGCATATTCGTTTCGGTGGCGGGCTTGCGCCGGAATTTATCGCCGATCCGCAAGCGAATGCGCATATGGCCACGCTCAAGGCGCTGCTCGACGAAGTGAATGCGGAAGACAGGCGCGGCGTGGAAGCCGTGTTTCGCGGCGTGCATGCGCCGCTTGCGAAGCCCGGCAATCTGAGTCATCTCGAACGGCCGAATTACGACTTCGCGCGTTATATCGCAGACAAGCTGCAAACGCCTTGAGCATGCATCACACAAGACAGGACGCAATCACGATGTCGAACCCTTCCTTTATTTCGTTTTCGGGCGTGAGCAAGTCGTATGACGGCGCGAACTATGTCGTCGACGATCTGAACCTCGATGTGCGAAATGGAGAATTCCTGTCGCTGCTCGGGCCGTCCGGTTCCGGCAAGACGACCACGCTGATGATGCTCGCGGGCTTCGAATCGCCGACGCAAGGCGAGATTCGCCTCGATGGAAAGCGCCTCGACGACAAGCCGCCGCATCAACGTGATATCGGCATGGTGTTTCAGAACTACGCGCTGTTTCCGCATTTGACGATTGCGGAGAACGTGGCGTTTCTGCTTTCCGTGCGGCGTGTCGGACGCGCCGAACAGAAGGCGCGTGTCAAACGCGCACTCGAGATGATCGAATTGCCGCATCTCGCGAACCGCCGTCCTTCGCAACTCTCCGGCGAACAGCAGCAGCGCGTGGCGTTGGCGCGCACACTCGTGTTCGAACCGAGCGTCGTGCTGATGGCCGAACCGCTCGGCGCGCTCGACAAGCGCCTGCGCGAAACCATACAATACGAAATCATGCGGCTGTATCGTGAGTTGTCGCTGACCATCGTCTATGTGACGCACGATCAGGCCGAAGCCTTGACCATGTCCGATCGCGTCGCGGTCTTTTCCGATGGCCGCATTCAACAGGCCGCCACGCCCACGGAACTCTACTAGAACGCGCAAAACGCGTTCGTCGCGAACTTCGTCGGCGAGAACAACGGGCTTGCGGGACACGTGACGAGCGTGGATCAGCAATGGGCCACGCTCGCGCTATCCGATGGCAGCGTGATTCGCGGCCGATGCGAACAAGGTCTGCAAGCGGGCGATCACGCCATGCTCGCGCTGCGCCCCGAACGCGCACATATTCCGGATACCGAATCAATTAAAGCCGATGAACACAGCAACGTAGTACGCGCGCGAGTCGATGAACTCGTGTATTGCGGCGATCATCATCGCGTGCATCTGACGCTCAGCTCGCGCGATGCGCTCGTCGTCAAAGTGCCCAATACGCAACGTCATACACTGCCGTCGGCGGGCGACATGATCGATGTCGCCTGGCGTCACGACGACTGCAAGATTCTCGCGGCGAGGGCGTCGAAGAGCGCGCCCGCCATGACGCCGCCCGCTTCGCCTTCCCCTTCCCTCATCACGACCGCACCCGCAGGAGCCAACTGACATGCGCACTCAACTCAAAGCACAATGCCCCGCACTCGCCCTTCTTGCTTTTTCGACGACGGCCGCGCAAGCCGCGGGAACGCTGTCTGTCGTGACCTTCGGCGGCGCGTTCGAAGCAGCCGCCAAGAAGGCATGGTTCGATTCGTTCACGCAAGCGACGGGCACGAACTTCTCGACGGAATCGTATGACGGCGGCCTCGCCAAACTCTCCGCGATGGAGCAGGCGAAGAACACGACATGGGATTTGATCGACCTCGAAACCAACGACGCGATCACCGCATGCGACGAAGGCCTCCTGCAGAAGTTCGACAAGAAAACCCTTGGAAAAACGAGCGATTTCATTCCCGGCTCGCTCAGCGATTGCGCCGTGGCGAGCATGGTCTGGTCCACGATCTACGCTTACGATGCAAGCAAGCTGAAGACCGCGCCGAGCACCGTTAACGACTTCTTCGACCTGCAGAAATTCCCCGGCAAACGCGGGCTGCGCAAGTCGCCGAAGGTATCGATGGAATGGGCGCTGATTGCCGACGGCGTCGATCCGAAAGATGTCTATAAAGTGCTCGGCACGCCTGCAGGCGTGGACCGCGCGTTCAAGAAGCTCCGCCATCAAGAAGAATATCGTGTGGTGGGAGTCGGGCGCGCAGGCGCCGCAGTTGCTCGCCGATGGCGCAGTGGTGATGGTGCAAGCCTATAACGGCCGTATCGACGATGTCGCGAAGAAGGACAACAAGCCCTTCAAGGCCGTTTGGGACGGTCAGGTCTACGACTTCGAATGATGGGGCATTCCGACCGGCGTGAAGCACGCCGATACGGCAGTGAAGTTCATCGTATCGCAGGCGCAGCCGAAGGCATCGGCGGATCTCTCGAAGTACATTGCGTATGCGCCGCCGCGCAAGGATGCTGTCGCGCTCGTCGACAAACAGCGTCTCGCTGATATGCCGACCGTGCCGGAGAACTTCAAGCGCGCCGTGCAGATCAACGCGAACTTCTGGGCCGATAACGCCGACCAGATCAACAAGCGCTTTCAGGTCTGGCTGACGCAATAACCCCTCATGAAAGTGACCGCAATCTCCAACCTGTCCGCATCGGCCTCCGCTTCTTCAACGAGAAGCGATGGCCGCGCGTCGTATCAAAAGGCGCAACGCCGTGCATCGATCAGGGCGCTGTTGCTCACGCTGCCACTGATCGTGTTCTTGCTATCGACGTTCATCGCGCCCATTGCGCTGTTGCTCGCGCGCAGCGTGCAGAACCGCGAAGTGCCCGACGCGATGCCTGCACTCACACGCGCGCTCGATGCATGGAACGGACAGGGCGTGCCCGACGAACACACCTTCGCATTGCTCGCATCCGGCCTCAAGGATGCGCAGCAAAGCGGACAGCTCGGCACGGTTGCGCGTCGATTGAACTTCGCCTTGCCCGAGTTCAGAAGCCTTTTGATGCGCACCGCGCGCAACATCAACGTCGATCAGCAGCACGCTGCATGGAAGCCCGCGCTGATCGACATCGACGAACGATGGAACGCGCCTGAAACATGGCGTCTTCTGAAGCGTGCCGCAAGCTCGCCGACGCCTGACTATCTGCTTGCCGCCGTCGATGCGCAAGTCACGCCGCAAGGTTCCATAGGCTTCGTGCCGGACAATGCATCGGTGTATCGCGAGGCGTTCATGCGCACGATCTCCATCAGCGCAACCGTCACGCTGCTGTGCCTCGTGCTCGGCTATCCGGTCGCGTGGCTGCTCGCGAATTTGCCCGCAAAAAGCAGCAACCGTCTGATGCTGTTCGTGATCGTGCCGTTCTGGACGTCGCTACTCGTGCGCACGACGGCGTGGTATGTGCTGCTGCAACCGGGCGGCGTCATCAACAGCCTGTTGATGGGACTCGGCCTCGCCGCGCATCCGGTGCCGCTTATCTTCAATCGCGCGGGCGTGCTAATCAGCATGACGCATGTGCTTTTGCCCTACATGATTCTCGCCATCTATTCGGTGATGAAGAGCGTCTCGCCCGTTTATGTGCGCGCGGCGCAATCGCTCGGTGCGCATCCATTCACCGCGTTCGTTCGCGTGTGTGTGCCGCAAACGCTGCCGGGAGTCGGCGCGGGATGCTTTCTCGTCTTCGTGCTCGCGCTCGGTTACTACATCACGCCTGCGCTGCTCGGCGGTGCGGGCGATGAAATGATCAGTCAGCTCATCGCCATTCAAACGAACACACAGCTCAACTGGGGACTCGCGGGCGCGCTCTCCGCCTATCTCGTGATCTTTACGGCGATCTTCTATTTCCTGTTCAACCGCATCGTCGGTATCGACCGGCTGCGCTTTGGCTGATCGCGCTGATCGATAGGGACACACGCTCATGGAAGATAAACGCAACACGGTGCTAACAGAGCGCATCGCCGCGCGCTGGGTGCACATGCATACCGCGCTCGTGCTGTTCTTCCTGATCGCGCCGATCATCGCCATTATGCCGTTATCGTTTAATTCGGTTTCCTACTTTTCTTATCCGTTGCAGGGTTTTTCGATGCGATGGTACGAACAGGCATTGACGAGCCCCGATTGGCAACGCGCGTTGTTGAACAGTCTCGGCATCGGCGCGGCGTCCACGTTGATCGCGACGTGTCTGGGCACGCTCGCCGCGCTCGGGCTATCACGCGCGCAGTTTCCGTGGCGATCGATCATCATGCCCATCATCATCTCGCCGATGATCGTGCCGATCGTCGTGGTAGCCGCAGGCTTCTATCTGATCTTCGCACCGCTCGGACTCGTGAACTCGTATCCGGGCGTCGTGATCACCGTGACGGCGTCTTTGCTGTCGTTCGATCAGAGTCTGCTGCGCGCCGCGTCCGGTCTCGGCGCGACGCCGTGGGTGGCATTCCGGCGCGTGACCTTACCGCTCATCATGCCCGCCGTTGCGACGGGCAGCGTGTTCGCATTCGCGACATCGTTCGACAAAGTGATCGTGATTCTCTTCATCGGCGGACCCGATCAGCGCACCGTGCCGCGGCAGATGTGGAGCGGCATCCGCGATTCCATCGATCCTTCGATTCTCGCCGTCGCGACCATGTTGATCATCTTCGCGGTGCTGCTGTTCGCGAGCATCAACTGGTTGAGAGGTCGCGCGGCGGCGGCGAATCAGGCGCTTGCGTAAGGACGAAGCGCACGAAGCGGACGAAGCGCGTCCTCATCACCAGCGATAGTTCATCCCCGCGAACACCTGACGTCCATAACCGAACGCACACCAGCTACCGTAATAGCACGATGCGACATATTCCTTGTTGAACAGGTTCTGCGCGTTGACATACAGTTCCGCGCCTTTCAACTGCGATGACGCGCGGCCGAGGTCATAGCGCAAGGTGGCATGGACGAGGAAGAAGCTCTGCACTTTGAAGTCGTTGTCGGTGCTATACGTGATGCCCGTATAGCGTCCGCCCGCGCCCATCGAAAGACCGACGAGCGGCCCGCGATTGATCGTGTAACGCCCACAACGAAGCCTGATTCTGCGGCACGGCAGGCAGATGCTTGCCTTGCAGACCGCCGTTGTCCTTCGTGTAGACGGTATTCAAATACGTATAGCTGCCGGCGACGTTCAACGAATCCGTAAGGCTCACCTTCGCTTCGAGTTCGACGCCGCGCGAACGTGCTTCGCCCGCTTGCGACTGGAAGTTCGGGTTGTTCGCATCGACGGTCAACAGGTTCGAACGCGTGAGGCTAAAGAGCGCCGCTGTGAAGAGCGCATTGAAACCCTTTGGCTGGAACTTGAGGCCGACTTCATACTGATGCCCGCGTTCCGGATCGAACTGCTTGCCGCTGGCATCCGTGCCCGCTTGCGGCGTGAATGACTGCGTATAGCTGAAATATGGCGTGATGCCGTTATCGAAGACATACGACAATCCCGCGCGGCCCGTGAACGCGCGATCGAACTGACTCGAATCCGTGCCGTACGTCACGTTGTGCGACTGGCTGCTGGCCCGGTCCTCGTGTCCGCCGAGCGTGAGAATCACGTTGCCCCAGCGCGCCTGATCTTGCGCATACACGCCGTACTGCGTGCCGCTCAACATTTGATGATAACGATCGGGCAGCGTGATGGTCTGGTTGTAGTTCGGCGCGAACATATCCAACGTCGGCGCGACGCCGAAGCCCGTATCGAAGTTGCTTGCATAGTGCTGATAGTCGAAGCCGACGAGCGATATGTGATCGATCGGACCGGTCGAGAAGTTGCCTTCGAGCTGGTTATCGAACGAGATGGTGTTGAGATTGTCCTTCGATGCCCCCGTGCCGCGATCCAGCGTGCGCAGGTCGCTTTCGAGCGCGCTGGCATAGACGCTCTTGTAGTCCTGCGCGAGATGCAGAAAGCGGCCGTTCGAGCGCACCGTCCATGTCGGATTGATGTGTTTCTCGAACTTGTAGCCGACCGATTCCTCGACGCGATTGAAGCTCTCGAAGTTGTGATCGCCGTCGTAGAAATCGCTCGACAGCTTGCCGTTCGGGTTATAGAGCACCGTGCCTTGCGGCGGCACGCTGCCGTATGACGTGCTGCGCGGATCGTGCTGATAGAGACCGAAGAGCGTGAGCGATGTCGCATTGTCCGGACGCCACGTGAACGACGGCGCAATCGCAATGCGCTTGTTCTCGGTCGACTGCACCTGTCTGTCTTCGCTGCGCGCAATACCGGTCAATCGATACAGATATCGACTGTCACCCGCAATCGGCCCGGAAAAATCGAACTTGGCCTGCTTGTGCGCGTAGTTGCCGAACTCGATGCCCACTTCATGCAGCGGCTCGACCGTCGGCATCTTGCTGTCCTGATCGAGCAGGCCACCCGCCAGACTCACTGCAATCAGACAACGATAAACGTCATCGCTCGTAATGGGCTTGAGCCACTCAGCGTTCGCGCATTGCGCATGCGCGCCCATGTATCGGCCATTATTCAGTTATCTGATATATCTATCATAGCCATGGAGAAGCCTTCGACGAGATCGCGCATATGCGGCGGCTGCGCGGACCTGTAGCACACGACGGCGGCATCGTCGGCCATTAAGCGGAAGAAGAAATCGGAATCGATATTGCGCGGCTGCCCGAATGACGACGGCACAATCGCACGCGCATCCGCGCCGAAATACTGCGAACGTTCGCCGCGCCATGTAACGAACGAATCCGCGAGCGTGCACAGATCGTCCTGCGCCTACGCGAAACCCACCCCATAGCCGAGACTGCCGAAATCGTTCGCGCTGATATGCGGCACACCATCGCTCGTGCGCATGATGCGCGCGTGATAATCGCCAGTCGATGCAGTCTGATGCGAAGCGCAGCCGAACAAAAATGCGGCCGCGCACAAAGCGGAAAACAGTCGGAACATAAAGCGTGAGTTCAATGCACGAAGCTGATCGGCGTGCCGCCGCGCGGATTCGGGACGATGCCCATCGGAATGCCGTAAATGGCTTCGAGTGTATCAGCGCGCATGAGTTCGGCCGATGGCCCGCTCGTCAGCAGCCGGTCGCCTTTGAGCGCGACGAGATCATCGCAAAAGCGTCCGGCCATGTTGATATCGTGCAGCACGACCACGACCGATAGCCCGCGCTTCTCGCTCAACTCACACACGAGGCCGAGCACTTCGATCTGATGCGCGATATCGAGCGCGGAGATCGGTTCATCGAGCAAGAGACAATCGCTGTCTTGCGCGACGAGCATCGCAAGCCATACGCGTTGACGTTCGCCGCCGGAAAGACTATCGACGGGACGATCGACGAAGCGCACGACATCGGTCAACTCTATTGCTTCGAGCACTTTCGCGCCGTCGCGCACACCGAAGCGCCCGAGCGCGCCATGCCACGGATAACGCCCGAGCGATACGAGCTCGCGCACGGTCATGCCATCGGCGGCTGGCGGTTGCTGCGGCAGATACGCGACCTTGCGCGCGAGCGCGCGATTCTCCCAATCGCCAAGCGCTTTGCCTGCAAAGCGGATATGGCCCGATGTCGGCGCTTGCTGCCGTGCGAGCAGCTTCAACAAAGTGCTCTTGCCCGAGCCGTTATGTCCGATGAGACCGCATACGCACCGCGCAGGCAGCGTCAATCGCAACGGATGCAACAGCGTGCGCGTGCCGAGCGCGAAAGATACCTCGTCGATTTCAAAGATTGCATTCATAGCGCTGGTCGTCCACGCAGCATCAGCCACATGAAATAAAGTCCGCCGACGAGCGTCGCTTGCAGGCCCACCGGAATCTGATAGGGGAAAAGAAGATTGCGGCCGAGCCAGTCGGCAATCACCATGACGAGCGCGCCGAGCAACGCAGCGCTTGCAAGTTGTGTCGACGAACGGCGAAAGCCGAGCATGTGCGCGAGATGCAGCGCCATCAATCCGACGAAGCTCAACGGTCCGACGACCAGCGTGGCTGCGCCGGTCATCGCGGCGGCGAGCAGCATCAACGCGAGACGGCTTTTCCCGAGCACGATGCCCAGGCTCTTCGCGACAGTATCGCCGAGCGGCAGGATGTCGAGCCCGCGCGCGAAGAATATGGTAAAGATGGCGAACATAATGAACGCGATGCACGCGAACGTCGCATCGCTCGACGTCACGCCATACGTCGAACCGGACATCCATGCGAGCAGGCCATCGACACGCGGATCGTCGCTTGCGAGTAACACGCTCACGAGCACGCTGAATGCCGTGCCGAGCGCCACGCCCAGCAACAACATGCGCTCGGGCGCGAAACCGTAGCGCTTGCCGAGCGCGAGCATCGCGAGCAAGGTCGCGAAAGCGCCTGCGCCCGCCGCACCCGTCTGCACGATATGTCCCGCTTCCGGCGCGATAAACACGAGCGCGATCACACCGAGCGATGCGCCTGCCGAGATGCCGAGCACTTCGGGACTCGCCATCGAATTGCCGGTCACGCGTTGCAGAATCGCGCCTGCAACGGCGAGCATCGCGCCCGCGGCGAGCGCAACCGCGACACGTGGCGCGCGCCAGTGGAGCAACCCATCGAACGATGCGTCGCGCGCCCATGTCCAGCCATCCGGCGATCCACCGAACGACACGCCGAGCACCACGGCAATCGCAAGCAGCACGACGCCGAACACCGTCCATTGCGGCACATGCACGCGACGAAATTCGACGACGCGCGAAGACAGATCGACGGTATCGGGCAACGCGGGCAAACGCGGCAAGAGCCAGAACAAGAACGGCGCGCCGATCAGCGACATCACCGCGCCGGTCGGAATGCCGTTGCGTCCGCCGGGAATCATCTGCACGAGTTCATCCGTGACCCACAGCAATGCGGCGCCGAAGAGCAGCGCCCAGAACAAGCGCGAACGAAAACGGCGCGCGCACGCCAGCCGCACGATCAACGGCGCAAGCAAGCCAAGAAAGCCAATGACGCGGACCGACGCCACCACTGAAGCGCTCAAGAAAACTGCAAACGCCAGCGCCGACACACGCACGAAGCGCAGTGATACACCGAGCGATTGCGCGCCGGCATCGGTGAGCGACATCATCGTGAGGGGACGCACGAGCGCGGCCGCAAGCGCGCATCCGACGACGAGATGCGGCCGCAGCGTGCGCGGCGCACTCCAGTTGTTTTGCGAGAGCGATCCCGCGCCCCACATAAAGAGCGACTGCAACGCTTCACGATGAAACAGCGTGAACACCGCGCCGATCGACCCGCAATAGAACATGACGACGAGGCCCGCGAGAATCAGCGCAACGGGCGCGAGACATCTGCGCTATGCAAACGCGAGCACGACGAGAATCGCGCACACGGCACCCATCAACGCGACCCATTCCTGGCCGCCGCTGAAGAGTCATTGCGGCGCAACGAGCGTGACCAGCGTCAACGCAAGCGATGCGTCCGCGGATACGCCGAGCGTCGTCGGTTCCGCGAGCGGATTGCGCAGCACTTGCTGAAAGACCGCGCTCGCCAGCGACAACTGCGCGCCGCTCAACAAACACACGACGATGCGCGGCAACACGCTTTCATGCACGATGATCTGGCGCAGGTCTTTCGTATCCGGATCGATGAACGCGCGCCACCAAAGATCGGTGGGCAACAGCTCCGCGAAGTGACGCAGCGAGAGCGCGCAAGCGCACGCGAGCAGCACGATCACGAGCCACGCGGGATGCATCCGCAATCGATTCGATGTCGAGGTCATGGCGACGGTTTCAGCCATGTGCTTTGAGTCCTTGCGTGAGGCCGTCCGCGAATTGCGTCGCGCATGACGAAGCGCCGTACGTAAAGAATCCCGGCAACGCGCGAAAGCGTCCCGCCGAGACGAACGGCATGCTGCGCCAAAGCACGCTGCGCGCGAGGTTATCGAGCGCGATGCGATCGCGCGGACCGTGGCTGATATAAAACATCTGCACATGACCGAGCGATGCAAGATCCTCGATGCCAAGCAGCACGTAACCCATATCCGTTGCACGGCGCCAGGCGTTGGTCACACCGAGACGCGTCATCACATCGTCGATCATGCTGTTGGGACCATACACGAACAGATGACGGCCATCGTCGTAAAGATCGACGATCAGCACGGGCGGCACGTCGAGCATCGCGATGGTGCGCGCTTGCGCGGCGAGTTGCGCGTCAACATCGTTCAGATACGTGCGGGCCTGCGGCATGCGATTAATGCGCGCGGCAATACGTTCTGTCTCGGCGATGGCCAGCGCATATGGCTTGCCGAGCTGCGGATCGTAGATGTTGATGGCAAGCGTTGGCGCAATGCGTTGCAGTTCGAGCGTGAGACGCGCCTGATCTTCATCGAGCACGATCAGGTCCGGCTTCAGTTGCGAGAGCAGTTCGAGATTCGGCTCGCTGTGTGAACCGAGATCGATTACGCCGACGGGCATGGGTGGCAATGCGCCAACTTGCGGATAGCTGTCGCGTTCGGCGAGCGCAATTGGCGGCGCACCGATCGACGCGAGAATTTGCGCGCGCGCCCAACTGAGCGATGCAATGCGCATCGGTTTATCGATGGCAAACGCAGGACGCGCGATGGCAGAAAGCGCGAGCGCGCCGAGCAAGCGCCGGCGCGTGAAATCAGGCATCGACATCATTCCAGCGATACACGTTCATGCGATGCGTGTTGAAGCTGATCGCCCTTGCCTTCTTCGACGAGTTGACCGTAATCGAGCTTCACGTATCGATCGGCAAGATGGAAGTAGCGGTCATCGTGCGAAATGAAGAGCACGGTTTTGCCCTGCGCTTTCAGGTCCGGCAACAACTGGCGATAGAAAACATCCTTGAAAACAGGGTCCTGATCGGCGGCCCATTCATCGAACACGTAGAACGGGCGGTCTTCCAGATACGTGACCAGCAAGGCAAGACGCTTGCGCTGGCCTTGCGACAGTTCGGTCGTGGAGAACACGCCCTTTTCGATCTTCACCTTGTGATCGAGATGCAGCGCTTTCAACAAGCCTTGTGCGCGCGAATCGAGACCTTCGAGCTTGAGACCGTGCAATGCTTCGAAGAGATAGAAGTCGCTGAACACGACTGAAAAATGCTGTCGATAAATATCGCGCTCCGCTTCGTTTACCGGCTTGCCATTGAGGATGATGCGTCCGCCTTCCGGCGCATACAGACCGACGAGCATCTTCGCGAGCGTGGTCTTGTCGCTGTCGTTGCCGCCGATCAGAAACACGAGTTCGCCCGGCATGAATGAGAGGTTGATCGGCCCGAGCGTGAACACTTCGTCTTCGCGGTCGCGATAGTAACGATGCGTGACGCCATCGAGCGCGATGTCATCGAACGATGCAGCCTGTTGCGCCGGCAGCATGTTTTCCGGCGGCAAATCCTCGTTGATCGCATTGATGCGCTCGATCGCGACCTTCGCCGAGCTGATGTTCGGGAGCGCGGACAAGAGCCCTTCTATCGGCATGATCATGTAGAGGAAGATCATCGCGTAGCCGGATATGACGGGGCCATCGACCGGAAAGAAACGCGTGAGAAGAAACAGCACGCAGCCGATAAACGCGAAGAAGATAAAGCTGCCTCAGCTTGCCGCCGCCGCATACAGCACATAGCCGCGCGTTCGTTGCACGCGCACGGCTTCGACATTGGTGGCGAGCGTATTGTCGATAAAGGCTTCCTTGCGATCGCGATGCAGCTTCAGTTCCTTCGCGCCATCGAAGAGCGCACGGAAGTATTTGACGAGATCGTCTTCACGGCGGCGCGATGCGCGCAAGTGAAACTCCGCACGCGAATTCGCGAGATGAAAGCCGAGCGAACCCAGAAAAATGGTGATGATGGCGAACAGCAAAATCTGCCACGACAGATAGCCGAGATACGCGAGACACCCGGCGATCACCGCGCCGTGCACGCGAGATTCGGCAGGCTCACAAAGAACACGACGATGGTATCGAGGTCAGCGGTTAACACGGACAACGCACGCGCCGCGCCCTGCTTTTCCAGATGCTGATACGACGCCGTGCCGATACGCCGGATGGCGCCCATGCGTAAGGCGGCCTTCGCGTTCTGCCCGAGCTTCATAAAGAGCGTCGATGAAACCGCGCGCGTGACGAGCACGAGAATCTACAGGCCGAGAAACTTGAGCCCTAATTCACTGAGCGTTTCGCGCGATGCACTCAGCGCCTGATTGATGAGCGCAACCAGCCCCGCGCTCGACAAACCGCTGATCACGCTCGTCACCATCGCGACGAACAGACTCCAGCGTGAGTTGCGGATCAGATACTAGATAAGCGACATACGTCCTCTCCATCTTCGATGCCGGACACGCACACAGCATGCGCCGGCATCGTCATTGCCCCGCGCAAGCTGCGCAGGTTACCACTGATAAGTCGCACGCCCGATGACACTGCGGCGCAAGCCATAGTTACAGTACGTGTCGCTCTGACAGTTGATATAGATGCGGTCGAACAGGTTCTGCGCATTCACAGAAAAACGCCAGTGATCGATGTCGTAATGCACGGCGGCATCGAACAGCGTGGTCGATGCGAGCTTCAACGTATTCGCCTGATCGCCGTATTGCGAGCCGATATAACGCATGCCCGCGCCGAAGCCCAGACCCTTCAGCGGCCCTTGCTGCAAGGTTTTGTCGAGCCACAGCGTCGCCATGTTGTGCGGCACGTTCGCGGCACGATTGCCCGCATAGCCCTGATCGCTATCGGTGATGACGCCGTTCATATACGTGTACGCAGCGGTCATGCTCAGGCCCGCCCCAAGATCCGCAACACCCGACAGTTCGATGCCGTGCACGCGCACGCGCACGCCACCGGTCTGATCGACGAAATTGCCTTCCGTATGCACGAAATCCGGCTCCACCACATTCTTCTGCTTGATGTTGTAGAGCGAGACCATCGCGAAGCTCTTCTGATTCTTCGGCTGATACTTCACGCCCACTTTCACGCTTTGGCCCGTCGTCGGCTTGAGCGATGAACCATCGAACGTGGTGCCGAGTCCCGGTTGAAACGACGTTGCATAGTTCACATAAGGCGCAAAGCCGCTATCGAACAGATACACGAGACCCGCGCGATATGTGAAGCGGTTCGCATCGTTATCCTACGAATTCAGGCCCGCGACGTTGTCGTACTGCTTCGTGCTGGTCCAGTCCTGACGCACGCCGAGCGTGGCAACGAGCTTGCCGAACTTGAACTGCGCCTGGTTATCGACGGTGAAGACGTTCGAGCTTGCGCGCGCTTTGTACGCGTAGCGGTCGAGCGTCTGGCCATCGTCTTCGAGACCGGCATCGCCGACGAGCGATTGATGCAGATGCGTATGCGTGTAACGCAAATTCTGGCGCACGTTGAACATATCGCTGAAGCGATGTTCGAACTCGTATCCGATCGCTTCTTCCGTGCGCTTATATTCGTTGAAGCCCGGCTCGCCGAGGAACGTGCCCGTGCCGATGCGTCCGAACGGACTGCCGTACAACGTACCGACCGATGGCAAGTCCACGTTCGCGCGACCCGTATCGCGATAACCGAAATGCGAGAGGAGCGTGAACGTCGTGTCCGCGTTCGGCTTCCATGTCAGCGCGGGCGCGACATATACGTGCTTGTCCTGCACGAACGCGGTCTGCGTGCTTTCGCTGCTCGAATCAGCGGTGAATCGATAAAATAGCGTGCCGTCCTTGTTCACCGGCCCGCTCATATCGATGCGACCGCCCACGAGTCCGCGGCTGCCCACTTCGATCGACGCTTCATGATAAGGATCAGCCGTCGGGCGTTTGGTCACGAGGTTGATCATGCCGCCGGGAATGTTCTGACCATAGAACACGGACGTGGGCCCGCGCAATACGTCGATGCGCTCGAGTCCGTATGGATCGTAGGTCGGCGAAAGGACCGTGAAGAACGTCTACGTGGAGAGGCCATCGACGAACGGAAACGTGTTCTGAAAGCCGCGCACATTGTAGTAATCGACCGTCTGATCGAGACCGCCGAAGGTCTCGCCGATCACGCCCGGCGTATAACGCAGCGCTTTGCCGACGGTCTGCACGCCTTGCGCCTGCATCTGATCCGACGTGATCACGGAGATGGACTGCGGATTCTCGATGATCGGCGTGTCTGTCTTCGTGCCCGTCACGCTGCGCTTGGCGACATAACCATCGACGGGACTCGTCGCGGTTTCCTGCTCGCGCTCGCCCGTCACGATCATCGGCTTCAATTGCTGCTGATTCGCTTGATCGCTTTGCGCATGCGCGCCTGCGCTGAACAACACGAGCGCCGCGATCGCGAGTTGACACTTACGTAAATCACGCACGATCGACGATGCCGCGTACGCCGTTTCCCTCTCCAGTCTTGCGTTGTTATGCTTGCGCACCCTCATGCCTGAGCCTTTACTTTCGATGAACTTTCGTTAGAGAAGAATCGCGGCGATCGTGCAGGTTGTCGCCGCGTACCCGTTGCATATAGTCGAAAACACCCGCGCGACTATATACGAAATACCTGCTTTATTGTAAATGATTCGTATTCGTTATATGGATTCATAAGGCTTTTTTCCCCCGATTTCAAAGCGCGTTGATGAGATCAAGCATCGCGTTTGCATCGGTCGATACGTGTAGTTCGAGCGCAACTTCACGCAGCGGACGATTGCTCATCAGCGCCGGCAATGGCGCATCGATCTGAGCGCGACGCAGCGCGGCCTGCACTTGCATCGCGGCGAGCGAACGCCGCCAAGCGCGAAGAACGTGTCCTGGCGGCTCACGTGCGAGGCGCGCAACCATCGGTCCATGCCTGCGCCAGCGCGACTTCGAGCGCGCCTTCGGGCGGCGCGAATGATCGTGCTTCATCGTGCGCGTGATCCTTCGGCAATCGATGACGATCGACTTTGCCCGCAGGATTGAGCGGCATGGCATCGAGCACGGTGAGCGGCGCGGGCACCATGTAGTCGGGCAGTTCTTCAGCGAGGCGAGCACGCAATGCCGTGGGTTCCGCATACGCGCAGAGCGTGACGTATGCAGCGAGACGCGCCGTGCCCATCGATTCATGCGCGACGACGGCCGCTTCACGCACCTCGTTCATGCGTAACAATCGCGCTTCGATTTCGCCCGGCTCCACGCGATAACCGCGCACCTTCACCTGATGATCGACGCGGTCCGCATACTCCAATTCACCGCGCGCATTCCAGCGCACGACATCGCCGGTTCGATACATCCGCGCGCCGGGCCGCGAAGAAAACGGATCGGGAATGAAACGCTCGGCGCTCATGCCGGGCTTGCCGATATAGCCGCGCGCAAGCAGTTCACCACCGATGTGCAACTCACCTGAGACGCCGATCGGCACCGGCGCAAGTTGCGCATCGAGTACCGCGATACGACGTCCCGCGATCGGCGCGCCGATCGGAATGCGCGCACGCCATCGCCGTACATGGCTTCGCCGCCGACTTGCACGCGACGCAGCGTTTTCAATGCATCACGAGCGTGAGGATCGTTGGCGAAGTCGATCGCGAGCGCGTTCCAATACGCGGTCGTCAGATCGGCAATGGTGATGCGTTGCGTGCGTTTTTCGTGTAGGAAACGCACGCTGTCCCACAGCGTTTCGTCGCGCAACACGACGGTCGCGCCGATGCATAGCGCGGGAAATAGCTGATCGACGAATGCATCGAAACTGAAGGTCGAGAATTGCAGCACGCGATCGTCGCGACGTATGCGCATGAGGTCGATCAGCGCTTGCGTGTGACGCGCGAGCGCTGCGTGTGAGACGGCAACGCCTTTGGGTTGACCTGTCGAACCTGATGTATAGATCACGTACGCGAGTTGCGGGCCATGTACCGTGATATGCGGATCACTGTCGATGTTGCCGTCGATCGATGTGATCGTCATCTGCACGTCGCTGTCCTGCTTCATGAATGCAAGACGTTCGGCGGGATACGACGGGTCCAGCCGCACATACGCCGCGCCCGATTTCAACACGCCCAATAGCGCAACGATCATATCGATCGAGCGTTCCAGCGCGATGCCCACACGCGATTTCGCACCGATTCCCTTCGCACGCAACGCCGTTCGCGCGCCGATCGAGTTCCGCATAAGTGATCGATGCGTCGTTCGCGACGAGCGCGCAATCATCGGGATAAAGCGCGGCCATCGACGCGATGCGTTCATGCACGGGCGTGGCGTCGGGCGGATTCGAATTGCTTTCGCCGAGGCTTTGTATGTGCGCGAGTTCAGTGGCGTCGAGCATCGGCACATCGGTGAGCATACGCGATGCATCGCATGCAAGACCATCGAGCAAATTCGACAGATGCCGCGCGATACGCTCGATGGTCGATGCATCGAACGCATGGCGCGCATAGGAAAAGTCCATGCGCGATTCTGCGCGCTGCGTAATCAATATCGTCAGCGGATAGCTCGTTTGTTCACGCGCCGCGAGATTCTAAAACGACAAGCCGTGTTCAGCCGATGAACGCAAGGTATCGTCGAGCGGATAGTTCTCGAATACCAGAATGCTGTCGAACAAGGGCTGCCCGCCTTCGAGGCCAGCCAGCGCTGAATGTCGTATAGCGCGATATGCTCGTATTCTCGCGATTCGATGGCTTGCTGCTGGATTGTTTCGAGCCACTGGGCGACGCTCATCGAAGGCTTCGGCGATACAACCACCGGAATCGTGTTGATGAAAAGACCGACCATTCGCTCGATGCCTTCGAGCGCTTCGGGGCGGCCTGCAACCGTCGCACCGAACGTGACCGTGTGAGCGTGGGTGTAGCATTGAAGCAGCAAGAGCCACGCGGATTGGATCAGCGTATTCAACGTGACGTGCTGATGTTTTGCGAATTCCGTGAGGCGTGCGGTGCGTTGTGTATCGAGCGTTAAGCTGAATTCGCCGTGTGATTCATCGTCGCTCGAATGCGGCGTGCAAGCGGCGAGATGCGTCGGACCGTCCAACGGTGCGAGCAAGACGCGTCAATGTGCTTCGGCTTCAGCGTTGTTCGATGCGTGCGATGTCAGCCACGCAATGTAATCGCGGAAGCGGCGCGGTTTGGCATCGAGCGAGCCGGAATGATAGTGACGCAGCACATCGGCGAGCACTTGTGCCATGCTCCAGCCATCGAGCAACGCGTGATGGAATGTCCAGATGAGATGATGCTGTGCCTCGCCCGTTCGTATGAGCGCCACGCGCATGAGCGGCGGGTTGCGCAAGTCGAAGCCCTGGTCGATTTGCGCTTGCACGAAGGCATTGAGCGCGGCGCTTGCTTGCTCGATGACGTTCACATCGGCGTCGCGCGCGACCCACTGTCTGATGGCATCGTCGTGTCGAATAAAGCCTGTGCGCAACACGTCATGATGTGCGACGACCACTTGCCATGCCTTGATGAAGCGAGCGCTGTCCAGCGCTTCGATATCCACGCGTAGCTGATTGACGTACGCGTTCGCGTGCGTTCCCAGCAGGCTGTGGAACACAATGCCCGTTTGCATCGGCGCGAGCGGATAGAGGTCGGCGATGTTGGCCACTTCGAGCGGTAACGCATCGAGCGCCGATTGATCGAGCGATGCAAGCGGAACGTCCGACGGCGTGATGCCTCGCGCGCCGCTCGTGCAATGTGCGATCAACGCGTGAAGCTCGGTTTCGATTTCGCGTGCGAGACGCTCGAGCGTGGCGGCATCGAAACGATCGCCGCGACGATGCAGCATCATCATCGAGAGTTCGCCGTCCATCACCTGACCGATGATCTCGAGCGCATGCGCGGGCGTGGCTTTCTCGTCTTGCGATTCGCCGATTGGCTCGCTTGCGCGTCGCCTAATTGATTCGGCGCTCAGGCCGCTGTTAAACTGGCCGAGATAGTTGAAGACGACATCGGTTTTTGCGGCGTGCGATACCGCTGCGCGCTGTTCGCCGGTACCACGATAGTGCAAGATGCCACATAGCCGAGGCCTGCGTTTGGCACGGCGCACAGCGTCTCTTTTACGCGCTTGATTGCATCGGGCGTATCGCCGAGCGGACTGAACGCAACGGGATAAAGCGACGTGAACCATCCCACCGTGTGGCTCAGATCGATGTCATGCAACTGCGCAGCGACCGTGGCCTTCGACGTCGATTCGCAATGAATCGACATTTGCAAAGCGGCACAGCGTGCGCGAAATCGCGACGAGCAGCAAGTCGTTGATCTGCGTGCGATAGGCGGTGTTTGCTTCCTGTAGCAACGTGCGCGTGGCGTTTCGATTCAAGCGCGCGATTGCGCGTGAGCTTTGCGTGTTGGATGGTGTGCTTGGCAATGACGCGGCGACCGTGTTCACGTTGCGCCAATAGTCGAGTTGTGCGTCGCACGTGCTCTTTTGCAGAGCGCGTACGAAGGTCCGATACGATGCCGTGCGATCCGGCAGCGCAATGGCTTCGCTTGCGGCGAGTTGCGTACACGCGAGTTGCAGATCGCCAAACAATATGCGCCACGAAACCGCATCGACGGCAAGGTGATGGATCACGATGAACAGCCGCCACGTGCCATCGTTGATCGGCATGATGACTGCGCGAATCAGCGGTCCTTCGTGAATGTTCAGACTGCGCTGCGCTTGTGCGCATCGGGCTTCGATTTCGTGAGCGTGCATCGCTTACTCGATGCTCAAGACCGGTGACGATTGCGCAGGCGCATCATGCTGCTGCCATTCTTCTTGGTTCGAGGATACGAAGCGCGAACGAAGACTCGCATGACTCGCAATCAGCTCTTGCAATGCTTGTTCAAGATGATCGACGTTCGGCGCCGACGCGCTTTCAAGCAACACCGATTGATTCCAGTGATGCCGCGATGGCATCGCTTGATCGAAGAACCATGCTTGCATCGGGTGCAGATCGAACGGTTCGCACGGGTCGTTTTCATCGTTCGATGCAGGCGTCGACGATACTTCCATAGGACGCGCGCAAGCAGCGAGTTGCTCGATGGTTTGCTGTTCGAAGACCTGTCGCGCGCTTAGCATCCATCCGGTGTGACGCACACGCGCCACGATTTGCAGACTCAGAATGGAATCGCCGCCGAGTTCGAAGAAGTTATCGTGTCGTCCGATGCGCTCGACGCCTAGCAGCTCGGACCAGATTGCGGCGAGTTGCGTTTCGAGTTGACCTTGCGGTGCTTCCCATTGCGCCGCGTCCGTTTCCGTCGATCGCGACGGCAGCGCCTTGCGATCGACCTTGCCGTTGGGGTTCAGCGGCAGCGCGTCTAGTATCACGATGCGCCACGGTACCATGTAGTCGGGCAGCGTTTGTGCGAGCCGGACTTTCATCGCTTGCGCATCGAGCGATGCTTCACCAGTGACGTAGGCGATGAGCTTTCCTTCTCGCGCGACGACTACTGCTTCACGTACATCACCGAGTTGTACAAGCCGCGCTTCAATCTCGCCGAGTTCGATTCTGAAGCCTCGAATCTTGACTTGATGATCGAGTCGGCCGAGGTAATCGAGCACGCCGTCGGCGCGCCAGCGCACCAGATCGCTTGTACGGTATAGGCGGCTTCCATCGGTTGCGAACGGATTGGGTATGAAGCGTTCAGCGCTCAACGCAGGCTTGTCCAGATAACCGCGCGCCAAACCCGCACCACCGAGATACAACTCGCCCGCCACGCCGCGTGGAACCGGCTCCATGCGTTCGTCGAGCACCCATGTTTGCGTGTCTGCTATCGGTGCACCGATGGGTACGGCGAGACCGTCGTCGCGGCATCACCATGATGTGACGTCGATCGCGGCTTCGGTTGGGCCGTAGAGGTTGTGTAACTCCACTGCTTGCAAGTGATCAAACACTTTGCGTTGCAGCTCTGCCGGCAAGGCCTCGCCGCTACAGATGATTCGACACAACGTGCCCTTGCAATCGAGCGCGTATTCGCTTTCGATAAACGCTTGCAGCATCGATGGCACGAAGTGGAGCGTGCTGACTTCATGCTTGATGATCGTATCGACCAACTGCAGCGGATCGCGATGCGCACCGGGCGCTGCGATTGCAAGACGTGCACCGACCATCAACGGCCAGAAGAATTCCCATACCGATGCGTCGAAGCTGAACGGTGTTTTCTGTAAGACCGTTTCGCCGCGCTGTAGCGCATAGGCTTGCTGCATCCACGTCAGACGATTGAACAGCGCATCGTGACGATTGCCCACGCCTTTGGGACGGCCTGTTGAGCCTGATATGAAGATGACATACGCTAGATTCGCGCTGTTGAGTTTGAGATTCGGGTTTTGAATGCTTTCGTCTTTTGCTTCAAGCGTGACGTGCTTTATGTTTTCGAGTACTGGTAGCGTAATGCCCTTCTGACACAGCACCAGCTTAATGCCGCTGTCTTCCTGCATCACGAGCAACCGATCAGCCGGATACGAAGGATCGAGCGGTACATACGCTGCACCCGCTTTCATGATTGCCAGCAGCGCGATGACGAGCTCAATCGACCGCTCCGCCGCTATACCGACCTTCGATTCAACCTCCACACCTTGTTCGATCAACTCGAACGCAAGCGCGTTCGCACGAGCGTTGAGTTCGGCGTATGTCAACCGAACGTCACCGAACAGCAAAGCGATATCGTCAGGATGAGCTTCGGCGTGACGCTCAAACGCCTTGAATACAGGCTCCGAATGCGTATAACGCTGTGTGTTTCGACTCCACCCTTCGATCTAACAAACTCGTCTTCACTCAGCAAAGGCACTTCACTGATGAGCGTTTCGCTTTGGACGCTACCGCCAAGCATCGCCTGATAATGCGCCGCCATACGTGCAATCGTGTCCGCATCGAACAATTCGCGCGCATAGCTCAATTCAAGCGACATCGCTCCGTCGCTTTCTTCGCGTGTGTCGAGCAAGAGTTCGAATTGCGCCATCTCCGCTGGCAACGCATATGGCTCGATTTCGAGTCCCGGCAAACGCTGCAACACGCGCCAATCACGTCGCTGATGGTTGAACATCACTTGGAATAGCGGCGTATGGCTTAGGCTGCGCTCGGGACGTAGCGCATCGATCAACACATCAAAGGGCAAGTCTTGATGCGCTTGTGCGCCCAGCGTGGCTTCGCGCACCTGCTGAAGCAATACGTCTGCGCTCGTCGTTTCATCGATACGGCTCTGCAACACCTGCGTGTTCACAAAGAAACCGATCAACCCTTCCGTTTCCACTCGATGACGATTCGCCACCGGCACGCCTGTGCGCACCGTCTGCTGTTCCGTATAGCGATATAACAGTGCGTGAAACGCTGTAAGCAGCACCATAAACGGCGTAGCCGCGTGCTGCTTCGCATGAGCGCGAACTGCATCGGCTAGCGACGCGGACAACGTTACATGATAACGTTCAGCGTGATGCACCGCTTGAGCGGGACGCGGTGAATCGGTCGGCAATGCGAGCACTGGATGTTCATCGCCAAGCGTTGCGCGCCAATAGATCAATTGCCGATCGCGCTCGCCTGCATCGAGCCAATCGCGCTGCCAGGCGGCGTAATCGGCGTATTGAACGGGCAGCGCTGCAAGCTTCGATGATTCATTCAACACGCCCGCTCGATAGTGCGAGACCAATTCATCGAGCAAGACCTGCACGGACCATCCATCGGAAACGATGTGATGCATCGACAAGACCAGCAGATGATAGTCCTCATCTGCGCTGAAGAGAGCCACGCGCAAAAGCGGACCTTCGCGCAAATCGAATGCTTCAGCAGCGAACGCGCGTGCGGCGCTATCGAAATCGCTCGAGGCGATTGCAGCATCACGCCAATCCAACGTACCCTGCGCATCGATCCATTGCTCTACACGTCCGTTTGCATCAGCTATAAAACGCGTGCGCAAAGTCTCATGCCTCGCGACAATCGCCTCAAAGCTCGCACGCAACGCATCACGATCAACACGTCCGTGCAAACGCAACCCACCCGACACGTGATACGCGCGGCTCTCTGGCGACAATTGCCACAAGAACCACAACCGCTGTTGCGAAAACAACGCTTCCGTACGCGCGCGAACATCATCTGGCAAGCGACGCATCGCCTCATCATTGGCCTTCACCGGCGCCATAGCCGATGCCAGTTGCGCCAGCGTTTGCCGCTCGACAAGCTGCTTCGGCGTGATCTTGAGACCGGCTTTCTTCGCCTTCGCGATGACTTTCAGCCCAAGAATTGAATCGCCGCCCGCTTCGAAGAAGTTTTTGTCACGCCGCAAAGAAGTCGTATCGACCGAGAGCACTTCGCTCCATACACGTGCAAGCTCGACTTCAAGTTCGCCACGCGGCGCATGCTCCGTATCCGCCTGAGTAGACGGTGAAACCTGCACGTCTGCAAAATGCGCATGCAAGGCCGTGCGATCCAGCTTGCCATTCGCGTTGAGCGGCAATGCATCGACCATCACGATGTCGCTCGGCACCATATACTCAGGCAGCACCTTCGATACATACGCCATCAATGATTGCATATCGACTTTGCCCACGACACATGCACTCAATCGCTTCGTGTCATTAAGGTCATAGGCAAGCACAGCAACCACCTTAACGCCCGCATACGCATACAGCACCCGATGCATTTCGCCCGGCTCCACACGATACCCTTTGATCTTCACCTGATCATCCGCGCGCCCGAGATATTCGAGCGTGCCGTTCGCATCGGTCCGCGCAAAATCGCCCGATCGATACATGCGCGCACCGGGCACGAACGGGTCCGGCACGAAGCGCTCCGCCGTGCGTCCCGGCCGGCTGTGATAACCGCGTGCAACGCCTGCACCACTTAAATAAAGCTCTCCGGTCATGCCTGCGCCGCCCGGACTCATCTGCGCATCGAGCACATAAATACGCGCGTTCTTCAATGCGTGACCTAAAGACAAACCGCGCTACGAATCGTGATGCGCGGACATCGCATGCATCGCGATTCCGACCGTCGTTTCCGTCGGACCGTAATGATTGAAGATGCGGCACGATGGCCCGAGCGTTTTGATCTGCGCGAGCAACGCCGCTGAAGTCGCTTCTCCACCGACGATCAGCGCACGCGCAGGCAACACCGCTCGAGCATCGCTCGCAGAAAGCAACGCGGACAAGTGACTCGGCACGATCTTGAGCACATCGATCCGATGCTGCGTCATATACGCCGCGAACAGATCGGGATTGAGCGCGTTATCCGGTGAAATCAGATGCAAGGTGCCCGCAGAACACAGCGCACCGAACAACGCCGTATGCCCCAAATCAGCAGCGGGTGTCGAGACCATCGCAAAGGCGGCGCCGTCATTCACGCCGATCGTTTCGAGCATCGCGCGCACATAGTTTCCGAGCGATGCATGGCTCACCGAGACACCCTTCGGCGTGCCCGTCGAGCCCGACGTATAGATCAGATACGCGGCCTGATGCGGATGAATGATGCGCGGCGAAGCCATCGCGTTTGCATCATCATCGAAGGAAAGCGGCAACGCGGTGTTCACAGACGATGCGAGCTCTGCCGGATAATGTCCCGCATGCAGCAACGCAAACGCACCGCTGTCCTTCACTTGCGCGGCATGACGCGCTGCGGGCAGTTGCGGATCGAGCGGCACCCATGTCGCGCCGGCCTTGAAGCATGCGAGCATGCCCAGCACCATTTCGACACTACGCGGCGCAAACACCGCCACGCGCCCTTCGGGCTTACAACCGGCATCGAGCAGACGCGATGCAAGTGCGTTCGCTGCGGCATCGAGCTCGCGATAGGTCATCGTTCGAACCTCATCGCGAACGGCGATACGGTCTGCATGATGCGCAACATTGCGATGCCACAGCGCGAGCACATCGTCATCACGCGCGGAAGGTTCAGCGATGACTTCGGGCGTCGACACCAGGCGCTCGACAACGCTTCGCATTGCCTCCTCCACGCGGTGAATGAAGGCATCGTCGAGGAATGCGTCGTCGAAGGCGAGCACGCATTCGATACCCGAAGCGCGATCGACAAAATCGAGCGCGAGGGCGAAATGGGCCATATCGTTCGCGATAACCTTCAGGCGCGCCGTCAGCAGCGCGAATGCATCGAGCGAAAACTCACGCTGTTCGGTGATCTTGACCTGGAACAATGCATCATCGGCATGGGCACGCGCCGGAAGCAACGCCGAAACCAATCGGTCGTAGGGCACGTCACCGTAGTCATACGCGCCGAGCACGGCCTCTCTTGCACGCGTGATCCAATTACGCAGCGACGCATCGTCGTGAACCGCCACGCGCAAAACTTGCATGTTGATGAAGTAGCTGATCACCGACTGCGCCTGTTCGTGATATCGATTCGACACCGGCTTTCCGATGCGAATCTCACGCTTGCCGCTCGTTTCGCGTAACGTCGCGCCGAAGACCACAAGCATCACCATGAAAAGCGATGCGTGCCGATCCGCGCCGAGCGCCTTCAATTGCGATGAAAGTGCCTCGGGCAAGCTGAAAACATGCGTGCGCAGGTTCCCCGATACCTTGCGCCGCTCGAATAGACGCGCCACGCGCAACGCATCGCCATCGGAACAAAGCACGGCGCGCGCACTTTCGATTTGCCTTGCGATCACCGCGTCGTCGCTCGCCCGATGCTCCCACGCGGAAAAATCTGCGTACTACGCCCCCCTTTTCGACGTGTGTATTCGATGCCCCGATCTGCGCGCGATACGCTTGCAGAAGTGATTCGAGCAACACGTTCACAAACCATCCATCCGCGATGATGTGATGCAACACAATCACGAGCCGGTACGCGTTTGCATCCACACGCAGTAGATGCGCGCGAAGCAACGGACCACGTTCGAGATCGAACGCTGCACCAGTCGTGCGCTGCGTGAGTTCATCGATGCGACTCGGTTCATCGCACAAGTCGCTAAAGCGCAACGCAACCGAAGCGTCTTCATCGACGATCTGTAGCGGCTCGCCCTCATCGTTCAATTCGAAGCGCGCGCGCAGAATGTCGTGCTGTGATACGAGCGTATCGAACGCGCGTTGCATCGCTTCAGGTTCGAGCGAACCGTCGATCGATAACACGCCGCTCATGTTGTATGCGTTGCTTTGCGGGTCCTGCGCCCATGTCATCCAGAGCGCGCGCTGCGCATGCGACGCACGCACGCCGCGCCGCGCATCACTTGTCAACTTGACAAAGGCGTTACGCTCGACGCCTGCGCCCTGCGCAATACGCTGCTCGATCAATGCCGCCGCATCACCTAGCGTTGTCGCATCGAACACGTCACGCGCGTCATACGCAATGCGCCAATGCTCGCTGACATCGACGGCCACACGTACTGCAGCAAGCGAATTGCCGCCAAGCTAAAAGAAGCGATCGTTACGGCTCGCGGGTTGAACATCGAGCGCCTTGTGCCATA
>LFMX01000066.1 GCA_001184405.1 Candidatus Burkholderia humilis
TGCTGCGACGCTCACGCGCGGCGATGACGGCCTCTTTCACACCGCCGATGGCGATCCCGCCGACGCGGACCCGAACGTCGTCGTGGCAGGCGGCGCGCTCGAAGGCAGCAACGTGAACCCGGTCTCTGCGATGGTCTCGATGATCGCCAACGCGCGACAGTTCCAGATGCAAACCAAGCTGATGGAATCGACGGACCAGAACGAACAATCGGCCAACAAGTTGCTGAACTTCAGCTGACCGGCGCTCAAAAGACTCTCAGGAAACACAGAACATGAATCGCTCTCTCTATATCGCCGCAACCGGCATGAATGCGCAGCAAGCGCAGATGGACGTCATCTCGAACAACCTCGCCAACGTAAGCACGAACGGCTTCAAGGGCTCGCGCGCGGTGTTCCAGGATCTGTGCTGTACCAGACGACGCGTCAGCCGGGCGCGAACTCCACGCAGCAAACCGAACTTGCGTCGGGTAACCAGCTCAGCACCGGCGTGCAGCAAGTGGCCACCGAGCGTCTCTACACGCAGGGCAACTTGCAACAGACCAGCAATTCGCGCGATATCGCCGTGAACGGTCAAGGCTTTTTTCAGGTGACGATGCCCGACGGCTCGACCGCCTACACGCGCGACGGCTCGTTCCAGACCAACGCGCAGGGCCAGCTCGTGACGTCGCAGGGTTATCAGCTGAATCCGGCCATCACGATTCCGCAGAACACGACGAACATCACCGTCGGTTCGGACGGCACGGTGTCGGTGACGCAGGCGAACAGCACGGCCAGCACGACGGTCGGCCAGATCACGCTCGCGACATTCATCAACCCGCCGGACCTCGAAGCGTGCGGCGAGAACCTCTTCACCGAAACGGCCAGCTCCGGCGCGCCGAACGTGTCGCAGCCGGGTCTGAACGGCGCGGGTACGCTGCAACAGGGTTACGCGTGGAAGCGTCGAACGTCAACGTGGTGCAGGAACTGGTCAACATGATCCAGACGCAGCGCGCGTACGAGATCAACTCCAAGGCGGTCAACACGTCCGACCAGATGCTTCAAACGCTCTCGAACCTGCAGGTTTAACCCTCTATTTGACAGATGGAAAAGGCGAAGCAGGCGTGACAATTACGCATTCTTTCGCTTCATACGAGTCAGCAAGATGTCGTCACTTCACCTCTTCGCGCGCGCTGCACTTCGGTTCGATTGCATCGCTTGCGGCGGCGATGGCCGCATGCGGTCTCGTGCCGAAAGAGCCGATCATCCAGCAGCCGATGATCGCGTGTCCGCCGCAGCCGCCCGTCGGCGGCCGCACGCCCGGCGCGATCTACAACGCGGGCTATGCAGGACGCCCGCTCTTCGAAGATCAGCGTCTGCGCAATGTCGGCGACATCTTGACCATCGTGATTTCGGAAAACGTGAACGCCACCAAGTCGGCGGCGGCGAACACGAATCGCGGCGGCACCGGCTCGTTCCAGGTGCCGACGGTGCCGGGCATCTTCGGCGGGCTGTTCAACAACACGAACCTGTCCACGACCGGCGCGAACAAGTTCACGGCGGCAGGCGGCGTGAGCGCGGCCAACGCGTTCAGCGGCACGCTGACCGTGACCGTCGTCGAAGTGCTGCCGAACGGCAATCTCATGGTGAGCGGCGAAAAGCAGATGCTCATCAATCAAGGCAACGAATTCGTGCGCTTCTCGGGCGTTGTCAATCCGGTGACGATCTCGGGCAGCAACACGGTTTATTCCACGCAAATCGCCGACGCGAAGATCGAATATTTGGCGAAGGGTTATATCGACGAAGCGCAGAACATGGGCTGGCTGCAACGCTTCTTCCTCAACGTCGCGCCGTTCTGACTGCCATGAACAAGTTTCTCCGTTTCGTTTCGTTTCGTTTTCTCTTGCGGCCGCTGTGATGGCCGTGACCGTCACGCCGCGCGCGCATGCCGAGCGTCTGAAGGATCTCGTGTCGTTTCAGGGCGTGCGTGACAATCCGCTGATTGGTTACGGTCTGGTCGTCGGTCTGGACGGCACCGGCGACCAGACGATGCAGACGCCCTTCACCACGCAGTCGCTCACCAACATGCTCGGCAATCTGGGCATCACGGTGAATTCGGCGACATCGCAGAACATGCAGTTGAAAAACGTCGCCGCCGTGATGGTGACGGCGGTGCTGCCGCCGTTCGCGTGTCCGGGCGAAGCGATCGACGTGACGGTTTCATCGCTCGGTAACGCGAAGAGCCTGCGCGGCGGCACGCTGCTGATGTCGCCGCTGAAGGGCGCCGACGGCCAGGTTTACGCGATGGCGCAGGGCAATCTCGTCGGCGGCGGTGCGGGCGCGAGCGCCAACGGCAGCAAGGTGCAGGTCAATCAGCTCGCGGTCGGCCGCATTTCCGCGGGCGCGATCGTCGAGCGCGCGGTGCCGAACGCCGTCACGCAGCAAGGCGGAACGATGCAGATGGAATTGCGCGAAATGGATTTCGACACGACGCAGCGCATCGTCGCGGCCGTGAACAACCAGTTCGGCATGGGCACCGCGATGGCGCTCGATGGCCGCACCATCCAGCTTCGCGCGCCGGAAAGCGCGGGCGAGCAGGTGTCGTTCATGGCGCAGTTGCAGAACATCGACGTGAAGCCGGCGCAGGCCGCCGCGAAGGTCATTCTCAATGCGCGCACCGGTTCCATCGTGATGAATCAGATGGTCACGTTGCAGAACTGCGCGGTTGCGCACGGCAACCTGTCGGTCGTCATCAACACGAAGATGGCGATGAGCCAGCCGGGTCCGCTCTCGAACGGGCAGACCGTCGCCGCGCCGCAATCGAACATTCAGCTGAAGATGATCGCGGTCGGCGCGAATCTCGCGGACGTCGTGAAGGCGCTCAACGCGCTCGGCGCGACGCCCGCGGATCTCATCTCCATCCTTCAGTCGATGAAGGCGGCTGGCGCGTTGCGCGCAGACCTCGAAATCATCTAAGGACCACGGCTCATGAACTCGAACATGACGAGCGGCATCGCCAACAAAGCGTTGGCATCGACCGATACGAGCGATGGTTTTTCCAAGCTGTCCGGCCGCTTTGCGCTCGACACGCAAGGGTTCGATGCGCTGCGTGCGCAGGCGAACGCCAATCCGCAACAGGGCCTGAAGGAAGCCGCCAAGCAGTTCGACGCCGTCTTCACGCAGATGATGCTCAAAAAGCATGCGCGATGCGACGCCGTCGACAGCCCGTTCGAATCGAACGATTCGAAGTCGTTCACGGCGATGCTCGACCAGCAGTTGTCGCAGCAGATGTCGTCGAAGGGCATCGGCGTGGCGGACATGATGTTGAAGCAACTCATGCGCAATAACGGCGCGAAGACCGACGCGGGCGGCGCAGCGGGCATGACCAGCAACGGCCAACGCCATGCAGATGCTGGGCGGCATGGGTAGCGGCGGCGCGGGCGGCGATATCGATTCGAACGCGGGCAATATCGCCGCGATGAACGCGATGGCGAAAGCCTACGCGGCCGTGCAGGCGAGCAAGAACACGCAGGCGCAGGCGCTATCGAGCGGCAAGGGCTACACGGGCGCCGACGCGCTCGAACCGCCCACGCGCGGCAACGGTTCGGACAAGGTGAATGCGTTCGTCGACCGGCTGGCGGTTCCGGCACAGGCGGCGAGCGCGGCGACGGGCATTCCGGCGCGCTTCATCATCGGACAGGCGGCGCTGGAAAGCGGCTGGAGCAAGTGCGAGATCAAGTACGCGAACGGCCAGACGAGCCACAACATTTTCGGTATCAAGGCGACCAAGGACTGGACCGGCAAGACGGTCGATACGGTGACGACGGAGTACGTGAACGGCGTGCCGAAGAAGTTCGTGGAGAAGTTCCGCGCCTACGATTCGTACGAAAGCGCGCTGACCGACTACGCGAGCGTCATCAAAAACAATCCGCGCTATGCGCCGGTCGTGGAGGCATCGCGCGATGTCGCCGGTTTCGCGCACGGCATGCAGAAGGCCGGATACGCGACGGACCCGCAATACGCCAAGAAGCTCATTTCGATCATGCGTCAGATCGTGTGATGCATCGGCTGACGTGCATGAGATGGACATTGTTCAGACATAAGCCATTTGCAAACGTTTTACGCTAAAAAGCACGGCACACCACACATTTTTTCCCCGGCGAACCCTAAACTTTTGATGTGGTTTGCCGCTAATCCGAACACAAAAGTGCCGTTCCAAAAGGATCGAAAAAACGTGTGAGTTCGGGACCTGAGCGGCGCGCGAGCAAATGAACTTGGCAAGTACCATGAATAGCAATCACAGGCATGACGTTGCTGACGATGACAGCGCGCCGATCGTCGACTTTGGCCGTCGCAATCCACTGGAAATCGGCGTTTCGCTGCGCAATCTCGCCAATCGCGGCGACTTTCTGACCGCGCAAAACGGCGATGCGCAGATCGTCACGCGTCTGCTGGATGTTGATGCCGCATCGCACACGTTCATTTTCGATGGCGGCGGCACGGCGGAGCAGAATCGCGCGGTGCTGGCTGCGCAGCGGCTGTTCTTCAGCGCATCGCCGGATGGCATGCGGGTCGAGTTCACTACGGGCGCGGTGCGCGAGACCGTGTTCGACGGGCATCCTGCGTTTGTGGCGGATTTTCCGCCGGTGCTTTATTACATGCAGCGGCGCGAGTATTTCCGCGTGGAAGCGCCGGTTCTTGATCCTTATATTTGTAGCGGCACGCTGCCTAATGGCGATGTGTTTCGCTTCGAAGTGCACGATTTGTCGTTGGGCGGGGTTGCGCTGCGCACGACCGACGAGCGTGTTGCGGACCTCGAAATGGGCATCACGATTCAGGGCGCTGAATTGCACTTTACGGCTACTGGGCGTGTCACCCTCGATATCAAGCTGGTTTCGCATCGCGAGTCGACTAACGCCAAAGGCGATAAGCGGTTCACGCTTGGGTTCAAGTTTATGTCGATGCCCGGGTCGGCTGAGAATACGCTGCAGCGGTTGATTACTCAGCTCGAGATGAAGCGCCGCGCGCTGGCTAAGTAACGCTGGCGCTTGGGGGTCTGTCGGGCAAGGCGCTGCTGTTTTCTTGCTGCTTTTTTCAGTAGCCGCCGGGGAGGCGGCTACTGAAAAAAGCAGCAAGAAAACAGCAAACAGAAGAAAAGCACGAAAAAGCCCCTTCATCTCGCCAGATGACAAGAGAGCTAAGCATTCGATAATGCCCAAGAGCCAAAAAGCCTCGCAGAGAAAAAAGCCCTAAATTTCCCGGCCATCAAGCCGATAAAGAATGCAGATTCCCGTGCGAAACTAGCGCGACACCACCGACGAGACAGAGCATGTCGAACAACATCTTCAGCATCGGCCTGTCCGGTCTGAACGCGGCCCAGTGGGGTCTGACGACCACCGGCCAGAACATCAGCAATGCCGCGACGCCGGGCTATACGCTCGAGAAAACGCAGTACGTCGAACAGGCAGGGCAATACATGGGCTCGGGCTATCTCGGCATGGGCGTGCGGACCGCGACCGTCACGCGCCAGTACAGCCAGTACCTGACGACGCAAGTGAACAACACGACCGCGTCGAGCAGCGCCGCCAGCACATACTACAACCTCGTCTCGCAACTGAACAACCTGGTCGGCGATCCGACCACCGGCATCGCGACGGGTATCAGCAATTACTTTTCGGGCCTGCAGTCGGTCGCGAACTCGGCGAACAGCACGTCCGCGCGACAGTCGTCGATGAGCAGCGCGCAAACGCTCGCCGATCAGCTCAACTCCGCAGGTCAGCAGTACGACCAGTTGTGTCAGAACGTCAACACGCAACTGTCCGACGCGGTATCGCAGATCAATAGCTATACGCAACAGATCACGGACCTGAACAAGCAGATCAAGATCGCCAGTTCGGGCGGCCAGCCGCCCAATCAGTTGATGGATCAGCGCGATCAGGCCGTCACGAACCTCAGTTCGCTGATCGGTGTGCAGGTCGTGCCCGAAGGCAACAACTACAACCTGTATATCGGCAACGGTCAGCCGCTCGTCGTCGGCAATTCGGCGTACGGACTGCAAACGGTCGCGTCGCCATCGGACCCGAGCGAACTCACGGTCGCGTTTAAGAGCCGTGACGGTTCCACGCAAACCGCGCAGAACATGCAGTATCTCGATGACTCCGCGCTCACGGGCGGCACCGTCGGCGGTCTGATCGATTTCCGCAACCAGACGCTCGATCCCGCGCAAGCCGAACTCGGCGCCATCGCGACGCGCTTCGCCGCGCAGTTGAACAACCAGAATGCGCTTGGCGTCGATCTGAACGGTTAGCCGGGCAGCGCGCTCTTCACGGCCGGTTCGTCCTTCGTGTACGCCACCGTGCGCAACAGCGGCGACGGCATGGTGTCCGTGTCGATCAGCGATCCGACGCAACCGCCGACCGGCGATTACACGCTCACCTACACCGGCAGCGATTTCGCCATCACCGATTCGAGCGGCAAGTCGCTCGGCAACGTGACGCCGCCCGGCTCGTTCCAGGGCATGGATCTGAGCGCCACCGGAACGATGCAAAAGGGCGATTCGTTCACCATTCAGCCGACGCTCGCATCGCTCGACAACTTCGCGCTCGCGACGACCAACCCGGCCGCGATTGCGGCGGGCTCGCCCGCGGTCAGCTCGGCATCGACATCGAATACGGGCACGGGCGCGATCTCGAAGACGACGGTCAGCGGAGGCTACAGTATCGATTCGACGGGCGTTTCGCTCAAGTACAGCGCATCGGCGGGCGGCTTCACGTCCAATACCGATGTCACCGTCGGCGGCAGCACGTACACCGCTGGCCAGACCATTCCGTACGACGGCAGCAAGACGCTCACGGTCACGGCCAACGGCGTCTCCGCGACGCTCAGCGGCAAGCCCGCCGACAGCGATGTCTTCAGCATCGCCAAAAAAACGGGCGGCACGAGCGATGGCGCCAACGCGCTCGCCATGTCCGCGCTCGTGTCCGCGAAAACGATGAACAACGGCACCGACACGCTGACGAGCTCGTACGTGAGCTACGTGAGCGGCATCGGCAATACGACGAACCAGTTGAAGAGCGCGAGCACGTCGCAGACGGCGCTGCTCAATCAGGCGACGGCCGCGCAGCAGTCCGTGCAGGGCGTGAACTTGAACGAAGAAGCCGCCAATCTGATGCAGTATCAGCAGCTTTATCAGGCGAACAGCAAGGTGATCCAGATGGCATCGACGCTCTTCCAGTCGATTCTCAGCGCCATCAACTGAGGCATAACGCGATGCGTATTTCCAGCTCCCAGTATTTCAATCTGAATGTGTCGTCGATGAGCGACCAGCAGAGCGTGCTCTCGACGATGTATCAGCAGATCTCGTCGGGCAAGCGCATCATGACCGCGTCCGATGATCCGCTCGGCGCGGCGCAAGCCGTGTCGCTGACGATGAAAAGCGGCGCGCTCGCGCAATACAGCACCAACCAGACGCAGGCGCTGTCGTTGCTGCAACAGGAAGATTCGACGCTCTCGAACGTGAGCGGCGTGCTGCAAAGCATCCAGACGCAGCTCGTGCATGCGGGCGACGGATCGCTCAACGATTCGAACCGCCAGGCGCTCGCGACCACCATCGCGGGGTATCGCGATCAGTTGATGAGCCTCGCCAATACGACCGATGGCAACGGCAACTACATCTTCTCGGGCCTGAAGGGCGGCACGCAGCCTTTCACCAACGATGCCTCCGGCGTCGGCACCGTGTATTCCGGCGATTACGGCCAGCGTTCGATGCAGATCAGCGACGGCCGCACGATCGCGGTCGGCGACAACGGCGCATCGATTTTCCAGAGCGTGTCGCCATCGGAAAGCTCGCCGGTGACGAGCGCAGCGGACACGAACACCGGCTCGGCGACGATCAGCACCGTGAGCACGACTGATCGTGGCGACACGAACTTTTCGAGCACGTACACGATCCAGTTCTCGACCTCGGCGACGGACGGCTCGACGCGGTACGTCGGCACCGCCGATCCGCCCGATTCGTCGCTCTCGACCACGCCGAGCGCGTACACGGCGGGCACCGCGATTTCCTTCGGCGGCCAGAAGGTGACGGATCAACGGCAAGCCGGCGGACGGCGACAGCTTCCAGATCGAGCCATCGATGAAGGGCAACAAACGACATTTTCGCGACGCTCGACAATCTCGTGGCCGCGCTCAAACAGCCGACCGGATCGGCGGGCGCGCAAGCGGCGCTCAACAACGCGCTGACCACGGCGGGCACGAAGATCACCAACACGTTCAACAACGTGCTGGCCGCGCAGACGGTCGTGGGCGGACGCGAGCAGGAAGTGCAGTCGCAGCAGTCGGCGCTTGCCACGAGTCAGTCGCAGAATGCATCGGATATCGCGAATCTGACGAGCATCGATCTGGTTTCGTCGATCAGTTTCTACGAGCTGACGCAGAACTCGCTGCAAGCCGCGCAGATGGCATTCTCGCAGATTCAAAAAATGTCGCTGTTCAATTATCTCGGCAGTTGATCTAAAGCAATTTTTGATGTTCGAAGCGCATCGTTCGTGAAGAACGATGCGCTTTTTTCTTGCCGTCATGCCGCCGGTTCATTCGGAAAATTGGACGGTCGAGGACATCGTTTCATCAGTCATGACTTTTAGTTAGGTTGCCTTGACGCCCGTCCGTGCGCGCCGGAACAATGTTGGTCTTTCGTCGACCGTACGACCTCGAAGATCAGCATGAACTTATCCGCTTTGGCCGCGCTCCGGCGCGCGCGTGATCCCGCATTCATTCAGCGCTATTTCGCCGGCGTGGGCATCGACATTTGTGCACGCGACGAGGTTCTCGTTCAGCACGCGCATCTTTTTCCGCGCATGCGTGACGTGCTGTGGTGGATACCTCGATGGGCGGCATGTCGATGATGCAAGGCCGCGGAGATGGTTCGGTCGATTTCGTTCACGCGGGGCCGTGTCTTGCGCGCGAACTCAATCCGTCGCAAACGCTGTCTCGCTGGCTCGATCTGCTCAAGCCGGGCGGCTTTCTGATCGTGACCGTGCCGGACGAAGAACTGTACGAGAAGAACGCCTGGCCGAGCCGGTTCAATTCGGTGCACCGCTTCAGTTTCACGATCTGCACGCAACAGCGCGCGCATCCCAATTCCGTGGATGTCTTCGAGCTCGTGCGATCCGTGTCACATATCGCGCATTGCGAGCGCGTCAATCTGATCACCGAGCAATTCGATCCGGCGCACGCCGCGCAATCGGGATAGGGGCAGGCCTCGCGGCCCGGCCCCTCCCACACCACCGTGCGTACGGGTCCGTACACGGCGGTTCGGATCAGTTAATTGGCGCTGGACCGACCGACGGCAGGCCCAGCGAACGGAAGTAACGATTGGACTCAAGAAGTGCTTCAGCCCACTCGTTGCCTCCTGGACCGCTCCTTGTGCTTCCGGCCGGAGCGAGAGTTAGCCGGGTCGAATTTGCACCGATAAGTCGAACGTGCCCTTGCAAGGCACACATAACAACGGTGTGACACTCGCGTTCCCCGCGCTCGCTGCGGGCGGCACGCAAACGGTGTCCGGCACGTTGACGTTCGGCATGGACACGCAGGCGAACAACGCATCGGGAAGTGATACGAAACTCGTGATCAGCGGTCCGGCGACGGTTAAGGCTTCATATGGAGACCGTTCGCTGCAGGCTATTCTGGATACCGGGTCGGGCGCGTATTACTTTCCTGATTCGACTATCGCGATGTGTCCGGCGAGCTTTTCGAGTCAGGCTTACTATTGTCCCTCGCAGAAACTCACGCGCACGGCGACGTTGCAGGGCAAATCAGGGAATGCGCAAGCGATTCAGTTCGATATCCTGAATGCTTCGGTTGAGCTTGCGAACAATCTTCCGGCGCACGGCGGCATCGGCGTGAATGTGGATCTGTTCGAGGCAGGCGTGCTCGATCTCGGCATGCCGTTCTTTTATGGCAGGACGGTGACGTTTGGGATTCAGCGTGATGACGGCGAGCCGGCGTATTTTGCGTTTCGGTCGTAAATTACTTCCGAATCGCTGACATGCGCTTAAATAAGCCCGCGCGAACAACTCTTCAACCCACACGCGCCTGCAACAACTTTTTCACGCTCCCGATCATCCCGTCGGCGATATTACCCGAATCGATCTTGTAAGTGCCGTCACGCAGCGCGGCCTTGATCGATTCGACCTTCGCCGTATCGATATCCGATGCGTTCGCCGCGCGCAGCGTCGGCATCGACGACAGGCTCACCGTCGAACTCGGCGCGCTGGTCTTTTGCACGGAGCCGACAGCATCCTGCGCTTCGACGCGACTGGTGGCGCGCGTGGCGCCGGTCTTGAGCATCGTAAGCGGGTTGTTGCTGGATTCGATCTTCATGGTATCCGTTCCTCATTTGATAACCCCTGTAACGGTCTCTCGTTTGAAACCTTTACAAGGTAGCGCTCGTTTGACGGGTACGGACCAGATTCACATGCCGCAAAGCCTTATCCGACAAGGCTTTCAGTCAATTGAAACAAAGTGTTATGAAGCGTACGAAAGGCCATAAAAGCGCTTTGTTCAGACAATAACGACCGCTCTGAACCAAGGCGATCGCCCTACGCCACCACACGGACACCGAATCATTTCGGAGCGCTGATCGACTGCAAATACACAGGCACGACACCTGCTACTTCAACGTGCCTCAAACCATCGAAATGCGCTTGAAACCCGGCCTCTCGATGCGCGTGTTATGCAGGAACATCGACCGCCACCTACACTTCAGCCTGACGCATTCGCTGCGTCATTGCCCTGTCAAGCTCGTCGCGCTGACGAACCGAATAAAGAGAGTCACGCAAAATGAATACGCCTTCCTCGCCACAACCGGCGCGTCCAACGACACCCGCTCGATCGACCGTTCCGATGTGGCTCACGCTCATCTTCCTCGTCCTCTCGGGGCTTTATCTCGTCATCGGCAGCGGCTGGCTGATCGCCGTCGGCGGCTCGCCGTATTACATCGCGGCCGGTATCGTCACGCTGCTGATCGCGTGGTTCGTCGCGCGGCGCAGCGCCATCGCGTTGTGGCTGTATGCGCTGCTGCTCGCCACGCTGATCTGGGCTGTCGCCGAATCCGGTTTCGATTTCTGGGCGCTCGCGCCGCGTCTCGATGTGCTCGTCATCGTCGGGATATGGATGTTGCTGCCGTTCACGTATCGCTTCTTCATGACGCCCGCGCGATCCGGCGCGATGGCGCTCGCCGTGACGCTCGTGTTGTCGGGCATTGCGCTCGTGTATGCGGCCTTCAACGATCCGCAGGAGATCAACGGCACGGTGAACGCCTCCGCGACGCCGCCGAATGCGACGCCTGGAGAGAAGCCGGGCGACTGGCTCGCGTACGGCAATTCGCACGGCGGCACGCGTTACTTGCCGCTTGCGCAGATCAACGAGAAGAACGTCGGTGATCTGCAAGTGGCGTGGACCTTTCGCACCGGCGACATGAAAGGCCCGAACGATCCCGTCGAAATCACCGATGAAGTCACTCCGCTCGCCGTCGATGGCACACTGTTTTTCTGCACGCCGCATCAAAACGCGATTGCCGTGGACGGCGCGACCGGCAAGGAAAAATGGCGCTTCAATCCGGAGCTCAAGCCCGACCCGAGCTTTCAGCACGTGACGTGTCGCGGCGTGTCGTACTACGAGACGCCCGCGGGCGCATCGGGCCGCGCGCAAGGCAATACGAGCGGGCTCGCGCCGTGTGCGCAACGCATCATCCTGCCGGTGAACGATGGCCGTCTCTTCGAACTCGATGCGCATACCGGCAAGCGCTGCCTCGGCTTTGCGAAGGACGGCGAGCTTGATCTCCAGCATCTGCAGCCGGTCAAGACGCCGGGCCAGTACGAACCGACTTCGCCGCCTGTCGTGACCTCGAAGGTCATCGTGGTGGCGGACGCGGTCATGGACAATTACGGCAGCCGCGAGCCGTCGGGCGTGATTCGCGGCTTCGATGTCGAAAGCGGCAAGCTGCTGTGGGCGTTCGATCCCGGCGCGCGCGATCCGAACGCGATTCCCGACGATCAGCACAGCTTTACCACCAACTCGCCGAACTCGTGGGCGCCGGCCGCCTACGATCCGAAGCTCGATCTCGTCTATCTGCCGATGGGCGCCACCACGCCGGACATCTGGGGCGGCAACCGCACGCCGGAACAGGAACGGTATGCAAGCGGCCTGCGCGCGCTCAACGCGACCACGGGCAAGCTCGCCTGGTTCTATCAGACCGTGCATCACGACCTGTGGGACATGGATTTGCCCGCGCAGCCGACCATCGCCGATATCAAGGATGCGAACGGCAACATCGTGCCCGCCATCTACGCGCCCGCGAAGACCGGCAATATCTTCGTGCTCGATTGCCGCAACGGTCATCTGATCGTGCCCGCGCCCGAGCAACCCGTGCCGCAAGGTACGGCCAAGGGCGACCGCCTTTCGCCGACGCAGCCGTACTCGCAACTCACCTTCCGTCCGCAGAAGAACCTCACCGGCACGGACATGTGGGGCGCGACGATGTACGATCCGCTCGCGTGCCGCGTGATCTTTCATCGGCTGCGTTATGAAGGGCCGTTCACGCCACCGTCATTCAGCCGCAATACGGCATGCCGTACGGCGTGACGCTTAATCCGTTCATGTCGCCGATCGGCCTGCCGTGCAAGCAGCCCGCGTGGGGTTATGTGTCGGCGCTCGATCTCACGACGAACCAGATCGTGTGGAAAAAGCGCATCGGCACGACGCGCGATGCATCGCCCATTCCGATTCCCTTCAAGATGGGCATGCCAATACTCGGCGGCCCGATGACGACCGCAGGCCGCGTGTTCTTTATCGGCGCGACCACCGACGATTACATCCGAGCCTTCAGCACGGACACTGGCAAGCAGCTCTGGCAAGCGCGCCTGCCCGCAGGCGGACAAGCCACGCCGATGACCTACGAGGCGAACGGCAAGCAGTATGTGGTCATCGCGGCGGGCGGACACGGTTCGTTTCTGACCAAGATGGGCGATTACGTGGTCGCCTACACGCTGCCCAGCAAGCAACGACATCAAAGCAATAACATCGCACGTCACGTTGTAGAAAACGCCTTCGGAGCCGTCTCCGAAGGCGTTTTTTTATGCACGGCCGTGCGGCACGGCAAATGCTTCTGCATGTCGCGCGTTTTTGTCACGTCAACGCGATCGCGCCTCAACCCGAAGCGGAACCAAGAATCATGACCGACTATCTTGCCGATCCCATCGAACTGCAGTCTGAAGCGAGCGATGCACCCTACCGCTACGAACGCGGCACGGTCAGCGTGGAAGTGATTGAACGAACGTCGGCCAATAGCGCGATCGTTTCCTGGTCCGATGCGCGCTTCGGGCGCATGGGCGCACAAACGTGGATGGCAGGCAAGGCGCGTGTATTGGGCCGATGCGCGATGACTGGCGCGATCATCCAGCGTGGCGACCGGGTGTCTCAGCCGCGCAAGACGCGGCCCGCGCCGATCAACGCGGGCACGATGATCGTCGCGACGTATGTTCACGACGTGCCGCTCGGGCGCAAATAACACTCGAATTCCCGTGCATCGACGCGCTGCGGCACGATGACGAACGCAGCGTAACCCCGCATGAAGCGCAAGCCCTCATCGCGCGCGCCGCGCGCCATCTATTACGCGCTCGCGTCCAACATTGCGGTGGCCGCGTGCAAGTATGCCGTCGCCTTCACGACCCATTCCGGCGCGACGCTTGCCGAAGCCATCCATTCCAGCGCCGACTGCCTCAATCAACTCGTGATGCTTTACCGACATCCCGACATCGCGCGGCGCGCGTCCGGCCCGACGAGCAGCATCCGTTCGGCTTCGGACGCGAACAGTATGTGTACGGCATGCTCGTGGCGATGCAACTGTTCGTGCTCGGCGGCGTGGCATCGGCGTGGTGCATGCGATGCATCGCGCGCCGCTGGATCGGCCATGGATCGCCATTGGCGTGCTGTGCGTGTCGGGCGTGATCGAAGCGCTCGCGTTACGTGCGAGGATCCGCATCATCGATCCGGCGCATCGAGCGCGCGGCCTGTTGCACTGGTTTCGCGAAAGCGGGCGGCCCGCCGTCATGCTCGCTGTAGGCGAAGATGTCGCGTCGGTCATCGGCGTGCTGATGTCGCTCGCGGGCGTGGGCGCAACCATGATCACCAACAACCCGCTTTACGATGCGCTCGGCGGCATCGGCGTCGGTATCGTGCTGATGGGAACGGCGACATTTTCGATGCGCGAATCAAGTCGCTGCTGGTCAGTGAATCGACGCATCGTCATGTGCGTGAAGCGATGGACGCGTAGCTCCGGGCGCGTCCCGAAGTGCGCCGCGTGGTGAGTCTCGTCGTGCTGAAATGGGCCGATGATCTCGTGATTGCCGTGCAGGCGGAACTCGCGCCGGTCGAGAGCGCGACGGAACTCGTGCGCACGATCGACCGCATCGAACGCGAGCTCAAAGTGCGCTTTCCCGACGCGCGATGGATCTACTTCGAGCCTGAACTCAAGTAGCACGGCAATCATCCGTTGTGACGCGCGCATGCACATCCCTTATTCGTCGATACGTACCGGCCGCCCTTCACGCGTCGAACGATACAGCGCCTCCATCAGCAACTGATCGCGCAAACCCTCTTCGCACGGCGTTTTCAGTTCGATGCCATCGCGCACGCACTGCGCGAAGTGATCGATCTCAAGCATGAACTGGTCCTTGAATTCGAGGCGCTGTTCTTCGACCACTTCGATATCGTCCTTGCGACGCGCCACGCGCATGCGTTGCCCTTTATACGCGAAAGCGTTCTCGACATCGATCCAGCCGTTTTCCAGACGAATGCGCATGTCCTTCGTCTCATGCGCACCGTAACTCGTCGCGCAATTCGCGATCGCGCCCGAAGGAAAACGCAGCATGAACGACATCGTTTCCTCGACTTCCCGGTAGCGACCGTCATCGCGCGGGTTCACGATCTGCGCATAGACTTCGAGCGGTTCTTCGCCGAGCACGTGACACACGCCATTGAGGCAATACAGCCCGATATCCGGCAACGCGCCGCCCCCAGCGAGCGCCATTGTTCGCCCAGCCCTTGCGCCTGCGCATTGGTCGCCTCGATGATACGCGCGCCCCCCAGTTCGCCCGACTGCACGAGACGCGTCGCTTCGCTGTTGAAGACCTCGAACTGACAGCGATACGAGATCATCAGCTTGACGTTCGCTTTTGCGCAGGCGTCGATCATCTGACGCGCTTCGCCAGCGATGTTGGCCATCGCCTTTTTGCAGGGCACGTGCTTGTCCGCAAGCGCTGCCGCCGTGACATGCTGAACGTGCAAGCCGTTCGGCGTGACGACATAGACGACCTGCACGTCGGGGTTATCCTTGAGACGGGCGATATCGTCGTAACCATAGATTGCCTTTTCATCGATGCCGTACTGCTTCGCCACGGTCCGCGCCTTCTCCGGACTGCCCGATACGAGCGCGGCAAGATGCGCGTGCTTGCAGTCGTTGAATGCGGGAATGATCTATTCGAGCGCGAGCCTGCCCAGACCCACGACCGCGAATCCCACGCGATCCTTCGGTGCGGATGGCGCGGGCGGCGGCGCCGATGGCTTGTCGGCATCGCCCTTCCAGTTTGCAAATTCAACCTTGCCGTCTTTCACGGAGCCGACATCGATCGGCTCCGGCGCTTGCCATTCGCCTGCGGCCGGCAGCGCGGGACCATCCGGCGTGCCGGGACCGGTGACGGCAAATGACGCATCCTTATTTGCGGGCATGAGAGATTCCTCCATCGTTGGACGATTGGTGAACAGGGTCGTGCTCGGTGTGCGGCAGCATCGTCGCCAGCGCGCAGGCAAGCGTCACGAATGCGAGCATGGCGAGCGCGCCGGTATCGAAGAAGAAGTCGAGTAACGCGCCGATCGCCACACCGACGATCAACGATAGCCAGCGCAACAAGCCCGCCGCAGCGGCGCGCCAGTCCGCCGTCGGCGAGTTGTCGTCCGACCCTCACGAGCGCACGCCGGTAATGAAGGTGACGCCGGGCTGATCCGCGCGCGCCTGATTGATCGCGCCCATGCCCGCGGCAAAGAGACATGTAGCGATCGGCGAATACTGTTCGCCTGCGAAGGGCATCGCGCATAGCAGCAGGACGGCGGTCAGCGTGAGACAGATTGTGGCGCGCCATTGCTGTGCCCGCGAACCAATCCATGCGGACACCGTCGTAGCGCTTAGAAAGCACGCGACCACGCAACACAGCGGCCACGCCTTGTCCCACGCGCCTGCAATGAGCGACTGTCCAAGCTTCGTCGAGCTGCCGGTCATATAGACCGCGAGCAAATCCTTGCTATGAAGCATGACGAGCGCATCCACCCCGCCCGCGATGGCGACGAGCATGCATAACGGCAATGGCGAACGTGCGATCGAAAACGCGAAAGAATGGGATCGCGATGACATATCGATGACTCCGGTTGACATCGACAATGTCCGCAATATCGATGCCGATCAATTACTTAGTTATCCGATGTAAATAGTCCCACGTCTCATCCACATCACGCACGAGTTGCGCCGTGTCGATGCCCGTCAGCCTTCCGTCGCGCTTCAGAAAGCGGCCCCGCGCAATCACATGCCGTACATGCGCGGGCTGCGCGTCTTCCGTTACGAACGCGATCGGATCGATGAGCGGCGCGGCATCGACATGATTCACGTCCACGAGAATGACGTCCGCCTGCTTGCCCGGCGACAAGGACTCGATGCGCGATTCGAGACCGAGGCTGCGCGCCGCATCGATGGTCGCCATTTCGAGCACGCACCGCGCCGATACCGCCAGCTCGTTTTCCGCCTGCCCGTTCGCCAGATTCAGCACCACGCGCACCACGCCGAACAGATCGGCGTTGCCGGAGAACACCGTCGTGTCATTGCCGATGCTCGGACGGATGCCGCCGTCGAGCATGCGCTTGACGGGCGTCACGCCGTAACCCACGCGCATCTCCGTCAACGGCGTGATGACGACAGACGACTTTGCCGCCGCAATGTGCTCGAAGTAGCCATCGCTCGCATGCGTGACATGCACGAGTTCCGTTGCGGCATCGAGAAAACCGGCCATGCGCATGTGCTCGATAGCCTGCTGCTTTTGCGCATCGCGCGTGACCGATACATGCACCGAAAGCGGCAGCCGTTGACGCTGCGCGAACGCCATTTCCGTTTGCCATGTCGAGCGCGGCGTGCGCTCCGGTCCGCGTATCGCGACGCCGAGATTGATCGCGTTATCGGACGCGTTGAAGTATTGCTTGCGCACGCGTTCGATATCGGCGAAATCGTTGGTCGTGGTGGGCGATGCATCCTGCGCATAGCCATAAAGAAAGCGCCCGCTCGCGCCGCTTTCGCGCATGGCATGCAATTCGGCCTCGGCGTGTTCCGGGCTGCGAATGTTGTGCGCCCAGTTCATCACATGCGTGATGTCGCCGGATATCGCTTCGGCAAAGGCGCATCGAACGGCGAGATGATTGTCTTGCGGCCTGAACGCCGCGCTCAGCGTCTTGATCGCTTGAAAAAAACGCGTGCCGGATGCAGTCGGCGCGTAACTTCGCGCCAGACTGTTCCACATATGCCAGTGCCGGTTAATCAAACCCGGCAACGCGATCATGCCGCGTGCGTCGAGCATGGCGGTATCGTGTGCATCGATATTCGCGCCCACCGCGACGATCTTGCCCGCGCGAATCAGCACATCGGCTTGCGCGTGATCGCCGACTGTGCTGTCCATCGACAACACCGTGGCATTGCGTATCAGCAGGCTTTCGGGTGCATCGTCCTGCACGGTCTGCGTGTCACGCGTTACCTGACCATAAACGCGAAAAGGCGCAGCCGCGAGCAACGCGAGTGCGCCAATGCTGTGCATGAAACTGCGTCGATCGGTGAAGGGCATCGATTTGTACCGTGCGGTTCAAAGTGACAATGAACCGCACGCGTTGCAAGATCGATGCCCGCGCTTTTAAAGCATCAGCCGTAGACCGGGAAACGCTTCGTCAAATCCGAAACCTGCGCGCGCACGCGCTCGATCGTGGCGGCGTCTTCAGGCGCTTCGAGTACATCGGCGATCAGATTGCCGACGATCTCCGCTTCCTTCACGCCGAAACTGCGCGTGGCCATCGCGGGCGAACCCAGACGCACGCCGCTCGTGACGAACGGCTTTTCCGGATCGTTCGGAATCGCGTTCTTGTTGACCGTGATATGCGCCGCACCGAGCGCCGCTTCCGCAGCCTTGCCGGTGATCTTCTTCGCGCGCAGATCGACGAGCATCACGTGGCTTTCCGTGCGGCCCGAGACGATGCGCAGACCGCGCTTGACGAGCGTTTCGGCCAGCACGCGCGCATTGTCGACCACGCGCTGTTGATACTCCTTGAACTCCGGCGATAGCGCTTCCTTGAACGCCACCGCTTTGGCCGCGATGACATGCATCAGCGGGCCGCCCTGAATGCCGGGGAAAATCGCGGAGTTGACCTGCTTCGCGTATTCCTCTTTCATCAGGATCACGTCGCCACGCGGTCCGCGCAGGCTCTTGTGCGTGGTCGTCGTGACGAAGTCCGCGTGCGGCACCGGATTCGGATACACGCGCGCCGCGATAAGACCCGCATAGTGCGCCATATCGACCATCAGATAAGTGCCGACGCTCTTCGCAATTTTCGCGAGCCGTTCGAAATCGATCTTCAAGGGAAACGCCGATGCACCCGCGACGATCAGCTTCGGTTTATGCTCACGCGCCTGCGCTTCGGCGGCTTCGTAGTCGATGTTTTCCGCTTCGTTCAGGCCGTAGCTTACGACCTTGAACCACTTGCCCGACATGTTCACGGGCGAGCCGTGCGTGAGGTGGCCGCCATGCGCGAGCGACAGGCCCATGATGGTGTCGCCAGGCTGGAGCATCGCGAAGAACACGCCCTGATTCGCCTGCGATCCCGAATTCGGCTGCACGTTCGCGGCTTCTGCTCCGAACAGTTGTTTGACGCGATCGATCGCCAGTTGCTCGACCACATCGACATATTCGCAGCCGCCGTAATAGCGCTTGCCCGGATAGCCTTCGGCGTACTTGTTCGTGAGCTGCGAGCCTTGCGCGGCCATCACGGCGGGGCTCGTGTAGTTTTCGGACGCGATGAGTTCGATGTGCTCTTCCTGACGGCGGTTCTCGTCAGTGATGGCGGCGAAGAGTCCCGGATCGACGTTTTCGACAGTGCTGGTGGCGCGATTGAACATGGTCTTACCCGATGTGAGTGAATAATCTCCTGAGCCGCCATTGCACCGAAGTCCGGCGCTGGCGGATAGAAGATTTACGACATTCACATGGGATGGCCTAGCCCGCTTCACTTGCCTCCTGACATCGATCCATTGCCGATCGCACGATCATTTCTATTCGGTCATGCGCCGCCCGACACCGCCCGGCGCTTGCCTGCGCCGATACACCGTCTCGCGCGACGCCAGCCAGTAGTACAGCGGCGAGGTCAGCACGAGTCCGATCACCCACGACCGATCCGTGCCATCGAGATACTTCGGCACCGGCCCCGCATACATCGGCGTATTCATGAACGGAATCTGCACGACGATACCGATTGCATACGCAATCAACGCCTGCGGATTGAAGCGGCCGTAGATGCCGCCATCGACCTGAAAGACGGACTGGATATCGTATTTGCCTTTGTGGATGACGTAGAAGTCGATCAGGTTGATCGCGGTCCACGGCACCAGTACGACGAGCAATGCGAGCACGAGATCGACGAGGTTCAACACGAAGTTGGTCGATGCGCCGATCGCGCCGTAACAGCATGCGACGAGAATGACGACCGACAACACCGCGAGCACCGCGCCATACAGATTCAGCGCGTTATGGCTGATGACGGAGAGCAGAAAGAGCACGAGCATCGGCAAGCCGAGCGGACCCGTTGCGAGCTTGACGGCATCCATTGCATTGGCGCCGGGCGCGACGGCCAGCACCGCGACCACGCCGAATACGAAGGCGAGCGTCGAGCCGATCGTGCAGCCGAAATACGTCGCCCAGAACGTCGATGACACGCGCACATTGGCGGGCAAATAGCGCGAATAGTCGGACACGTAGGGCGCGAATGCAATCTGCCACAGTGCGGACAGCGAGACCGTCGCGAGCCAGCCCGCGAAGTTGAAGCCGCCACGCGTGAAGAAGTCATCGGTGGAAACATGCGTAAGGATATACGCGAAGCCCACGACAATGCCGATGCCCAGCACCCACGTTCCAATCCGGTTCAGGATATAAATGAAGCGATATCCGATGATGCCGATCAGCCCCGAGCCCAGCGCACCGATCACGATTCCGACCGGCACCGACACCGAACTTTCGATGCCATGCAGCGACTTGCCCGCCAGCACGATATTCGATGCAAAGAAGCCCACGTACATCACGCCCGCGATGATGGTCACGAGCAACACGCCCCACGATCCGAACTGCGCGCGGCTCTGGATCATCTGCGGAATGCCCATCTGCGGACCTTGCGCGGAATGCAGCGCCATTAGCACCCCGCCGACCGCCTGACCCACGATGATCGCGACGATGCCCCACAGCAGATTCAGATGAAAGATCTGCACGCTGAGCGTGCCCGTCACGATGGGCAGCGGCACGATATTGCCGCCGAACCACAGCGTGAAAAGATCACGCACCTTGCCATGACGATCTTTGGGCGGCACATAGCCGATGGTGTGCTTCTCGATCAACGGAGAAGCGTTGCGTTGCGGAGTATCCAAGTTTGTCTCCTTTCGATGGCAAAGCGAAGCCCTGACGCGCGAGGCGTCTTCATTGCATTCGCTTTTGAATGTCAGGCTGCGATGTCGAGATGGTCAGCAAGGCGCAGCAACATCGCATCGCACGCCTGCAATTATTCGATGGTCACGAACTCGTCGGGCTTGTGCCCCTGATCCATGCTGCCCGGACCGCATACGACCACCGGTATGCCCGCCTGATTGAACAGCCCGCCTTCGGTGCCGAACGCGACGGTGCCGAATGCCGTCGAACCGCTCAGCATGGCGAGCAACGCGGCCGCTTCGCTATCGGGCGATGTCGCGAGTCCCGGATACGCAGACAGCGCTTGAAACTGAATGTCGGTGTCGGGCTTCACTGCGCGCATCTTCGGCAACAACGTGCTCTCTGCGTATGTCTGCAAATCATCGGCGACGCGGTTCGCATCGAAGCCCGGCAAGGCGCGCACTTCGAAATCGAACTCGCATTCCACCGGCACGATATTCAACGCACGTCCGCCCTTGATGACGCCGGCTTGAACCGTCGAAAAAGGTGGATCGAAACGCGCATCGTGATGCTCGGGCTGCGCAAGTCGCTCGCCGATCTCGTCGAGATGATTGATCATGCGCGCCGCGTATTGAATGGCGTTGACGCCATACGGCGCATAAGCGGAATGACACGGCGCGCCCTTGAACATGCAGCGCATCGCGAGCTTGCCTTTGTGACCGAGCACCGGCTTGAGTTCGGTCGGCTCGCCGATCAAACACAACACCGGCTTGTGCGCACGCCCTTCGAGTTGCGCCAGCATGGGCCGCACGCCGAGGCATCCGACTTCTTCATCGTATGAAAAGGCGAGATGGACCGGCAGCCTCAAATTGCGCTTTGCAAACGAAGGCACCGCCGCGAGCACGCATGCAAGAAAGCCCTTCATGTCCGCCGTGCCGCGTCCATACAAGTGCCCGTCCTTCTCGATCAACTCAAACGGATCGATGCTCCATGACTGGCCATCGACGGGCACGACATCCGTATGCCCCGACAGCACGATACTGCCGCGATCGCGCGGCCCGATGGTCGCAAAGAGATTCGCCTTCGTGCGCGCATCGTTATAGAACAGCTCACTTTCGATGCCGTGTTGCGCGAGGTAATCGCGGATGAACTCGATCATCGCCAGATTGGAATCGCGGCTGACGGTCGCGAAACCGATCAGCTTTTCGAACAATGCGCGGCTCGACATCTCATTCATCGCCCGGCACCCCGTAGCTCGGTGCAGCGGTCGGATTGAGCGCGCGCGTCACGTAGTCCTGCATCTGCGGCTTATACGCTTGCCACAAACCATCGAGCTTGCCGATGGGATCGTCATCGGCCCAATCGGATACGCAAGTCCACGACCGGCCAGCTTTGCGCATCGACGATCTTCAGCGTCGCCGAATGCACCGGACCCGCTTCGCCGCCCTTGGCCATCGCTTCATGCATGGCCGCGAGCAAACGATCCGCGAGCGCGCCCGATGCGGCATCGAACGCGTGCGGCATGGCTTCGATCACGTCGATGCTCGAGCATGTTGCCCGCCGCAACGCATTGCTTGCCCGTAACCGCGTGATACGTGCCGAGCGATTCCTTGCCGCTGAAAAACGCGGTGCGGCCTTGCGCATCGATCACGGTGACTTGTCTGTACTCGCTCCATTCGCTTGCCTTGAGTGCACGATCGAGCGCCGTGGCCAGATCAAGTTTCACGTGTTCGAGCAAGTCGAGAATCTGTGGACCGGGCGCGGGCAGCGTGACGTTTTGCGTCGCCACTGCGCCCACGCCCGCGCGCAACCACGGACAGCGCGCACCCACGGCAATGCTCGAAGAACTGATTGCAATGCCGAGCTGACCCGTCTTTTCGCAACGTCCGACGATAGAGAATGTCATGTACGTCCCCCACTTTTCGATCGTTAAGCCTGCGGCGACGTCCACCCGTCCGGAATGACGGCAATCACATCGATCTCCATCAACCATTCCGGCTGACCCAGCGCAACGACGGTGAGGCCCGTCGAAATCGGAAACACGCCCTTGAGCCATTTGCCCACTTCGCGATACACCGGTTCGCGAAAGCGAACGTCCGTGAGATACGTCGTCGTCTTGACGATATGCGTGAGGTCGCTGCCCGCTTCTTCGAGCAACTGCTTGACGTTTTTCATCGCCTGCTCGGCCTGTGCGCGCGGATCGCCAAGACCGACGAGATTGCCCGCAAAATCGATGCCGATCTGACCGCGCACATACACGGTGTTGCCCGTGCGCACGGCCTGACAAAGATCGTTATCGAGCGTCTGATTGGGATACGTATCCTTCGTGTTGAACATGCGGATACGCGTGTGAGTCGGTTGCGTCATGATCTACCTTTAATTTAATGCTGAATGAAGAGAAGGTCGTCCTTAAGCCAGCGTATGCACGCGCTCGACCGGCGTTGCTTCAGCGTGTTGGGCACATCGTAACAAGCGAGATATTTGCGCTGCGTGATGATGTGATCGGCCACGTGCTTCGCGTTATGCTACACGCCCCAGATGAACGCCGAACCGCGCCGCGACAGCCATGGCAAACCCAGAAAATAGATGCCCGGCCCTTTCGATACACCACGCTGATGCTTCGGCTTGCCCTTCTCGTCGAAGGCATTGACTTGCAACCAGTTGAAATCCGTTGCATAGCCGGTCGCCCAGATGATCGACGTGACGCCCGCGCTCGTGCTCGAGCAACGGATGCGTCACGCATTCCGGGTCTGCAGGAATGAAGCGCGCTTCGGGCTCTTCCGGCAGATCGAGGCCGTTGCGTTGCACGTAGGCATCGGCGGCATCAAGCAAGGACAGATAGTTTTCGTCGCCGTGCGCGATGTTTTCCCCTAGATCACGCTGGAACATGACGACGTTGCCATCGAACGATTGGGTGAGGCCCACGAGCGTCACGCCCTAATGTGCGAGACACCTGAAGTCCACGGTATGGCCGCCGCGCGCACCGCTGACCACGATGGTCACATGCTCCTTGCCCGGACGCATGACTTCCGCATCCCATTCTCCGAGCACGCCTAGCCACCAGCAGAAATCGCGTCCGAGATAACCGCGCGGCGGACGATCATGCGGACCGACAGACAGATAAACATCGCGGCCCGCACGCTGCAATTCATCGGCAATCTGCACGCCCGACGAACCCGCGCCGACGACCAGCACGCCGCCTGCGGGCAATTGCTGCGGATTGCGATAGTCGGCGGAATGCAGCTGCGTGAGCGTATCGGACTACGGCGCGATGGACGGAATCAGCGGACGCTGAAACGGTCCGGTCGCCACCACCACGCGATTCGCTTCGATCGTTCCCTCTGACGTTTCCACAGTAAAGCCTGCGCGTCCCGCATTGTGTACGACCTTCTTCACTTCGACGCCGGTGCGGATCGGCGCTTCGAATTTGCGCGCGTATTCGACGAAATAGTCCGCAACCTGATCCTTCGACGCGAAGCCATCCGGATCGAAATTTGCGAACTCGAGATTGGGAAAACGATCGTGCCAGGCCGGGCTCGTTTGCAACGAGCGAGTCCCAGCGTCCGGTGCGCCAGCGCTCCGCAATGCGCCAGCGCTCCGCAATGCGCGCGCGTTCGAGCACGAGATGCGGCACGCCCTGCTTGCTCAAATGTTCGCTCATCGCGACGCCGGTCTGACCGGCGCCGACCACGAGCGTGTCGATTGACGTGATTTCCACTGACATGGCGGTGTCCTTCTCTAGAGCAAATGGATGCGAAGCCTTAGCGACGAACGGCTCTGATGTCTTCGTCGAAATCTACGCGCCGAATCAGAATTAAAAAAATATTTAAAAGAAATGCTAAGCAAAGGTTTTTCCTATGTAGACTTTTTTGACCGCTTCACAATGCGCGTGTCTAAAAGCCTTTAAAGCGGAGCCCGCCGATGGAAAGCCACCCTTTGCACTATTCGCTGCGTCAGTTGCGCTATTTCGTGGTGACTGCGGAAGCGTTGTCCTTCACCGCCGCCGCTAAACGTTTGCACATTTCACAGCCTTCCATATCGACGGCGCTTGAGGAACTGGAGACATCGTTTGGCGTGCAGCTCTTTACCCGTCATTACGCAAGCGGGGCGCGATCTATTGGGCCAAGCGCGTAACCTGCTCAAGATCGCGGAGGAATTGCAAACGGCCGCTAAGGAAATGGATAGCGGCATGACAGGCGCCATTGCGCTGGGCTGTCTGGTTTCGCTTGCGCCGCCGCTCATGCCCGGACTCATTAGCCGCTTCACGGCGGAGCACGCGGGCATTTCCTTTAGAACAGTCGAAGCACATCAGGATGTCTTGCTCAAGGGCCTGCACGACGGCTCGCTCGACATTGCGCTGACCTATAGCCTCGATTTGACCGAGGACATTCAATTCACGCCCTTGCTGTCCCTGCCGCCTTATGCGCTCTTGTCGCGCACGCATCGTCTGGCTAAGGCGCGCAAGGTATCGCTCGAGGATTTATTGCCCGAGCCTTACGTCATGCTCGATTTGCCGCATAGCCACGAATATTTCGCCGCGCTTTTCGATGCCGTCGGCAACCGGCCCGTTCCCGCATTCCGTTCGTCGCAGCCTGAAGTGGTGCGCGGCATGGTGGCGAACGGACTCGGCTATAGCCTACTCAATTTTCCGCTCAAGTCCACGCGCACGGTCGACGGCGAAGAGTTCGTCATTAAGCGCTTCAAAGACAATGTCAACGCGACGATGCTCGGCATCGCGCAGTCGCGCACGATGAAGCCGCGCCAGGTGGTGCATCGCTTTGCGTCGTTTTGCGAGCGCTATATCGGCACACTTCATATCGATACTTGAGCGTCGGTGGCTCAAGCCAAACCTGCATAGCCAAAAGCTTTGCTTTGTATCCGAAAACAATATTTTGGCTGGTAAATTGGCTTGATAGATTGATATCCATGCCGAGCGTTCCAGCGCAGCACAGAGCCGCTTTAGAACGTTCTCAAGGAAATCATTCTCGGAGAGCCTCATGGATTACCCGGCAAGGAACAATGCGCTCGATACGCTCATCGACACGTTGCGCGCCGGGTGCGAACGGCCCTTTAGC
>LFMX01000067.1 GCA_001184405.1 Candidatus Burkholderia humilis
ATGCCTGTCGCGCGAGATCGCGATTCGCGTTGCCGAGCCGGTCGACGAGCACGATCAAATACACCGCGATACGCCCAGCACGCTCAACCCCAGTCCGAGCGCGGCCGGACGATTGTCGATCCACCACGGTTGCCACACGGCCAGCGTGGCCACGACGCCAAGCGTCGTGACACAAGGACAGCGCGAGCGGACGTTTGCCGTAGCGGCATCCCGATCCGATGAGAAACCAGAACACGGCCCACAGAAGCGGCAACGCGGTCGCGCTACCGACGCCGAGCGCCGTGCCGAGCAGCGCCTGATCGAGCATGGTCGTGATGGCGAGCCGCACGCGCGACGGCGGTGTGCGGTTCACGATCAGCAAGGTCAACGTGCCGTAAGACACGTAAACCGCGATGAGCCGCGTGACGAACGCCGCCGAATGCGACGGAAAAAGCCACGCGTAAAGGCCATACGCGAGCAAAACCGCCGCACCCATTCCGACCCGCAGCGTCGCCTGTTCCCGTTCGGGATGGCGGTTCGCGCTCCAAGAGAAACCGTGCGGCCGGCGTGCCGGTCGATGCGCTTGCTCCATGCTGATCTCCTGGAATGCTGGTCTTTTGCTTTTTTTGCGCGATGTCGTTTCGGCAAAGCGGTATTTTGCTACTTTTCGCGCAACCGTTCCGTTTCGTTCCGAGAGCGATGACGACGTTCGGCTCTGCTAGTGTTTACGGCGCAATTCCACATTCATTTAAAAATCCTCGCGATGCACGACGATCCCCATCCTCTCGCCGGTGAATGGCTGCCGGTCTGCAATAGCGAAGACGTGCCCGATGGCGGCGCGCGCGGTTTCATCGTCGCGGATGAGCAGATCGTCGTGTGGCGCGACAGTATCGGCGCGGCGCATGTGTGGCGCGATTACTGTCCGCATCGCGGGGCGCAGTTGTCGCTCAGCCACGTGATGCGCGATCAGATCGTCTGTCCGTATCACGGCTGGCGGTATGACATCGAAGGGCAATGTCTGCACATTCCGTCGAATCCTTCGCTGCGTCCATCGAAGCGCGCGTGCGCTACTCGCTTCGTTTCCGATGAGAAGTACGGCGTGGTGTGGATGTGTTTCGGCGAGCCTGCGTATGCGCTGGATTTTTATCCCGAAGCATCGATTGCCGGCGGACGGCGGATCAATCTCGCGCCGCAGACGGTGAGGTCATCGGCGCCGCGCGTTGTCGAAAACTTTCTGGATATGGCGCACTTTTCGTTCGTGCATGCGGGCATTCTCGGCGTGGATGCACACACGGAAGTGCCAGATTACGACCTGACGCAATCGGCCGAGGGGCTGGAGGCGCGTCAGTGCTTCTATTGGCAGCCCGCCGGCATTCCGGGGCAGGGCGGCGGCACGATGTTCGAGTATGTGTATCGCTTGAAACGGCCGTTGATCGCGATGCTCACGAAGATGGCGTCCGATGGTCAGGGCGCGCTGCATATCATGCTGGCGGTGTCGCCGATTTCTCAAACCGAGACGCGGGCGTGGCTCGTGTCCGTTCATGAAGATGACTCCACGCACAGCGATCAGCAGCTATATAACTTCAACATGGAGATCCTGCTGCAGGACACGCCGATCGTGGAATCGCAATGGCCGAAGTTGCTGCCGCTGGAGTTGGATGCGGAGTTGCATCAGCGGTGCGATCGGATGTCGGTGGGGTATAGAAGATGGTTGCGGGAGATGGGGTTTTGGTGGGGGACGGTGGCGAGCAACGACAAAAATAATTAACCGAAGTACCTGGAATTCGGAAAAGCTTCATATTTTGCGGGCGATGTGACTGAAAGAATGTCCGATTCGAAAGCAACGTGAAGCGGAAGCATGGCGCGAGAACTCATCATCTATTGCGATGAATCGGACATCTCAGGAAAGCATTTTTCGAACTTCTATGGCGGCGCTTTAGTCGAGTCGATGCATCAAGTAGAAGTCATCGATCGTTTGACCGCGAAGAAAACCGAGTTGAACTTCGGCGCGGAAGTGAAGTGGCAGAAAATCAGCGTCAACTACGCGGACAAGTACATCAGTTTCCTCGATGAAGTATTCGCGCTGCGAAGACAAACTCAAGATGCGCATCATGTTCACGCAGAACTACTTCGGCGCAGCGCGGCTGACGACCGAGCAGCGAGAGAACAGTTTCTTTTTTCTCTACTATCAGTTTGTGAAGCACGCCTTCGGATTGCAATATGCGGTCCGCGCTGAAGGCGAGACCAAGGTACGGATCTATTTCGACAAGTTGCCCGATACGCGCGAGAAGTGCGCGGCGTTCAAGGGTTACGTGCTCGGACTGAACAAGAGTTCGCGTTTCCGTGATAACGCGATCGTCATCAAGGAAGATCAGATCGCCGAAGTGGATTCTAAGCTACATGTCATCATGCAAAGTCTGGACGTCGTGATGGGTGCCATGCAGTTCCGGCTAAACGACAAGCATCTGGAGAAGCCTGAAGGCACGAAGGTTCGCGGCAATCGGACGCGAGCGAAGGAAAAGGTTTACAAGCAGGTGAATCGGCTGATTCGCAACCTTTACGATGGCGCTGCGTTCAACATTGGGATCAGCACCGGTTTGCATGGCGATCCGCGATCGGTGTGGACTGATCCGTACCGACACTGGCTCTTTATGCCCGCCGAACTGGAGATTCGGCCGCACGCAGTTCGGCAAGCGCAAATTGAAAAGCCCCGCGCTTGCTACTTGAAGGTCCCAAGTGGAACTTGGGCGTTCGCAAGACGTAGGGCTTAAAATGATTCTAGCTGGACGATCGAGTGCCGACAACAGTGTGCTTCTTAATTTTTTTGGGGGTTGGCCGATCGCTTCAAAGAAAAAAGCGCGACGCTAGAAACGGCTTTTTGGCGCGCCCGGCTGGGATCGAACCAGCAACCCCTGCCTTCGGAGGGCAGTACTCTATCCATTGAGCTACGGGCGCATCGGAGAGAACCTTGCGTGAGGGAGTGCGCTAAAAGCACCTGCAAGGCCCATGCGAATCCGAAAGGATACCTGCTTTACGTGGATTCGTCCATCGCACGGGATTCGCGTCTGCGCGCCGACACATGTCCGTAAGCTCACACGATTCGGGTAAACGCCCGTCGCACCGCCCCCGACGCCCCGCGCCGACAATTAAACGTTCCGTCTATAATCGACTGTGCCTTTCCCCGAGGCGCGCGCAGGTGCAAATGCCTTAGCTGTCACGCTGTCACTGAACGTCTCACATTAAAAACGGGAGACGAGACAAGCATGAGCGAAGCACCCCACGGAGCCCCGATCAAGACACCCGGCCAGCTCATCGCGGCCGTCATCGCGGGGTTCGGCGTCCCAATTGCCATCATCATCCTGCTTGCGGTCTATGTGAATAACTCCACGCGCGCGGGCGCGGGCACGGACATCGAACACACGGACATCGAACAGTCGGTCAAGGAGCGCATCACGCCGGTGGCGCAAGTCGATATCCGCGATGCCAACGCCCCGCGCGTCTACAAAACCGGCGAGGAAGTCTTCAAGGCCGTGTGCTCGGCTTGTCACGCAGCGGGCACCGCAGGCGCGCGCAAGTTCGGCGATGCCGGCGTGTGGGCGCCGCGCATCAGCGAAGGCTACGTACGACACGCTGTTGCACAACGCGCTCAACGGCAAAGGCGCGATGCTGGCGAACGGCAGCGGCGGCAAGCTCGCGGAACCGGCGCAGCCTGCGCCTGCCGCAGCGAGTTCGAACGAAAACGCCCAAGCGGCGGCAGCCGTCGCCGCATTGGCATCCGTTCCGCAAGCCGCCGCGCCCGCCGCAGGCGCGCAAAGCGCCGGTAACGCGCAAGCGGGCAGCGTGTCACGCGGCGGACATGCTCGGCGCGCCAAAATTCGGCGACAAGGCAGCGTGGGCGCCGCGTCTCTCAGAATCGATGGACACCGTCTACAACTACGCACTCCACGGCAAGGGCGCGATGCTGCCGAAGGGCGGTTCGAACGCGCCGGATGCGGATGTGAAAGCGGCCGTCGATTGCATGGTGAACGCGGCGAAGTAAGGCTTTCGGGCGGTCGATAAAAAACCCTGCGCGCGTGAGCGTCGCAGGGTTTTTTATCTGAAGCCCAAAAATCAGGTTTTCTGCAACAACGCCTTCAACATCGCCATCCGATCCTTCGGTGACAGCGGCGCTTCTTCCTGCGTCGGCGGCGGCGCATCGTCGAGCAGCATTTCGGGGATGAACCGCGAAGGCTCGCACACCACCGTCTCCCGCGCGCGCTTCCTCTTCTTGCACCAGTTCAGATGCAAACTGCGCTGCGCCCGCGTGATCGCGACATACATCAGCCGCCGTTCCTCTTCGATACGCGAGTTGTCGATCGGCGCGTCATCGTCCGAACTGCCGCGATGCGGCATGATTCCTTCCTCGACGCCCACCAGAAACACGTGCGGATACTCCAGCCCTTTCGATGCATGCACCGTCGATAAACGCACCGCGTCGGGATCTTTGTCCTTGCCTTCGAGCATCGACATCAGCGCGACGGTTTGAATCAGGCCGAGCAGGTTCTTGCCTTCGTCGGCGAAACCGTCGGCGGTGTCATAACCCGTTTGCTCAGCCGCAGATGAAGGCTCCGGCTTCGTGCCCTTGCGCTTCAACCACTCGAGAAACTCCAGCACGTTCTGCCATTTCGATTGCGCTTGCCGTTCGTCGTAGGCATCGTAAAGATAGGCTTCGTAGTGGATCGCTTCCATCATGTCGTCGAGGACTTCGGTCGCGGGATCGCGCGCGGCGCGATCGCCAAGACGCCGCATCCACTCGCAGAACGTGCGCAGCGGCTCGACCTGACGGGCCGACAGCCGCACCTCGATGCCGCCCATGAACACCGCCTCGAACAGCGACACCTTCGCCGCGCCCGCAAACGCGCCGAGCGCTTCGAGCGTCGTGTTGCCGACACCGCGTCGCGGCGTGGTGATCGCGCGGATGAACGCGGGATCGTCATCGGGATTGGCGATCAGCCGCAGATACGCAATCAGATCCTTGATTTCCGCGCGATCGAAAAACGATTGTCCGCCCGACAGCACATACGGAATGCGCTCGCGCCGCAACACTTGCTCGAAAATGCGCGCCTGAAAATTTCCACGATACAAAATGGTGTAATCGCGAAACGACGTGCGCCGCTCGAACTTGTGCGCCGACAAACGAAACACGACCGACTCCGCTTCGTGCTCTTCGTCGTTACAGCCCGTCACGGTGATGATGTCGCCCATGCCGTGCTCGGACCACAGCTTCTTCTCGAACAGCTTCGGATTGTTGGCGATGACATTGTTCGCCGCCGTCAAAATCCGCACCGTCGAGCGATAGTTCTGCTCCAGCTTAACAACATGCAGCTTCGGGAAATCCTTGCCCAACTGCGCAAGATTTTCGATGGTCGCGCCGCGCCAGCCATAGATCGCTTGATCGTCGTCGCCGACCACCGTGAACGCCGCGCGCGGACCGGCGAGCAGTTTCACGAGTTCGTACTGACACGTGTTCGTGTCCTGATATTCGTCGATCAGCAGATAGCGCAACCGGTTCTGCCACTTGTCGCGCACCTGCTCGTTCGTCGCGAAAAGCTGCGCGGGGCGCAGGATCAGATCGTCGAAATCGAGCGCCTGATACGCATGCAGCGTCGCCGCATAACTGCGATACACGATCGTCGCCTGATGCTCGTCCTCGTTGCTCGCGAGCACGGCCGCCTGATCGGGCGAGACCATCGCGTTTTTCCACAGCGAAATGATCGACTGCACCTTGCGGATCAAACCCTTGTCGGTCGTGCCGAGTTGCTCCTGAACCATGCCGAAGCAATCGTCGGAATCCATAATCGAAAACTGCGGCTTCAGCCCGACGTGTTCCGCTTCCTGCCGCATGATCTGCACGCCGAGCGAGTGAAAGGTGCAGATCGTCAACTGATTGACGGGAATCTTGCGGCCTTCCTTGCAGGGCGTCGTGAGCGTCTTGCCTTTGAGCAGTTTGCCGGTACGCTCGCGCATTTCGAGCGCGGCCTTGTTCGTAAAAGTGAGCGCGGCGATGTGCTTCGGCTCGAAACCCTTTCCTTCGATCAGATGCGCGATCTTCTGCGTGATGACGCGCGTTTTGCCGCTGCCCGCGCCGGCGAGCACGAGACAGGGACCATCGAGATAGCGCACGGCTTCGCTTTGCGCGGCGTTCAGACCTGCGGACATGTTTGGGCTTCGGAGTGTGAGCGAGCGGCGCGCGGCCGTCGCGTGTGGACTGCGTGAATCGCGCGAGTTTGACGGGCCGCGTGCGATTGCGAGAGCGCAATGTTAACACGAGGCAAAGCGTTCGGTTTTGGCCCTCGTTCGGAGCGTCTGAATTCCCGCGTGCCACAATATCGGCGACATTCACGACAGGAAAACGCCCACATGAGTCAAGCACTAAAAGTCGGCGTCATGGGCTACGGCCTCGCCGGGGCGATGTTTCACGCGCCCGTCATCGAACATTGCGGACGCGCGAAAGTCGCGGCCATCGCGACGAGCCAGGCCGAGCACGCGCAAACCGATTATCCCGATGCACACATCGTCGCCGATTTCGACGCGCTGCTCGCGTTGCCGGAGGTGGAATGCATCGTCATCGCGACGCCGAACGACACGCACTTCGAGCTTGCGCATCGCGCGTTGTCGGCGGGCAAACACGTGGTCGTCGATAAACCCGTCACGCTTTCCGCTGCCGATGCCCGCACGCTCGCCGATCTCGCCGCCGATCGCAGACTGGTGTTCGCGCCGTTCCACAACCGCCGCTGGGACGGCGATTTCATGACCGTGCGCGCGTTGATCGACAGCGGGCGGCTTGGGCGCATCACGCATTACGAATCGCACTTCGATCGTTTCCGTCTGAAAGTGCCGCAGCGCTGGCGCGAGGAAGCGTCGCGCGGCGGCGGTCTGCTGTTCGATCTGGGGCCGCATCTGATCGATCAGGCGTTGACGCTGTTCGGTGCGCCGCAGACGGTGACGGCGTTCGTGAAGGCGCATCGCGATCACGCCCACGCGCCGGATTACGTGCATCTAGTGCTCGGTTACGACGATAAGGAAGTGATCCTGCACGCCAGCGCGCTCGCCACGCTCGAACCGCCGCATTTTTCGATCCACGGCACGCGCGGCAGTTATGTGAAAACCGGGCTGGATACGCAGGAAGATCAGTTGCGTTCGGGCATGCGGCCGGGCAATCCGGAGTTCGCGAAGAATCCGCCGGGCACGCTGCGCGAAGTCGATGGCGATCTCGATTTGCGGCACGAATTCGCGACGAAAGACGGCGCGTACGTGGAGTTTTATCGCGCGTTGGCGGCATCGATTCAGGAAGGCCGTGCGTTTCCGGTGACGCCGCAGGACGCGGTGGATGTGATGACGATCATCGAACTGGCGATTGAAAGTGATCGTGAGGGCAAGCGTGTGGCATTCGTGCGGCGATAACGCTCATCGGCAATGACACAAAATTTGGCCGAATAAGGGATTGACGGCGACTTTATAGCGAACGTTAGGATGCAAAGCATCTGCAAGCCAACGTTCGGAGCACGCTATCTTGAACCTGCCGAAATCGACGTCGCTGGAATGGCTGCGCACATTGATCGACATGACGATGATGGCACGCAGCAACGCATTCGTCGTCAGGCGAATCGAGCAAGAAGCGCAAGCGCTTCTCGGCCGAAACGGTGAGCAACCGGCGCTGTGCTGGTTTTCACCGCTTTCTGCGCGGCGACCGCGATGCCTGCGTGCGCGCCGTGGATGCTGCGTACGCGCTGGCGAAGCATGATGTGCTCATCGTGAGCAATGCGGCATCGCTGTTAATTAACCTCGGGCTGCCTCGTCTTGCAGTGACTTATGCGCGTATCTTGCCGTCTTAGGCAGTGGCGATGCGAGGCAAGCCCTGAATGCGGTGAACGTGCTGTATGCGGCGCTTGTGGAAGAGCGGCAGCGCTTCTAAGGAGCCTCGAGCGTGGACAGCCGAGCGCTTTGCAGGCGCAACTCGATGGCTTGTCGGCATCGTTCCGGGCGGCCCATTTAGATGTCGACATGCGCGTGGCGTTGATGGAGACAGCGGTGTCGGCGGTCGGATCGGAAGGTTATTCGGTTCAATATATCGTGCCGGATTTTTATTCGGACCACACGCTGCGATACGGCCTATACGTCGATCAATCGCCTGATCAGTGCTCCCAGTTGGGTATCTCGGTTGCGGGGGCGTTGGTCGAGAAATTCGACCATGCATTTCCCAAAGTGGTCACTTTTGTTAGCCGTCCGCTTACGTCGCATACGCCGGCTGGAAAGCTCATTGAGGTAGCCGCATGAGCATTGACGTTTCGGATTTGATCAGCTTCGCGAAGCAACTGGCCGCGGGCGAAACCGAATGCGAATGGCGCTCGGGCGCGTCCCGCGCATATTACGCGGCGTATCACAAGGCGTTAGGCGTGGCTGAGGACTGTTTGCCGCCGAGTCCTTACGCTACAGGCGTTCACCAGCAACTGACGGATCGATTCGCGGCGGAGGGAAGAAAGGGAACAACGCTGGCCTACAAGCTAATTGACTTGAAGCGAGTCAGGACGCATGCCGATTACCGTCTGTCGGAGCCTTTTCGTTAGCAAGACGCGACCGATGCCGTTAAGGATACGATCGCGTTCTTGCCGCTGGCGGACGCGTTCCTGTCGACAATGAAGACCGCGCGCCCGCTCCATCCTGACCTCAACGCCGGTTCACATTCCCCGTCACAGTGTGCACGTCGCCACACTGTACGTTGCCGGACGCCGTCGTGACAGAACCGACATCGCCGTGAATCGTCGCGATATCTACGCTATCGCACTCGAAAGCTTTGATGTCGCCGTGTACTTCGATCGTCATGCGCGGCGCGTCGGCGGTGTCTGCTTCCTTGCCGTCGATGCTCACGCGTCCCTTGTACACGATTACGTTATCGACCGAATAAGTCACGCCGTTGACAGTGATGGTCGCCATGATTTGCCTGAGAAGAAAAACGCAATTCACCGAGTGAACGCGCGGTTTCATCGCGAAAAAGCGAGGGTTTTGAAACAAAATGCGCCGTTGGCAAGCGTATGCGGGTGCGGCGCATACGTATCGGACAAACACAAGCAGCACTGTCCGAATCCGTTTGACAAGGCCAATTCGGTCGCGTAAATGCGGCCGCCCGCGTCGGGAGAGCGCGTGGCCGCCGTCTGCATGAAGACGAAGCGCCGCGCCGCCGAAGGGGCATACCCGCAAACTCTCAGGCAAAAGGACCGAACGCGTCGAGGAACGAGTTTCCTCGCACTCTGAGAGCGGCAGCGGCTTTCGAACACAAGTCAGTTGCCCACCGAAGGGGCGCGCGATGAACCGCGAAAACGGTTCGCGCAATCTCTCAGGTACCGAGGACAGAGGGGTCACGCGTCGCAACCGCTCGCGGTATGAGCCTTGCGCGCCGTATCGATCGAAACGAATGATCCACGGCACGACGAGGCGCATTTCGCAGAGTGAAAGCGCGCTGCGTGGCCTTTTTTGTTTGGCGAACCGAGGCCCCAATGTCCGAACTTCAACACACGCCCCTGCATGCCGCTCACCTCGCGCTCAACGCGCGCATGGTCGATTTCGGCGGCTGGGACATGCCCGTCAATTACGGTTCGCAGATCGATGAACATCGCGCGGTGCGCACGGATGCCGGTATGTTCGACGTCTCGCATATGCGCGTCGTCGATTTCGAAGGCGATGCTGTGCGCCAGTTCTTCCAGCGCGCCATCGCCAATAACGTCGACAAGCTGACGATGCCCGGCCGCGCGCTCTATTCGTGTCTGCTCAAGAGCGACGGCGGCGTCATCGATGATCTGATCGTCTACTACTTTTCCGAAACGTCGTTTCGCGTGGTCGTGAATGCGAGCACGGCGGACAAGGACATTGCGTGGTTCGGGCAGTTGAATGCCGAGGGCGAATTCAATCTGTCGATTGCGCCGCGCGGCGATCTCGGCATCATCGCCGTGCAAGGGCCGAACGCGCGCGAAAAGGTCTGGCACGTGCTGCCGGACACACGCGCGCAAACCGAAAACATCAAGCCGTTCAACGCGGTCGTGTTTCCGTCGACGGCATTCGGCGAACTGATGCTTGCGCGTACCGGTTACACCGGAGAGGACGGTTTTGAGATCGTCGTGCCGGCGACGCACGTCGAAGCGCTCTGGAACGCGCTGGCCGCCGCGGGCGTGAAGCCGGCGGGGCTCGGTGCGCGCGACACGCTGCGTCTCGAAGCGGGCATGAATCTGTACGGTCAGGACATGGACGAAACCGTCTCGCCGCTCGATGCCGGTCTCGCCTGGACGGTGGACATGAAAACGGATCGCGATTTTGTCGGCCGCGCGTCGCTGGAATCGAACGGCTCGAAGGCGAATTTCGTCGGACTAATGCTGATCAAGGAAAACGGCAAGGCGGGCGGCGTGCTGCGCGCGCATCAGAAAGTCGTCACCGAACACGGCGAGGGCGAGATCACCAGCGGCACGTTTTCCCCGTCGATGCAGGAGTCGATCGCGTTTGCGCGCGTGCCGACGGCGACCAAGGCCGGTGACACGGTGCAGGTTGTCATCCGCGACAAACAGCTTCCGGCGCGCGTGGTAAAACTGCCGTTCGTGCGCAATGGCAAGGTTCTCGTCGAACTTAGCTAAAAAACGCGCCCGTTTCCTCCGATCAAGAACCTCAAGAAAGAACCACGTAAGGAGCATCCAATGAGCATCCCGGCCGATCTGAAATACACCGAATCGCACGAATGGGTCCGCACTGAAAGCGACGGCACGCTGACCGTCGGCATCACCGATCACGCTCAGGAAGCGCTCGGCGACATCGTGTTCGTCGAACTGCCGGAAGCGGGCAAGGCCGTTGCGGCAGGCGATGCCATCGCCGTGATCGAATCGGTGAAAGCGGCATCCGATATTTACGCGCCCGTGTCGGGCGAAATCGTCGCCTCGAACGACGCGCTCACGTCCGGGCCGGATCAGGTGAACGGCGCGCCGTACGAAAGCTGGCTGTTCAAGATCAAGCCGTCGAGCGACGACGGTCTCGAAAAACTGCTCGACGCCGAAGGCTACGGCAAGTCGATCGGCGAATAATTTCTCTCAATGACGATTGCGGCTCAAAAGAGCCGCATCGCAGGAATTCACATGAAGCTCGAACACCCGGATCGCCTGATGAACCGCACTTCCCTGTCACTCGCCGCGCTCGAACGTCACGATGCGTTCGCCGAGCGGCACATCGGTCCCGACGAAGCCGACCAGCGCGCGATGCTCGACGCGCTCGGTTTCGCCTCGCGCGCGGCCTTTATCGACGCGGTGATTCCTGAATCGATCCGCCGCAAGGAAACGCTGCCCTTGGGCGCGTTCACGCAGCCGAAAAGCGAGGCGGAAACGCTCGCGTATCTGCGCAAGCTGGCGGACAAGAATCTGGTGTTTCGCACGTATATCGGCCAGGGTTATTACGGCACGCACACGCCGGCCGTGATCCTGCGCAACGTGCTCGAAAATCCGGCGTGGTACACGGCTTACACGCCGTATCAGCCGGAAATCTCGCAAGGCCGTCTGGAAGCGCTGCTCAATTTCCAGCAGATGGTGACGGACCTCACCGGTCTCGCGATGGCCAACGCATCGCTGCTGGACGAAGCCACCGCCGCCGCCGAAGCCATGACGCTGCTGCAACGCGTCGGCAAGCCGAAATCGAACGTGTTCTATGTGGCGGACGATGTGCTGCCGCAAACCATCGAAGTGGTGAAGACGCGCGCGAAACCGGCGGGCATCGAAGTGAAAGTGGGACCGGCTGCGGAAGCCGCCAACGCATTCGGCGTGCTGCTGCAATATCCCGGCGCAAACGGCGATGTGCGCGACTATCGCGAACTCGCGGACAAGATTCACGCGGCGGGCGCGCGCATCGTCACCGCGGCGGATTTGCTGGCGCTGACGCTCATCACGCCGCCGGGCGAATGGGGCGCGGACGTGGCCATCGGTAATACGCAGCGTTTCGGCGTGCCGGTCGGCTTCGGCGGTCCGCACGCGGCGTACATGGCCGTGCGCGATGAATTCAAGCGCCAGATGCCGGGCCGTCTGGTCGGCGTGACCGTCGATGCACAGGGCAACAACGCGCTGCGTCTCGCGCTGCAAACGCGTGAACAGCATATTCGCCGCGAGAAGGCGACATCGAATGTCTGCACGGCGCAGGCGTTGCTCGCGATCATGGCGAGCATGTACGCGGTGTATCACGGCCCGCAAGGTCTGAAGACGATCGCGCTGCGCGTGAATCGCGTGGCGTCGGTACTGGCGGCCGGCTTGCAAAAGCTCGGCTACACGCTCGCCAACGATACCTTTTTCGACACGATCACCCTCGACAGCGGCGCGAACACGAACGCGCTGCATCAGGCGGCGTATTCCGCGCATATCAACCTGCGCCGCGTGAGTTCGACGCAAGTCGGCGTATCGGTCGATGAAACCACCACGCGCGACGATCTGCTCAAGCTCTTCGCGCTGTTCGCGGAAGTCGCGGGCAAAACCGGAACGTTCGATATCGACGCATTGGATGCGGCTTCAAAGGATTCGCTGCCCGGCGCGCTCAAGCGCACGAGCGATTATCTGACGCATCCGGTGTTCAATCGCCATCATTCCGAGCACGAAATGCTGCGCTATCTGCGCAGTCTCGCGGACAAGGACCTCGCGCTCGATCGCACGATGATCCCGCTCGGCTCCTGCACGATGAAGCTCAACGCCACGTCGGAAATGCTGCCGGTGACGTGGCCCGAATTCGCGCAGATTCATCCGTTTGCGCCCGCCGAGCAGACGGTCGGCTATCGCACGATGATCGATCAGCTCGAACAGATGCTCGTCGCGTGCACGGGTTACGCGGCGGTTTCCTTGCAGCCGAATGCTGGTTCGCAAGGCGAGTACGCGGGCTTGCTGATCATTCACGCGTATCACGAGTCGCGCGGCGAAGGGCATCGCAATGTGTGTCTGATTCCGGCGTCCGCGCACGGCACGAATCCGGCGTCGGCGCAGATGGCGGGCATGCAGGTCGTCGTTGTCGCGTGCGATGCGAACGGCAACGTGGATATCGATGATCTCAAGGCGAAGGCCGAGAAGCATTCGGCGAATCTCGCGGCGATCATGATCACGTATCCGTCGACGCACGGTGTGTTCGAAGTCAACGTGCGCGAGATTTGCGAGATCGTGCACGCGCACGGCGGCCAGGTTTATGTCGATGGCGCTAACGTGAACGCGATGGTCGGTCTTTGCGCGCCGGGCCAGTTCGGCGGCGATGTATCGCATCTGAACTTGCACAAGACGTTTTGCATTCCGCACGGCGGAGGCGGACCGGGCGTCGGTCCGGTCGCGGTCGGCGCGCATCTCGCGAAGTTCCTGCCCAATCAGACATCGACCGGTTATTCGCGCGATGAAAACGGTATCGGCGCGGTATCGTCGGCGCCTTACGGGTCGGCCGCCATTTTGCCGATTTCGTGGATGTATATCGCGATGATGGGCGCGCACGGTCTCACGTCCGCCACCGAAAGCGCGATTCTCGCCGCGAACTATGTCGCCAAGCGTCTCGCGCCGCACTATCCGGTGCTGTACAGCGGTGCGGGCGGGCTGGTCGCGCACGAATGCATTCTCGATGTCCTGCCGATCAAGGAATCGAGCGGCATTTCGGTGGAAGACGTGGCCAAGCGTCTGATCGACTACGGTTTCCATGCGCCGACGATGAGCTTCCCGGTGCCCGGCACGCTGATGGTCGAGCCGACGGAATCGGAATCGAAGGAAGAGCTGGACCGCTTCATCGACGCGATGATCGCCATTCACGAGGAAATCCGCGCAGTGGAAGAAGGCCGCGCCGATCGTGAAGACAACGTGCTCAAGCACGCGCCGCATACGGCGGCGGCGGTGACATCGGATCAATGGGAACACGCGTATTCGCGCGAGGCGGCGGCGTATCCGGTGAAATCGCTGATCGCGCGTAAGTACTGGTCGCCGGTCGGCCGCGCGGATAACGCGTACGGCGATCGCAATCTGATGTGCTCGTGCGTGCCGATTTCCGACTACGCGGAGTAAGCGCGCAAGAACCGTAAGACATTGTCGGGCGCTCACGCGGCGTGCGTCAGACCGGCTAACATCTCACCCCGGAACCAAGCCAATCGAGGAGTTTGCATGGCGCCGAAGGTGCGAAAGATAAATGAGAGCCGTTTCACGACGCGCGCGGTGCTGACCGCGTTGCTGGCGTTCGGTGTGCCGCACGCCCACGCGGCGATGAATTTCTGCGCCGCGCCCGCGATGCAAACCAGCGAGCGCACCAATGCCGATCCCGGCCTGAAGGCGCTCGTGAAGACGGTGCAATCGCACGTCAACGATCAGCCCAAAGCGCGCGCGAAGCTCCACACCGAAGGCACGCTGTCGCACGAAGGGATCTACGACGAAAGCGTCGAAGCGGAAAAAGATCTCGGCCTGATGCGCGATGCCGCGCTCGCGTGGCGTGCAACTGGCGACGAACGTTATTTGCGGCTCGTCGAGCGCTTCCTGTTTGCGTGGACGACGACGTATCAGCCGAGCTTCAATCCGATCGACGAAACGAATTTCGAGTCGCTGATTCTCGCGTACGACCTGACCGCGAGCGCGCTGCCCGTGAAGACGCGCAACGCGGCGAACGCGTTCATCACCAAAATGGTGGACGGTTATATCGCGGATATCGATAAACAGCCGTGCCCGCTCAAGGGCACGTACCGGAACAACTGGCAGAGTCATCGCGTGAAGCTGGTGGCGATGGGCGCGTTCACCATCGACGATCGCAAGATGATCAACGCGGCGCAGCGGTTGTTTGTCGAGCATATCGGCGACAACATCGCGCCGGATGGATCGACTGTCGATTTCGCCGAACGCGATGCGCTGCATTGTGTCACGTACGACCTTCAGCCGCTCGTGATGGCGGCGCTCGCGGCGCGCCGCCACAACCGTAACTGGCTACCCGAGCGCGCGCCATCCGGCGCCACGCTCGCCGATGCGCTCAACTGGCTCACGCCGTACGCGCTTGGCACCAAGATGCACGAGGAATTCGTGAAATCGACCATGGCTTTCGATGCAAAGCGTCGCGACGCCGGACTGCCGGGTTTTTCGGGCCAGTGGGACCCGAAGAACGCGGCGGAACTCTTTTATCTGGCGGCGCGTCTCGACGGCCGTTATGCGCCGGTGGCGCAGCGGCTCGCAGCGACGCCGCCCGCGTGGCTCGCGGTGTGTCTGCCGCTGCCGGCGCGTTAATTTTTAGGTAGAACCATCATGGCAGTCAGCGTTTTCGATCTCTTCAAAGTCGGCATCGGTCCGTCCAGTTCGCACACCGTCGGCCCGATGCGCGCCGCGCTGATGTTCGCGCAAGGGCTCGAGCGCGATGGATTGCTGGACGCGGTGGCATCGGTGAAATGCGAGTTGTACGGCTCGCTCGGCGCGACCGGCAAGGGCCACGGCACGGATCGCGGCGTCATGCTCGGCCTGATGGGCGACGCGCCCGATACCGTCGATGCATCGACCATCGTGCCACGACTCGAAGCGGTGCACACATCGAAAACGCTTGCGCTGCTCGGCACGCACACGCTGCCGTTCACGATCAAGGAGAACATCGCGTTTTATCGGCAGGCGTTGCCGGAGCATCCGAACGGCATGAAGCTTTACGCCTTCGATGCGACCGGCGCCGTGTTGCGTGAGGCGACGTATTTATCGGTCGGTGGCGGGTTCGTCGTGACGGCGGGCGCGGCGAATACGGCGGTGCTGACGGCGCACGAGCAGTTGCCGTATCCGTTTCAGACCGGCGACGAACTGATGAAGATGTGCGCGGAGTCGGGCAAAAGCATCGCGCAATTGATGTGGGAAAACGAGCGCGTCTGGTGTTCCGAAGACGAGATTCGCAGCGGCCTTTTGCGCATCTGGGACGTGATGCAGGATTGCGTCGCGCGCGGGTGTGGCATCGGCAATCCGGAAGCGGAAGGGCACTTGCCGGGACCGTTTCAGGTGAAGCGCCGCGCGCCACAGCTTTACAAGGCGCTCGCGATGAAGCCTGAGCAGGCGTTGCGCGATCCGCTGTCGATGATCGACTGGATCAATCTCTACGCGATCGCCGTGAACGAGGAAAACGCGATCGGCGGACGCGTAGTGACGGCGCCGACCAATGGCGCGGCGGGCATCATTCCGGCTGTGCTGCATTACTACGACCGCTTCGTGCCCGGTTCCAATCAGCAAGGCGTGATCGACTTTCTGCTGACGGCGGCGGCCATTGGCATTCTGTACAAGATGAACGCATCGATTTCCGGCGCGGAAGTGGGATGTCAGGGCGAAGTCGGCGTCGCCTGTTCGATGGCGGCGGGCGCGTTGGCAGGGGTTTTGGGTGGAACGCCGGCTCAGGTGGAAAACGCGGCGGAAATCGGCATGGAGCACAACCTCGGGCTCACGTGCGATCCGGTCGGTGGTATGGTGCAGATTCCGTGCATCGAGCGGAATGCGATGGGTTCCGTGAAGGCCGTGAACGCCGCGCGCATGGCGATGCGCGGCGATGGATCGCATTATGTTTCGCTGGATTCGGTCATCAAGACGATGCGGGAAGCGGGCGCGGATATGAAGACCAAGTACAAAGAGACTTCGCGCGGTGGGTTGGCGGTGAATATTGTGGAGTGTTGAGGCCTAGCATGCAGTCGGCGGGCGATGCAAGTCGTCCGTTCGGCAGATGTTTAGCGCTACGTTAATTGCTTAGTATTCCGAAACAGTTATCCGGTTCGACAGGAAATACCGGATTCGCATCGCCTTCGATACTTTCAGCCTAAAGAGCAGCAATGACGCCACTCAACGACCACTCTCAACTGCATCGTCTCTGCGTTTTCAGCATGCGATACGAAGGAAACGACGCGTTATCGCATGAGATAGATCTGAATCAACTAGGCTATTCCGTTCAAGGCTTCGCGCGCGTCTTCAAGCGATGTGCAAGCGCACTCGGAACAGGTATCCTCGCGAGGATTTCGAAGCGTCTGGATTTCGCGTGATGTCGGCTCCGGTCGCAGAACATCATTGATTCGAAATCCTAGCAATCATCAAGGGCTTGGCAACGAGCAGAGAGCTATGGTCGGGCGCATTTGGCGCAGTGCTCGCTGCTGTCGTTCAATACGTGTTGTCTCTTAGGGATTCCAGCGAAGTGAAATATCTGAAAGAAGCATTGCAACTAGCGAAGGAACTTCAGGCAGACGCGCTACTTCGGCGGGACACTTACGCACAGATGTCCGAGCATGCCAAGCAACTGGCCGAGCGGGAGCAGAAGGTCCTGATCCAGATGGAGGCGGCCACGCAACTTGCGTCACGAGCTACGCTTCAGAGTGAGGAGGCAACGCACCTAGCGAGGCAGGCCAGACTCCAGATGGAGTAGATGACGCAACGGTCGAATCCGCCCGAGTAATTCAGTTTTCTCTCGCTTACCTTGGACAAGTTGGTGGCGATTATCGACAAACTCGCCGACTCGCTTCGCTTTACCGCGCGTCAGGCGCTTGCACCTATCGATCGCTCGTGCGAGCGCATCGACTTATATGCGGACAACAAGCAGTTCATGACGCTGGACGCCGAGCACAAGCGTGCTTTCACTAGTGCTAACGCGAATGGGCATCTGGTCGCCTATATCGGCGTAATTTCCGAATTCGATATGTTTCGGGCGAATGCCAGGTCACGTTCGAGGGACAGTCCACGCGCATTCCGGCCGTCGTGATCGATCCGATCTTCAGTCTCCCCAACAATCCTTATGTCGAAGCAATGTGCCTGGCTTATGCGCTGCCGTTCCTCGCCAAGGCGGAGCTCGACGCGAACGGCAACCCGATCAAACTGTATATCTCCGACACGAAGGAACGTGGCCTGGACTTCGTCTGGAAATAATCACGCACCAATCAAATTCACCACCTTCACATTTCGGGTATCCGGCACTTCCGCATAAGAAATCACCTTCAACTGCGGCAAGCTCCTGCGCAGGAACCGCGCCAGCATCGCGCGCAGCGAATGCTGCACCAGCAGCACCGGTGGCAAGCCCAGATTCTGCTGACGCATCATCGCGTTTTGCGTCGAGTTCATCAGCGTTTGCGCAAGACTCGGCTCGAGGCTCGGATTCGCGCCTGTTGACAGCGCCTGCGACAACACACGCTCCAGCGCCGGATCGAGGCCCATCACCTGCAGATCGTCGCCGCCCGGATACCACTGCTGCGTGATCGCGCGGCCCAGCGACAACCGCACTGCCGCCGTGAGTTCGTACGGATCGGACAGACGCGGCGCGTGTTCCTGGATCGCGTCGAGAATCGTGCGCATATCGCGGATCGGCACGCTTTCGTCGAGCAGATTTTGCAGCACCTTTTGCAGCGTCGTGAGCGACAGCGTCTTCGGCACCAGATCTTCGGTCAGCGACGGCGTGTCCTTGCCGATTCGATCCAGCAACGCCTGCACTTCCTGACGTCCGAGCAATTCCGCCGCGTGCGTCACCACGAGGTGATTCAAGTGCGTCGCGACGACCGTGCTCGCATCGACCACCGTGTAGTCGTAGACCTGCGCCTGTTCGCGTATGCTCGTGTCGATCCACACCGCCGGCAGGCCGAACGCCGGATCAGTCGTCTGCGGGCCGGGCAGCGTCGCCGAGACCTGACCCGGATTGATCGCGAGCCACTGACCCGGAAACGCCTCGTCGATGCCCACTTCCACGCCCTTCAGCGCGATGCGATAGCCATTCGGCCGAAGCTCGAGGTTGTCGCGGATATGAATGACCGGCGGCAAAAAGCCGATTTCCTGCGCGAACTTCTTGCGAATGCCCTTGATGCGCTTGAGCAGTTCGCCATCCGAATTGCGATCGACGAGCGGAATCAGGCGATAACCTACTTCGAGCCCGAGCGGATCGATCAGCGCGACATCGTCCCAGCTTGCTTCGGCGTTATCGGCCGGCGTGACAGCGGAGGCGGGCACATCGGCGATTTGCGGCGAATTCTTCTTCGCTTCGGCGCGCTTGTTCATCGAACGGGCGGCGTAGATCAGGCCGCCGCCGAGCAGACCGAACGCGAGGTGCGGCATGCCTGGAATCAGCCCCATGATGCCGATGATCACGCCCGTGATCATCAACACGCCCGGGTTCTGGAACAACTGGCCGGTCAGCTGCGTGCCGATGTCTTCCTCGGTCGCCACGCGCGACACGATCACGCCCGCTGCCGTCGAAATGATCAGCGACGGAATCTGCGCGACAAGACCGTCACCGATCGTCAACAGCGTGTAGTTGGTCGCGGCGTGCGCAAAATCCATGTCGTGCTGGAGCATCCCAACGATCAGACCGCCGACGATGTTGATCACCATGATCCGCAAGCCCGCAATGGCATCGCCGCGCACGAACTTCGATGCACCGTCCATCGAACCGTAGAACTCGGACTCTTGCGCGACCGCCACACGGCGTTTCTTCGCGACTTCCTCGTTGATGAGGCCGGCGTTCAAATCGGCGTCGATGGCCATCTGCTTGCCGGGCATGGCGTCGAGCGTGAAGCGCGCGTCGACTTCCGCGATACGCCCCGCGCCCTTCGTGATGACCATGAAGTTGATGATCATCAGAATCACGAACACGACGATACTGACCGCGAAATTGCCGCCGACGAGAAAGTGCCCGAACGATTCGATCACCTGACCCGCCGCGTCCGGAACGGTGTGGCCCTGCAACAGCACGATACGCGTGGACGCCACGTTCAGCGACAGACGCAGCAAGGTCGAAAACAGCAGCACGCTCGGGAATGCCGCGAAATCGAGCGGCTTTTGCGTGTACATGCTCACGAGCAACACCATCACCGACAACGCGATATTGAAGGTGAACAGCAAGTCCAGCAGGAACGACGGCAAGGGCAGAATCACCATGCCCAAGATCATGCAGATCAGGATCGGGCCGGCGAGGGCTCGCAAGTTCTGCGTGCCCAGCGCGTCCGGGCGTTTGGCGAAAAATCCAGCGCGCGCGTTCATGCTGCGGCTCCATCAGTAGTGTTGTCGCCGGTCAGGGCTTCGGCGGCTTCCTGGTCGGCGTCGGCATCGGAAACCATGCCTTTGTCGAGTTCCTTCGGTACGTCGAGATCGGTCGGATTGTCCGGCTTGTCGCCGCCTTCCTTCTTGTAGCGCTTGAGCTGGTAGACCCACGCCAGCACTTGCGCCACAGCGCCGTACAGCGCGCCCGGAATTTCCCGGTTCAGTTCGACGTTGTGATACAGCGCGCGCAAGCGGCGGCGTTCCGAGCATCGGCACGTTGTTTTCGCGGCCGAGTTCGCGGATGCGCGCCGCAACCAGATCGACGCCCTTGGCGAAGACCTTCGGCGCGCACATTTCGCCATCGCTGTACTTCACTTCGGCATGACGGCGAAGTGAGTCGGGTTCGTGACGATGACATCCGCCGTCGGCACGGCGGCCATCATCCGGCGACGCGCGGTAGCACGCTGCTACGCGTGGATGCGGCCCTTCACGTGCGGATCGCCTTCGCTTTCGTTGTGTTCGCGCTTCACTTCTTCCTTGCTCATGCGCAGCTTCTTTGCATGCGAATACATCTGATACGGCACATCGGCGGCAGCGACCAGAAACAGGCCGCCGATCGCCATGCCGCAGGTGACGGTGAGCAGATGCATCGCGTCGGCGAGCGCGATGGTCAGCGGCTTGGCGAGCAGACCGAGCACTTCGGCCTTGCGGCTCCAGATCACATAACCCGCCATGCCGCCGCCGACGATCGTCTTCAGCACCGACATGCCGAGTTGCACCGGACCCTGCATTGAAAACATCTTGCCGAGGCTGGAAATCGAGTTGAGGCGTCCGAAGTTCAGCGCGAGCGTTTTGGGTCAGCAGCCAGCCGCCGAGCGCCATCGGCGCGACGAGCGCGGCGACGGCGGTCATCCCGAGGACGGGCAGGATCGTGAGCAGGCCTTCCTTGCTGGCGTTGCCCGCGCCGATCATCATCTGGCGCGTGTCGAGCACCATCGTGTGGTCGAAGGTGAACGCGCCGCGCAGGATCGACTGCAAATGCGCGTTGATCGATCCCGACATGCTGTACATGCCGGCGAATCCCGCCGCCAGCAACGCGAACGACGCGAGCTCGCGCGAACGCACAACCTGGCCTTCCTCCCGCGCCTTTTCCAGGCGCTTGGGAGTGGCTGATTCGGTTTTTTCGAGATCACTTTCTTCAGATACCGCGTGCTCCGCTTCAGAACGGCAAAAAGCCGTTTTCTGATGGAGACGGCGTGAGCGCTGAAGTCTCACGCCGCGCGACGCTTTAGCTGCCCGGCAGACGGCCGTCCGGACCGTAAAAACTGGCTTTCGCGGGCGCGACCTGCAACGCGGCGAGCGCCTTGCGGTTGTATTCCATGCGCGTGCGGATCAGCACGCCATTGTTGTTGCCCTGTTTGGCGCGGCGAGCGGCGTCGCGCAGCAAAGTCCATTGCTCGGCGATGAGCTCGGTCAACGCAGTTTTGTTCGCGATGATCTCGGACAGCGCGGCAATCGGCTGCGCAGCGATTAGCGCTTTTTCCTCGTGTTCGAGGAGAGATTCGAAGGCCTGAACAGCGGCGACTTCTTCGGTGACAGTGGCAAGCAGGGCGTCGGTCATTTCGGCTCGCTTCAACCAAGCGCCGAATAGAGGCCCGGTTTCCCGGTTATTCATTGGATTAGTTATTGCGGTCCGCTCCTAAGATGCGTGTCATGCAAAAAGGCCTCGGCGATGTCGGGCCGTGCAAGACATGACGCCTCAGGAGGCTTCGGATGCTAGACAGACTCGACAAGGAATTCGCTTTCGGCCGTCAAGCGCTCGACGTGTGCGCGTATCGGCAGGAATTGCTGTCGTCGAATATCGCCAACGCGGATACGCCCGGCTACAAGGCGCGCGACGTCGATTTCTCCAGCGCGCTCGCCGGTGCGCTGAAGAAGCAGGGCGGCGCGGCGGGCGCATCGAACAGCAACACGCTGGCGATGGCGAAGCCGGTTTCGCTCAGCACGAGCGGCGTCGGCATGGCCGTCACGTCGCAGGGCCACATGGCCGGTACATCGACGATGAACGCAGCAGGCGGCGCGCAGGAGTACGGCAAGCTCGCCTACCGCGTGCCGTCGCAGCCGTCGCTCGACGGCAACACGGTCGATCTCGACGCCGAACGCGTTCAGTTCACCGACAACACGGTCCATTTCGAAGCCGGCATGACGGTGCTGACTTCACAGATCAAGTCGATGCTCTCGACGATCACGTCGAACAGCTAAAGGTAGAAAGCTATGTCCAACCTGATGAATATCTTCAACGTCGCCGGATCGGCGATGTCCGCCCAGGCGCAGCGCCTGAACGTCACCGCATCGAATCTCGCGAACGCGGACAGCACCACCGGCCCGGACGGCCAGCCGTACAAGGCCAAACAGGTCGTGTTCGCGGTCGATCCGCTCGGCGGCGCGAAAAACGACTCCGGCCAGCAAGTGGGCGGCGTGCAGGTGACGGGCGTCATCGACGATCCGAGCCCGATGAAAACCAGCTACGACCCGAGCAATCCGGCGGCGAACGCGGACGGTTACGTCACGCTTCCGAACGTCGATCCCGTTCAGGAAATGGTCAACATGATTTTCGCGTCCCGTTTCTATCAGGCGAACGTCGAGACGCTCAATACCGCCAAGACATTGATGCTCAAGACCCTGACCATCGGAACCTGACACTGAACCCAAGGATTAGAACGTGACCACCTCCACCAACTCTATCGGCAGCGGATCGACTGTGTCGCAGACGCTGCTCAAAAACGTGAACGGCACGAGCTCGAGTTCGTCGTCGTCGGTCACGTCCGCGACATCGACGAGCGGCTCGTCGGCGTCAGATTTGCAGAATACGTTTCTGACGCTGCTCGTCACGCAGTTGAAGAACCAAGACCCGACCAACCCGGCCGACAGCTCGCAGATGACCTCACAGCTCGCGCAGATCAACACGGTGTCGGGCATCGCATCGCTGAATTCGTCGTTGTCTTCGCTTGCGACGCAACTGTCCGTCGGTCAATCGACGTAAGCCGCGATGCTCATTGGCTCGAACGTGCTCGCGTCGGGCAACAAGCTGACGGTCGCGGGCGGCGCGTCGTCGACCTTCGGCGTGAAGCTGGACAACGCCGTGAGCGATCTGCAAGTGCTCGTCAAGAACTCGTCGGGCCAGATCGTCAACACGCTCGATCTCGGCGCGCAGGCTGCGGGCGTCGTGCCGGTTTCGGGCTGGACGCCGGTCGATTCGAACGGCAAGACGCTCGCCGACGGCACCTACACGATTACCGCCACCGGCACGATCAACGGTCAGCAGGCGACGGCGAACACGCTGTCGGCATCGCAGGTTCAGAGCATCGTGCAGATGACGGATGGCACGCCGGGCCTGAAGCTGGCAAACGGCTCGACCGTCGCGCTGACGAGCGTCGCCTCGATTCTTTAATTTTTTTAGAGCGAGCGCGGGCTCGCCATTGAGAGAAACACATGAGCTATCAACAAGCACTGAGCGGTCTGGGCGCTGCATCGAGCGACATGGACGTCATCGGCAACAACATCGCCAACTCGAACACGGTCGGCTTCAAGTCGGGCCAGGCGTAATTCGCCGATATGTACGCCAGCTCGATGTCCACCGCGATCAACAATCAGATCGGTATCGGTACGCGTCTGGCCGAAGTGCAGCAGCAGTTTTCGCAAGGCACGATCACGACGACCAACCAGGCGCTGGACGTCGCGATCAACGGCAACGGTTTCTATCAGTTGTCGAACAACGGCTCGACCGTGTATTCGGGTAACGGCGTGTTTCATCTGGACAACACCGGCAAGATCGTCAACGCGTCGGGCATGCAGTTGATGGGCTTCGCGGCGGACTCGAAGGGCGTGGTCAACAGCGCGACCACCGTGCCGCTGACGGTTCCGACCTCGAACATCCAGCCGACCGCGACGAAAAGCATCACCGCCGCGTTCAACCTGAACTCGCAGGACACCAACAAGGACAAGGCCGCGTTCGATCCGAACGACGGCAACACGTACAACGCGTCGACCTCCGTCGATGTGTACGACTCGCTCGGCGGCACGCACACGATGAACGTGTACTTCACGAAGTCGGGCACGGGCGACTGGGAAGCGTTCTCGGCCTACGGCGATCCGGCCGGCACGCCGACCGATCTCGGCAAGGTGTCGTTCGATAACTCCGGCAACCTGAACGGTACGTCCACCTTCAATTTCACGATTCCCGACGGCGCCGATCCGACCGGCGTGGGCACGCAAGCGCTCACGCTCAAGCTCACGGGCACGACGCAGTACGGCGCGGCTTCACGAACCTCGTGCAGGACGGCAACGCGACCGGCGAACTGACTGGTTTCACGGTCGGCAGCGACGGCACGCTGACGGGTAACTACTCGAACGTCGATCTGACGAGCGAACTGGTGAATCTGATCACCGCGCAGCGCAACTATCAGGCGAACGCGCAGACGATCAAGACGCAGCAGACCGTCGACCAGACGATCATCAACCTGTAAGCGGCGCTCACAGGCTTTAAGGAAGAAGAAAGCGATTCATGGACTGTCTGATCTACACCGCGATGACCGGCGCAAGCCAGGCGCTCGAGCAGCAAAGCGTCGTGGCGAACAACCTCGCGAATGCATCGACCTCGGGTTTCAAGGCGCAGCTCGCGGCGTTCCGTCAGGTGCCGATGTCGTTCGAGAACCAGTCCGCCGATGGCACGACGCGCACCTTCGTGCTGTCGTCGACGCCGAACGCGGACTACACGCCCGGCCCGATCACGCAAACGGGCAATCCGCTCGACGTGGCGGTGCAGGGTCCGGGCTGGCTCGCGGTGCAGACGGCCGATGGCAACGAGGCGTACACGCGTGCGGGCAATCTGCACGTGGACGCCAACGGCCAGCTCGTCACGGCGACCAATCAGCCGGTGCTCGGCAACAGCGGTCCGCTTTCCATTCCGCCGGGCGCGGAAGTATCGATCGGACGCGACGGCACGATTTCAGCGCTGATTCCGGGCGATCCGCCCACGGCGATTGCCGTCATCGATCAGCTGAAGCTGGTGAACCCCGA
>LFMX01000068.1 GCA_001184405.1 Candidatus Burkholderia humilis
TACATCCGCGTATGCAGCGTGAACGCCTGTCCTTTCTGATGCGGCACGAGCGGCCCGCATTCCACTTCGATCCGCAACGGCTGTCCCGCGTAAAGCGGCCGCCGCAGCCGCACGCTGTTGGCCAGATGCACGAGCCCGAGCGCGGACCACGGAAACGAGGGATCAGTAAGCATCATCAGATGCAGCGGAAACGCGAGCACATGCGGAAACGTGAGCGGCACGCCGTGCTCGGGAATGAAGCCGCACACGCGCGCGTATCGGCCGATATGTTCGGCGTCGGGCCGCACGTTCGGGCGAATCAGGCGCAGCGCGGGCAGTTCCGTCGAATGCGAGCGGCGAAAAAGCCCGGGCAGCGCGCGTCTGTAGAGCTTCGCAGGCGGCGGTAATTCGTCGATGACAACCGTGCGGGCGCGCTGCATGGAAGGAGCGTGCATGCTCGTCACGCTCCGATCAGGCTTTGCCCGCAACCCGTACCACGTTCCCGGTGATGCCCGCGCTGCCCGGATTCGCGAGCCACGCGACCGTTTCAGCGACATCGACGGGCAGGCCGCCCTGGCCCATCGAATTGAGGCGGCGACCGGCTTCGGGCGTGGCGATATCCGCGAGCAAGGCCGCGTGCGCGCCGCTCGAAGGCGTGGCGTCTTCGATGGCAAGCATGGTTTGATCGAGCGCGTCGCGGGCGACTTCGACATCGAGTCCGGTGACGATTGCGCCGTGTTCCGCGAGCGTCGACGCAATCGAAGCGCCGATGCCGCGCGCCGCGCCCGTCACGAGCGCGCGCTTGCCCGCGAGCGGTTTCGCCCAGCTTTCCGGCGCGCTCGCGGCTCCGCTGACATGCACCATTTGCCCCGATACATACGCCGAACGTGGCGACAAAAAAGAAGCGCAGCGCGGATTCGATCTCCGCGCCGTCGTCGACTTGGAGGAGATTGGCCGTGCTGCCGTTGCGCGCTTCCTTGCCGAGCGAGCGCACCAGGCCGACGAGCGCCTGCTGCGCGGTCGCCGCACGCGGATTCGCCGTTGAAGAAGGTGCGCGCCAGAGCACGATGATGCGGCCGCTCCTTGCGAGCGAGCGCATCGCGTCATGAAAGAAGGCGTAGAGCGATTGCAGCTCGCCGCTTTCCGCGATACCGCTCGCATCGAAAATCAGCGCCTGCACGCGATCCGCGCCGACGGCATCGCGCATGCGGCCTTCGAAGCGGCCGGTCATCGCGCCGTGACAGGCCGTGACGGTCAGCCAGCCGGGCGCGCTATCATGTCGTCATGCCCACCGACGACAGCACGCCGATGAGAGCGCATCGAACAGCATGGGCGATGGCCCCGCGCCAATCGCGGCCATGCCGCCGAATTCGGCGTCTCCTGCGCGATGGCGCCGCAGTACCTCGGGCTTCGGCAGACCGAGCGTGCGCGCGATGCTGTTGCCGAAGGGCGAATTGACGAAGTCGAGATAGCGGTCTTTCATCGATTGACGTTCGCGTTGAGCTGCGCGGACTCAGTCGAGCTGTTCGGCCAAGTGCCGCTCGAGCGCCGCGCTGCGCTTTTTCAATGCATCGAGGATACCGAAGTCTGCGGAAAAATCATCGACTTTCACGGATTCGCGTGCGTAATTCGCCCATTCCTTGAGCAATGCCGTATCGTTTGCATCGATCAGCGTCCGATCGGCGGCGGCGCGCGACCACGCGTCGATCTCGTCCGGGCTTTGCGGCATCGGCGCGATCTGGCCGCTTTTCACGGCATCGCGCAGGCGTGTTTCGATGGCGGCGACGGCCGGCGTCAGTGCAAGCAGTTTTTCGCCGTGCGCAATCGGGTCGTCTTTCAGTGCGGAAACGTGCGAGCCGGCGACGAGGCGCTCGCGCGCATCGCCGGGCGTTTGCATCAACAGGGCAATGTCGTTGGAGAGCGCGTCGCCGCTTGGCGCGTGCGGCACGCCGAACGGGAACGCGAGCCCGCGCAGCAACGCCGCCGCTGCACGATGTGGATAATTTGCCAGCAAGCCTTCAAACGCGATGCGCGCCTGATACAGCGCGTCTTCCAGGCCCCAGCGCGCGAGCGGCAGATCGGTGTCGGGACGGCCGTCGTCTTCGAAGCGCTTGAGCGTCGCGGAAATCCGATAGAGCTGCGCAAGAATGTCGCCGAGCCGCGCGGACAAACGCTCGCGGCGTTTGAGTTCGCCGGCGAGCGTGAGCACTTCCTGAATGGCCCTCGAAACACCCGATCGACGTGCGGAATTGCCGCCGTGCCGCCGCATACGCGCCCGTGCCGCGCACCGCGAGCTTCGACATGCCGACATTGGACGACGGCAGCGAAATCGCGCGCCCGGCGGCGAGGCATTCCATCAGCATGCGCCAGCCGTTGCCCACCTGTTCCCGTCCGCCGATGACCCATTCCATCGGAATGAACACGTCTTTGCCCCAGTTCGGGCCGTTCTGGAACGCGGCGTTGAGCGGCCAGTGATGCCGTCCGATGTTCACGCCCGGATGCGTCGCCGGAATGAGCGCGCAGGTGATGCCGGGCGCGTTGGCATCGCCGAGAAGATGGTCGGGATCGAGCGCGCGGAACGCGAGGCCGAGCACCGTCGCAATGGGCCCAAGCGTGATGTAGCGCTTGTTCCAGGTCACGCGAAAGCCGAGCGTTTCGCGGCCTTCATGCATGCCTTTACAGACGATGCCGACATCGGGAATCCGGCGTACGGGCTCGTCAGCGCGAAGCAGGAGATTTCATCGCCGCGCGCGAGACGCGGCAGATAGTGTTTTTTCTGCGCTTCCGTGCCGTAGTGCAGCAGCAGTTCGGCGGGACTGAGCGAGTTCGGCACCATCACCGAAACCGCGGCGGCCGACGAATGCGTCGCCAGTTTCATGATGACTTGCGAATGCGCGTACGCCGAGAACGCCCGCCCGCCGTACTGCTTCGGAATGATCATCCCGAGAAAGCCGTGTTCCTTGATGTACGACCACGCTTGCGGCGACAGGTCTTGCCAGATGGCGGTCGTATCCCAGTCGTTGGAGAGCTCGCACAACTGAGCGCATTCGTTATCGATGAAGCCTTGTTCTTCCGGCGTCAGCGTTGGCGCACCATGCGCGAGCAGGATCGCATGCGGCTTTTCGAGCTGCACAGTACTGAAATCGACGTGCTGCGCCACAATTTCCGTGACGCGGGCCGTCGCGCAATGATTTACGAAGGTGACGGATTCGATGGCATCAAGGCGATTCTTCCGCCTTCGCCGCGCCGCGCGCTCGTGCTGATCGACCCGTCGTACGAAGACAAACGCGATTACGCGCGCACGCTGACGTGTCTGGAAGAAAGTCTGAAGCGTTTTGCGACCGGCACTTATGCCGTTTGGTATCCGCTCGTCACGCGGCCGGAATCGCAACGTTTCGCGGAACAGTTGAAGGCGATTCAGCCGAGCGGCTGGCTGCATGCATCGCTGACCGTGAAAGCGCCGCCCGCCGATGGCTTCGGCATTTTCGGCAGCGGCATGTTCATTCTGAATCCGCCGTACAAACTGGTGGCGGAGTTGAAAGCCGCGCTGCCCTTGCTCGTCGATGCGCTAGGCGAGGATCAGAACGCTTCGTTCAAGCTCGAACATCGCGCCGATTGATTTTGGATGCGAGCGCGTCAGTAAGATGGCGCGTGCTGCATACGCTGACGTCCGCCGTATCCGGCAGCGGGCGCGGCGGTTTGTCCCGTCGAGTATTCGACGTACGGCGAAACGACGATCGGCTGCTGATCCTACTGCGGCAGATTGGGCAGCGTGTCCATCTGCACCATGCCGGAGGAGTTGAGCGGCGCAGTTTGCAGCACCGTTCCCGCCACGCCGCTGTGGATGCCGGTTTCGGTATCGAGCACGAGCGGTTCGCCGCCGGGCTTCGCCAGTGCCGATTGCGCGGCGCACAGCGATGCGGTCAGCGTCATCGCCATCCACGCCGATCGTGCTGCTTTCTTGTTGATATGTCCCCGCATCTCACGCTCTTATCCGTAGACGAAATAAGCTTTACCTTACCCCGGTGGCAAGCTTTAGGCTAGGCGTTTCGATACACAACCGGCCCTTCGAAGGAGCATCGATGAAACAAAAAAGAATCCTGCTTGCCCTGTTCGCCGCCTTTTGCAGCGCTTCCGCCGTCGCGCAGACTGCCGCACCCGCGTATGACGCCATGAAGGGCATGCACATGAATGCTCCGGCGTCCGGCGCTGCGAGCGCGCCATCGACCGCGGCGTTTCAGGCAGCCGATCAATCGATGATGTCGGGCATGTCGAGCATTCAGTACACGGGCGACGCAGACCGCGATTTCGTCGCGCACATGATTCCGCATCACGAGGGCGCGGTGGAAATGGCCAAGGTCGAGCTGAAGTACGGCAAGGACGCGAAGTTGCGCAAGCTGGCGAAGGACATCATCGCGGCGCAGGACAAGAAAATCGCGTTCATGACGTAGTGGCTGGCGGAGTATCCTAAGGCGCGATAAGCGCGCGCCCGAGTCAGAAACGAAAAGCCCGCCGATGCGGTTTTTATCTGTGCGCTGAGCATGCGCAACAGCTTGGGGGGGTGCGAGTCCCCTGTCCAACCTGATGGTGGTGAAGGGCTAGTGAAACGCAAGGGCGTCGTCGCGAGGCGGGGTCTGAAGGAAGCGTGTAGCAAAGCCCAGCAATGTCCCGCCTGAATGTAGCTTTGTGCCTTTGCCACGGCCTGATGCGCCGAGCGTCCTGGGCGGAAGCCATAACTGGAGTCCGAGAGCGTCGGGTCCCACTGCCTTGCGGCAATACCGCCTGCTGGACGAACCGATCGAGTGCAAAAGGAATGCCGAGCTTGCGCACGCCACCTCCACCTTGATGGCTATGGACTTCGCAATCATCTGCTTGCTCGTCCGACCGGGTAGGCCTCGTATCTGGTTTCTGTTCGTCAGGTCGTGGCCTTTGCTACACGCTTCCTTCAGACCCCGCCTCGCGACGACGCCCTTGCGTTTCACTAGCCCTTCACCACCATCAGGTTGGACAGGGGACTCGCACCCCCCCCAAGCTGTTGCGCATGCTCAGCGCACAAAAAAAGCGGGCCTGGAGCCCGCTAAAAACCACACGCTACGGGGTTAGCGCGCGGAGACCAGACGTGGAATGTTCCGATTCGCTTCAATCGAAGAACGATCCCAACAAAGATACCCCATTTAAGAGTTCCGACTTAAAGTCGGCTGACGAAACGCCGGGGCAATCACCCACAGTGCGTCCGAACGCATCCGTGTTGAAACCGTTTGAACAGATTGTGGGCGAATTGATTCCAAGTCGCCGTAACAAAGTGTTTCAGGTTGTAACCCGCGTCCCGTAAGGCTCGAGATAAATATTCTCTCGCCATTGACGCACAGGGCGTGCATATATTGTCTGTTAATCGGGATCGAATACCCGTTCGACATCAATCTTCCGCGAAAATGCCGTTTTTCGGACAACAACTGATTTTCTTATTCTGCGTCAAAATCGCACGGGCGGACGGATGAAATCGATCAGCATTCGTTTTGTACCTATATTCTCTCGCCAAAAATCTCGGAGAAACACATGACTATCGATGCTTCCTTGCTCGAATACTACCGCGCCGTATATGACGCGTTTCCGCTTCTTGCGCCCGATGCGGACGCGCAAGCGGTACGTCAGCGGTTCAGTGAGGTCGCAAAGGCGTATGCGCTTGCTCGTGACGATGCCGTGTCCGCCGAAAACATCGACCTTGCGCTCGATGGACGCACGCTCGGCGCGCGGATTTATCGGCCGAAACAGGCTCAAGAGCCGTTGCCGCTGATCGTGTATTTCCACGGCGGCGGCTGGGTCGTCGGCGACCTGGAAACGCACGATGCGCTCATCGCCAGGCTGGCGCTCGACTCGCAATGCGCGGTGGCAAGCGTCGATTATTGTCTCGCGCCCGAGCATCCGTTCCCCGCGCCGTGCGATGACGCGCTGGATGCGCTCATCTGGCTCGCGGAGCATCGCGCGCGGCTCGGTTTCGCGGCGGACCGGCTTGCTGTGGGCGGCGACAGCGCAAGCGCGCATTTGTCGGTGGTGGCGGCACGCGGCGCGAACGAGCGCGTGGCGGGCCTCGTCGGGCTGCAACTGCTGCTGTATCCGGTGATGCGGCGTCAGTTCGACAGTCCGAGCTGTATCGCCAATGCAAACGGTCCGGGGCTGACCAACGACGAAATGAAATGGTACTGGGAGCAGTTCTTTATCGGCGGGACGCCTGACGGTCATGACGTGCGCGCCTTTCCGCTTGCCGAGCCGTTCGAGCGTACGCCCGCGCGGGCGCTGATCGTCGCGGCGGCCTACGATCCGCTCTACGACGACGCCTACGAACTCAAACGCTTTCTCGAAGCGAACGGCGGATCGGTCGACATGATCGACGCGCACGACATGACGCACGGCTTCGGCCGGATGCATCCGCAATCCGAAGCCGCGCGTAGTTGGCTGCGCGCCTGATGCCGCTTACTTCAACCACTTGTCCACGACCGCCTGAAACTCGCCCGACGACCGGGCGAGATGCAGCCACTGATCGACATGCTGCCAGACGACATCGCCGCGCGGCACGAGAAACGCCTTTTCGCCGAACTGGAATGGCTTGTCCGGATGCACCAAGCACAGGCCGGGATTGAGCTTTTGCTGAAGCAGCGTTTCGGAGGCATCCGTGACCATGACATCCGCTTTGCCATCGAGGATTTGTTTGAAGATGGTCACGTTGTCTGGGTATTGATCAACTGCGAATGCGAGAAGTACTGCTTCGCGAAGCGCTCGTTCGTGCCGCCCGGATTCACGATGGTCCGCACGTTCGGCTGGTCGATCTGCTCGACGGTCTGATACTTGTCCTTGTCGTCGCACCGGACGATCGGCGTCTTGCCGTCTTCCATATAGGGCGCGGTGAAGAACGCGCGACGCTGCCGATCGAGCGTGGTCGAGACGCCGCCCACAGCGATATCGCCGCGAGCGACGAAATCGTTCATCAGGTTCTTCCACGACGTCTTCACGAACTCGACGTTCGCGCCGAGCGACTTCGTGAGACTCTGCGCCAGATCAATGTCGATGCCTTCGAACTGCCCGTCCGGACGCGCAAACGAATACGGCTTGTAGTCTCGCCCGTCGTGCAGACGCGCAGCGTAAGATTCGTCGTGATCTGATCGAGGCGCGATGGCGGCGTAACCGGCGCAGAAGGCGCGGGCGCGGCTTTGGCGGCCGCGACAGTGCCGGTTTCGACGGTCTGCGCCTGCGCGGCAAACGCGGCGGCCAGCATCGTCAAAAAGGCGAAGGCGCTGCGGAAGAACGAACGTTTCATCGATGCTCTTGGTTCTCGTTGTGATGGCCCGACGATCATAACGACGCCCCGCGCATCTGAACACTCGGCCGAATGGCATAGGCCGAATGACCGGTTTCACGCCGAGTAAACCTGAGCCTGCTCCGGTAGAATGAGTGATTATTCGCCTTCAGCACCGAGCGACGTGGCACACACTCTCCAGAACGACACCTTCCTTCGTGCGCTGCTGCGCCAGCCGACCGACTACACGCCGATCTGGCTGATGCGCCAGGCCGGCCGATATCTGCCTGAATACAACGCCACGCGCGCCCGCGCGGGCAGCTTTCTCGGGCTTACAAAAAATCCGGACTACGCGACGGAAGTGACGCTTCAGCCGCTCGAGCGCTATCCGCTCGACGCCGCGATCCTGTTTTCCGACATCCTCACCGTTCCCGACGCGATGGGCCTCGGCCTGAATTTCGTGCAGGGCGAAGGTCCGCGTTTCGAGCGTACCGTCCGAACGGAAGAGGACGTGAAAAAGCTCGTGGTGTCGGACATCGGTGAAACACTTTCTTATGTTACCGATGCCGTCGGCCAGATTCGTCGTGCGCTGACCGATGCGCAAGGTCGTCAGCGCGTGCCGCTGATCGGCTTTTCGGGCAGTCCGTGGACGCTCGCTTGCTACATGGTCGAAGGCGGCGGATCGGACGATCATCGAACGGTGAAGTCGATGGCGTATTCGCGTCCCGACCTCATGCATCGCATTCTCGACATCAACGCGCAAGCGGTGACTGCGTATCTGAACGCGCAGATCGAGGCCGGCGCGCAGGCCGTCATGATTTTCGATACGTGGGGTGGCGCGCTCGCCGATGGCACGTACCAGCGGTTTTCGCTCGATTACATCGCGAAGGTCGTCCCGGGCCTGAAGCGCGAGCACGTTGGCGCGAAGGTGCCGGTCATCACGTTTACCAAGGGCGGCGGGCTGTGGCTGGAGCAGATCGCATCGACTGGTGTGGACGCCGTCGGCCTCGACTGGACGATGAACCTCGGTATCGCGCGGGAGAAGGTCGGCTCGCGCGTCGCGCTGCAGGGGAATATCGATCCGAACGTGCTGTTCGCGCCGCCCGCGGCCATCCGCATGGAAGCGCGCGGCGTGCTCGAGAGCTACGGGAATCATCCGGGCCACGTGTTCAATCTGGGCCACGGCATCTCGCAATTCACGCCGCCGGAGCATGTCGCCGAGCTGGTCGATGAAGTGCATCGCCACAGCCGCGCGATGCGTGCGGGTCAGACGGCGCGGTAAATTTAGCGCGTAATCGGTGTTGCGCCGCACAATCCCTGCAACGGTGCGGCCCGGCGTCGCGCTTTTTTCGTTGGCCGGAATCGCCCGCCATGAGCGGGATCGAAAGATGTCAATACGGCACTTATACACATTTTGTTCGCTGCGGCGCGCCATCATACGTATGGCTGCCGCGGACTAATAAAAAGTCTCTATTCGTGAGATAAGCGTCTGATTTTAAGCATATTTTATGAGCCTTGCCCGAAGTGTGGGCCAACGCACATTAGGGATTCTTGACATTGTTTGTGGCGACGGCGGAAGAACTTTTCAACAAAGTTATCCACAGGCCTGTGGAAAGCGACGGAAACTTAAAAATAATCTGTGGCTTACCGGCGATTCTGATGTTTCACTTTAACTTCGCCGCGCTAAGCGCCGAGTTGCTGTTGCCGCCTTTGTTCGCACGTGTTTCGGGGCGGTCTGTCCGATGAGCGGCACATACGTACGCGTCGCCGTCGATCAGCCCATGCCCGTGCTGTTCGATTACCGCTACACGCAAGTTACGTCCGCTGCGCCCGGCATGCTCGTCCTGGTCCCATTCGGACGGCGCGACGTCGTCGGCCTGATCTGCGATGTCACGACTTCCACCGATGTCCCGCCCAACAAACTCCGCGATGTCGCCGCGATCTGCGATGGTCTCGCGCCGCTCTCGGCCGAATGGCTGGCGCTCGCGCAGTTTGCCGCCGAGTACTACCAGCGCGGGCTTGGAGAAGTCGCGCTGCCGGCGCTCCCGCAGGCACTGCGCGATGCGTCACGGTGGAATCGGCTGCTGACTGTCGAGCCTCGCTATCGGCTGACCGAGGCAGGGCGCGAGCGTCTACCTGAAAGTTTACCTTTGCGGGCAAGCGCATTACGCCGTTTGGCCGATGTTCTCGCGCAGACGCCATCGCTCGCGCTGGCCGATGCACGCGCGCTGCATCCCAAAGCGAGCGCGACGCTCGACGACTGGCTGGCGCGCGGGTGGATCGAACTTGCGCCGGAAGAAGCGGCGGCGTCGGTCGCGGCCAGCGTAGACGTCGCGCTTCCCGTCTTGACCGGCGAACAGCGCGATGCCGTTGATGCCATCGCGAACGCCGCAGGTTTTGCGCCGTTCCTGCTGCACGGCGTGACCGGCAGCGGCAAGACCGAGGTTTACCTGCACGCCCTAGCCGCGCTGCTGGCGGCGAAACCGGACGCGCAGGCGCTCGTCCTCGTGCCGGAAATCAACCTGACGCCGCAATTCGAGGCCGCGTTCCGCGCGCGCTTTTCGGCACTCGCGGAAGGCTCCATCGTCACGATGCACAGCGGTCTCGCCCAGGGCGAACGGGCGCGCAACTGGCTCGCGGCGCACACGGGCAGCGCGCGCATTGTGCTAGGCACGCGGCTCGCCATTCTCGCGTCGATGCCGAAGCTTGCCGCGATCGTCGTCGATGAGGAACACGATCCGGCCTACAAGCAGCAGGAAGGCCTGCGCTATTCCGCACGCGATCTGGCGATCTACCGCGCAAAGCAACTCGGCATTCCGGTCGTGCTCGGCTCGGCGACGCCGTCGCTCGAAAGCTGGTGGCAGGCGGAGCAGGGCCGCTACACGCGTCTGACGCTCACGCGCCGCGCGGTCGCCGAAGCCGCGCTGCCGAGCGTGCGGCTCGTCGATCTGGAAGAGGAGCGGCGACGCGGGCGCGCGTCGGTGGAAGGCTTGTCGGGGCCGCTCATCGCGGCGTTGAAATCGCGTCTGGAGCGCGGCGAGCAGAGTCTCATCTTTCTGAACCGGCGCGGCTATGCGCCCATTCTTTCGTGCGATGCCTGCGGCTGGGTCGCCGGCTGTCCGCGCTGCAGCGTCTATGCCATTCTGCATAAGCCGGAGCGTGCGCTGCACTGCCATCACTGCGGCTGGGAATCGCGGATTCCGAAGTCGTGTCCGGATTGCGGCAACATCGATATCGCGCCGATGGGACGCGGCACGCAGCGCGTCGAAGAAACGCTCGCCGCCGTGGTGCCGAGCGCGCGCGCGTTGCGCATCGACGCCGACAGCACGCGCCGCAAAGGCAGCGCGCAGGCGCTGTTCTCGGACGTCCACGCGGGCGAAGTCGATATTCTCGTCGGCACACAGATGATCGCGAAGGGCCACGATTTTCGCCGCGTGACGCTTGTGGGCGTCCTGAACGCCGATACCGCGCTTTTTTCCCACGATTTTCGCGCCAGCGAACGCCTTTTCTCGCAACTGACGCAAGTCAGCGGCCGCGCAGGACGCGCCGGTTTACCCGGCGAAGTGGTGATTCAGACGCGCTATCCGCGTCACGCGCTGTATCAGGCGTTATCGCGGCAGGATTACGTCGGCTTCGCCAACTCGACGCTGGCCGAACGGCGCGACGCGGGGCTTCCGCCATTCGTCTATCAGGCGATGCTTCGCGCCGAAGGCCGCACGCTCGATGCGGCGCTGGCGTTTCTGGAAGAAGCGGCGGCGGCGTTCGCGCCGTTGCCCGGCGCTGAGCGCGTGACCGTGTACGACGCGGTGCCGTTGACCATCGTCAAGGTGTTCAATGTGCATCGCGCGCAGTTGCTGCTGGAAAGCGGCTCGCGTGCTGCGTTGCAGTCGGCGTTGCGCGCGTGGCAGCCGGTTTTGCTCTCGCTGAAAGGCGTGCTGCGCTGGAACGTCGAAGTCGATCCGCTCGACGTTTGAGAATCAGCGCGATGGCGCGTCAGCGTGCACGGGCGATGGATCGTCGCGCAATTCGTTCGAGCGATCCACATGTGGCGACGCGCCCCGCACGAACAACACCACGCAAACTGCGAACATTGCCCAAATTACGGCAATCACCATCCAAGTGCTCATGCTCGTCTTTCTCCCCGAAAGCCGCGGTGGTCTGTCCGCGGATTGATGCGCCCTTGCGCGCTTACCCTTATATCGGCCGCGACTCAGGGTTTACTTAGGGGTTGTCCCAAAAATATTCGGATTAGGGAAACTACTAGGCGACAACCGCTATTCGCCACCCGGCGGTGCACCGTGCAAAACCTTGTGGCATAAGGGTTTCATTGTGGTGCAACCCTAGCGAAATTCTGGGTTGCACCTTTTATTACAGCGGGGTAGGATTCGCCAACTTTTTGGTCATTGGCCGGGTGGGCACGACCGGCAAACGAAGGAAATATGGCGAGCACAACCCTTGGCGTCAAAGTCGACGATCTCCTGCGTTCCCGGCTGAAAGATGTCGCCACGCGTCTGGAACGGACCCCGCACTGGCTGATCAAGCAGGCGATCTTCGCGTATCTGGAGCGCATCGAGCATGGCCAGTTGCCGCCTGAACTGACGGGCGCGAACGGCTCGTCTGATCTGGCCGATACCCCCGTCGATACCGACGACGAAGGGACGCCCACGCCCTTCCTCGATTTTGCGCAAAACGTGCAACCGCAATCCGTGTTGCGCGCGGCGATCACGGCGGCATATCGCCGGCCGGAGCCGGAGTGCGTGCTGTTTCTGATCGGTCAGGCGCGCTTGCCCGCGAATGTCAGCGCCGAAACCGAAAAGCTCGCGACGCGGCTCGTCGAAGCGTTGCGCGCGAAAAGCTCGGGCGGCGGCGTCGAAGGGCTGATCCACGAGTTTTCGCTGTCGAGTCAGGAAGGCGTCGCGCTGATGTGCCTCGCCGAAGCGCTGCTGCGCATTCCCGATCGCGCCACGCGCGATGCGCTCATCCGCGACAAGATCAGCAAGGGCGACTGGAAATCGCACATGGGCCAGGCGCCGTCGCTGTTCGTGAACGCCGCGACGTGGGGCTTGATGATCACCGGCAAGCTCGTGACGACGAACAGCGAAGCGGGTCTTTCGTCGGCGCTGACGCGTCTGATCGGCAAGGGCGGCGAGCCGCTGATTCGCAAGGGCGTCGACACCGGCATGCGCCTGATGGGCGAGCAGTTCGTCACCGGCGAAACCATTTCCGAAGCGCTCGCGAACAGCCGCAAGTTCGAAGCGCGCGGTTTCCGTTATTCCTACGACATGCTCGGCGAAGCGGCGGCGACGGAAGAAGACGCGCAGCGCTACTACGCATCGTACGAACAAGCGATTCACGCGATCGGCAAGGCCGCGGGCGGACGCGGCATCTACGAAGGCCCGGGCATTTCGATCAAGCTGTCCGCGCTGCATTCGCGCTATTCGCGCTCGCAGCAGGAACGCACGATGAGCGAGCTTCTGCCGCGCGTGCGCGCGCTGGCGCAACTCGCGCGGCGCTATGACATCGGCTTGAATATCGACGCGGAAGAAGCTGATCGGCTGGAAATTTCGCTTGATCTCCTCGAAGCGCTTTGCTTCGATCCGGAACTGGCGGGCTGGAACGGCATCGGTTTTGTGGTGCAGGCGTATCAGAAGCGCTGCCCGTTCGTGATCGACTATCTGATCGATCTGGCGCGCCGCAGCCGTCATCGTTTGATGATTCGTCTGGTCAAGGGCGCGTACTGGGATACGGAAATCAAGCGCGCACAGGTCGATGGGCTCGAAGGTTATCCGGTCTACACGCGCAAGATTTATACGGACATCTCGTATCTCGCGTGCGCGAAAAAGCTGCTCGGCGCGCCGGATGCCGTCTATCCGCAATTCGCGACGCACAACGCGTTCACGCTATCGGCCATCTACCATTTGGCCGGCCAGAACTACTATCCCGGCCAGTACGAGTTCCAGTGCCTGTACGGCATGGGCGAGCCGCTGTACGAAGAAGTCACCGGCCGCGACAAGCTGAACCGTCCGTGCCACGTGTATGCGCCGGTCGGCACGCACGAGACGCTGCTCGCGTATCTCGTGCGCCGCTTGCTGGAAAACGGCGCGAATACGTCGTTCGTGAACCGTATCGCCGATGAAAGCATTCCGGTGAAGGAACTCGTTCGTGATCCGATCGATGAAGCGCAAGCCATCACGCCGCTTGGTGCGCCACACGCGAAAATCTCGCTGCCGCGTCAGTTGTATGGCGACGAGCGTCCGAATTCGATGGGCCTCGATCTCTCGAACGAACATCGGCTGGCGTCGCTGTCGTCGGCGCTGCTCGCGAGCGCGAATCATCCGTGGCTGGCCGAGCCGATGCTGGAAGGTGGCGCGATCATCGAAAACGGAAAGACGCGCGATGTGCGCAATCCCGCCGATTTGCGCGATCGTGTCGGCACGGTGATCGAGGCGGCATCGCCGGAACAGGTGGTGAATGCTGCGCTGGCGAACGCGGTCGCCGCTGCGCCAATCTGGCAGGCCACGCCCGTCGATGAGCGCGCCGACTGTCTCTCGCGCGCCGCCGATCTGCTCGAAGCGCAAATGCACACGCTGATGGGTCTCGTCGTGCGCGAAGCGGGCAAGTCGCTGCCGAACGCCATCGCGGAAATTCGTGAGGCGATCGACTTCCTGCGTTACTACGCATCGCAGATTCGCGCGGAATTTTCCAACGATACGCATCGTCCGCTCGGTCCGGTCGTGTGCATCAGCCCGTGGAATTTCCCGCTGGCGATTTTCATGGGTCAGGTTGCGGCCGCGCTCGCTGCGGGCAATCCGGTCCTTGCCAAGCCCGCTGAACAGACGCCGCTGATCGCCGCGCAAGCCGTGCGCATTTTGCGCGAAGCGGGCGTGCCGGCGGGCGCGGTGCAACTGCTGCCGGGCGATGGCGAAACCGTCGGCGCGGCGCTCGTCGCCGATCCGCGCACGCGTGCCGTCATGTTCACCGGCTCGACCGAAGTTGCGCGCCTCATCAACAAGACGCTGTCCGAACGGCTGGATTCCGATGGCCGTCCGATTCCGCTCATCGCGGAAACCGGCGGACAGAACGCGATGATCGTCGATTCCTCCGCGCTGGCCGAACAAGTCGTGGCCGACGTCATGCAGTCCTCGTTCGATTTCGCCGGCCAGCGCTGCTCCGCGCTGCGCGTGCTGTGTCTGCAGGACGACGTCGTGGATCGCACGCTCGAAATGCTCACCGGCGCGATGAAGCAACTCGCGCTCGGCAATCCAGATCGTTTGTCGATCGATGTCGGTCCCGTCATCGATGCCGACGCGAAACGCGGTATCGACGCGCATATCGCCGGCATGCGCGACAAGGGCCGCAAGGTCACGCAGCTCGATACGCCGGACACGTGTGTCGCCGGAACCTTCGTGCCGCCGACGCTGATCGAGCTGGACAGCATCGACGAACTGAAGCGCGAAGTGTTCGGCCCGGTGCTCCATGTGATCCGTTATCGCCGCGCCAACCTTGATAAACTCCTCGACCAAATTCGCGCGACCGGCTACGGGTTGACGCTCGGCATCCATACGCGAATCGATGAAACCATCGCGCATGTGATTTCGCGCGCGCATGTCGGCAACATCTATGTGAACCGGAACATGATCGGCGCGGTCGTCGGTGTGCAACCGTTCGGCGGCGAAGGTCTGTCGGGAACGGGGCCGAAGGCGGGAGGCGCGCTGTATCTGCAACGCTTGCTGGCCACGCGTCCGACCGGTCTGCCGAAGTCGCTGGCGAGCATGTTGGTGGTGGATCAGGTGGCATCGAAGGACACGCCCGCTGCGGCGTTGACGGCGCTGCACGACTGGGCCATCGGCGAACGCGATCCGCAAACGGCCGCGCGCTGCGACGGCTATCTGCAACACGTGCTGGCGGGCGCCACCGCCGTACTCAGCGGTCCGACCGGCGAGCGCAACACGTACACGCTCGGCGCGCGCGGCACGGTGCTGTGCGTGGCATCGACGGCGAGCGGCGCACGCGCCCAGTTCGCGGCGGTCCTGGCCACGGGCAATCGCGCGCTGTTCAGCGGATTGGCGGGCGAGCAACTGGCGGCGTCGCTGCCGGCATTGCTCAAACCGTATGCGAACGTGCGCAAGGCCGGCGAGGATTTCGACGCCGTGCTCTTCGAAGGCGATAGCGACGAACTGCTCGCGCTCGTGAAGGAAGTGGCGAAGCGTCCGGGGCCGATCGTATCGGTGCAGGGCGTGGCGGCGGGCGCGTTCGCCAACGCCGATCACGACGGCGAAGACTATGCGCTCGAACGTCTGCTGACGGAACGCTCGGTGAGCGTGAACACGGCGGTGGCGGGCGGCAATGCGAATTTGATGACGATCGGTTGAGACATCCTCGAGCGCTCGTTTTAATAAAAGTTCTAACAAGCGGCGGCAAGCACGGCGATCCCGGCACAGGCTGCCATCACACTGGTGTATTAGGAGAAGCTATGAAGCACACGATGACCAAGCTGGCAGCAGCCATGACGCTCGCCGGTCTGTCACTTACGGGGACGGCATTCGCGCAGCAGGCAGAAGACGTGAAGGTCGGCTATGCAGGACCGCTGACGGGCGCGCAGGCGCACTACGGCAAGGACATGCAGAACGGCATCACGCTCGCGGTGGAAGACTTCAACGCGACCAAGCCGGTGATCGGCGGCAAGCCGGTGCGTATCGTGCTGGATTCGGCGGACGATCAGGCCGACCCGCGCACGGGTACGACGGTCGCGCAGCGTCTGGTCGATGACGGCATCAAGGGCATGCTCGGCCACTTCAACTCGGGCACGACGATCTCGGCATCGCGCATTTACGCGAACGCGGGCATTCCGGAAATCGCGATGGCGACCGCGCCCGAATACACGACGCAGGGCTTCAAGACCGCGTTCCGCATGATGACCTCCGACACGCAGCAAGGCTCGGTCGCGGGCGAATTCGCGGTGAAGACGCTGAAGGTGAAGAAGATCGCCATCGTCGATGACCGCACGGCATACGGCCAAGGTCTCGCGGACCAGTTCGAGAAGGCGGCGAAGGCGGCGGGCGGCACGATCGTCGATCGCGAGTTCACGAACGACAAGGCCGTCGACTTCAAGGCGATTCTCACGAAGATCAAATCGACGAACCCGGACCTCGTGTACTACGGCGGCGCCGATTCGCAAGCCGGCCCGATGGTCAAGCAGATGAAGACGCTCGGCTTCCGCGCCCTGCTGATGGCAGGCGAAATGGTGAAGACCGACACGTTCCTGAAGATCGCGGGCGACGCGGCGGACGGCACGGTGGCATCGCTGGCCGGTTTGCTGATGGACGAAATACCCGGCGGCGCGGACTACTCGGCGAAGTACAAGAAGCGCTTCAACGAAGACGTGCAGACGTACTCGCCGTACGCGTACGACGGCGCAATGGCCATGTTCAACGCGATGAAGGCGGCGAACTCGACGGATCCGACGAAGTATCTGCCGTTCCTCGCGAAGACCGACGTGCAGGGGGTGACCGCGAAGCATCTCGCGTATGACGCGAAGGGCGATTTGAAAAACGGCGGGATCACGCTGTATAAGGTCGTCGGCGGCAAGTGGACGACGCTGCAGAGCGTCGGCGGGAAGTAAGCCGCTTTAGTTTCTCCTGCAAAACAAACGGCCCGGTTCGCGTGAGCGACCGGGCCGTTTTGCATCCCACTGCTCCGTCCTGAGCTTAAGCGCCGCAGGCTGCCCCTTCGAATTCAGCCCTTCGCGAAAGCTCACTTCCATGCCCTCGTAAAGATCCTCGAAATCCAGATCCGTGAATGCACCGTAGTAAAAAAACACATTGTCCAGCTCCAAAAAACCAAAGCCCTTCTTCAATTTCGAAATCGTTCCGGTTTTCCACTCGTCCTCGCCGTTTGCCTGCGGCTGACCTTTCTGCAACTGGAACAGTCCGCGCACCGATTCACGCTCGCGTTCGTCTCCAACCGTTTCCGCCAACTCGCTCTCTTCGATGACCTCCGACATCAGAATTGGATAACTCACTTCGTTGAGCAACATCTGGCTGGGCGTGGTGCCTTTGACTTCGCCATTCGGGGCATCGTAGGCGATGGACCAGCCGAGCACCATCACGCGAATGCCGCGCGTTTTGAGCTTGCGCGTGAGCGGAACGTAATCGCTGTCGCCCGCGATCAGCACCACGACATCGAAATGTTTGTAGATGGACATCTCGAACGCTTCGAGCGCCAGCCATACGTCGATGTCTTTTTCCTTGCCCATCGCGTTCATCAGCAGATGATGGGCCGTGACGTTGGCGCGCATGAGAATGTCGTCCATCACGCGCTCGTGATAGAGCTGGTTCTCTCCTTTTTCGGTGGACTGCTTCGCGGAAAAGCGCCCGCGAAAATAGTGCGCATCGATAATCTGGCAGTTCCGATAATGAACGCGCTCTTCTCTTGCCACGCGGCCGCGAATGAAATCGTGAAGGCCGTGAATGGAAATCCAGGACTTGCGGTCGTGATGGTATTTATAGAACCGGCTTACCGTGGCGAAATAGTTGCCATCGTAGAAAACGCCGATTTTGGTCAGTTGTCTGGGGTATGGGGCATTGTGCGGTCGTTCGTCGTCGAACCCGCATTATCCCGAGGGATCGCGCGCGAAGATAAGTGCAGTCTGCTGAATTCGTACTACTGGAAAACCCGTTAATCGATCGATTTCCGGTCGCGCTTGTAGCCAGTGATTATCGCGCGAATGAGGTTTTCACGCGTCCACACGCTCATCAGCACTGCTGCCGCGACGTGCACGCACACGCACACTTCGATCGCAACCGATAACGCCGTGTGCACGTCCTGCGGCCAGTCTTCGCCCCAGAACGCATTGAGCCGCATGATCCATCCGGACACGGAGAGCGCGAGAATCAGCAGCCAGAGCGCGACGGCCATCAACCCGCCGAGCGGATTGTGCGACATATGATGCAGCGGCTTTCCCGCCACGAGCGAGCGCACATACTCGCGAAGATGCGCGGTCGTTGGAAACCACGCAGCAAAACGCGCGTGCCGCGAGCCGATAAAGCCCCACGCCACGCGCGCTACCACCAGACCCGCTGCGATGTACTCCAGCACGCGATGCGTGGCATCCGTCGGTCCGAACAGATTCCACAACACGATCGCCGCCACGATCCAGTGCGTGGGCCGAACCCACGCGTCCCAGACTTTCACCGGCTTATTCGATTCCGATTTCACGACGGCCAGCGTCTTCGTGTCGTAATAGATCTCGACCTTTTTGCCGTCCTTGTCGTGGCCGTAAATTTCATAGCAGTTGCCATCGACCTTGAACTTGCGGATTTTGTAGCCTTCCGCTTCCAGCTTCGCCTTGGCGTCCGATTCCTTCATCCACTCGCTTTTCGGATGCGCCGTTCAATCCGCCTTCGCGAAGGCCGCGCCCGAAAATCCCAATGCCAACGACAACGCCAGAATCTTCAACATCGCTCAACTCCCGGTGGTTTCGAACGGACAACTCTACTTTGACCGGGAGTCAATAGAAAGAGAATTGAAAGTTTTTAGTTTATGCCAAGCCTTTATCGCTTCGCTTGCTGGCGAATTTGCTCGAGCGTCCCGCCCGGCGTGCTCTGATCCTGCGGAATGCGGATTTCGATGACCGTCGGCAAGCCCGATTTCACCGCGCGATCGAACGCCGGCATGAATTGCTCCGTCGTCTCGACGAGTTCCCCATGTGCGCCGAACGCCCGCGCATACGCGCTGAAATCCGGATTCGTGAGTCCCGTTCCATGCACGCGATTCGGATAATGCCGCTCCTGATGCATGCGGATCGTGCCATACTGCGCGTTGTTCACGACGATAAAAATTACCGCCAGCCGATACTGCATCGCGGTGGCGAGCTCATGGCTCGACATCATGAAACAGCCGTCGCCCGCAAGCGCAATCACCGTGCGATCCGGATACAGCGCTTCGCCGCGATCGCCGCCGGCACGCCGTAGCCCATCGCGCCATTGGCGGCGCAACCTGCGAGCGGAAGTGTCGACGAATAATGCCGATGCAGCCACGTCGCGTAATTGTCCGCGCCGTTCGTCAGAATGGAATCGGCGGGAATGGTGCCGGCGAGCTGGCGCATGATTTCGCCGAGCTGGATGTTGCCGAGCATCGGGCGCGGCTTGCGCCATTCGAGATACGCGGCGTGCGCGGCGTCCGCATGCCCGCCTATGCGATGGTCGCGGGCGGTTCGAGTACCGCGAGCATCGACGCGATTTCGGGCATGCCGGACACGATGGGCAAATCCGCGCTGTAGACGCGCCCGAGTTCCTCCGCGCCCTGATGCACGTGGATGAGCGTCTGCTTCGTCTTCGGGATATCGAGCAACGTGTAGCCGCCCGTCGTCGATTCACCCATGCGAGGGCCGAGCACGAAGAGCACGTCGGCATCGCGGATGCGCTGGGCGAGCGCCGGATTGATGCCGAGGCCGACATCGCCCGCATAGTTGGCGTGCTCGTTGTTCAGCGTGTCCTGATAGCGGAACGCGCAGCCGACCGGCAGTTTCCATCGCTCGGCGAAGCGCGCGAAATCCTGCGTCGCCGCTTCGGTCCAACCGCTGCCGTCCGCGATCACGAACGGTTTCTCCGCATTCGCCAGCAATTCACGCAGCTTTTCCATCTGCGCCGATGAAGGCGATGCCGCCACGCGCTGATAACGCGGCGCGGGCGCGGTGGCATCGCAGGTTTCGGTGAGCATGTCTTCCGGCAGTGCCAGCACGACCGGCCCCGGACGGCCGGACGTCGCGACATGAAACGCGTGACTCATATATTCAGGCACGCGGCGCGCATCGTCGATTTGCGCGACCCACTTTGCCATTTCCCCGCACATGCGCCGAAAGTCGATCTCCTGAAACGCCTCGCGATCCATATGCTCGTGCGCGCACTGGCAGATCAGCAGAATCATCGGCGTCGAATCCTGATACGCCGTATGCACGCCGATCGACGCGTGCGTCGCGCCCGGGCGTGACGATCGCCACGCCCGGGCGTCCGGTCAGCTTGCCGACCGCTTCGGCCATATTGGCGGCGGCTTCGTGGCGGCAGACGATCGTCTGAATCTGGCCGGTTTCGTCGTGCAGGGAATCGAGCACGGCAAGAAAACTCTCGCCGGGTACGCAAAACACGCGTTCGACGCCGTGATGCACGAGCGCATCGATGAGCAGGCGCGCGCCGGTGGTTTGTTCCTGAGCGGAAGGATTGGAAGAAACAGCGGACGTCATGCGGAAAAGTCTCCAGTGAGGTCGCGGTAAAGTTCTCCAGCTTAACTCCGCGCCTGCATCGACGGAATCCGGAATGTTTTGCCGGTGAGCGGTAAAACCGACTTCCTGTGAAAAGCGTGGCGGACATCGATCAGCCGAAATACCCTTCTTTCCCCTCCTTTATCAAGCGATAGACCCGAAGTGAAAGCCGCAATAATGGCTTCACTGAAAAGCAGGTCACGCAAAGAAGCAAGCCTTACCTGCCTCGCAACGATTCGCAGTCTCTTCCTCATCGGGGGCCAGTTTGAACATTCGTAAATTCATCGGCGCAAACAGCCGCGACGCCCTGCGCCAGGTTCGTGAAGCGCTCGGCCCCGATGCCGCCGTGCTGTCGAATCGCACGCTGGATGATGGCACCGTTGAGATCGTCGCTGTGGCAGAAAGCGGCCTCGCCTCGATTTCCCCCGCGCAAGTTTCCCCGACCGAGCCGCCCGCCGTATTCCCGAGCACGACGCCGCGCGCCGCGCTCGCTCAGGCCGCCGCCGCTGCCAAGCAGATTGCCGCTGCGCCGATGAATCCGTATGCGAGCGGCGACGTGTTCTCGTCGGTGTTTGGCGCGAACACAGACGCGGAAGAAGCCACCGCGCCGCAAGCCGATGAATCCGCTCGCACGATGGCCGATACGAACCCGTGGCTGATCGAGGACGCTAAACGCATCGCGCAGCAGGCTGCTGCTTCGGCGCCGTCGACGCGTCCGCTCTCGCCGTCCGCCGCGATCGCTCGCGGTCTGGGCGTGCCGGTTGCGCCGGTCGCGCCGTCGGAACTGCCGGGCAAGCAGGAAGTCGCGCCGCAGCCGCAAGCACAACGCGCTCCGCAAGCCGTATCGCAAAAAGTCGAAACGCCGGAATGGGCGCGCGAAGCCGCGCAAGTCGCCGCACGCCGCGCCGCCGCCAAGATCAACGCCGAAGGTACGACGCCGGGCGAACTGCCGAAAACGCCGCAACAAGCGTTCGAAGGCTTGCCCGCTAACGCCGCCGCCGTCGTGACCGAAGCGATCCGCACGCGCATGGAACAGCTCGTCAACGAAACGGTGATGGGCGAACTCTCGTCGATGCGCGGCATGATGGAAGAACACTTCAACGGTCTGCTCTGGGGCGATCGCCAACGCCGCAGCCCGGTCAACGGCCAGATCACCAAGCGCATGTTCGCCGCCGGTTTCTCGGCGCAGATGGTCCGCATGATGGTCGACAACATGCCGGAAATGGCGAATGCCGAAACGGCGCTGACGTGGGTGCAGAACGTCATCGAATCGAACATTCCGGTGATGGATTCCGAAGATGCGCTGATGGAGCGCGGCGGTGTGTTCGTGCTGATGGGCCCGACGGGCGTCGGCAAGACCACGACGACGGCCAAGCTCACTGCGCGCTGCGTGATGCGCTTCGGCGCAAGCAAGGTCGCGCTGCTCACGACCGACAGCTACCGGATCGGCGCGCACGAACAACTGCGAATCTTCGGCAAGATTTTGGGTGTTTCCGTGCACGCCGTGAAGGACGGCGCGGACCTGCAACTCGCGCTTTCGGAACTGCGCAACAAGCACATCGTGCTGATCGATACGATCGGCATGAGCCAGCGTGACCGCATGGTCTCCGATCAGATCGCGATGCTCTGCGGCGCCGGTCAACCGGTGCAACGCATTCTGCTGCTCAACGCGACGAGCCACGGCGACACGCTGAACGAAGTCGTGCAGGCGTATCAAAACTCGCCCGATCAACCGCCGCTCGCGGGCTGCATTCTCACCAAGCTCGACGAAGCAACGAACCTCGGCGGCGTGCTCGATACGGTCATCCGCTACAAGCTGCCGGTGCATTACGTATCGACCGGTCAGAAAGTGCCGGAAAACCTCTACGTTGCGACGCGCCGCTTCCTCGTGAAAAGCGCGTTCTGCATTCCGCGCGACAGCTCGCCGTTCGTGCCGCAAGACGAAGAAGTGCCCGCGCTGTCCGCGCGCGCCACCACCGAACTGCATGGAGTCCACTTTGGATAAGTTCGTGCTCGATCAGGCGGAAGGTTTGCGCCGCTTGCTCACGCGTTCCGGTTCGCGCGTGGTGTCGGTGGTGGGCGGTCCGGTGGGTGTCGGTTGCACGTCGGTGGTGATGAGTCTGGCAGCGGCGCTGGCCGCACACGGCAAGGATGTGCTCGTCATCGACGAGCGCGACAACGCGGGTTCAGTCAGCCGGCTCGCGGGTTTGAAGGAATTCGGCGTGGCATCGGCAGTGATGGATGGACGCCGCCCGCTCACCGATGCCATCACGCGCACGCCGTTCGGCTTTTCGCTGATCGCCGCGCCGCGCGATGAACGCATCAGCCAGGACGCCGCGCATTGCCGCGCTGCTGGATGGTCCGGCGGACATCGTGCTGATCGACACGCAACTCGATCGCAACGGCGCGCTCTCGTCGCTCGGGAGCCAGGCCCACGATTTTCTGATGGTGACGCGGGTGGCCGCGTCGGCGATCACCGAGGCGTACGCATGCATGAAGCGTTTGCACTACGCCCACGCCATTCCGCAGTTCCGCGTGCTGATCAATCACGTGCAGAACCCGGCGGATGTGGCGATCGCGTTTGAGAACCTGGTCGGGCGTTGCCAGCCGGTATCTGGCTGTGTCGCTCGTGCAGGCAGGTTATGTGTCCGAGGATGCGCGCGTCGCTCGGGCTAAGGAGCTCTCCCGCTGCGCGGTCGACGCGTTCCCGGCTACGGCCGCGGCACGCGACTACCGCCGCATTGCAGCTGAGCTTTTGTTCTGGCCGCCGCGCCCCGCGAGCTACATGCGCGGCGCGGCGGGCCAGTCCGACGCGCGTATTTCGAATGGCGACACTGACGAAGGCGGACGGGGGGCGGCGCAACGGTTGAATGCGCTTTCCGATCATGCAATGAGCAGCACGGCGTCGATGTGACTAAGTAAAGGGTGAAACGAATGTATAACGCCAAAGGAAAGCTCTCCCAGAACGACGTGCTTACGCGCTATGCGCCGCTCGTTCGCCGCCTGGGACTTCAACTCGTCGCCAAGATGCCGGCGAGTGTCGATCTCGACGACTTGATTCAGGCCGGCATGATCGGTCTCATGGATGCGGCGAGCCGCTACAAGGAAGATCAGGGCGCGCAGTTCGAAACCTACGCCAGCCAGCGTATTCGCGGCGCGATGCTCGATGAGCTGCGCGCCAACGACTGGCTCCCGCGCAGCATGCGCAAGACATCGCGCGAAGTGGAATCGGCGGTGCACAAGGTCGAGCAGAACCTCGGCCGTTCGGCGAGCGAGCAGGAAGTCGCCGAGCACATGAAGATGCCGCTCGACGAATATCAGTCGATGTTGCAGGACTTGCACGGCTATTACGAAGACTTCGATCGTTCGGCGGACGACGAGCCGTTCCTCGACCGTTACTGCGTCGATCGTTCGGACTCGCTGTCGGCGCTGCTCGACGACAGCCTGCGCGGCGCGCTGGTCGAAGTCATCGACAAGTTGCCGGAACGCGAAAAGCTGCTGATGTCGCTGTACTACGAGAAGGGTTTGAATCTGCGCAAAATCGGCGCGGTGATGGAAGTCAGCGAATCGCGCGTGTGCCAGTTGCATAGCCAGGCGGTTGCGCGTCTGCGTGCGAAGCGGCGCGAGCAATCGTGGACGAGCGTCGAAGCGTAAGTTTTTAGCGGTCGATTGCGGTACGGAACGCGCGGGGTTCGACAGAACGCCCGCGCGTTTTGCATTTCAGTGCGTGTCGAAATCGCGCGCTTCGGCGAACACCGTCTTGCCTTTGCCCAGACTCTTCGCCCGATACATCGCGCGATCGGCTGCGCGCAGCACCGCGTTCATATCGGCGTGATTCGTGTCGATCGCGCTTGACAAAAAACACGCGCCGATGCTCGCCGAGACGTTCACTGGCCGCTCCTGCATGGGGTGATCGTCGCGAGCATCGAATGGATGCCGTCCGCGACCGACAGCACGTCGCTGTGGTTACGCACATCGCGCGCGAGCACGACGAATTCGTTGCCGCCCAGCCGCGCGACGCTATCGGCCTTGCGCGAAGGCTTGCAGCAGCATGTCGCCGACGGCGTAGCGTAGGTATCGTTGACTTCCTTGAAGCCGTCGAGATCGATGAGCAAGAGTGCGGAGCCGTCGTGGGCGGTGGTCATCGACTGATTGACAATCTGTTCGAGTGTGTAGCGGTTGGACAGTCCCGTAAGCGGATCCGTCG
>LFMX01000069.1 GCA_001184405.1 Candidatus Burkholderia humilis
GCTGGAATTGGCGGATGTCCAAGGCTTCGCTTCAAGACGAGAAGAATCGAAGCAAAACGGCAAGCTGCGTGGCATCGGCTATTTGTGCTACATCGAGGCGTGCGGACTCGCGCCGTCGAACGTGGCGGGCGCGCTCGGTGCGCGCGGGCCTGTTCGAAGCGGGCGAAGTGCGCGTGCATCCGACCGGTTCCGTCACCGTGTTCACCGGCTCGCACAGCCACGGACAAGGCCACGAAACGACCTTCGCGCAAGTGGTCGCGGACCGGCTCGGCGTGCCGATCGAAAACGTCGAGGTGATCCACGGCGATACCGGACGCATTCCGTTCGGCATGGGCACGTACGGTTCGCGATCGATATCGGTGGGCGGTTCTGCAATCATGAAAGCGCTCGACAAAGTCGAAGCGAAGGCGGAGAAAATCGCGGCGCATTTGCTGGAAACGGCGGCGGAAGATATCGAGTTCAAGGACGGCGTGTTTCGCGTCGCGGGCACGGACCGCACGAAATCGTTCGTCGATGTGTCGCTCGCCGCGTACGTGCCGCACAACTTCCCGCTCGAAACGATGGAGCCGGGCCTCAACGAAAACGCGTTCTACGATCCGACCAACTTCACATATCCGTCCGGCGCGTATGTGTGCGAAGTCGAAGTGGACCCGGACACGGGCGAAACGCGCATCCAGAAGTTCACCGCCGTCGATGACTTCGGCAACATGATCAATCCGATGATCGTCGAAGGACAAGTGCACGGCGGACTGGGACAAGGCATCGGTCAGGCGATGCTCGAACGCTGCGTCTACGACGACTCGACCGGCCAGCTTCTTTCCGGCTTGTTCATGGATTACGCGATGCCGCATGCCATCGACTTACCGAGCTTCACGGTGGAAACCGCGAAGGGCTGCGGCGAGGCGGGCGCGATCGGTTCGCCGCCGGCCGTCATCAACGCGATTCTCGATGCGCTCACGCCGCTCGGCGTGAAGGATTTGCAGATGCCCGCGACGCCGCATCGCGTGTGGATGGCGATGCATAACGCTTCTAACGGAGGTTGAACATGTACTCATTCGACTATCAACGTCCGGACGAAGCGAAGGCTGCCGTCGCCGCATTGCATGGCAACGACGACGCCAAATTTCTCGCAGGCGGCCAAAGCCTTTTACCAACGATGCGCCTGCGTCTCGCGCAGCCATCGGCGCTGGTGGATGTGACGCGCATCGCATCGATGAAAAGCGGCGTTTCGCCCGATGGCGACACGTTGACCATCGGCGGCGCGGTGTGCCATGCGGAAGTCGCCGCCAACGCCGACGTGCAGAAAGCGATTCCCGGCCTCGCGGATCTCGCGGGCCGCATCGGCGACCGGCAAGTGCGCGAGCGCGGCACGATCGGCGGCTCGCTCGCCAACGACGATCCCGCCGCGTGCTATCCGTCCGCCGTGCTCGCGCTGAACGCGACGGTCGTGACGGATCGCAGGCGCATCGGTGCCGACGACTTTTATCGATATGTACACGACCGCGCTCGACCCCGACGAGCTGATCGTCGCGGTCGAGTTTCCGCTCGTCGAGCGCGCGAGATACGAGAAGTTTCGCAATTCCGCGTCGCACTTTGCGCTCGTCGGCATGTTCGTCGCGAAGCATAAGGATTCGAGCGTGCGCGTCGCCGTGACCGGCGCGGCGTCGTCCGTGTTTCGTCCGGCGGAACTGGAAGCGGCGTTGTCGAAGGACTTTTCGGTGGCGTCGGCGCGTGGCGTGACGATTTCGCCCGACGAGCTGAACGACGATATGCACGCGAGCGCGGTGCATTGCGCGCATCTGATTCCGGTGCTCGCGGGCCGCGTCGTCGAACGCGCGTTGTCTTTCTAGACTGCGATGCCGCACGAACCCGCCGGCATCGACGCGACGCTCGCGCGTTTGCGTGAGCACCAATACTTCGCGAGCCGCGAACTCGCGACAGCGCTTTTTCTCGCGCTGAAGATGCAGCGGCCGCTGTTTCTCGAAGGCGAGCCGGGCGTCGGCAAGACGGAGTTGGCGAAGGCGGCGGGTTTGTGCGGCACGACGCTTTTGCGTCTGCAATGTTACGAAGGACTGGATACGGCGAGCGCGCTCTACGAATGGGACTATCCGCGTCAGATCATGGCGTTGCGGCTGGCGGAGGCATCGGGCGACTCGCTGTATCGCGCGGAGTTTTTGTTGAAGCGCCCGTTGCTTCAGGCGCTGCTGCCCGATTCCGCTGATGCGAACGCGCGCCGCGTCTTGTTGATCGATGAAATCGATCGCGCCGATGAAGCCGTTCGAAGCGTTTCTGCTCGAACTGCTGTCGGATTTTCAGGTGTCGATTCCGAGTACGGCACGGTGCGCGCGGCGTGCCCGCCGCTCGTCGTGATGACGTCGAACCGCACGCGCGAAGTGCATGATGCGTTGAAGCGCCGCTGTTTGTATCAGTGGATCGGCTATCCTGAGTGCGATGTCGAACTCGCGATCGTCGAGGCCCGCGCGCCGGAAGCGAGCCGCGAATTGCAGGCGAGGGCGGTGGCGTTCGTGCATCGGCTGTGCTCGCTTGATCTGTTCAAGGCGCCGGGCGTGGCGGAAACCATCGACTGGTGCCGCGCGCTGGCGGCGTTGTCGGTGTCTGAACTCGATCCGCAATCCGTGCAGAACACGCTCGGCGTGCTGCTGAAGTATCAGGACGATCTCGCCCGCATGGACGCCGCGATACGCTCGCGCAGTGCCTGGCTCAAGCGAACGCGTGACGAATATGGAGGCCATTCGCCGCCAACGTCGTGCATTTCGTGAGACTCTTGCGTTGCGGCTGCTCAATCGCCGCCGCCGCAAGCGAAACCTGAGCAAACGCACGCGCGCCTGACGTTCAGCGCGCAAGAACGGCTCAGTCACCGCGATTTCGATACGTTGAGCACCGATGAATGGCGATCGCTGCGGCATCAGATTCGCGCGCATCGGTTGCCGCTCGCGACGGAAAAGACGCGCCGGTTGAAGGCGGCATCGCGCGGTACGCATGCGGACTTGAAAGCGAGCGCGCGGCACGCCGTGCATTCGGGCGGCGACTGGACCGTGTGGAAATATCGCGCGGTCGTCGAACGCCGTCCGCCGCTCGTTTTGCTACTCGACATTTCCGGTTCGATGAGCGCGTATTCGCGCGCCGTGCTCTATTTTTGCCACGCGCTGTTGCAGTCGCGCGAGCGCTTGCAGGTGTTTCTGTTCGGCACGCGTCTGACGAACGCCACGCGTGCGTTGCGCGAACGCGATCCCGATGTCGCCATCGCCGCGCTCGGCCAGAACGTGGCCGATTGGTCCGGCGGCACGCGCATCGGCGCGGCGCTCGCCGAGTTCAATCGACGCTGGGCGCGCCGCGTGTTTGCAGGTCGCGCAACCGTGCTGCTCGTCACCGATGGACTGGATCACGAAACCATCGACGTGCTCGATCGCGAAATGCAGCGGCTCGCGCGCTTTGCGCATCGATCGGCTGGTGTGGCTCAATCCGCTGTTGCGATTCGCCGATTTTTCGCCGCGCGCGCGAGGCGTGCGCGCGATCCTGCCGCACGTCGATGCGATGCTCGCGGCCCACAACCTCGACAGCCTCGCCGCTGTCAGACGCGAACTCGCGGCGCTATCGAGCCGCGGCGCGCCACGCATTACGGGAGACTCGCGATGGAACTGACCGAAACACACGTTCTGCCGGTGCCACAGGAGCGCGCGTGGGAAGCGCTCAACGACACTTCGATTCTGAAAGCCTGCATTCCCGGCTGCGACAATATCGAGGCGGACGGCGAAAATGCCTATGCCGTCGGGATGACTGCCGCTGTCGGCCCGGTCAAGGCACGCTTCAAGGGACGCTTCAAGGGACGCATGCAGCTCACCGACATCGACGCGCCGCATACCTACACGATCCAGTTCGAAGGGCAGGGCGGCGCGGTGGGTTTCAGCAAGGGCAGCGCGAAAGTGAACCTCGAACCCGGCGATGAATCCGTCACCACGAAGCTCATCTACAGCGCGAACGCGCAAGTCGGCGGCAAGCTGGCGCAGATCGGCTCGCGGCTCGTCGATGGCGCGGCGCGCAAGATCGCCGCCGAGTTTTTTTAAACGCTTCGGCGCCCAGCTTCAGGGTGCGACGGACCAAAAAGGCACTGAATAAGGAAAGGACGAGGGAAAGAAATCATGGACAGCGTGGATCTCGAAGTCAAGTCCTGAAGCACAGCGCGCGATGGCTCGAAGAGGGCAAGCGCGTGCTGCTCGTCACGGTGGTAAAGACGTGGGGTTCGTCGCCGCGTCCCGAAGGCGCGATGCTCGCCGTGCACGAAGACGGGCACGTGGTCGGATCGGTGTCGGGCGGGTGTATCGAGGACGATCTCATCGAGCGCGTGCGGCAGCGGGGTATCGAGCAGGACAAGCCGGAAGCGGTGAAGTACGGCATCAGCGCGGAAGAGGCGCACCGCTTCCGGCTGCCGTGTGGCGGCACCATTCAGCTCGTGCTGGAGCCGTTGACGCGCGAAAGCGGCATCGCGCAATTATGTGCGGCGGTGGAAAGCGGGCGGCTGCTTGCGCGCACGCTCGACATGGAGAGCGACGTGGCGCGTCTCGAACCCGCGCGCCACCGACGGCGTCCTGTTCGATGGCGATACGCTCTTGACCATCCACGGTCCGCGTTATCGGATGCTGGTGATCGGCGCGGGACAGTTGTCGCGATATTTGTGCAGTATCGCGGTCGGGCTGGATTATCAGGTGACCGTGTGCGATCCGCGCGAGGAATATACGGACGAGTGGGACGTGCCGGGCACGACAGTCGTGCGCACCATGCCCGACGACACCGTGATGGATATGAAGCTCGACGAGCGCTGCGCGGTCATTGCGCTCACGCACGATCCGAAACTCGACGATCTCGCGCTGATGGAAGCGTTGAAAACGCCCGCGTTTTACGTCGGCGCGCTCGGTTCGCGGCGCAATAACGCGGCGCGAGCTTCTGAAAGAGTTCGATCTGAGCGATGCCGAACTCGCGCGTCCGTACGGACCGGTCGGGATTTATATCGGCAGCCGGACGCCGCCGGAGATTGCAGTATCAATTCTTGCGGAAGTGACGGCGGCGAAGAACGGCGTGTCGTTGCCGGAGTTGTTGCAGGTCGAAGGCGCGAAGGTGGCGCGCGAAGTCGCAGGCAAAGGCGAAGTATGCGGCGTCTTAAAATTACATATTGCTTTCTAAAACTCGTACGTGCGGAGCGTTCGACTCTCGTTCGACTCTATATATTTGCACCGGCTGACATCGTTCAGCCGGTGCAAATCTTCCGTTCCAATTTCCTGTCGCTCTGCAATGTCCGGCAAGCCTTTGACCGGCGAGGCCGCACACGCCTCGTCCATCGCGCCTGAAAAGCGCTTTTTGAGCCAGCGCGCGCTGCGTGTCTGGTCGATCGTGCATCGCTGGATGAGTCTCGTCTGCACGGCGTTCATGCTGCTGTGTCTCACCGGTTTGCCGCTCGTGTTCGGTCACGAATTCGACTTGCTTACCGGCGATGCCATCGACATGCCGGAGCTGCCGGCATCGCAGGCGAATGCGCGCGCCAGTTACGACGCGGTGCTGCAAGCCGCGTTGCGCGAGCATCCCGGCCACGTGCCGCAATACATGATCTGGGAACCGGACGATCTGCTGCTGCCGATCGTCGTCACCGCGCCGCGCGCCGATATGCCGCCCGACGACACGCTCAGTACCCACGGTCGACGCGCGCACCGCGAAGCCCCGCTCGGCATGCCGCCGGGCAAGGGATCGCTGAAATTCGTGCTGCTGAAATTGCACGTCGATATGTTCGCGGGACTCTTCGGCAAACTCTTTCTCGGCGCGATGGGTGTCGTGTTTCTCGCGGCGATCGTGTCGGGCGTGGTCGTGTATCTGCCGTTCTGGCGCAAGGTCGGGCTGGGGCGCGTGCGGCTGAAGAAGAAGCGGCGCATCGTGTGCTCGACTGGCATAACGCCATCGGCATGTTGACGCTCGCGTGGGCGCTGCTCGTCGGCGCGACGGGGTCCATCAACACGCTTGCCGATCTCATGCTCGAAGCGTGGCGCAACGACCAACTCGCGTCGATGATCGCGCCTTATGCGGGCCAGCCGCCAGTGATCGTGAAAACTTCCGTCGATGATGCCGTGAAAACCGCGCAGAAAGAGACGCCGGACATGATTCCATCGTTCGTCGCGTTTCCGGGGACGCGCTTCGCGAGTCCGCATCACTACGCGGTGTGGATGCGTGGCGACGGCATTCTGACATCGCGCATCATGCGTCCCGTATTGATCGATGCATCCACCGGCGCGCTGACAGATTCGCGCGAATTGCCGTGGTATCTGAAGGTGCTGCTCGGCGCGTAACCGCTGCATTTCGGCGATTTCAGTGGCATGCCGCTGAAGATTTTCTGGGCTGCGTTCGATGTGCTGACGATTGTGGTTTTGGGCAGCGGTTTGTACTTGTGGCTGACGCGGCATAATCCGCAGAAGCGTAAGCGGGGGTGAGGACCATTTTGTCGAACCCGACAAAATGGTCCATCAAACACTCAAATCAACCCACAAAGAACCGCCGAAACCAGCGAAACAGCCAGAATCACCACGCCCGCCGTCGGCTTCTTGTTCAGCTCGGTCCACAGCCACGCCCGTCAGCGACAGCAGCACGATACTTCCCGCAAACGTATCGATCAGCAGCACCCAGCCCACGCTCAGCCCGACGCCCTTGTGCAGGTTCGTCATCGTCGCGAGCAAGGTGTTTTCGGTGTGTTTCACCGATACATAGTTATTGCCGACCCAATATTCCGCCTGCACATTGCCGTCCGGCGACGCGATCATCGTCGACCATTGTTCGGGCTGGATCGTGCGCTTGTCGCCCCAGCCGACGGGATGCGCCGGTTCCTTGCGCGTGCGCCCGAGATTGCCGTCGATCTTCAGCTCTTGCTTGAGCCACTCGCCCATGTCGCGCGGACTCTTGAAGCCTTCGGCGGGCAGCGGAAGTTGCATCTGCGAAACTTGCGGTTCGCCGGTCGAGATGCGCATCGGCGGCGCGCGGTGATTCAGCAGAAAACCCGTCACGCCGAATAGCAAACCCAGCAGCGCGCCCCACAAGCCGATCCAGCCGTGCACCTTGCGCAGCCATTTGAGAAATGTCGAACGGCGCGAGCGGTTTTTGCGGACGGCTTGCTCGGCGTCATCGGCCAAACGGCCATGCGGTCGATACTGCGTCGTGGCGGGCGGCGGCGGATTGAGGGTGTCGGGCGCGTTCACGCGTCTCTCCAGATTGCGATTTTTCGGCAGGCAAAGCCGCACCCGCGACTGGCAAACGCTGTTGCGCGCGGCGGTCGGGCATCGGCCAACAAATGAGAATCGTTATCATTACACGCGCAATAAGTCGTTTCAATCTTTTGCGATTGGCTGACGACGCGCGCGTGTCACAAAAAATTTCAGAACGTAATCAGACGGGCCAGAGCAGGCCTTCCTGCATCGCGCCGACTTGCTCGCGCAATTCGAGGATGCGGTCTTCCCAGTAACGCTGCGTGTTGAACCACGGAAAGGCGGCGGGAAACGCGGGATTGTCCCAGCGGCGCGCGAGCCACGCGGCGTAGTGAATCAGGCGCAGCGTGCGCAGCGCTTCGATCAGATGCAGCTCGCGCGGATCCAAACTCCGCGAAATCTTCGTAGCCCGCGAGCAGATCGGTCAGCGCGCGCGATGCTTCCGCGCGTCCGGCAGGCAGCAGCCACAAATCCTAAATGGCCGGTCCCATGCGGCTGTCATCGAAATCGACGAAATGCGGGCCTGCGTCGGTCCACAGCACGTTGCTCGGATGGCCCACACGCCGTGCAGACGCAGACGCTTCACATCGCCCGCACGCTCGAAACAGTGCGCGACGCCTTCGAGCACCATGTCCACTACGCGTTCGTACGCTTCGCGCACATCGTCCGGCACGAAGCCGTGTGTCAGCAGAAACTCGCGCGGTTCGTAGCCGAACGTGTGGATATCGAGCGTCGACCGTTCGGCATACGGCGCGAGCGCGCCGACCGCGTGAATGCGACCGATGAAGCGCCCGAGCCATTCGAGCGTGTCGGTGCGATCGAGATCGGGCGCGCGTCCGCCGCGCCGCTTGAATACGGAAAAGCGAAAGCCATCGAATGAATGCAGCGATGCGCCTTCGAGCACGCGCGCCGGAACCGCCGGAATCTCGCGCGCGACGAACTCATGCTTTTCGAAAATGGCGTCATCGGACCAGCGGTTCGGACGATAAAACTTCGCGACGACCGGGCGGCCCGTCTTCCATGCCGACCTGATAGACGCGATTTTCGTAACTGTTGAGCGGCAAAAGCCGGCCGTCGGTGCGTGCGCCCGCGGGCATCAGCACGCTGTCGAGCGCATCGAGGACGCGCTCGGGCGTGAGTCTGGCGAAGGGCGCGCCGGGGGAATCAGAATGAGATGAGTTCATTCCGGCATTGTGCCGCGCCTTTGAACGACCCGTGCGGCTGGCGTGACGCGTGACGCGCCCGCTTCGCTCAGTGCACGACCGTGTTCGCCGGGCGCACGACATCGCCCGTATCGATCAGGTCTTTGAGGAAGAACGGCTCGGTGTTGAGCAGTTTCGTGACGCCGGGCTCGCCCGCGTACCACGCGACCATCGCCATGTCGCCGAGAATGCGCATGACGATCCCCCGCGCCCCTTGAGGCACGGCAATATGCACGAAGCGGACAATCGAACCGATTTGCATGATGAATCACCGTTTTAGCGCCGGCTGAGGATGGAACGCCGGTCAATTAATTTCACCAAGCACAGGCTTTGAAGCTCATGCACCAAGACAACAGACCGCGTCATCGTTGCGCGACGCGCAGCACGAACGGCTTTCATGAACGATTGCAATTCCACTTTAGCGCATCGAGGCGAATCGGCGCGATGTTAAATGGCCGCTTATGTTGCCGATCGCCGACTGTTGGCATCATTTACGGGTGATCGGCGTGCGCATAGGCCGATCGTATTAGGCGAAACCCTAGGGATCGGCGTATCGTTGAGGGTTTTTCAGCGGAAACTTCATTCGTGAATGCTTCACCGTCGCCGCAGCGCGATACCCAGGCGAACCATGACGAAGCGCCGTTTCTCGAACGTGGCTCGCGCGCGTACTGGCGCGCATCGCTTGCGCTTTTGTTCGCGGGCTACGCGACGTTTTCGCTGCTTTACTGCGTGCAGCCGCTGTTGCCCGAATTCACCAAAGCGTTCGGCGTGAGTCCGGCGGGCAGCGCGTTGTCGGTTTCCGTGAGCACGGCGGCGCTGGCGATCGCCATTTTTATCGCGGAATTCGTGTCGGAAAGCTGGAGCCGGCATCGGATGATGGCGCTGTCGCTGGCGGCGGCGTCCGTGTTGGCGGTGATCGTCGCACTGTTGCCGGACTGGCACGCGCTCTTGATCGTGCGCGCGCTCGGAGGCTTCGCGCTCGGCGGCGTGCCGGCGGTCGCGATGGCGTATCTCGCGGAGGAAGTGCATCCGGAAGGGCTTGGACTCGCGATGGGTCTGTACGTCGGCGGCACGGCGATCGGCAGCATGGCCGGGCGCGTGATCTCCGGCGTGCTCGCGGATTTCTTCGGCTGGCGCGTGGCGATCGGCGGAATTGGCTTGCTGGGTTTGCTCGCGACGTTCGCGTTCCGCCAGCTTCTGCCGCCTTCGCGACGCTTCAAGCCGCGGCGCGGCGTGGGCTTCCATCATCATCGGCGCTCGCTTGCGGGGTATTTGCGGCACGGTGGGTTGCCATTTCTGTTCGCGACCGGCTTTGTGCTGATGGGCAGCTTCGTCACGCTTTACAACTATGTCGGCTATCGGCTGATCGGCCAGCCGTTCGGGCTGAATCAGACCGAAATCGGCGCGATTTTCACGGTGTATCTGACGGGCGTCGTCGTGTCGCCGTGGTCGGGCAAGATGGCCGATGTCTTCGGGCGCGGGCGCGTACTGATCGCCAGTCTTTTGCTGATGATGCTCGGCATCGCGCTGACGGTGTTGTTCTCGCTGCCGGTGATCATCGCCGGAATTGCGTGTCTGACGTTCGGCTTCTTCGCCGGACATTCGGTCGCGAGTGGCTGGGTCGGACGGCTCGCGGCGCAGGCCAAAGGGCAGGTGTTTTGGCCTATTACCTTGGGTCGAGTCTGATCGGATCGTACGGTGGGCACTTCTGGACCGCGTTCGGCTGGCCGGGCGTGGCGAGCTTGATCGCCGGATTGCTGGTCATCGGATTGGTTTGCACGGCGTATCTCAATCGGCGCGAGCGCCTTTCGTAAGGAGATTGAAACACGGACAGACTTAGATTTTTCGGCGTCTGCTTAAAAGTGCGTAGTGCAAACCCTTGCGGCGTAAGGGTTTTGTGCAGCGCAACCGTCTTCCCGCGCACGAAGAAGCGCCAACGCCGCATCGGCAGCGGCCTATACTCGAATCGTCGATACGCTTTTTGACGATTCGACGTGCACCGCGAAAAGCAACCAAGCTGAACGCGGTCGAAGGGAGACGCACTGACGACTTACTTCACGATCGGCGGCTTCATCCTGATCATCCCGATGGCGCTCGCTGGCGCGCTATTTCTCGGGGGCATTCCCTGCGCGACGCATTTCAAGAACAATGTGCTGCGGGTGTTTGGCGTGCTGGTTGCGTTCCTGCTGGTCGAAGGATTGCCGGCGCTGGTGCAGCGCCGGCCACGTCGATCAGAAATATTCGCCGAGGAAGGCCAGCGTGCGCCCGTGCGTGATCGCCGATGCCTTCGCGCTGTACGACGCGCGATCGCCGCAGTTGAAGCCGTGATCGGCCTGCGCGTACAGATAGACTTCTGCGTCCTTACGTGACGCGAACTTCTGACGCACGGTGTCGACGGCATCGGCAGAAATGTGGGCGTCGAGTTCGCCGTAGTGGAATTGCATTGGCGCCTTGATCTGATCGGCCTTGTCGAGCGCGTTCTGAATGCCGCCGCCGTAGTACGCCACGCCGACATCGATCGTGCCTTGCGCCGCCGCGAGATCCGCGAGGCGTCCGCCGAAGCAATAGCCGATCGCCGCGACCTTGCCCGTCACTTCGGGCGGCGCGCGCAGCGCATTGGTGGCCGCGCCGACATCGGCGACGGCAGCATCGAGATTCGTCTTCTGCAGCAACTCCATCGCCTTTTCGCGATCCGCGCCCTCGTAGCCGAGTTCGACGCGCGGCTGCGTGCGCCAGAAAACGTCCAGCGCGAGCGCGACATAACCGTCCGCCGCATATTGATCCGCGACGCTGCGGATATGCGCATTCACGCCGAAGATTTCCTGCAGGATGATCACGGCCGGGCCGGTGCCCGTCTTCGGCAACGCGAGATAGCCCTGAAAGCTGTCGTTGCCGGCGGGAATGTCAATCCAGCGGGAAGTCGTGGAAACCGTCACATCGATGCTCCTAATTGAGATACAAGGCGAGTGAGTGTGCCAGCTTTCCCTTTCAGGCGCCTGAGCGCGCGGCGTTCAGATTGCGTGCGGCTTGGCACGACCTTTGACATCGAATGAGATTTTTAGAGTCGTTGGTCTAATGCAAGACGCAAATAAGCTTCGAATAAACAGCCAAATCATGAAGTGAGCAGCGATTATCGGCACTACTACGTCAAACTTGAATTCCATAAAACCTTTGCGTGCCGACCCCTTGGAAACCCGCATGCAGCGGGCGTCTTCGCGCAAATGCCAGCACAAACGGCGGCTAATCTCAACTGGCCGTTAATCCGGTAGTGACACCACTATCTTAAAAAACTTCCCTAAATTAATTTGACAACCCTACACTTGCGCGCAGTGCGGAAGGCGGCCGTCAAAAACGGCTTGCCTGAGGAACTTTGCCAAGTGCATGACTGACGATGCATCCGGCGTGGTCGTCCACGGGACTGAGCGATCGTGATGAAAGACGGGGCACAGGGCAACAACGTTGTTTTTGGGACCGAAACTGGAGACTTACATGAACACCAAGCTTCACAAAATGTTGCCGATCAACGTCGCAGCCGTGCTGTTCGCTACGTTGGCAACGTCCGCAGCAGCCGATGAAACCGTCAAGATCGGTCACGTCGCTCCGCTGACCGGCGGTATTGCTCACCTGGGCAAAGACAACGAAAACGGCGCGCGGCTCGCAGTCGAAGAAATCAACGCGAAGGGTTTCACGATCAACGGTCAGAAGGTTACGTTGCAACTCGACGCACAAGAGACGCAGCCGACCCGCGTACCGCCACGCAGGTCGCGCGGAAGCTGGTCGACGACAAGGTCGTTGGCGTGGTCGGCCACCTGAACTCGGGCACGTCGATCCCGGCATCGAAAATTTATAGCGATGCGGGCATCGTCCAGATTTCGCCGTCGGCAACGAACCCGACCTACACGCAGCAAGGCCCGGCGCTCGCGAACTACGCCGCGAAGACGCTGAAGGTGAAGAGCGTCGCCGTCGTGGATGACTCGACCGCCTACGGTCAGGGTCTCGTCAACGAATTCGAAAAGACCGCCAAGGCGCTCGGCCTGAAGGTCGTGTCGCACGGATGCGACCAACGACAAGGCCGTCGACTTCCGCGCCATTCTCACGAAGATCAAGGGTGAAAATCCGGACGTCGTGATGTACGGCGGCATGGACGCGACCGGCGGCCCGTTCGCCAAGCAAGCCAAGCAGCTCGACCTGCGCGCGAAGGTGCTGGCAGGCGACGGCGTCTGCACGGAAAAGCTGTCGGACCTGGCCGGCGAAGCGACCGACAACGTCGTGTGCTCGCAAGCTGGCAGGCGCTCAAGAAGATGGACGGCGGCGCGGCGTTCCAGGCGAAGTATCTGAAGTGTTTCGGCCAGTCGATTCAGATCTACGCACCGTTCACGTATGACGCGGTGTACATCATCGTCGATGCGATGAAGCGCGCGAACTCGACCGATTCGGCGAAGATCGTCGCCGCGATGCCGAAGACTATAAAGGCTAAAGGCGTGATCGGCGGACGACCTTCGATTCGAAGGGCGATCTGAAGCACGGCGTGATTTCGCTGTACGATTACAAGAAGGGCAAGAAGACGCTGCTCGACGTCGTGAAGATGTAAGTCTTCCGGCTCCAAAGAAAAGCGCGCGGTGCCACAAGGCCCGCACGCTTTTTTATATCTTCAGGCGTTTGAGGATGCGCGGCCCGATCATGGTGATGATCGCGCAGCACGCCGCCACGACGCATAGGCCGATCGGCAGCGTGCTGATTTGCGCGACCCCGCCGATCAGCACCGGCCCGAACAGCAGCCCGAAATACGCCAGCCCGGCGACCTGTGCCAAGCCTTCCGCCGCCGTCACGCCTTCGACGCGCGCGGCCGCCGCGAAGAGCACGGGCATCATATTGGCGAGACCGAGGCCCATCAGCGTGAAGCCGGTCATCGTGACGATAGCGTTGGGGACGGCGAGCGCCATCACCATGCCGACGAAGGCCAGCCCCGCGCTGCCGAACACGAGCTGCGGCGCGCCGAAGCGTGCGCGCACGGCATTGCCGCCGAAGCGTCCGGCCGCCATGCCGCCCGAAAATGCGGCGTAAGCGGCGCTGGAGAGCGAGGGCGTGGCGCGCACGACATCGCGCATATAGACGGTCGCCCAGTCGTACATGGCGCCTTCCGCGATCAGCGCAATCAGCGCTATGCCGCCCAGCGTCCACAGCGCGCCCGATTTCCACCGGTTCGATGATGACGCCTTCGCGTGTTCATCGTGATGCGGCACGTGCGGCAGGACGGCGGGCATCGACACGAGCAAGACGACGAGGCTCGCGCCCGACGCCAGCGCGAGATGCGCTTCCGGCGCAAGGCCGTGCGCGAGCAGCGCGCCGCCCGCCGCTGCGCCCGCCATCCCGCCGATGCTGAACATGCCGTGCAGCGACGACATGATCGGCCGATTCAGCGCTTCCTCGACGGCGCTGGCCTCGACGTTCATCGCGACATCGAGCGTCGCCATGCCAAAGCCGAACAACGCGAGCACGACCAGCAGCACCCAGTAAGACGGCGTGACGAGAATCAGCGCGCCGAAGATCATCATCGCACCGCCTGCCATGCACGCGTTGCGCGTGCCGACGCGCGCGATCCACGAGCCGTTCGTCAGCATCGCGAAAATGGAGCCGCCCGCGACCGCGAGCAACGCGAACGACAGCATGCCAGGGCTGAGCGCGAACTTGTCGCGCACAGTCGGCACGTGCACGCCCCACGAGGCGTACATCATGCCGGCGATGAAGAAGATCGCCATCGTCGCGTAACGGGCGCGGGCGCGCGTGGCGGGCGGCAAGCTGCGATGTAGCGCAAGTGCGGCGCTCGGTTCGCGCACGGACGAGGCGGCGGAGGCGGAAGTCGAATCGGACACGATGAAACCGTTCCAGGAAGTGAGGCGTTGGAAATCAGGCGGAAGCTTTCAATTCTATCGAACGGCCGAGTTACACGCTCGGACGCACTGAATTAACATCGTTCGGGTATTGGGTTTTCATCTCAAATAAATATTCACCGGATACGCATGAATATTCCCGCACAGGCACCGCTTCACTTATTGCATCGCGTGAACGATGGCGCGTTTTCGACGCATTCGCGCGATCCGCACGGTTTTCCGTATCCGACCGCGCTGCCGTTCGCGCCGACGGCCTTGCACACGCCGATGCTGCTTATCAGCCATTTGGCCGAGCACACGCGCAATCTCCAGGCCGACGCGCGCGCGGGCTTTCTGGTCGCCCATTCCATCGATGGCCGCGTCCTCGAAGGCCAGCGCCTCACGCTGTTGGGAACCTTCGAAACCGCACCGGCCGATCAGCAGCGCGAACTCGCGCGGCGGTATCTGCGCTATCACCCGGACGCCGCGCGCTATCTCGAATTAGGCGATTTCTCGTTTTGGGTGATGACCGTGACGCGAATGCGTTATATCGGCGGATTCGGCGCGATGGGCTGGCTCGGCGGCGAGGAAATCGATCCGCTCGAGCCGATTTCCGCGGCGGACGAAGCCACGCTTTGCCAATTCTGCGACAGCGATTCGCGCCGCCCGGCTCATCTCGATTTATTGGGGATTGACCGATATGGCTGTGATTTGCGCCTAAACGGGACGCGCAATCGTTTTACATTCGATAAACCTAAAACTTCTAACGAAGAATTGAAGGTGGCACTATTGGATTGTTTTGCGAGGCAGCCATGAGGATTGTTTTGCGAGGCAGCCATGAATTTTTGCGCAAACGATAACTCTGTTGCGTCCCGAATTTAAAGCCGGACAGCAGTAATTGAAAGAGTCAAGCAAAGTTTCCATGAAATGAAATCTTTGCGGCGCTTCATTTCCATGTGTTTTCATTCGATGCGAACGCTCTAAGACTTTTCACCTTACGATCCATAGATGTGAAACTAAGTAAAAATCGGCAAATGTTACGAGGAAACCACTAAACCCAAATTACATGGCGATGCGCGCACGCCCCGATAATCACTTTTGTGTTAATCTGCGTGCAAATCCGGGGCTATACTCATAACTCAAAAGCGAGCGTTGATTCGCAAATCAGGAAACCACTTAGGGAATTGCCATGCCTTCATACAAGGAACTCCTCGCACAACGCGAGTCTCTCGAGCGTGAGATTGAAGAAGCGAAGTCGCGCGAATACGCCGAAGTGCTTAATGAGATCAAGCAGAAAATGGCGGATTATGGCATCACGATTCAGGAGCTCACCGGCGGGCGTGGCGCAAAGGCCGCAAAAGGCCCGCGCGGCGGCTGTTCGGGTGTGGCGCCGAAATATCGTGATCCGGAAAGCGGCAGCACCTGGTCGGGCCGCGGTAAGCCGCCGAAATGGATCGCAGGACAGGATCGCGACGGTTTCCTGATCGGCAAGTAAGTCAATACAGGACGCATCATCGAGAAGCCACGCCGTTTGGGTGTGGCTTTTTCTTTTTCACCTTCTCGCTTTGCGCGTGACACCGCGCGTCCGAGTCACAATCCGCTAAGTCGTTGATCCGAAAGCCGTTGAGTTATTTCTGAAAAGTGGCGGAAAGCGTTTGTGCTGATAAACTTCGAGCACCATCGGTTCGAGGCAAATTACATGTCGCTTGCGACGGCGCACGCAGTGGAGAAACAGCAGGTCGCGCAGCGGACCACCTGGACGAGCATTGCGCTAAATACGGTTCTGACTTCGGCTCAACTCAGTGTGGGCATTTTTGCGCACTCTCAGGCGTTGATTGCCGACGGCGTTCATTCGCTTGCCGATATCGTGTCCGACTTTATCGTGCTGATTGCCAATCGACAGGCAGGTGCCGCGCCGGATGACGATCACAACTACGGTCACAGCCGGTATGAAACGGTTGCATCATTATTCCTCGGCGGATTGTTGATCGCGGTCGGAATCGGAATGTTTTGGCGCGGCGGTTCGCGGATTGTGAACCTTCAGAATATTCCGCCCGTTCACGCGACTGCGCTGGTCGTTGCGGTAATCGTTATGTTTTCTAAAGAAGCGCTTTTCCGCTATATGCTTCGCGCCGCTGAGCGCGTTCGCTCCGCGATGCTCGTCGCCAATGCATGGCATGCGCGTTCGGATGCCGCGTCTTCACTCGTCGTCGCACTTGGGATAATCGGAAGTCTCGCGGGATTCCGAATTCTCGATCCGATTGCCGCCGCGGTAGTCGGATTTCTGATCGGCAAAATGGGATGGTCGTTCGCGTGGGACGCTTTGCAGGATCTCTCCGATCGCGCGCTCGATCAAGCCACCACCGACGATTTACGCCGCATTGTGCTGGGCACGCCGGGCGTGCGCGAAGTGCATGAACTACGTACGCGGAAAATGGGCGATCTCGCTATCGTCGATGCGCATATTCTCGTCGATCCGCGCATATCGGTATCGGAAGGGCATTTCATCGCGGAATCGGCGCGGGCGAATATGCTCAAAGATTCCCGCGTGATCGATGCGCTGATTCACGTCGATCCCGAAAGCGATGAACTCAATCCATTGCCGGGCCATTTCCCGTTGCGCTCGACCGTGAGCGAAGCCGTGAATGCCGCGTTCGCGCAACACGGACTGAGCGTCCAGGCACTCAACCTGCATTATCTGAGCGGCGGCTTTGACATCGACATCATGCTGCCGGCGACGGACAGTCAGCACGCCGCCGCGCAACTCCCGGCCATCGATTTCGATATGCTCAAACGGCAACTCGGCGCACGCGAGATTCGCGTGACGCAAGCCGTGCGCTAAAACTCACAGCGGCAGTTGCGTATCGAACTTGATCTCGCGAAGCACGACGCTCGTGCGAACCTGCGCGACCGCCGGAATCTTGAAGATGCAATCGTGCAGAAAGGCGTCGTACGACTTGATATCCGGCGCGACAATCTTGAGGATGTAGTCCGATTCGCCGGTCGTGCTGTAGCACTCGGTCACTTCCGGACACGTGGCGATCTCGCGCTCGAACTGTTCGACGCCGCCTTCCGTGTGCCGCGTGAGATGGATATGCGCGAGCGCGCAAACATGAAGGCCGAGCTTTTCGCGATCGAGCAGCGCGGTATAGCGCTGAATGACGCCCGACTGCTCCATGTCCTTGATGCGACGCCAGCACGGCGTACTAGACAGGCCGACCTGATCGGAGATTTCCTGAACGGAGCGGCGCGCATCCAGTTGCAGAAGACGCAGGATTTTTTGTGAGAATGTATCGAGAGTCAACTGTGCCTCCATTCGGTCGCGATCTGACTCTAATGGTGGAGGCGCAGAAAAAGAAACGCAATGCAATGCGCTTGCGCTGAGGGAGATTCCCTAACGCATCGACTTCACGGCGCGGTTTTACCTTCGCCTTGAGGTTCGGTTTGCGGCGCTGTCGCGGCCTGCATGGCGCGCAAGTCTTTCAGCATGTTGCAAAGAGCGCGCCCTGTTCGATGGCGTCGTCCAGCGCGACATGCGTATGCGGCAATTCGTCGAACCAGTGCTCCGGCAGACGCGGCTTAATGGCCTTGCGATACGGCAAACCGGTGATCGCGAACGCGAGCGTCTTGATATCGAGCGCCGACCACGAGAACGGACAGCGCTCGGCGAAACGCATCATGTACCAGACATATAGGTGAAGTCGAAGCCCGCCGGATACGCGACGAACACCGGTTTGCCTGGCAGCTTCTCCACCCAGTCGACATAGGCCGGAAGCGCGATTTCCGGCTTTTGCAGATCCCTGTGGCACGCTTCCCACGCGTCCGGCTGCGTTTTCCACCACGCGACCTGCACCGGATGCGCCGCCGCGCCTTCCAGCGTTTCGAGATTCGCCGAGAACGTGCCGATGAGCTGCTTGTCCTCCGCGAACGCCGCTAACGCGAAGCTCAGCATGGTGGAGTGCGGACCGGGAATCGGATCATCGGCTTCGACGTCCGTGCTCACGTAGATTTCGGGAATCGCCTTCGTGTTCATGCTGCGACTCCATCGCCGACAAACGCGAGTTCGTGCGCGCGGCTGAAGAAGACGACATGGCCCTGCGTGTGGCCGGGGCAGAAATACACTTCCACCGTTTCGTCGCCGAACTGCACGGTGTCGCTGTCTTCGAGCCAGCGCCCGGGCATGAACGCTTCGGCGTTCGAGAAACCGAAGCGCTGCGTTTGCGCGGGAAGCTGATCGATCCAGAACGCGTCTTCCCGGTGCGGTCCCTCTATTGTATACTGTAGTGCTGCGTAGTGCTGCGTAGTGCTGCGTAGTGCTGCGTAGTGCTGCGTAGTGCTGCGTAGTGCTGCGTAGTGCTGCGTAGTGCTGCGTAGTGCTGCGTAGTGCTGCGTAGTGCTGCGTAGTGCCGGCCAGCGCCTTTGCGCCGCCGCAGTGATCCAGATGGCCATGCGTCAGCAGAATTTTCTCGACGCTCACGCCCTGCCGCTCGACCTCCGCGATGATGCGATCGATATCGCCGCCCGGATCGATGACGGCGGCGCGCTTGGTTGCTTCGCACATCGCGATCGAACAGTTTTGCTGGAAGGGCGTGACAGGAACCAGAATGACTTTCATATGACTGACGTGAATGCAAGACCGTCTGTAAAAACGTTCATTGTACCGGTGCCAAAACAGACGCCACGCGCCGCGCTTTCGAGCCAGAAACGCCCAAAAACCGAGCAATTCTTACGGTCATAGACAAAATCAATCGCTTCGATCACGCTGGCCGTTTCCGCCATGCTGTTCAGGCTCGCGCCGAGATCATGAAAATTCGGCAGCCTCGATGCATACTCCGCCACTTCGTCCGAGCCCTTCTGCACGCTATAAAACTCCACGCCTTCTAGCGCGAAAAGCGGATCGAGCGCGGAAAGCGACGGCATCGACCGTTCGCGATCGTTCTCGTGCCTCGGATCGCCCTTGAACGCGATGGCGACTTTCAGCGCGCCCTTGAGCGCATCGACCTTCGCGGGCGTGGCCTTCAGATACGGCACCGTACGCGGCAACGCCTCGAGCTCCAGCGGCAGATGCGCGGGGATCGCGTGCGGATACACTCAGAAATCCTGCGCGGGCATGTCCGCCGTGTGCTTCACGTCGATGACCGCGTCCGCCTCGCCCAATGCCTCGAACAGCTCGACGAGCGGCGTCTGACACACGACGCTGACCGCTTGCGCGCCACATCGCTCACGCAGAATGTGCGCAAAGCGGAAGAAAAAGATTTCGTCGCCGAGGCCGAACTCGCTCCAGATCACGATGCGCTTGCCGTCGAGCGGTTCGCCCTTCCATGCCGGCAGGTCGGGCGGCTGCACCTTGGTGCGGCGCTTCCAGGCGAACGACTCCATGAGTTTCTCGCGCAGACGGAAACCTTCCTGCAGCTTGCCGCGCGAGATGGTGTGCAGCGCGTGCGTGAGCCGCATGATGTGCTCGTTGCCCAGATGTTCATAGCCGCGCGCGAGGATCGCATCCGCTTCGTCGAATTGCTTCCAGCGAATCATTTCGACGAACGAGCGGGTGATAAAGCTCGTGACGAAACGGATCGTTTCGACGCCGAGATTCGCGCCGCGATTGATGCCCGCCAGCACGAGCGTCGGCGGCGCGTCTTTCATGATGTGGCGCACGGCCATGACGACGCAATCGCCGGGCGTGCCTTGCACGCCATAGCGCCGCGCGCCCTGACGCGAAATGCGCAGCGGCGAATGCAGGCTGATGGAATGCGATGTGCCGCTCTGATCGTGTTCGGGTGCAATCACCCAGACTTCGTGCGCCAGTTCGGCCGCGATGGCTTCGAGCACGGCGAGGCCGGGCGTGTCGATACCGTCGTCATTGGTCAACAGCACACGTTGAACGATAGGTTCAATGACGGACATCGCGTATCACTCCTGGTCGGTGAATGGATCGACTGATTATTACAGAGTTCGCGATGATTCAAGGATTAGCGCACGCCCAGCCCGCGCAACACGGCGTTGCCGTCTTCGGTAATGCGCACTTTGGGCGCGCCCGCGTCCGGCGACACGATTTCGACATAGCCGTATTCCTGCAGCGACGCGACATCGGGCGTGGCGGCAATCGCATCGATGGGCGCGTGCAGGAGCAAAAGCAGCGTGGCGATTTCGTGGTGGCTCAAAAGCCTTTTGAGGGCCGGACGGATTTTCATGGGTGCAACTCCTTTCGTGATTACATGGCGTTGCGCGTTGCACGCGTGGATTTCGATGGAGTGCGGAGCAGGTTATCGGCGAAGTCTTAGGCGAAACTTAAATCTTTTGGCCCGCGCGTGCGGGCTTTGTTACGCCGCATGTCATGCAGGTATTTCAGAAGCGATAGTCGGGATTTTTCGGGTCGAAAGTCAGATCGTCGAAAGGCTTTTCTTCGATGCGCTCGAACACGACGCTTTCGAAAATATCGCCGTCGTTAATTGAACGATTCGACGCTGCGCAACAGCGGCAGTCTCAAATCCAGCCCGACAATTTCCTTCTTCGCGTAGAACGCGGGCTGGCCGGTCGGCGTTTCATACGCAAAGGCGACCACGCGCACGCCGTCGATCATTTTCACTTCGATATTCGTTGGCCGCGATACACCCGCTTCCGCGAGCTTGCTGCCTTCTTCGAGAAAGCGATCCGTGATGCTTTCGATGCCCAGCTCGCGAATGGAATGATTCGACTGCGCTCGCGCCGCTTCATCGTGAATTCGCAGGACGCGTATTCGTGTTTGCGCCGTTGCAGATAGCGCGGCATAACGAGCGGATCGAACGCCTGGAAAAGGGCGGCGAGTTGTTCGTCGTCCAGCGCGGCGAGCGTGCCGCTTTGGGCGGCGGTATCGAGCCAGCGGGCTTGTTCATCGACGGAAAGCGAAGCGACACGCGAAATATCGATGTCCTGTGCATGCGCGATGCCGAACGCGAACGCGACACACAGGCAGATCATCAGGCAAGCGCGCCGCAGCATGCAGTTCCTCCGGGATGATTACGACGATCCGCCCTCGTGTAATTCACGCAGTTCGCGCCGCAACACTTTGCCGATCGGCGTCAGCGGCAGCGCGTCCCGAAACTCGACGGCGGCGGGCACTTTGTAGCCGGTCAGATGTAAACGGGCGAACGCGAGCAACTCTTCCACGGAAAGCGATTTATCGCGCGGCACGACGAACACCTTCACGCGCTCGCCGGTGACGGCATCGGGCATGCCAACCGTCGCGACCGCGCGCACTTTCGGATGCGCGGCTAATACGTCCTCGATCTCGTTCGGATACACGTTGAAGCCCGAGACGATCATCATGTCCTTTTTGCGATCGATGAGCGTGATCACGCCGCGCGCATCCATCATGCCGATATCGCCGGTGGCGAACCAGCCGTTTGCGTCGATAGCCAGCGCCGTTTCCTCCGGCCGGTTCCAGTAGCCTTTCATCACTTGCGGGCCATGCACGCAGAGTTCGCCCGGTTCACCGATCGTCGCTCACGCGCCATCTTCGCGGCGCAGGCGCACTTGTGTGGAAGGCACGGGCACGCCGATGGTGCCATCGAACGAACTGCCGGCGGCGAGCGGCTTCGCGCACACGAGCGGCGAGCATTCCGTGAGGCCGTAGCCTTCGACGATTCTGCGCCCCGTCACCGTATGAAAGCGCTCGGCGACCACGCGCTGCGTCGCCATGCCGCTGGCCATCGCGAGTTTGAGCGCGGAGAAATCGCGCGCGCGAAAGGCGGCGGCGTCGAGCAGCGCGCTGTAGAACGTGTTGAGCGCCGTGATCATGGTGAAGGCTTCGCCGTGTAGCGCACGCGTGAGCGCGCGGATATCGCGCGGATTGACGGCTCATGGCGCGCGCCAATGCCGAGCGCCATGAGCACATTGATCGTCGCGAATACGCGTGATAGAGAGGCAACGGCGTCGCGACGATTTCCTTGCCATTGACGAGCGCGCCGTTCGCCCACGCGAGCGCCTGCATCACATTGGCGATGATATTGCGATGTGAGCATCGCGTCCTTGGCGACGCCGGCCATTTTTCCAGTATACTGAATAAATGCGATATCGCCGTGTCCGATGCGAACCGGCTCGAACTTCGCTTTGCGCCCCATCGCGAGCGTAGCAGCGTGACGGACGCGGGCAGCGCGTAATCGGGGCACGCTCTTTTTCACGTGACGCAGAAAGAGATCGAGCGTGCGGCCCTTCACGTTCAGCCAGCTGCCGAGCAAATCGCTGATACCCGTCACGATCACATTGCGCACGCGCGTGCCTGCTTGCGCGTCCTGCACGGTCTTGGCGAATCGATCGAACACGACGATGGTTTGCGCGCCGCAATCCTTCAACTGATGCGCAAGCTCGCGTACCGTATAATAAAGCGGATTCACATTGACGACGATCGCGCCCGCCGCGAGCGCGCCGAACAGCGCGACGGGATAGGCAAGCGTGTTGGGCATCATCAGAGCGACGCGATCGCCGTGCTGCACGCCGAGCTGCTGCAAATAAGACGTGAACGCGTGCGCGTGACGGCGCAGCGCATCGAACGTCAGCGTCGAGCCGAGGCTTACGTACGCGACGCGATCGGCGAAGCGCTGCACCGATTCATCGAAGAAATGCGTGATGGAGTGATAGCGCGACGGCTCGATGTCAAGCGTGATGCCCTGCGGATACGACGCGTACCAGATGCCGTCCGTCGCGTGCGGGTGCGCCGTCCCGCAAGACGATGACTGTCCCGTGCTCATGTGGCTGTCTCCTGACGTGCTTTTTTGTCGTGTCTTATCTAATGTTTTTTCAACGTTCGAGTATCGCGACGACGCCCTGACCGCCTGCCGCACAAATCGATATGACACCGCGCAGCGGCTTTCCATCGGTGCGCGCGGGCGTTTTCGCTAGCATTTTCGCGAGCGTCCCGATGATCCGTCCGCCCGTCGCCGCAAACGGATGACCCGCCGCGAGCGAGCCGCCGTTCACATTCAGCCGCGCGCAATCGATAGCGCCCGGCGGCGCGCTCAAGCCCAGCGTCTCGCGGCAGTATTCGTCGTCTTCCCATGAACGAGCGTGCAGAGCACTTGCGCGGCGAAGGCTTCGTGGATTTCGTAGAAGTCGAAATCCTGCAGCGTGAGACTGGCGCACGCGAGCATTAGCGGGACGGTGTAGACGGGCGCCATCAGCAAGTCTTCGCGTTTGTCCACGTAGTCGACGGCCGCGCTCGCCGAGTACGAAAACCGCCAGCACCGGCGAGCCGGTCGGGCGAAATATCGGCGCGTAAGGTGTTGTCGCGCGCGAGGCCTTTGTACGGCGTCATCAGATCGTTGAAAAAGCCGCGCTCATACGCGGCCGCGAGCTTGATGTGGCTTTCGAGCGCCAGCGCGTCCTGCGCTTCGCGTGATATTTTCCAGCGCTTGGCCATGAGTTCGCAGTGCTCGCCCATCGACAAACCCGTGCGCGGCTCCACGTTGCGCGGCAGCGCGGGCTTGAAGAACATGCCCGGACGCAGCTTCGCGAGCGCGCCGATGCGTTGGCCGGCGCTGCGCCCGCGATTCGCTTCGAGCAGAATCTTGCGCATGCGCTCGTTCACGCCGATGGGCGCATCCGACGCCGTATCCACGCCGCCCGCGATGCCCACATCGATCTGCCCCCGAGCGCGATCTTGTTGACGACGAGAATCGCCGCTTCGAGTCCGGTGCCGCACGCTTGGCTCACATCGTACGCGGGCGTTTCCTTCGCGAGCGTAGTCGAGAGCGCGGCTTCGCGCGTCAGATTGAAATCGCGCGAATGCTTGAGCACCGCGCCCGCCGCGATTTCGCCGAGCTTCAGGCCGTGCAGGTCGTATCGATCGACAAGTCCTTGCAGCACGAAGCTCAGCATGTCCTGATTCGATGCATTCGCGTACGCCGTGTTCGCGCGCGCGAACGGAATCCGGTTGCTACCGATGATGGCTACCCGCCTCACGTCGTTCATGGCAGCTCCCATTCGAAGCGCCCGCGCAAATGTGGACGATCGCCCGCCAGATCGCGCACTTCGAAATCGCGCGCGGTGGGCGAGGGTGCGGCGCTCCACAGCGTGGCATCGCCGGGAAGGAAAAGCGGCAGCTTGAAGTCGCCGTGCGCTTCTCCCGCCGCGATCGGTTTGACGGGATGCAGCGCCGCCAGCGTGCGCGAGCGTCCACATGCCGTGCGCGATCGCGCGCGGAAAGCCGAACGCCTTTGCAGTGAGCGTGTGCAGATGGATCAGATTGAAATCGCCCGATGCCTTCGCGTAGTCCCGTCCGAGTTGCGGTGGCAATTGCCAGTGGGCTTCGCGCGCGAGCAGCGGCGCGGCCGTTTCCGGCGGCGCGTCGATCGAAGCGAGAGACGCCGCATCACTGCGCACGCCGCGCTTCAGATACACGCTGTCGCCGTCCCACACCGCTTCGCCGCGCCGA
>LFMX01000070.1 GCA_001184405.1 Candidatus Burkholderia humilis
CCTGCACGGACAGCGAATCCAGCTCGACGCGAATCGGGAAACGGCCTTGCAGTTCGGGGATCAGATCGCTCGGCTTGGCCAGATGAAACGCGCCGCTCGCGATAAACAGAATGTGATCGGTCTTGATCATCCCGTACTTCGTGTTGATCGTCGTGCCTTCGACGAGCGGCAGCAGATCACGCTGCACGCCCGCGCGCGACACTTCCGCCCCGCCGACTTTGCTGCGCGACGCGATCTTGTCGATCTCGTCCAGAAACACGATGCCGTTCTGCTCGACGTTCTGCACGGCCTTGCTCTTGACCTCTTCGTCGTTGAGCATCTTGCCGGCTTCTTCGTCGGTCAGCAGCTTCAGCGCTTCCTTCACCTTGACCTTGCGGCGCGTCTTCTTGCCGCCGCCGATATTGGCGAACATCGAACGGATTTGCTCGGTCATGTCTTCCATGCCCGGCGGCCCCATGATGTCCATGCCGGCCTGCGGCATTTCCACATCCAGTTCGATTTCCTTGTCATCGAGCGCGCCTTCGCGCAGACGCTTGCGGAAAGTCTGCCGCGTAGTGTTGTCGCCGCTTTCACCGCTCGATTCGATCGCGTTCGATGTGCCGAAACCGACCGGCCGCGCCGTCGGCAGCAAAATGTCGAGAATGCGGTCTTCGGCGCGGTCTTCAGCCTTCGGGCGCACTTTCTTCATCTCGGATTCGCGCGTCTGCTTGACGGAAATCTCGATCAGATCGCGCACGATGCTATCGACATCGCGCCCGACGTAGCCCACTTCCGTGAATTTCGTCGCTTCGATCTTGATGAACGGCGCGTCCGTGAGCTTGGCGAGACGCCGCGCGATTTCCGTTTTGCCGACGCCCGTCGGCCCGATCATCAGAATATTCTTCGGCGTGATTTCCTGACGCAGCGGCTCGGCGACTTGCTGACGACGCCAGCGGTTGCGCAGCGCGACGGCGACCGCTTTTTTCGCGCGGCCCTGGCCAATGATGTGCTTGTCGAGTTCGGAGACGATTTCGGAGGGAGTCATGGTGGTCATCGCTATGTCCTTGTCCTTTATTCGATCGTCTCGATCACGCGGTTGTGATTGGTGTAGATGCACATGTCGCCAGCGATCGTCAGCGATTTCTCGACGATATCGCGCGGCGAAAGCTCGGTGTTTTCCACTAGCGCCTGCGCGGCGGCCTGCGCATACGCACCGCCCGAACCGATCGCCGCAATGCCGTGCTCCGGGTCGAGCACATCGCCGTTGCCGGTGATGAGGAGCGTGGCGTCTTTATCGGCGGTGATGAGCATGGCTTCGAGACGGCGCAGCATGCGGTCCGTGCGCCAGTCCTTCGCCAGTTCGACGGCCGCGCGCGTGAGGTTGCCCTGATGTTTCTCGAGTTTCGCTTCGAAGCGATCGAGCAGCGAGAACGCATCGGCGGTGCCGCCGGCGAAACCGACCAGCACCTTGCCGCCATAAATGCGGCGCACTTTCTTTGCGCCCCCTTTCATGACGATGTTGCCGAGCGTCACCTGACCATCGCCGCCCAGCGCGACCTTGCCGTCGCGGCGCACGGAGACGATGGTCGTGCCGTGAAATTGTTCCATGTGCGTTCCTTGTGAAAACGAGGGACGTGGGCGGCTATCGATCAAATTGCAGCCGCCGCGCAGTCGAGAATTCGATGGAGTGCACGGCGCGGGGTTCCGTCTGACACTGATGCCAGCGAGCGGCGCTGCGCGCGCGCCCGTCGCGATGATGCCGATGATGTTTATGCGAGGCGCGTCGTGTTCATTTTAGGGCGGCGCGGGAATTATCAAGACACTGCGCGCGATCATCGATCCGTTTTACCCGCGCCGAAAACGAAAAGGCACACCATCAACGTGTGCCTTTCGGTCACCGCATCCGTGAATGCGGCATTTTTCGCGGCGGCGTCTTCCCCGTTGTGGGCAGATTCCCGCGACGTTCACCGCGCGCGCTGCGATCAGTCGCCGAACAGCTTCTGGCGCAATTCGCGGCGTTCCTGCGCTTCGAGCGACAGCGTGGCCGTCGGACGCGCGATCAGACGCGGAATGCCGATCGGCTCGCCGGTTTCTTCGCACCAGCCGTAATCGCCGGATTCGATGCGCGCCAGTGACTGCTGCACTTTCTTTAGGAGCTTGCGTTCGCGATCCCGCGTGCGCAGTTCCAGTGCATGCTCTTCCTCGATGGTCGCGCGATCCGCCGGGTCCGGCACGATCACCGTTTCCCGCAGGTTTTCCGTAGTCTGGCCGGCATTCTTCAGAATGTCCGCCTGCAACTGCTCGAGCCGGTTTTTGAAGAACGCGAGTTGTTCCTCGTTCATGTAGTCCTTCTCGCTCATCTTCAGGATTTCGGCTTCGGTCAAGAGTTTTGTTGTCATCTGCTTGCTTCTTCAATGTAAGGCGATGCTCTACGCAACGCCCGCAACTGCGTTACCCGCATGCGGCCCATCCGACATCGCGCTGGAATCTCGCAAGTCGCCCATGCGCGCCGAGGCGAGGCCGAACTCCTTCGGAAACCGATATTGGATGATGCTTCCGGACCGCCGAGCCATTGGCATGTGGCTCACCGTTCGACTGCTGCTTTCCGGCCCCGGTGCGCTGTCTTGATTCGCCTTCCCCCGGTGATTCAAGACGTCGTCCCGACGGGACACCCCTTCTCCTAAACATCCGCTGGCAAGGGTTACCTCACGCCAATGGAACTGCTCTTCTCCAGTGGGGCTGTATTGTAACTGAACCGCAAAATCCGACGACAACCTAGGAAAACCCTGTCGATTGGTGCCGGAATTTAAAAAATATAACGCCTGAACGTACAAAAAGCGATGACGGTGCGTGGTCGCGAATACACTCGCGTAACGAAAGTCAATTACGAAAAACGCCGCACGCGAGGATCGCGGCGGCGCTTTCCGGTTTTTTCTCGTCTTACCGCGTCGAACGAACCCGACGCAGTGAAGCGAGATACGTGCCTTATTTGACGAGGCAGGCGTTCAGACCGTCGGTAATCAGGTCTTTCGGCAACTCGATGCCGATGAACACCATCTTGTTGTTCTTCTTTTCGACCGGCATCCATTTGGCGGCGAGGTCGCTGCCCATCATCTGGCGCACGCCCTGAAACACGACCTTGCGATCGACGCCCTTCATATAGAGCACGCCCTTGTAGCGCAGTAGACGTTCGCCGTAGATCTGCAGGATGCCGCCGAGGAAATCTTCGAGGCGGTTCGGATCGAACGGTTTGTCGCTGCGATACACGAACGACTTGATCTTGTCGTCGTGGTGCGCGTGGTCGTGGTCATGGTCGTGATCGTCTTCCGCGAGGAAATCCGGATCGATCTCGAGCTTCGAATTCAGGTTGAAGCTGCGCAGATCGAAGATTTCCTTGATGTCCGCATCGCCGAAATTCACGACGCGAATGGCCGCGCGCGGATTCATATGCACCAGCCGATGCTTGAGCGACTCGAGCTCTTCAGCCGAAACGAGATCCGACTTCGTGATGAACAAGCGATCCGCGAAGCCGACCTGACGTTGCACGACTTCGTGCTGATCGAGCTGCGCGTTGGCGTGCTTGGCATCGACGAGCGTGATGATCGCGTCGAGCAGGAATTCGTCGGCGACGGTGTTATCCATGAAGAACGTCTGCGCGACCGGGCCGGGATTCGCCAGACCTGTGGTTTCGATCACCACGCGGTCGAAATCCAGCGTGCCCGCTTTCTTGCGATTGGCCAAGTCTTCCAGCGCGCGCGCCAGATCGCCGCGAATCGTGCAGCAGATGCAGCCGTTGCTCATCTGGATGATCTGCTCGTTCGTCTCCTGCACGAGGATTTCGTTGTCGATGTTCTCTTCGCCGAACTCGTTTTCGATCACGGCGATCTTCATGCCGTGCTGCTCGTTCAGGATGCGCTTTAGCAGCGTGGTTTTGCCGCTGCCGAGAAAGCCGGTCAGGATGGTTACGGGAATCATGGTGTCGCCTGTGTCCTTGTAAGTTCCGCAGTTCCGAAATGGCGTCTAATCGATTATTGAAACATATCTGTCAAGCCGATGCCTTGGCGCTCGTGGATCGCGCCCAGATTAGGGCGTTCAGGCGATTTGCAACAGTAGACCTTTCAGGTATTCGCCTTCCGGGAATGCCGTCAGAAGCGGATGATCGACGCCCGCGCCCAGCGACGATCTTCTGAAAGAGATCCGCATCGATCGCGCCGGAGCACGAATACGTGAAGAGCAGCCCGCTCGGACGCAGCAGTTTGAAGCCCGTCAGATTGATGTCCTTGTACGCCCGCGCCGCGCGATCCACCGTTTCCTTCGATGGCGCGAATTTGGGCGGATCGAGCACGATCAGGTCGAAACGCTGACCTTCGTCGTAGAGACGGCGCAGCGTCTTGAACGCGTCTATTCGGCCTTGTGTTCGTCGAAGCCATTGGCCTTCACGTTCTCACGCGCGAGCGCGCGCGCTTCGCCGGAGGAATCGACCGACACGACGCGCGTCGCACCGCCTTTGAGCGCAACCAGCGAGAAACCGCCCGTGTAGCAAAAGCAGTTCAGCACATCGCGGCCCGCCGCGTTCTGCGCGACGAGCACGCGGTTATCGCGCTGATCGACGTAAAAGCCGGTTTTATGGCCGTTGCGCACATCGACGTGATAGCGCACGCCGCATTCGTTCGTGATGAGCGTCTCGGGCGGCGCGTCGCCGGCAAGCACGCCGACGGTCTGTTCGAGCCCTTCCTTCTGGCGGATCGATATATCCGAGCGCTCGTAGACGTTCGGGCAATCGGTCGCGGCGACGAGCGCCTGCACGATCGCGTCCTTCCACACTTCGACGCCCGTCGCCATGAACTGGCAGACGAGTTGCGCGTGGTCGCCCTGATCCGCGACGTAGTAATCGACGATCAAACCGGGCAAGCCGTCCGCTTCGCCGAAGATGAGACGTGTTGCGCCCGTACCGCGGATCATCGCGCGGCGATGCGCCACCGCGCGCAGCACGCGCCGCTTGAAGAACGCGTGATCGATGGGCTCGCTTTCGTCGAAGGTCCAGACGCGCGCGCGAATCTGCGAATGTGGGCTATACGATGCGCGCGCGAGAAAGCGCCCGTCCGCCGCGCGCACGGTGACGGTCGCGCCCGGCGCGGGATGGCCGTCGATCTGCGCAATGGCGTTTGCATAAATCCACGGATGGCGGCGGACCAGCGATCTGTCCTTCGCCGGTTTGAGCGTGATGGTGTTCATTGCGATGCTTTAAAGCGCCGATGCGCCGGGAAAATTAATCGCGCTTTTTCGCGCGCGGATGCGCCTGGTCGTAGACCTTGGCGAGATGTTGAAAATCGAGCGACGTATAGACCTGCGTCGCGGTGATGCTCGCGTGCCCGAGCAGTTCCTGCACGGCGCGCAAATCGCCGCTGGATTGCAGCACGTGCGTGGCGAACGAATGCCTGAGCACGTGTGGATGCACACTCGACGGAATGCCCGCCAGCAGCGCGCGACGCTTGACGCGTTCGCGCACGACGCCCGGCGCCATGCGATTGCCGCGCACGGACACGAAAAGCGGATGCGGATCGCCCTTGACGAATTCGTCGCGCACCGGGATCCACGCATTGAGCGCATCGATTGCCTTGCGGCCGACCGGCACCTTGCGCGTGCGCTTGCCTTTGCCGAGCACGGTGACTTCGGCGCTGTCGAGATCGAGCCAGCCTTGCGATGTGTGCTCGGGCGTATCGACGTGACGCAGATCGAGCCCGCACAGTTCCGCGAGCCGCAAGCCCGACGAGTAGAACAGTTCGAGGATGGCCGTGTCGCGCAGCGCTTCGGTCGTGCCGGACTGCGGCGCGTCCATGAGCGTTTTGGCGTCATCGACGGACAACGCTTTGGGCAGCGTCTTTTCGCCTTTCGGCGCGCGCACGGTCGCGACCGGATTCGCCGGCATGTCGATGCGCTCCGCCAGCCATCGATAAAACGCGCGCCACGCCGACAAGCGATGCGCGATCGACTTCGGCGACAGCCCGCCCGCGTGCGCGCGCACGACCGCGCCGCGAATATCGGCGGGCGTAAGCGCTTCGAGCGCGCGGTCTTTGGCGAGCTTTCTCAGTTCGTCGAGTTCGTGCGTGTAGCCGCGCAACGTGTGCTCGGACAAATGCCGCTGATGCTCGAGCATCGCGAGATACGTTTTCACGTGATCAGCGGCCGTGTTCATCGGGCTTTAGTGCGGCAGCAGGCGCGACAGCGCGGCGCTCGCCAATGCGCCGATCTGCGTCAGAAAATCGGTCGCCATGCCGTCGTAGAAACGGCGCGGATCGGGCGATCCCATCACGAGCAGACCGAACACGGGCGCATCCGGCCCGCCTTGCTGATCGCGCAGCGCGATCAGCGCGACCGATTCGATCTTGCGCGCTTCGTCGCCATTGCCGTCACTCGTCGTCGCCGATGCCGAATTCGATGCGCTCAGCCATTGCGCCGCCGCGAAACCGGTGTTCGCGCCGCAATACGGCGCATCGAGGCTCGTCGCGAAAATGCGCACTTCCTCGCCGACTTGCCGCGCGAAATCCGCCTGCTTGTACGTTTCATCGACATCCCACACGCGCAGCGCGGCGTGCGGCACGTCGAAGACTTCGCACAATCCCTTGCTGATGTTTGCGGGCAGCACGTACGGATCGGGCTGTGCCATCACGCGCACGGTCCATCGATTGAACTTGGTCGAGATGCTGTCGTTTTCGTGGCCGTAACGCAGCAGTTCCGCGAGACGCCGTTCGAGCTGCTTGTTCTTGTCGCGCAGCATTTCCATCTGGCGCTCCTGCAGCGACACGGCCGCTTTGCCGTGCGGATTCGAGAGCCGGATGGTGCCGAGCATTTCGGCGTGCTCGACGAAAAACTCGGGATTGTCGAGCAGATAATCGGCGACTTCGCGTGGATTCATGATCGATGTTTATGCGTTAGACGAGGCGATCGAGGTCGATCTCGCCTTCGAAAACCGTCGTGGCCGGGCCTGCCATATAGAGCGCGGCGGATTCGTCCTGTGTGCCGTTCCATGTGATGGTCAGCGTGCCGCCGTGAGTATCGACGCGAACCGGCGAATCCAGCAGACCGCGCCGGATGCCCGCCGCGACCGCCGCGCACGCGCCCGTGCCGCACGCAAGCGTTTCGCCCGCGCCGCGTTCGAACACGCGCAACTTGACCGAATGACGATCGACGATCTGCATGAAGCCGGCGTTCACACGTTTCGGAAAATGCGCGTGGCGTTCGATCAGCGGGCCTTCTTCGAGCACCGGATACGCTTCGACATCGTCGACGATCTGCACCGCGTGCGGATTGCCCATCGACACGACGGAAATCATGCGCGTGTGCCCGGCGACATCGAGCGGCCAGAGCGTGTCCGCGCTTTCCCTGCGGCTTTCGAGGCCGTTGGCATCGAACGGAACGTGGGGCAGGTCGAACTCCGGCGTGCTCATATCGACGACGACTTCGCCATTGTCCTGCATCGTCAGCGCGATGATGCCGTTTTGCACCTGCACGCGCACCGTCGATGCATCCGTCAGACCCTGATCGCGCACGAACTTGACGAAGCAGCGCGCGCCGTTGCCGCAATGTTCGACTTCGCCGCCATCGCAATTAAAGATGCGGTATTTGAAATCGACGCCTTCCACCGTCGGCTTTTCGACGAGCAGCAGTTGATTCGCGCCGACGCCGAAATGCCGATTCGCGAGCGCGCGCACTTGTGCCGCGCTTAAGTTGAGCGCTTGCGTGTAGCCATCGAGCACGACGAAGTCGTTGCCCGCGCCCTGCATTTTGGTGAATTTGAGTTTCATGGCCGCTATTGTATGTGAGGCGCGCCGACAAGACCCGCGCGCCTTACGGCCACGCCTCAATAGAAACTCGGATCCCCCGGCGGCCGCGTCTTGAATCGCTTATGCACCCAGTAATACTGCTCGGGCATTTCCGGAATGTGCTCTTCCAGAAACTCATTCATGCGCCGCGCGTCGGCCTCATCGTCGCCGGAGGGATAGTTCTGCCACGGCTCGTAAATCTTGAGCCGATACCCCTTGTAGTTCGGCAGCACTTCACCGATAAACGGCACCAGTTGCGCCTTGCCCGTTTTCGCGAGCCGTCCGACCGCGGTCAGCGTACACGTCGGAATGCCGAAGAACGGCACGAAGGTGGAGTTGCGCATGCCGTAATCCATGTCCGCACCGAGCATCACCGGTTTGCGGTCACGCAGCCAGCGCAGCACGATACGCGCGCTGTCCGCGCGGCTCGCCATGTCCGCGCCGAAACGCGCGCGCTGCGTCTTCGCGAGTTCTTCCACCTGAGGATTCGAAAACGGCTGATATAGCGATCCGCATTGCCGATGCAACGAGTAATTCAGAAAGATCGATCCCGCCTCGATGCCGACGAAGTGAAAACCGAGAAAGAGCGTCGGCGGAAGATCGGGATCCATGAGGTCGATCGCGCTATCGACTTCGATCAGCTTTTCGAGCTTCTTCGCCGATCCGAACCACTGCACGCTGCGCTCGATATAACTGCGAATCGCATGCCGAAAATGCTTCTGCGCGATGTCCTCGCGTTTCGCATCGGACCATTCGGGAAAACACAGTTTCAGGTTCGTATGCACGATGCGTTTGCGGCGGCTCGGAATCTGATACAGCAGCCAGCCGAGACCGTCGCCGAAACGCGCCGTGATGCCGTACGGAATCAGCGCGAGGAACTTGAGAAGGCCGATGGCAGGCGCCACGCCGATGCGTCCTAGCATGACGAAGCGCTCCGTCGAACGTGAGCGAATAATTGATGCGGGGCGTATGACAACAAACGTTTCAACTCTGTGGAAACATGGGAAGTCGGTATAATAAGATCTTCGCCGAGTTAATGGACAACTTGCGGGGCGAAGTCGGTCAGCGCTGAAAAGCAAGGGCCGGAGTAAGGAATCCGCTAAAGCGTCGCCGCTTCAGACTCCGAACGAAGTCGGCTACGTGAACATCAACCGTACTTTATTGGAGTCTGAAGCGTGTCGAACGACTATCTCTTTACTTCCGAATCCGTTTCCGAAGGCCATCCGGACAAGGTCGCTGACCAAATCTCCGACGCCATCCTCGACGCCATCCTCGCGCAGGACAAATACTCGCGCGTCGCGGCAGAAACGCTCTGCAACACCGGTCTCGTTGTTCTCGCAGGCGAAATCACCACCACCGCCAACATCGATTACATCCAGATTGCGCGTGACACCATCAAGCGCATTGGTTACGACAACACGGACTTCGGTATCGACTATCGCGGCTGCGCGGTGCTCGTGGCTTACGACAAGCAATCGCCGGATATCGCGCAAGGCGTGAACAAGGCGCACGACAACAACCTCGATCAGGGCGCGGGCGATCAGGGCCTCATGTTCGGTTACGCGTGCGACGAAACGCCCGAACTCATGCCGCTGCCGATCCACCTTTCGCATCGGCTGGTCGAGCGTCAGGCGAACCTGCGCCGCGACGGCCGTTTGCCCTGGCTGCGTCCGGATGCGAAGTCGCAAGTCACCGTGCGTTACGTCGACGGCAAGGCGCATTCCATCGATACTGTCGTGCTGTCCACGCAACATGCGCCGGACATCGAACTCGCGCAACTGCGCGAAGCGGTGATCGAAGAAGTCATCAAGCCGACGCTGCCGAAAGACCTCATCAAGGGCGATATCAAGTTCTTGGTGAACCCGACGGGCCGCTTCGTCATCGGCGGTCCGCAAGGCGATTGCGGTCTGACGGGCCGCAAGATCATCGTCGATACATACGGCGGCGCGGCCCCTCACGGCGGCGGCGCGTTCTCGGGCAAGGATTCGTCGAAGGTCGACCGCTCGGCGGCTTATGCGGGACGTTATGTCGCGAAGAACATCGTCGCGGCGGGCCTGGCATCGCGCGCGCTGATTCAGGTTTCGTATGCCATCGGCGTGGCGCGTCCTACTTCGGTCATGGTCAACACGTTCGGCACAGGCCACGTGTCGGATGCGGAAATCACCAAGCTCGTGCTCGAGCACTTCGATCTGCGTCCGAAGGGCATCGTTCAGATGCTCGATCTGCTGCGCCCGATCTACGAAAAGACGGCAGCTTACGGCCACTTCGGCCGCGAAGAGCCGGAGTTCTCGTGGGAAGCCACCGACAAGGCGCTCGCGCTGGCCGAAGCGGCAGGCACGGAGCCGGTCGCAAGCGTCGCTTAACTGGCGCTTTGGTATTCGAAAAAACGGCAAGCCTCGCGCTTGCCGTTTTTTTTCGTCCAATTGCGGCGCATTTTTTGCGTGATTGCGAGAAAGTCATCGTCCGGTGATCCCGCCATGCCTTACGACATGCTTCTTTCTTCTGTCGCCATCGGCAATCTCGAGTTGCCGAATCGCGTGGTGATGGCGCCGCTCACGCGCAATCGCGCCGCGCAGCCCGGCGATTTCCCGTCCGAAATGAACGCGCATTACTACACGCAGCGCGCCAGCGCGGGGCTGATCGTCACCGAGGCGACGCAGATTTCGCGGCAAGGTCAGGGCTATTTCGCCACGCCCGGCATTTATTCCGATGCGCAGGAAGCGGGCTGGAAAGCCGTCGCGGGCGCGGTACATGCGCGGCACGGACGCATCGCGATGCAACTGTGGCATGTCGGGTGCGTGTCGCATCGGCTGATTCAGGACGATGGCGCCCGCCCGTCGCGCCGTCCGCGATCCGCGCGCGCAATACGCAGGTTTTCGTGCGCCACGAAGACGGCACGCTCGGCATGATCGATACCGACGATCCGCGCCCGCTCGAAACCGATGAAATTCCCGGCGCATCCTTGCAATACGTCGATGCCGCGCACCGTGCGAATCGCGCGGGTTTCGACATGATCGAAGTGCACGCGGCAAACGGTTATCTGCTGCATCAGTTCATGGCGACGGGCACGAACCGGCGCACCGACGATTACGGCGGCGATGTCGAGAACCGCGTGCGGCTGGTCGTGGATGTGCTCGAAGCCGTGTCCGGCGTGATGGGCGCGCCTCGCGTCGGCATTCGCATTTCGCCGAACTTGACCGGCTTCGATTTGCAGGACGATGAAGGCGAGACGTCAGCGCTCTATCTGGCGAGCGAGTTGAGGCGCATCGGCATCGCGTATTTGCATTTGGCCGAGGGCGCCTGGGCGAGCGGCGCGCCGCTGTCGGAAGACTTTCGTCGCGCGCTGCGCGATGCATACGACGGCGCGATCATCGCGTGCGGGGAATATTCGGCGCAGGAGGCGGAAAGGCGCATCGAACGGGGCGATGCGGACGCCATCGCGTTCGGACGCGCGTATATCGCGAATCCGGATTTCGTGGAACGGCTGAAGGCGGGCGCGTCGCTGAACACGCCGGATGAATCGACGTTTTACGGCGGCGGCGAGAAAGGCTACACGGACTATCCGACGCTCGATGAAATGTCGAAAGCCTAACGCGCCGCGAATGCGTACCAGCCGGCGCTGCTTGTCGACAAACGGCGCGGACGGCGGCTCGTCAACGCGGCCGCTTTCGGTTTGGCGGGCAAGGACGACGGCGCGCGCAACGCGGCCGGACGGCGCAGCAGCGTGCGCAGCGATACGTTTCGCGATTCCGCACGCACGCGCAGATTGATGAAGAACCCGCGAAATCACGACCGGATGCCTTCGACCGGATGCACGTTCTTGATTTGCTCCGCGAGCGCTTGCGCGCGCGGAATGATGTCGTAATGTGCGGATCATGCCGCGCTTGGCAGGACGCGCCGCGCGCGATGCGACCCGCGAGAGACCGTTGGCGATTCTTTGGTTCATGTGAGCGTGTGTCGGTTGGTTGCCTTCGAAAACAGACGGAGCAAACTCGACGATAGTCTTCTCAAAATTGACGGGTAACGATTCGATTCAACTAAGGTAATGAAGTTGCACCGAATGGATGAATCGAATGTATCGGACCTTTATTGCCGCAGTAAGTCCGCGTTTTCCCTGAACGCTTATTAAGCGAACGCTTGATAAGGAATCCGCAACGCCTTGCGCGACGGGCCTTTGCGCGATGACGGATTTACAATGACCGTATTCGCCCTATTTTGGGTATTACGTCCGCGCGATGTAGCGCGCAAAGAGTGCGCAAATCGCGAAAGCCGGCCGAGGTCAGAAAGCGAAATGTCAGATCAAAACGTATTTCAATCGAAAAAAGAGCAGGTGCATGCGCTGCGCGAAACGGGTTTTGTCATCGCGAAGGGGCTCGTGTCGCCCGCGCGTCTCGCCGCCATGCGCGATACCGCGAAACGGCAACTTGTGCAGGCCGGCGGGCCGCTCGAATTCGAAGCCAACCTGAAATATCCCAGCGCGCCGGATTCGAAAGATGCGCCGGGCGGCCACACGGTGCGCCGGTTGCTCGACGCCTACGCGCGCGATCAGCATTACGCGGACTGGGCGACATCGCCGGAAATTCGCGGTTGGATGGAGCTGTATTTCGGCGAGACGCCGTACTTGTCGCGCGCGCATCACAATTGCGTGATGACCAAGCATCCCGCGTACGGCAGCCTGACCGGATGGCATCGCGACGTGCGTTACTGGGCGTTCGAGCGCGACGATCTCGTGTCCGTCTGGCTCGCGCTCGGCAAAGAAACGGTGGATAACGGCGCGCTGTGGTTCGTGCCGGGATCGCACAAACTGCCGTTCATGTCCGATCGTTTCGATGACGCCAAGTTTTTCCGCGCCGATGTGCCCGAGAACGCCGCGCTCATCCGCACGGTGTATTCACCCGAACTCGAACCGGGCGATGTCGTGTTTTTCCACTGCAACACGCTGCATTCGGCAGGCAAAAATCTCAGCGATGACGTGAAGTTTTCGCTCATTTATAAGTATCGCGGCGCGAGCAATGCGCCGTTGCCGAACACGCGCTCGTCGGGCAAGCCAGAAGTCGCGCTGGTTTAAAAAACGCGTTCAGCGCTTCGACGGAATCGCCAGCCCGATCAATCCGGCCAGCGACGCCACCACGCCGCCCGCGATCAGCCAAATGGTCTTGTTCGTGGGCGAGCCGGTGAAAAAGCGCGAGAAATCGCTGGAAAACGAGTGAAACGACTGACCGCCGAAGTACAGTAGAATGACGCCGCCGACGAGCAGCGCCAGAGAAATGGCTCGTGTCATGAGTGGTGTCCCGTCAGGCTGGTTTCGGCGCTTCACGCGTAAGCGGCTGAATTTGGCGCAACAGATCGGCCTGCACGTTGGCGTGATCGCTCGCATTCGTCCACGCGCCGACGTTGTACTTCACGCCGGTATCCGTGTAATCCGTGACCGCGACCCACGGCGCGGGCTTGTCCTGCACGATGCGCGGATCCTCGCTGATCAGCCGGCGCAGTTCGCCGAGCACGTGCTCAACGCCCAAACCATGCTGCGCCTGAAAATTGATCACCACGCGGCGGCGATCGTTCGCACTGTAATTGGTGATGGCGTTCGCCCAGATCAGGCTGTTCGGCACATACATGACGATGCCATCGGCCTTCGTCAAACGCGTGGTGAAGAGACCAATTTCGTTCACCGTGCCCGCCGTCGTCCCGGTTCCTTCGATGTAATCGCCCACGCGAAACGGCCGCAACAGCAAGAGCATCAAGCCGGCGGCGATGTTTTGCAGCGTGCCTTGCAGCGCCAGCCCGATCGCCAGCCCCGCCGTGCCGAGCACGGTCAGAATGCTCGCCGCCGCGATGCCGAACTTGCCGAGCGCGGCCACGATGGCGACCACGCGAATCGCCCACATCGCGAGGCTCGCGAACACGGGCGTGAGCGTGGCATCGACGTTCGTACGGGACAGCGTGCGCCGCAGCGCGTTGGCGACGGCGTTCGAAATCCACCAGCCGACGGCGAGAATGAGGATCGCCAGCACAATGTCGATGCCGTACGTCATGGCAATCGCGGCAAAGGAATTGTCGGCGGGGCGTAGTCGGTCGATCGGGTCCATCGGTGGAGGCTCCTTCAAAAACAATCTGTATTGGTCTGACGCGGCGCGCGATCGTTCCCCACAATTTCATCTGATGTTCGAATAGCGGGATGCGTTTCGCCAGCCGCGCCCGCATCGGCCGATTGGCTTACCATGAGGGGCCTCGGCGTTCGCAGCGATCGACACCCGTATCGACACGCGATATCGCGCGCGCCTGTTTGCAAGCATCAACGATCATCCAGCGAGGAAATCCGTCATGGCTTACGAAGCAGCTTCCGAGCGCTATTCCGACATGCAGTACCGCACGTGCGGCCGAACCGGGCTGAAACTGCCCGCGCTGTCACTCGGACTTTGGCATAACTTCGGCGATACCACGCCCATCTCCACGCAACGCGAAATCCTGCGCACTGCGTTCGATCTCGGCGTCACGCATTTCGATCTTGCGAACAACTACGGCCCGCCGTATGGCAGCGCGGAAACGAACTTCGGCCGCATCTTCAAGGACGATTTCCGGCCGTATCGGGATGAACTGCTGATTTCGAGCAAGGCCGGCTGGGATATGTGGCCCGGTCCGTACGGTTCGGGCGGCGGTTCGCGCAAGTATGTGCTCGCGAGTCTCGACCAGAGCCTGAAGCGCATGGGCCTGGATTACGTGACATTTTCTACTCGCATCGTTTCGATGCGGACACGCCGCTCGAAGAAACTGCCGGCGCACTGGCAACCGCCGTGCATTCCGGTAAAGCGCTTTATGTCGGCATTTCATCGTATTCGGCGGCTAAAACGCGCGAAATGACTAAGTTATTGGCCGAGCACAAGGTGCCGCTCCTGATCCATCAGCCGTCGTACAATCAGCCGTCGTACAATATGTTGAACCGATGGATCGAAAAGGAATTGCTCGATGAACTCGGCGTCGGCAGCATTGCGTTCACGCCGCTTGCGCAAGGGTTGCTGACGAACAAGTATCTGAACGGCGTGCCGCAGGATGCGCGCGTCAACAAGGCGGGCGGCGGATCGCTGAAGCAGGAACATCTGAGTCAGGAAAATCTGGCGCACGTGTGCAAGCTCAACGAACTCGCGCAAATGGCGTGGGCGCTGCGCGGCGGGCGCGTGACGTCCGTGCTGATCGGCGCGAGCCGTGCGGAACAGGTCGCGGAAAACATCGCCGCGTTGAAGAATCTCGAGTTCACAAAGGAAGAACTCGCGGAAATCGATCAGTACGCGACCGAAGGCAACCTGAATCTGTGGGGAAAAGCCGTCGACGGATCAGCGCATCTAAGAACGGCACGCGCGGCGCCTGCAACGGGCGCCGCATCGAAAAAACAACGTGCTGCCGTCAGGGTATTTCGGGATAAGCACGCAAACCGTTGCTATCATGCGATCTCGGCGTTTTTTCGGGATACGGCTCGCATCGATCGTCGGCCAGATGGTCGATGTCATGCGCGGTCCTTTCAGCAGACGTATGCACCCACGAGGCGCGCGCGACTTTGCCGCGTCAGCCACTCTTTCAGCCGCGCGGGCTGTCCAACCATGATCGGGTTAAAATTACCGATTGCGCTGGGCTGTCCGGCTGCCCATCCGCGTTTTGCGCGCAGTTCGGGCGCACCTGTCTGACGCGTCGCGGTTCATCGGACGACGCGGGAAGACGACGAATCGCGCAGTCTCGCTTGTGCCCTTATCGACGCCCGTTTCGGCTCAACCCGTCGCTAGCGTCACGTTTTCGCATAGTCCAAGAAGCCATGAGCAATCTTAATCCTCAAACCGTTCTGAGCGTCCACCACTGGACCGATACGCTTTTCAGTTTCACCTGCACCCGCGACAGCTCGTTCCGCTTTGAGAGCGGCCAGTTCACGATGGTCGGCCTCGAAGTCGAAGGCAAGCCGCTTCTGCGCGCTTACAGCCTCGCAAGCGCGAACTACGAAGAGCATCTCGAATTCTTGAGCATCAAGGTGCCCGATGGCCCGCTCACGTCGCGCCTTCAGCATTTGAAGGTCGGCGATCCTGTGCTGATCGGCAAGAAGCCGACGGGCACGCTCGTCGCGGACAATCTGCTGCCCGGCAAGACGCTGTGGCTGCTGTCGACCGGCACGGGCCTCGCGCCGTTCATGTCGATCATCAAGGATCCGGAAGTTTACGATCGCTACGAAAAGATCGTGCTGACGCATACCTGCCGTTTCGTCGATGAACTCGCGTACAAGGAATTCATCACCGACCATTTGCCGGCGCACGAGCATATCGGCGAAATCGTGGTTGGAAAGCTGGTGTATTACCCGACGGTGACGCGCGAGGAATTCGCGAATCGCGGCCGGATCACCGATCTGATCGAAACGAAGAAGCTGTTTGCCGATCTGGCGATGGAGCCGTTCTCGATCGAAAACGATCGCGTCATGCTCTGCGGTAGCCCGCACATGTTGCGCGACACGCGCGAACTGCTCGACGGCCTCGGCTTCCAGGAAGGCAGCAACAATCATCCTGGCCATTACGTGGTGGAAAAGGCGTTCGTCGGATAAAACCCGCGAGCATCGCCATCAGAAAAAAACCGGAGCCGTGCGCTCCGGTTTTTTATGTCCGCGCGTTGTTACAAATCGGCGCGATGTGAATATCGATGTAGGTGTTGTTTTGACACCAAGTTTCCGCCTTAAACCTGCGATAAAACATGAAGTTCGCGCGTTGAAGCCTTTCTGGACATGGTTTTATAATATTTTTGAGATATGATCGGTTCACCCTGAGACGACGATCCGCCGCCGCGTAGTCCGTCTCCAATGTTACAGGGTGTAAATTTGGTTACACCGCTCGTGAGTGCCGCCGAGGACGTGGCTCCAGTTGCGCTCAAAGCGAGGAACGAATGAACCCTTCGGTCAGAATTGCGCTCGATGACGCGCATTCCGCTCCAGGTGCGAACAATCCTTTCACCGCGCTGATCGACGCCAAGTTCGACGCCGAGCGCCGCATCGAACACCTAACCGCTCGCGTGCGCGACCTGACGTCGCAATTGGCGCTTGCCGAGGCGCACGCCCGTCGCGCGCTTGCGCAGGATCGATGACACTGGCGCCGCGCTTACCGCGGCCAATCTCGTGCTCGCGCGCGCCGATTTTTGGCTTCCCGCCGACTCCCTCTGCCTGCGCCGATGCAATCACGCAGGCGCGCGCGTGTCTCGCGGAAGTGGCGAACACGTGTCATCGCATTGTCGAAGGACTGCATGAGCCGTCGTTCGATGCGGGCATCGAAAAGGTCTTCGGCGAATGGATCGCGGCGTTCGGCCAGCGCGCGGGCGTTCGCGTCGATTTCAACTGTGCGGTTGAAATTTCGTCGCATCATGTGGCGACGGATGTCGCGCTCGCTCTGTTTCGCGTGATGCAGGAAGCGCTCGGCAACGTTGCGCGCCACGTGCGGGTGGCGCGCGCAAGCGTAAGCCTTTCGGCCTATGCCCACGGCGTCACGCTCACCGTCGAAGACGATGGCGTCGGCATCAGCGCGATTGCGCGTCGTAAGGCGGGCCGCTTCGGTCTCTCCGGCATGCGCGCGTGTTGCGAAGCGCTCGGCGGCAGCGTGCGTATCGCCGCGGCGAAAAACGGCGGCACGAGCGTGCGCACGCGTTTGCCGTGGCCCGCCGCGCCGCATGCTGCGCGCGGTCAACGGCTGATTCGCGTGTCGCTCAACGTCCTGCTCGCCGACGATCACGCCATCGTGCGCCGTGGCGTCACGCAATTGCTCGTCGAATTCGGCCCGGCGGCGCGCGTGGCGGAAGCCGAAACGGGCCACGATGCACTCGCCCTCGCCGCCCGCGATGCCTTCGATGTCGCCATGCTCGACATTTCGCTGCCCGATATGAACGGCCTCGACGTGCTCAAGCGCCTGAAGCGCATCTCGCCGCGCGTGCCGGTGCTGATGTTCTTGATGTATCGCGAGGACCAATACGCGGTGCGCGCGCTCAAGGCCGGCGCATCGGGCTATCTGTCGAAAACCGCCGACCCGGAGCTGATGATCGGCGCCATCCGCCAAGTCGCGGCGGCCACAAATACGTGAGCCCGGCGATGGCCGAGGCGCTCGCGAATTACGTCTCCATCGATACGGAACGCATGCCGAACGAAAAGCTGTCCGATCGCGAATTCCAGACGCTGTGCATGCTCGCATCGGGCAAACGGCTGACCGATATTGCGCTCGCATTGTCGCTTTCTGTGAAAACGGTAAGCGTTTATCGTGCACGCTTACTCGACAAAATGAAGCTTGCGAACAATGCCGAACTCACCTTCTATGTCATGAGCAATCGCCTCGTCGACATGAATCCGGCGATCGCCGGATGACTTCGCGTTTTATCTTAAGCAAGATAAAACGGTAACATTTCGCCGCTAAGTGCTCCGCTTGCCCAAACAATGGGCAATGCTTGAGTCTCCGCTAAAATGTCGGGTTTTCCCGCAGCAAGGGCGCGTAAAGGCGCTGTAAGGAGACTCGCCGTAATGTCGTTGTTCCACAAGAAAAACATCGAGCACATGCTGGCCGGCACGACCGGCACGTCGCTCAAAAAAACGCTTGGCGCACTCGATCTGACCTTTCTGGGTATCGGCGCGATTATCGGCACAGGGATTTTCGTGCTGACGGGAACGGGCGCGGTGCAGGCCGGACCTGCGCTGGCCGTTGCATTCATCGTCGCGGCGATTGCCTGCTGTTTCGCCGCCCTCGCCTACGCCGAGTTTTCTTCGACCATTCCGGTTGCCGGTTCCATCTATACGTATTCGTATGCCACGCTCGGCGAACTCGTGGCGTGGATCATTGCTGGGATTTGATGCTCGAATACGGCCTCGCCACGTCCGCCGTGTCGGTCGGCTGGTCGGGTTATCTGCAATCGCTGCTGTCGGGCTTCGGCATTTCGCTGTCGACGGCATTGAGCGCCGCGCCCGGCGCACTGCTCGGCCACGTCACGTGCTTCAACCTGCCCGCGTTCCTCGTGATGATGGTCATCGCGGTCGGCGTGTTCCACGTCAAGCCGACGAACTGGCATCTGTTCATGCCGAACGGCTGGTCAGGCGTGTACGACGCGGCGGCAGTGATGTTCTTCGCGTTTATCGGCTTCGATTCGGTGTCGGCAGCGGCGGAAGAAGTGAAAAATCCGAAGCGCGATTTGCTGATCGGCATCATTTCGTCGCTGGCCGTGCGCGCCGTGCTGTACGTGGTGGTGTCGATGGTCGTGACGGGCATCGTGCCAGCGGCGCAGTTCGCGGGCGTGCCGAATCCGGTGTCGTACGCGCTGCAGGTCGCGGGTCAGAACTGAGTCGCCGGTTTCATCGATCTGGGCGCGGTGCTCGGCATGCTCACCGTGATTCTGGTGATGTGCTACGGCCAGACGCGCATCATCTTTGCGATGTCGCGTGACGGTCTGCTGCCCGCGCGTCTGTCGCGCGTGCATCCGCGCTATTCCACGCCGTTCTTCACGACGTGGCTCGTCGGCATTTTCTTCGGGCTGATCGGTGCGCTCGTGCCGCTCAACGTGCTGGCCGAACTGATCAACATCGGTACGCTCGCCGCGTTTTCGATAGTGTCGATCGCCGTGCTGATCCTGCGCCGCACGCATCCGGACCTGCCGCGCACGTTCCGTTGTCCGGGCGTGCCGGTCGTGCCCATTCTCGCCGTCGCGTCGTGCCTGTTTCTGATGGTCAATCTGCAAGCGGTCACGTGGATTGCATTCGCCATCTGGCTGGTGCTCGGGCTGGCGATTTATTTCCTGTATTCGCGCCGTCATTCAGTGCTGGCGCATGCTTCTGCGTCGGCGGGCGCATCGAAGGTGGCCAGGGACGAAGCGATTACGCACTAATCCAAGTGCCTGATTCGTAAGCGAACGCCGCCTTCTTGGCGGCGTTTTTACGTGCGATGCGGTCGCTGCTAGACTTTGCGGCAAAACGACTCGCGATTGCCATGAACGCAGTAGAGATCGAAGCAGCGGTATCGGGGCTGGCCGATCAGCCGTTCGACGCGGCCGCGTTTGCCTTCGCGTTTCTGGCGGCATTCGGCATCGACGATGCGACAATCCGGCGTCTGCGCGCACGCGGTTCGTATCGCGATGTGCGTCTACGCAATCTCATTCACATCGTCATATGCGATGCGGGTGCGGTCCGCGACACGCTCGCGTCTCGGCGCGCCCGTTCGCGCTTCACCGTTGTTACTACCGATGGCCACGCGCTCGCCGCGCACACATCGAGGGGCGATAAGACGCTCGCGTGCGCCTACCGCGATCTCGCCGATCACTTTGGCTTTTTCCTGCCGCTGGCGGGCATCGCGGTCATCGAGCAGATTCGAGACGATCCCATCGACATACGCGCGGCGGGCCGCCTGAACGCGCTCTACGTCGAATTGATGCGCGCAAATCCGGACTGGTTGATGCGCGCAAATCCGGACTGGTCGAGCGCCGCGCGCCGCGCTGATATGAACCGTTTTCTCGCGCGGCTCGTGTTGTCTTTCTTCGCGGCAGATATCGGAATTACGCGTGTCATGGAGCCATCCGAAAACGTGCCGCGTTTCAGTCGCGCGGCGCGTGCGCCGCTAAAACGCGCACGCGAACTGAACTGGCGCGACATCAATCCGGATATCTTCGGCAGCCTGCTTCAGGCCGTCGCCGATGAAAACGAGCGCAGCGCACTCGGCATGCACTACACGAGCACGCCGAACATTCTGAAAGTGCTGAATCCGCTTTTCCTCGATGACCTGCGCGCCGCGCTGCAAAACACTGGTCGCAACGAGCGAAAGCTGTCCGCGCTGCACGAACGCCTGACGCGCATTCGCGTGTTCGATCCCGCGTGCGGCTCCAGCAATTTTCTGGTGATTGCCTACAAGCAAATGCGCGAGATCGAAGCGGAGATTTATCGCCGTCTCGCTAATCCGCGCGCGCAGCAGAATCGGCCTGGAAAATTTTCGCGGCATCGAATTGCGCGAATTTCCGGCGGAGATTGCGCGACTCGCGCTCGTCATCGCGAAAGTTCAGTGCGACGCGCAGCCCGAAGCAAGCTGCGCGGAAACCGCCATCGTCTGCGGCAATGCGTTGAAAATCGACTGGCTGCGCGCGTGTCCCGCATCGAGCGATGAAACATACGTCTGCGGCAATCCGCCGTATCTCGGCAGTAAGTGGCAACAGCCGCGCCACAAAGCCGATCTCGAAGCCATCTTCCGCACACGCACGACAAGCGGGAAATCGCTCGACGTCGCCGGCTGGTTCATGAAATCCGCGGATTTTGGCCGCCAGACGCGCGCGCACCGCCTTCGTCGCGACCAATTCGATCTGCCAAGGCGTACAGGTGCCGATTCTCTGGCCGCTGATCGCTGCCGCCGGTCACGAAATAGAGTTCGCGCACACATCGTTCAGATGGTCGAACCTGGCGAGCCACAACGCGAGCGTGAGTGTGGTGATCGTTGGAATCGCGCCGCGTGACGACAACCAAAAGCGCCTCTATTCCGTCGATGACCAAGGCCGCGCGATCGTGCGTGACGTCGAGCGCATCAACACGTATCTCGTGGCGGGACGCGAGATCGACATCCGGCCGTCAAAGTCATCGATTTCGGGCGCCGCGTATATGGGCCTCGGCAACATGCCGAAGGACGGCGGCTATCTGCTGATGTCCGTCGATGAAGCCGATGACGCCGTGAAAGCCGAGCCGGACATCGCGCGATACGTGTTCGATTTCGTCTGCGCGCAGGAATTCGTCAAGGGCATCGCGCGGCGATGTCTGTGGATCGACGCCGCCCACGCGGTCACGTTGCCGCTGATCGCCGAACGTCTCGCCGGCGTGCGCGCGATGCGTCTCGCGAGCGCGGCTGCATCGACGCGCGCGTTCGCTGACCGGCCGCATCGGTTCAAGCAGATTCAGGGGCGCGGGAAAGTGTCGTCGATCGTCGTGCCGAAGGTGACGTCTGAGACGCGGCCGTACTTGCCGGTCGGCGTGCTGTCGGCGCAATCGATCGTCTCCGACAACGCCTTCGCGCTCTACGATGCGCCGCTCTGGAACATGGCGCTGATCGCGTCGCGGCTGCATCTCGTGTGGATCGCGACCGTGTGCGGCAAGCTGGAGTCGCGGTATCGCTATTCGAATACGCTCGGCTGGAACACGTTTCCGGTGCCGCTGCTCAGCGACGCAAACAAGGCCGATCTCACGCGCTGCGCCGAAGCCATTTTGCGCGCGCGAAGCGGATTTTCCCGCGACGATCGCCCGGCTTTACGACGCCCGCGCGATACCCGACGACCTGCGCCAAGCCCACGCGCAGAACGACGAAACGCTGGAGCGCATCTATATCGGACGATGTTTTCGGCACGATACGGAGCGCCTCGAAACGCTGTTCGAGTTGTATCGAACGATGTCCGTTTCATCAGACGCATGAGGCAGGCGCGTAAAACGCCCGTGCGATACCCGCCGATTTGTGATTTACTCGCCATTACAAGCACATAAGAACGCACTTGAGACGCACATAAAACGAATTCCCCAGCCTCGCGCTTCGGAAGCGTGGTGTCAAGCGCAAGGCCGGGTCATCCCCCAAGGAGACAGCTCATGTCGCTCAGCATCAGCCTGACGGTCAACGGCAAACCCGTGGACCGCCACCGTCGAACCGCATCGCATCTTCTGCTCGTCCAGTTCCTTCGCGATCAACTCAGGCTCACCGGCATACATATCGGCTGCGATACCGCGCAGTGCGGCGCGTGCACCGTGCACGTCGAAGGGCGCGCGGTCAAATCGTGCAACATGCTCGCGGCGCAGGCCGACGGCATGAACGTGACGACCATCGAAGGCATGTCCAAAGACGGCCAGCTTCATCCGATGCAGGCCGCGTTCAAGGAATGCCACGGCTTGCAGTGCGGCTTCTGTACGCCCGGCATGGTGATGAGCGCCGCCGTGCTCGCGGCGCAATCGTCTGGTTTCTCCGAAACGGAGGTGCGTGAGCAGCTCGACGGCAATCTGTGCCGCTGTACGGGCTATCACAACATCGCCAAAGCGGTGCTTCAGGGCGCAGAAGCCATGAAAGCCGGCGCCTGATCTCGCGCATCGCGCAACTCTTCTTCGACACGATGTATCGCGCCTTCATAGGAGACTGCGATGAATGTCCCTGAGCAACATAAATTGATCGGCGCGGGTGTAAAGCGCAAGGAAGACTATCGTTTTCTGACGGGCGCGGGACATACACGGACGATATCGTCCTACCGCAGCAAAACTACGGCGTGTTCTTGCGATCGCCGCATGCGCACGCGCGGATTCGTTCGATCGATATCGACGCCGCCTCGAAATCCCCCGGCGTGATCGCGATTTTTACGGGCAAGGACATGGCCGGCGAAAACGTCGGCGGACTGCCGTGCGGCTGGCTCATCCACAGCACGGACGGCTCGCCGATGCACGAGCCACCGCATCCCGTCGTCGCGCATGACAAGGTGTTGCATGTGGGCGATCAGGTCGCGCTGGTCGTCGCGGAATCGGTGAAGGAGGCGAAGACGCGCTCGAACTGATCTCGGTCGATTACGAAGAACTGCCCGCTTGCGTCGATACATCCAGCGCGTCGGACGCGGGCCAGCCGCAAGTGCACGACAGCGTGCCGAACAACGTCTGCTACAATTGGGGCCACGGCGACAAGGCCGCCGCCGACGCCGCCTTCGCGCAAGCCGCGCATGTGACGACGCTCGATATCGTGAATCAGCGGCTCGTGCCGAACGCGATCGAACCGCGTGCCGTGAACGCGAGCTATTCGAAGCACGACGAAAGCTACACGGTTTATGTGGCGAATCAGAATCCGCACGTCGAGCGTTTGCTGATGGCTGCGTTCGTGCTGTCGCTGCCGGAATCGAAACTGCGCGTGATCGCGCCGGATGTCGGCGGCGGTTTCGGATCGAAAATTTTCCTGTATCCGGAAGAGGTCGCGCTGACGTGGCCATCGAAAAAAGTGGGACGGCCGATCAAGTGGACGGCCGAGCGCTCCGAAGCCTTTCTCTCCGATGCACACGGCCGCGATCACGTGACGAAAGCCGAACTCGCGCTGGACAAAGACAGCAAGTTCATCGGCATGCGCGTGCACACGACGGCGAACATGGGCGCGTATTTATCGACGTTCGCGTCGTCGATTCCGACCGTGCTTTACGCGACGCTGCTCGCCGGTCAGTACACGACGCCCGCGATCTACGCTGAAGTGAAAGCGGTCTTCACGAACACCGTTCCCGTCGATGCCTATCGCAGCGCGGGCCGTCCGGAAGCGACGTATGTCGTCGAGCGTCTGGTGGAAACGGCGGCGCGTGAGTTGAATATCGATCCGGTCGAACTGCGGCGGCGCAATTTCATCCGCCAGTTTCCGTATGCGACACCGGTCGGTTTGACGTACGACATCGGCGATTACGATGCGTGTCTGAATTGAGC
>LFMX01000071.1 GCA_001184405.1 Candidatus Burkholderia humilis
CACAGCCTGTCGCGCAAGTTCGCTTGCTGTTTCATGGTTTTGCCCGGCGATGCGACGGGCCACGTTTGCGCCGCTTGATTGTTGGAAGTCATCAGCCCTTTCCTCCCGTCACCGGACCGGTGTAGAAGAAGCGGCGGGCGCCCAGCATGCCACCCACGACGAGCAATTGCACGAAGCCCATCACAATGGCGATGGTCGATGCCAGCGAATAGTCATAGCTTTCGAATGCGGCTTCGGACGCGGCGATCGAAATCACGCGCGTCGGACCGGCCGGCGCGCCGAGCAGCACCGCGGACGGAAATACCGAAAACGCCTGCACGAAGGACAGACACGCGGTCATCGTCAAACCCGGCAGCAACAGCGGCAGATAGATTTGCCGAAACTGCTGCCACGGACTCGCGCCAAGCGTGGCCGCGGTGCGCGCGAGCGTCGGATCGATGCCCGTCACATACGACAACGTCAGCAGAAATGCGAACGGAAAGCCCGACACGATCAGCGAAATCAGCACGCCCCAATAGTTGTGCGTGAGGCGCACTTCGTCGTCGTACAGATGCAGCGCCTGAATCGCCTGCGGAAACTAGCCGTGCGGGCTGAAGTAAGTGAGCATGCCGTCGGCGATCAACACCGTGCCGAAGCCGCGCTTTTTAGGCGGCAATACATCGATACGTTTGTCATCCAGCCAGATTCCGCCACCCGTCAACGGCTGCAATCCGGCGATGCAGTTCAGCGCCGTCGATTTCCCGCAGCCCGACGGCCCGAGCAGCGCGATGAATTCGCCACGCTGGATATTCAGATCGAGGCCCTTCAACGCGGCGAGTTGCTGCCCTTCCGCGTTGGTAAAGCTGCGCGACACGGAGTCGAGACGCAACTGCTCAAAAGTGTGCTTCATGACGATTTTCCCGCGCTTTTTTGTGTAAGCGGCGACGCTCCTCGCAAGGAACGTCGCCGTCTCAAGGTCCAGCCAGCCGACTTACTTGGTCTTCTGCGCGCCGATTTCGCGATCCCATTTCTGGAACGCCGCGACCATCGCCTGAGCATTCAGCGGCACGACGTGCGGCCGATCCGACAGCAACTTCGCGTATTCCGGACGGCCGTACTTCTGGATCCTTCCTGGCTCTTCGCCCATGGAAAGCGGCACGTCCTTCACCGCCGGACCCGGATAGAAATAGCCATCGTCATAAGTCAGCGCCTGCTGCGCGGGCTCGAGCATGAAGTTCATCAGCTTGTAGAGCACGTCGAGCTTTTCTTTCGGCACGCCCTTCGGGATCACCATGTAATGCGCGTCGTTGACCCACGTCATGTTGTCGAAGGCACCGATCTTGAATTCCGCCGGCACGATACCCAGCGCGCGCGGATTGATGTCCCAGCCCGTCACGGTGACGGTCATGTCACGCGTGCCTTCGCCGAGTTCCTTCATCACCGCCGACGTGCCGCCCGGATAGTACGGAATGCAGTCGTTCAGTTGCTTGAGGAACGCCCAGGTCTTGTCCCAACCCTTGTCCGGGTCCGTCGGGTCCTTGTCGCTGAGGATGTACGGCAGGCCCATCAGGAACGTGCGGCCCGGGCCGGAATTCGCCGGACGCGCGTAAATCAGCTTGTTCGGATGCGCCTTGCACCACGCGAGCAGTTGATCCGGCGTCTTGGGCACATCCGTGACCTTCGCCGGGTTGTACTCGATCAGCGGACCGGCGGGCATATACGTCACTTCGAGCCCGTAACCCTGCGCGATGTCCTGCATCTTGCGCGAACCGGGCGCGTACTTGTCGAGCACGCCGGGGAACGCCTTCCCTTCGACTGATCCGGCAGCAGCTTTTCCCACAGACCTTGCTGGATGCCGGCGGCGAGCGCATCCGTGCCGGTCACGACCAGATCAATGTCCGAGCGGCCGGCCACCTGCATCGCCTTGATCTTGCCCGGCAGTTGCGGCGCGGGCGCATTGGTGAATGTGATATTCGATACGAGATTCGGATACTTCGCCTTGAACGCCTCGAAGCCCTTTTGCGTCAGTTGCAGATTGCCTGCGACGTCGACGATGTTGATGGCGACGGGATCGGCGGCCTGCGCAACGCTCACTGTATATCCATATTTCACCTACCCTGTCCCAAGCCTACATTACAACCTATTTAAGACCTATTGATTGCATGCATGTATATGGTCCCTAACTGAACTTTTATTGGATGGCATGCACATGAAACTGTTTTAAAATCTGAGGCTGCTATTCTACATGCTACTTGTCTTCGTGTCTTCGTTGTTCAGTTTATCTTTTTCTTGTTTTTGCTTGAGGACAAGCAAAGTCTCAAGTTTGGGGGAGTTGTTTGGGCATATTTATGCCATATTATTCTTGGAGTTTTGAGTGTCTTTTAGTGGTTATTTCTCTCCTTTTGTGACCATTTGTACACCTTTGTGTCTATTTAAGGGCTATAGGGTAGTAATTGGTTTATTTTATATTTTTGGGCCATTTTATTCAGTAATTGGGTCATTATTATTATTGGGCTATTTAATCACGTTTTTAGCAATTATTTTGAGCCCAAGTGATGGAGGAAAGGAGAAACCCGCAATGGAAATCCCGTAACAGTTTTTCAGCACTGCCACACTTTGGTATTTTGGCCATATCTCGGCCGTCTGAAGTCCAATTGCTGCGATTCCAAGTGCTCCTGAAAGCTAAGAGACAGAGCTACAACTTTGTAGTTTTGTACTTTTCCAAATTCTGAACGAAAAATGGATTGGGTTTCGCCTCAAGATGGCTGTTGTGCATAGGCAGATTTCAGCTACGGGAATTCATTTATTTTGCATACTAAGGGCTTGTTTGAGGGACCTATGGTGCAATGGAGGAGAATTTCTAAACCCTACACTATATATACAGCAGCAGACGTGAATCCAAGGGAGGACATCATCCATCACATCATACGACAGACATCAGACAGACGCCAGTTTTCTCTGTAGAGTAGTTTTCTAGTTTTCTTAGTTTTCTTCCTCCATTGAGGGAAAGACTTCATCTTTCATTGTAAATTGGACAATCTTGCCATGGGTTTGGTGGAATTCCTTCTCCAACATTAAGGGGAGTATTCCTACCGTTTATTTCTGTGTAATTGGCTTTTTGTTCATGACATCTGAAGATAATCTCTCAATGGATGGCTTTATTTTATTATTTCTTGGTTTTTGTTGATTGGGTTATGCTTTGATTGAATTATATGGTTGAATTGTGCTATGGGTTTTATGAATTGTGAATGATTGTTGTGGATTTAATATTTGTTCATCTGGACTAGGCTAATTTGCGATTGAGATTGCTTAATTGTGAATGGGCTTGGTGTAAAGACCACCCAATTATCATTATTGGCTGTTATATGTTGAAAAGTAGTGCGTACGACCATTGTATGTTTATGCCCATGAATTGAATCCAAGAAAAGCTTTGTTAGTATTTTTATAGCTTTATTATTCTGCATTTTTACTAGTTTAGTTTATATACCTTTGAATTGGTTGTTCTTAGTTGCTTGTGTTTACCCACACTTTTCACACATTTTGACATTATTTTGTACAACACTACATGTATCTTCTCTCTGTGGGATCGACCCTATCGCTTTGCTATGATAAGACTGGAGTAGCTTGGTGCTAGGTTTATAAATTATTTTTGCTGAGATTTGCACTAGCCAAAAGACTCTCATCAAATTGGCGCCGTTGCCGGGGAGAAGCATACGGTGTTGAGTACAATTTGGGTTATTGTTGTGTTGTGAAGTGTAGTAGCATAAGTAATTTCTTTTGTTTTAATTTTCTTTGAATTTAGTTTCACTTTTTTACTCTTTTATCGCAGTTTTTATTTGCTTTGAATAAATGGATTCTTTTTATCAAGATCAACAAGGCAATAGGATGAACGAAGATGGGCTAAGTAAGGTCGTAGCTTGGATAAGGCAGCATGGTCATTCACGAGATCCAAGTGATGGAAGTCATCAACCGGATCCTTTTTTGAGTTCAAGGCAATGGAGTAGAGACCCTCAAGATCAAGGCTACGCTTCAATGCCCAACCAATGGAATGATTATTCTCAAAGAGGTAACTATAGGGCATGCAACTCTCTACCAAGCACATTCCCTAGTTTTGAAGATGTGGTGATCCAAAAACTAGATGTTCTTCAAGCTCAAATGGATGCGACGGCACTAAGGAACAAAGAAAAGAGAGAGTCATTTGAAGCCAAAGTGTTGGAAAGATTGGATTTGCTTGAAGCAAAACTAGGCGAAATGGAAAAGATGGAAGATCAAATAGGGGTGACCATATGTAGGCTTGTTCAAGGCGAACTAACAGAAATGGAGGAAAGTATTATGAAAAGGCTTGAACAACGCTTGAAGGTCTATGAAGAACGAAGCATCAAGAGGTTTGAAGAATACTTGGGAGCCCTTGAAGAAAAAATCGTCAAGCGAAGAACACATGACAGATGTAAACGACAGCTTGATATTGAAGCGGTAATCTGTCAAGTGCACAGATTGGAGAATAGAATGGAGAAAGAAATGGGACAACTCTTCTACGGCATGTTCAAGGCACAAGGAAGGCTCGATGAAAGTGATAGTGATGACGATCGTGATGAGCGCATCGACCTTTTTAATGAGCTTTCGAGACATATTGATGAATCCGAAGAGGAAGATGTCATAGATGAGTGCTTGGAACAAAACTGTGAGCCTACTTCTCCCATAGCTAGTGCCAATGATGAAGATAAACGGTTGCATTGTGAGAACATAGGATTAAGGGGTGGCCGCCCATCTAAAGAAGCAGTTCATCAATCAGTAGATTTAGGAGACTCGAGAGAAGTGGATCACATGGCATGTTCACCGACTGAAGGAAGAGAAGAATCCATTGCTATCGAATTACCCTCACGTCAAGAGGACACTTCCTGTCTCTTATACAAATTTGAGGCTGCGGGGGGGGGGGGGGGGGGGGGTGTGGGTTCCCATTGTTATCGCTTTTATATTTTATTTTAGGCTAACCCTTTTAAATTTAATACTAAATTTAAGTTTTGGTCCTCGAAAATTCGGGGATGCCACATTCTCCCTTCCTTAAAAGAATTTCGTCCTCGAAATTCACATTCGACTCGATGGATTAAGATTTGACGTGATTTCTTATATTCTTTCTCCAACTTCTTCGGGCGTTTAGGTTTCGGTATAATATTTTAACGGAGTCTCATCGGAAGTTATTTCATAGACTTTGTATATCATTATTTCCAAGTCCCATATTGCTATAGGTTGTCTTGGGTTTACGATGTCATCCTGTAACCTGGTGTCTTTGAGAATTAAAGATTACCTTGATCCTAAAAATTTTTCACTTAAAGATCATACTAATCCTTTTCCTTATTCTTTTAGTCACTTTGTTTTGTTGTGAAATCTTTATTAGAGTTATTCCCTAAATTTTTAACGTTTTCATCTCTAGAGCAATTATTGTTATATTCTTTCTCACGGTACTTTGCTAGCCCGTAACCTGATCCCATGGGTAATCATGGAATACTTTGATCCTGAAGAGTTTCTCCATAATCAACCCGTCCACATACTTCTTACTTTCACAAGTTTTACACGTAATAACGCGTAACACGTTACCCGACCTACTTTCAAGGAAATTTCCAGGTCTATCCATCTAAGATCTAGTTTTCACCTTCTCTTCTATTTTCAGGATCTTTCGTGTCATTTTAAAGCAGTTTTTTTAATGTGTGGGTACAACGAAGAGATAACTATGGCTTAGTTCAAAATAATTCCTTAAATAAATATTTTAATTAAATAAAATTAAAAATTAAGTTTTTACAGATCAAATTATTTAATAAAAGTCATTTTTGGGATTTAAATCAAAATCTAGAAAATTTTCAAAGTTCGAAGAATTTCGGCCAAGTGTTGAACTGAAATTTTCATATTCAACTGGCCTACTTTGGCACTTTATAACTTAACACTGGATTGTCCGATTTGAAATACGAAATATGTTATAGAACTGTCTCTTATACACATTCTGACGCTGCCGACGAGCGATCCTCATTACAAACAAAAAAAAAGAAGAGAGGGTAGACGTCGTCAAAAAAAACGACAAGAGAATGAAGCAAGAAGAACAGTAAAAAGAAAAGAACGTTTTGGAAACTGTTTCTTGATATGAAAGAAAGTTATAGTCTTGAAAGAATTACCATAAAGTTTAAGCAAAAGTTTTTCCTCGAAAGTGGCCTACTTTGTCACTTTGGGGTGTAAAGGAAAGATTGCTTGTTTAATGACGTGAAAGCATGAATACCTGAATGTCTACAAGTTTCTGGAATGAAAGTAGATGCAAATTTTCCTGTTTGATTACATGACTGAAAAGTTAAAGGGTCGGACGCGACCAAATGTGAAAGTTTAAATGTGCATGTAAAAGTTCGGGCCCCGCCTTGTTAGAAAAGACACGACGAGCCAGCATCGGGCTTGGTCGTACGGTCCAATCTACTTGGCTTTAAAAGTTCTGGTATATCGATATTACCACTCATGTGCATACCGCGGTTGGTGTAAAGGTGAAAGTTCATGAAAAGAGCATGTTCCGAGTGAAAGTGCCAATGGACCTAAAGGGTGGGAGAAGTAGTAACCGCCAGAAATTAAGATAAACCAACAGACAAGCACTGACATTTACTTTATAATGTCTTTGATTGCTGATTGTTTTATTGGACATTTTCCTGTATCCTTTTAACGACCAGAGTGTTCATGTTATTACTGCTTATTTTTAAAGAAAGTGTAAATCTCTTTGAATGAAATGAATGCTATGTGCCAGTACTGATTGACTGCTATTTGCTAAGTGTTCAGACTGTTAAAATTCTATTTTGGATAAACTGTATAGACTCACTGAGCTTTTTAAGCTCATAAAATATTTTCAAATGTTTTGTAAGGATTAGTAAGCCAGCCAGGTTCGAGAAAGGTCAGCAAGCTACCGGGAAAGATTTTGCAAGTCTAAGCAATGTAATAAGATTTCGAGACATCAACTTTAGGCATGTAAGCACTTAATTATGTAAATTATTGTAGTACCGATAATGGTAGCACTTAAACATATGAATTAAGTGAGTTATTTCTGGAATGTATATTGATAGTACCTTTTTGCTTCCGCATATCTAGATACCACGTGTATATATGAATGAATGCACGAAGCGAACCGTCCCGGCTCCGATCGAGACGGGGCGACCCGGGTTTCAAAAACAAAGAAAATTATCTAAAATACATTAATTTGTAAAAAGAAAATAATCCTATCTAATGGGGCTTATCTGAATCCTTGGTGGGATCTTTATCGTTGTGGTGCTGCTTTTTCTTCTTGGTGGAAATCTTCTGCATCGACGATTGTAGACCCCTGATTATCTGCATCATTTCTTCATTTCGAGCATCATTCCGCGCATTCACCTCGGCCATTTCCTGTTTATGTTGCGCATTCATTTGCGCATTCGCCTCGGCCATCTGCTGCTGATGTTGCGCATTCATCTCGGCCATTTGCTGCTGATATTGCGAATTCATCTCGGCTATTTGCTGCTGATATTGCGCATTCAGCTCGGTCACTTTCTGACTCATCAATTCTTCATACCGAGCGTCTGACGTCGACGTCGAGGATGATGCATATGGAGCGCGTCTAGACGGCTGACTCCCCATCCCATAAATTCTACCCTTCCTGACCCCACCGGCAGCCTCGGTAAATATATCATCTTCACTGCGTGGGGGAAGCCGCACCGTACTGTCCGTAGTAGATTCAACCTGAGACTGAGCGAGTTGCTCTTGTTCCATTCTAAATTGAAAATTTTCCTATAAAGAGAAAATATATATGACACATTTTTATTTATTATTAATAAATTATTTAATTTAAAATAAAAGAATTAATGTAGAAAAACTCACATATGTAGCCGAGGAACGTGAGTCAACCCACTGGTCTCGTTCTCCAGTCTGGGGATTATTTTTCTTGTGCCCCATTTGGAAAGTTCAAGTGTTGTGGGCCTTTTGCCTGTTTCTTTTTCCTACATATTAAATATATTAGATTCACAAATCATATTGTATTAAATGATACATAAATGAAATTGAAATACTATATATATATATATTATTACTATTCTCGACTCATGTGTATCACCCGATATTGAGCCGAACGTGTTGAGGCAACCTTCTTTTTCTGATGCGCGGGCCGCCTTTGCCTGAGCAGATTTTTTCTGGAATCCTTCTGACTGCCAATGCCTTAGAAGGCATTCCCATACGTGCTCGCCTATCCATTGCGGACGTCTGTGAATTTTTTTGCGGACTTCATGAAAAGTATCCGAAAATATTTTTGCCCAATGAGTACATCCATCTAAACCAAACTGGACCACACAATCTAACCTCCTGCACAAGATGGATAGTTAAGTGAACCATGATATCAAAGAATGAAGGAGGAAAATACTTTTCAAGTAAACATAATGTCTCAGCAATGTTTCTTTGCATTTCATCTAACTTTGACACGTCTATCACTTTGTTGCACAACTGATTGAAAAAGAAACAAAGCCGAGTGATGGCATATCTAACATGTTTCAGCAATACACCACGCAACGCCACGGGAAGCAACTGTTGCATTAAAGTGTGATAGTCATGTGATTTAAGGCCAATAAGTTTCAACTCCTTCATTAAGACGAGATTTTTCACATTGGACGTATAACCTGAAGGGAACTTCATTTCATAAAATGAGTGGCAAACTTTTCTTTTCTCATCCTTACTTAGTGTATAACAAGTCGGTGGTAGGTACGTTCTCTTTTCACCCACCACTGGTGCCAATTCAGTCCTCAAATGCATCTCTTCAAGGTCTCGTCTCGAAGCTAATCCATCCTTTGTTTTTCCTGGGACATCAAGTAATGTTCCAATGAGACTTTCACAAACATTTTTCTCAATGTGCATCACATCCAAACAATGCCGAACGTGTAGATGTTCCCAATACTCAAGCTCAAAGAATATAGATTTCTTCTTCCAACATCCTTTATCATCATCTTGCTTTAATTGCCGATTGCAACTCATTTTTCCCATTTGGCATTGAATTCCTTTAACTTTTTCTAGAATGTCACTGCCGCTCAATGGTGTAGGTGCGGGCCTGAACTCTTGCTTCCCATCGAATGACTTTTTTTGCCTTCGATATGGATGACTTGCATGAAGAAATCTTCTGTGGCCAGTGAATGACATTTTTCTACTGTGCTTCAACCTTGTTGCATGTGTTTTTTCTTCACATACAGGACATGCACGATATCCTTTTACATAGCATCCGGCCAAGTTTCCATATGCCGGGAAGTCATTAATTGTCCATAGAAGAATTGCTCGAAGATTAAAACTTTCTTGTCGATATGCATCATATGCTGTAATGCCAACTTCCCACAATAACTTTAATTCATCCACTAGAGGTGCCAAGTACACATCAATATCGTTCCCCGCCTGTTTAGGACCAGCGATCAATAGAGTAAGCATCATAAATTTTCTCTTCATGCACAACCATGGGGGAAGGTTGTATGTGATCATTAAAACTGGCCAATAACTGTACGTACAATTCATCAACCTATGAGGATTCACCCCGTCTGCTGAAATGGCCATCCTAAGATTTCGTGGCTCTGACCCAAAATCTGGCCACATATAATCCACTTTTCTCCAAGAGGGTGAATCAGCAGGATGACGTAATTTACCATCATAAACCCTTTTATCATCATGCCAAGTTAGGTCTTTAGCCATTTCCTTGTTTTTGAACATTCTTTGGAATCTCGGTATAGGTGGAAAATACCATATAACCTTCACAGGAACTCCTACGCGTACATTGGAATTCTTCCCCAACTTCCACCTTGAGACACCACAAGTAGGGCAGTTGCTCAACTCTTTAAAATCCTTCCGATACAAGATACAATCATTAGGGCAAGCATGAATTTTCTCATAATCCATCCCTAACGCAACCAAACTTTTCTTCGCATCATACAAAGATAGAGGTAATTCATGATTAGCTGGAAACATTTCTCCTAACACTTTAAGTAGTTCATTAAAACCTCTATCACTCCAACTGTATTTTGCCTTCAAGTTATATAATTTTACAACTCCAGATAATTTCGTAAAGCCAGAGCATCCAGGATATAAAGGTTTCTCAGCATCTTCAAGCAATTTCCTAAATTGGTCTGGATTCTCACCACATTCATCATAAGCTGCGTGCACCATATCTATTGGGGTCTCATTGAAAATGCTAGGTTCACTTATGTTCACTTGATCCCTATCTTTTTTTGAGTAAGCTGAAGTAGAGCGCTCCCCATGCCATATCCATGTATGATATGTCAAGTCCATACCACTGACATACAAATGAGCCCGTACGGTTGTAATTTTATGCTTAATAAGATTACCACATTTCGTACACGGGCAGGATATCGCTGTAGAATCAACAGCAGTTTGCAATGCGAATCGCAAGAAGGATTCTACTCCAGACTCATACTCAAGTGATAGCCGATCCTTTGACATCCACTCCTTGTCCATTCCTAATGCTAACGTAATCAATTTCGAAAGAACTACTAATGAAAAATCATAGCTACACAAAATAGACATTTAAGGCATTTTCAAAGCAACTAACTGTTATGGACACACAAAAGTGATTGAAACTTTCAGGAAACATTCAAGGATGTATTATGGTACGTGGCGTTGTTCCCAAATCTACGGTGGAATACATGAAACCACCTTTTCATCTGGTAGATCTGGTTTCCAACCGATATACCAAAAATGTCTTAATTCAAACCAAAATAGAAAAATAAAATTTGAGCTTCTATTTTTCGAAAATAAGAGAAGAATTCAGAGAAAGAGGCCCGCGGTTGGAATGAATGATGGGATCAAAAGAGAATGGTTGGCAAAGAACCACACTGTGGAGAGTAAGGCCAATGAAGGGCATCAAGGCACAGTTAAAGAACAAAAACAAGAGCAAAGTCTCAAGGTAACAAGGGTATGGAGAGAAAAACGGGGCAGAATCATTGACATACCGCATATCTTGATTGAGTCATTGATGAAGGGGTCAAAAGAAGAAGTGAGATACAAAGGTATGAAGTTTAAGTTAAGGAAGTCTGATTCTTCACCACGCATTGGATAACAGGAGAAGGATAATGTCAGGCTGGTGACTTTAAAACCACAGCGCTTCTTGGGAGGCAACCCATGAATAAGTTTTCGTATCACATTCTATTATGTGTTTCCTTCTATTGTGTGTCCTTAGGATAATAAATCAGACATTGTCAAGTTTAACTGGATTTAGAGAGTCAAAAATTAGTGGGATAATGCATGATATATTAGTGGCACCATCTGCTAGAAAGTTGAAAAGTGGGAGAGTGAGTCAAAAGTTCGAATTAAATGAAGGACATTGATTACAGTCGCAGACGGAATAGCCACCGTCGATCGTACATCGCCGCCGGCGATGAATCCATCGCTGGCGGCGATGGATTAACAAATATGATCGCCGGCGGCGATCAATTTGATCACGGGCGGCGATCGGGATTCGGCCTCTATAAGGGCCGAATCCCCCCTCCCATTTTCCCATTCCCCATTTTTCAAATTTCCAACATCTCTTCCCCATTTCTCTCAACCCAATTTCATCTTCAACAACAATTCATCATTCCAATCTGTTAGAAAGACTCTAGCACCTCCAAAAACATCAAATCTACCAACATTTCATCCTTCTAAACAACATTTGGGCAAGGTATGAAAATTCTTTTTATATTTCACTCATTTTGTTCATAAACTTGAACTTGCAAAAAGGTTGATTCTTTTTCATGGAATGTTGATTATTTATGTACGATGGGACTGAATTTGCATTTCATTTCAATTTTTTGGGCACGATTGTTTACTCATCTAGTGGGCGGCGCGTGTTTACCGGTGAGTGTGGTGCTGTGCACCACACTCACCGGTAAACACGCGCCGCCTTCTTGTCACTGTTTCGATCGCGGAACAGTATTTTCTAAAGGATTTTCGCATTCTGGATCCATTGGTGAGGTCAAATTCACGAAATTTTGACTCCATATGAGTCGTTTATCGCACACATACGCGAATATACCACAAAAACAAGGGATAACAGGCATGAACTTTTTCCAAAAATTATACCCACATATTTTTATAATAAATTACACATAATCCATCACAAAGAAAACATATTTCTCATATGCATATAATTTTTGAAAGATTTAAACACATGCTCTGATACCAATGAAGGATTTATACAACTAGGACACACCATGGCATAATCCACAAATAGGCAAACTGGAATACTAACCTTGATTGCAGTTCAACCCCTTTGACGCAGCAGAAATATTCGGATCTTGTACACAGTCGGGATTCACACCACACGCGCAACGGGTGCAAATCACACGTTCACCACCTGCTAAGCCCTTGAGGTTATCTTCAGAGGAGAAGCCAAAAACTCTCTATCGCAGAGAGAGGTTTTTGTCTGTGGGAGAAAACGTACGTAGGTTTCTTCAGAGAAATTCCACCAACAACTGTCTATCTCTTTAATGAGAGATTTTTCCTTAAATACTGTGACACATCACAAAACCCTAATCACAATAGATTTGGGCCAATCCAAGGAAGAGGGTCCACTAACCCAATCATGGGCGGACTCAACTTATTAAGCCCAACATCTCCCACTCGCACATGATGGAACACATTTCCAACACATGCCAATAACCTCATTCATACAGCCGAGCAGGTCGTGCGACCAGCATACTTCGAGAGCTCTAATGCTATACACCTGTTAGGGATATATAGCATCTCGATTACAGATCCTGTTCTCTGAATATGTAACAAGCATATGCCTTACCCCAGATCACTTTATCACATCCATGTTTCACACACGATCTCAAACAATATCCTGTATTCACTACTATGTTTATACATATTTTACTTCTAGTACTGACTGCTTAGAATGACCTGATATTGAATGACTAACCTAAGATCTTGTATACAGATGAGCGGAAACAGGAATAACCAGGAAGAGGGAGAGGGAAGCAACCGTAGCAACGGGGCTAACCCTACAGTGGAGGCGACCATGATGGAAATGATGGAGTATATAAAAAGGCAGGAGAGTAGGATGGATCAACAAGGAGAAAAACTTGAAAGAATGGAACGTGGTGAGGATAGGCGTGAGGCACCCGTAGTTGGAGATGATGTGGCATTGGAGAGGTTTTTGAAATTTCGCCCTCCGCGATTTGGTGGGGGAGCAAACGAGGAAGAAGCTGAGAAGTGGATTGAAGCGATGAATGATATTTATGCCACGCTGCGATACGAGGATGACCGGAAGGTTCAGTTTGCAGCCTTTCAGCTGGAGGGGCCAGCAAAAGCTTGGTGGAGAATGATTGACCAAAAGTGGGAACAAACAGGTGTTCCACGGACCTGGAATGCTTTCCTAGGTGAGTTTAAGGCAAAGTTTATTCCTCTGGTGATTCATGATAGAAGAGAGGAGGAGTTTATGAACTTGAGGCAGCGGACCATGACTGTTGCGCAGTATGAGGCTTCGTTTACTCAATTATCAAAATATGCTCCGGAAATGGTTAACACCGAGGCGAAGAGGAAGAAAAGGTTTATACAAGGTTTGCATATGGAAATTCAGAACGCTCTGATCACGGCAAGGATGGATACCTATGCAGATGTTGTGGATTATGCTCAGAGGTCGGAAGACGGCCAAACACGTCTTCGTGAATTTCGTAGTGGTAAGGGGGCAAAGTCGCGTAACTGGACGGCGACAAAAGGAAACACTACGCGAAGCCAGGGAACAGCATCTCCGAGAGGTACCGGAGGAGTTAAACGACCTGCAGCAGGAAGAGCAGGTCCACCTGAGAAAAAAGGAACGTCCTCTGTTGTGTGCAACTTTTGTGGCAAGCCTAATCACATTGAGACTAATTGTTGGAAGAAGGCCGAAAAGTGTTTGCGATGTGGAAGTTTGGATCACCAGTTTCGTAATTGTCACCAGCAAAATACGGGACCAGCTAGTGGGGCAGCGAAACCCAGAACCCGAGGACCAGCCGAGAAAGCTAAGGTACCGGCTAGGGTTTATGCTCTGGATGCTGATGCGGTGGACAAGGAGACTAGCGTGGTGGAAGGTACACTTTTTGTATCCGGCCAAGTTGTTAAGGTTTTAATTGACCCTGGTTCCACGCACTCTTTTATTAACCCTAATTGTTTAGGAGAAATGAAAAGTAAAGTAGAAACATTGCCTTTTTGGGTTGAGGTTAGTACCCCGATGGGGAGACCCTCGCGTTGCCACCAAACTGCACGCGTCTCTACATTTATCTCTCATGATCTTTTTGTTTTTGATTGCAGCCAGACCCAATGGAATGCCTTGGGTGGTAAAGGCCAGACTCGAATGCATCAGGATCACGCAAACCGTATGCTTCGGGCTTTGCCGCTTCTTGTCCGGACGACTCGGGACTTTACGTGTCGAACCGATCAGCTCGGGCCGCTCTCGTTTGTACGAGAATTCAGGCGTGTCTTGCAATATCAGTACGGGACCTCCTGATGCAGCAAACCGGCTCCGGGTAACCTCAAAGTGCCCACTCAAGATGACTTGTTCGCTGACCTTGGGATTGGACAGAAACCGGTAGGCCGCTTTCGTGTTGCACCAATCCTGAAAGACCATCGGAATGCTCTGCCCGATACACGACCACAGGCGTTCGAGAACCAGGCGGAATCTTTTGCCAAGACGCTCATCGCGAAACCGGCTTTGTCCCGCTTCCTCGTTCAGCCACGCATTAGCATCACAGGCTTCTTCCGATGCACGCTTTTGACCGCCTCTGTTCGTCATCGCCGTCCCTCATTAACTAATCTTGCAACGACGTTAACAGAAAGGATTCTTTATTAACAGAGAATCGTAGAAAAATATGGGTAATTGCAAGACCGGGAACTGCGCGTGTTGGGAGCGTCTGCTGAGATCGCGCGACAGGTGGCGGCAAACAGTCGCCGCTGGTGGCACAAGCGGCAAGCTACTGAACAGCGCAGTGCCAATCGCCTACGCTGACCAGTAGGGTTTGCCTCTATGCATAAGCTGCAGCTCTCGGGGGGCCCGGGGGGGGGGCGGGGGGGGGTACATGGAAGGCAAGATCAATATCGATGATCTGATCACGCATCATCTCAAGCTCGATCAAATCAACGAAGGCTTCGACCTGATGAAAAAAGGCGAATCGATCCGTTCCGTCGTCGTGTATTAACCGAGGATTTCACGATGCTCGAACTCGTCGAAGAACACCGTTGTTTCGATGGCGTACAGCACATTTATAAGCATGAGTCGGAGTCGATCGGTTTGCCGATGCGCTTCTCCGTCTTCTTGCCCGATGCGGCTTCTTCATCGAAAATGCCGGCGCTGTTTTATCTCGCCGGACTGACATGCACGGAAGAAACGTTCCCGATCAAAGCGGGCGCGCAACGTTATGCCGCGGAACACGGCATTGCGCTGATTGCACCGGATACATCGCCGCGCGGTGCAGATATTCCCGGCGAAAAGGATGCATGGGATTTCGGCGCAGGCGCAGGCTTTTACGTCGATGCAACACGCGAGCCGTGGTCGAAACGCTATCGCATGTATTCGTATGTGACGCAGGATTTGCGCAACGCCGTGCTCGCTGAATTGCCGATTGATGAAAAACGCTTGGGCATCTTCGGCCATTCGATGGGCGGACACGGCGCGCTCGTGCTTGTTCTGCGCAATCCGGACATCTATCGCAGCGTGTCGGCGTTCGCGCCGATTGCCGCGCCATCGCAATGTCCGTGGGGCGTGAAAGCGTTCACAGGCTATCTCGGCGACGATCGCGAAACGTGGAAGCAATACGACGCCAGCGAACTCATCAAAACCGCATCGCACTTCAACGAGAACGGCATTCTCATCGATCAAGGATTGGGCGATCAGTTTCTCGCTGAACAGCTTCATCCCGACATCTTCGAGCGCAATGCGAAGGCTGCCGGGCAGAACGTAACCGTGCGGCGGCATGAAGGTTACGACCACGGTTACTTCTTTATCTCGACGTTCGTAGGCGAGCACATCGCGCATCACGCGCGGGTGCTGTGCAGATAGACAAGCAGACGGCTCTCGCATCGGACACGGCGCGCGTTGCTCCGCCGTGTCCGATGCGTGTCAGATATAAGAATCGTCAGATTGATTCCTAAGCGAGACGCGCCTAAGCTGCGTTGCTTCTGACGCTGGAATCGAGCATGAACGACGATGCGCTTATCGCCAACACAACGCCGCAGCCATTATTCGATTGCGCTACAGCGTTGTGTCGACGTGGGCAGTTCGATCAGGCGCTCGCGGTTCTGGATCCAGACGTTGTCTTCACATCGAATGCGTCCTTGCTGAATCTTGCAGCGGCTTGCTGCATCGCGCTCGGACGCGATGACCAGGCAGAGCATCATTGCCGTCGCGCGATCGGCATTGCGCCGCATTACGCCAACGCGTACAACAATCTCGGTATCTTTTTGGCAGGTCGGGGCGGCTTCGTGAAGCCGAAGAAGCGTATTTGCGCGTGCTGGAGATTGCGCCGGACAATGCGTCTGCACACACCAATCTCGGACTAATCTATGAAGCCCTGAATCTCCACGAAGCAGGGCTTGCGGCGAATCGGCGGGCAGTCGAATGTCAGCCCGACCTGATCGAAGGCCACTCGAACCTCGGCGTGTGCTGCATGACGCTCGGCCGTTTCAGCGAAGCGGCGAATGCTTTCGATATCGCGCTTTCGCTCAATTCGGACCGCGCCTCCGCGCATTTCGATCTCGGTACGGCGCTCAAGAAACTCGCGCGTTTCGACGAGGCCCAGGCGGCCTACAGACGCGCGCTTGCGCTCAATCCCGCTCACAGGGATACATGCCTCAATCTCGCGCATCTGCTGCTCGGCATGGGAAAGATAGAAGAAGGATGTGCGCTTTTCGAGGTGCGTTACGAGCCCGGCGGCTGGTTCGAGCCGCCGGCGACCGGCATTCCGATGTGGCGCGGCGAGTCGCTCGAAGGCAAATCGTTGATCGTCTGGACGGAGCAGGGCTTCGGCGACAGCCTGCAGTTTTGCCGCTATCTTCCGTAACTCAGAACACTTGGCGTGACGAAGCTGACATTCGTTTGTCCCGCCGCTTTGCGCGAACTGTTCGTGACGATGGACAGCGTGGACGCATGCATCACGGTCGATGAGTACGACGACGTGCCGCATCACGACTATCAGTGTCTGCTGATGTCTTTGCCGCTTCGCTTTGGCACCACGCTCGCATCCGTGCCTGCCGTCATGCCCTATCTGCATGCGCCGCGAGCGCGCGCAGGCGTGGCCGGGACGTCTGCCCGAGGGCGGTTTCAAGGTCGGGCTGGTATGGGCCGGAGACCCGCGCGCACATACGCCCACTCTGAACGCGGTGGACCGGCAGCGTTCCCTGTCGGCTCAGGCATCTGCCGATTCTCCGCGTGCCGGGTGTCACCTTCATCAGTTTGCAGAAAGGTGTGTCGACCCAGCCGCAAATCCATTCGCTTCCCGCCGAATTGCGTCCTCTCGACCTCATGGACGAAGTGAAAGACTTCGCCGATACCGCCGCGATCATCGAGCAACTGGATCTGGTGATCACCGTCGACACGTCGGTCGCGCATCTGGCTGGCGCACTGAACCGGCCCGTGTGGATTCTCGCGCGTCATGACGGATGCTGGCGCTGGCTGTATCAGCAAACCGATTCGTCGCCCTGGTATCCAAGCGCGCGGCTTTTTCGGCAGACGCAGCCCGGCCATTGGGACGATGTGATCGCCCAGGTGGCGGACGCGTTGCAAACGGCGGTTCGAAGCCGCGTGTAAGCAGGCGCGGGGCGCGCGCCTTACAGAATCATCGCAATCGATACATTTGTTCGCGCTATTCGTCCAAACCCTTAAGCTATCCGGACGAACCCTTAAGCTATCCGGACGAACCCCTATAATCCCGCGCTTCTCAAACGAAGCGGGGTTCCAGCATGTTTGATCTCACCGGAAAAGTCGCGATCGTCACGGGCGGCACCAGCGGTATCGGCTTTGGCATTGCTAAAGAATTTTTACAGTCCAGCGCGCGCGTCACATTGATCGAACGCGCTCAAGGCGCTCGATGCACACGCCAACGCGATCTTCATCGCCGCGGACGTCACGGTGCGCGAGCAATGCTTCGACGCCATCGTGCAGACCGAAGCGCATTTCGGCCGTATCGATATTCTCGTGAACAACGCGGGCATGAACATTCGCCGCGATGCCGAGCAATACACGTACGCGGAATGGGATCAGATCATCGCGACGAATCTCAGCAGCGCGTTTCATTGCTCGCAAGCCGTGCACGAGCCGTTCAAGCGCGCGCACGGCGGCAAGATCATCAATATCGGTTCGATGTTTTCGCTCTTCGGTACGATCTTTGCCGCCGGTTATGCGGCGAGCAAGGGCGACATCGTGCAACTGGGCCGCGCGCTCGCCGTGGAATGGGCGAACGACAACATTCAGGTGAACACGCTGTTGCCGGGCTGGATCGAAATCGAACTCACCGCCGAAGCCAAGAAACTGTTCCCGGATCTCGAAGCCGGCATTCTGTCGCGCACGCCGCAAGCGCGCTGGGGCAAGCCCGCCGACCTCGCGGGCATCGCGGTGGCGCTGTGTTCGAGCGCGTGCGATTTCATCACCGGCACGGCCATTCCGGCCGATGGCGGTTACTCCGTGCAAGGCTGACCGGCCGCGCACTCTCACCGAGTCTTTCCCGTATGAAACTGTTGGACGACGTGTCGCGTGACGCGTCTTTTCGCGTGAGCCGGCGCGGCTTCGTGCTGTCGTCGATCGCGTTCGCCGCGACGGCGCTTATCAGGCCGCAAGCCCTCGTGCTCGCATCGGATGCGGATTTTCGCCATAGCGCGTTCATGATCGTGTCGCGGCTCGTTTCGCCGGGCGCGTCCGATCTGCGCACCGCTCAGGCGCTTTTCGACGCGCTTCGCAAGAAGCCGGATTTCGACGCCCGCCTTCAGGCGCTCGCCACACTCGCATCGGCGCCGGGCGCGTAGATCGAAGCGCTCGCCGCGCAACTCGATGCCGCCGGCCAGCACGCGCTGCGCGACACGCTCAATCAGATCGTGTCGGCGTGGTATTTCGGCATCGTCGATAACAGGACGATCGCGTATCAAACCGCGCTGATGTATCGCCCGACTGCGGATGTGCTCAGTCCGCCGAGCTACACGCATGCAGGTCCGTTGAGCTGGGCCGCCTCCAGCGGCCCGCACAAGTTTTCTGAACCACCAGCCTGAGTCATCCATGAGTGAACCGTCTTATTCCGCCGCCGTGGTGATCGTCGGCGCCGGCGTCGCGGGCAGCCTCGCCGCGCACGCGCTCGCGCAGAGCTGCTTGTCCGTGCTGGTGCTCGATTCCGGCCCGCGCGTGACGCGTGGCGAGATCGTCGAAAATTTCCGCAATTCGCCCGCGACCACGCGTGCACTGACAACGCCTTATCCGCCCAAGCCCTGGGCGCTCGCGCCGTTTTATGACGAAGCGGGCAACGCGCTCGATTATCTGCAAGTCGATGGCCCCGATGGCTACGCGTACCAGACCGATTATTTGCGTCTGGTCGACGGCACGACGTGGCACTGGGCGGGCTGCGCGTGGCGGCATCTGCCGAACGATTTCCGACTGAAATCGAAGTACGGCGTGGGCCGCGACTGGCCGATCGGCTATGACGATCTCGAGCCGTACTACTACTGCGCCGAAGTCGAGATGGGCGTGTGCGGGCCGGATCCGTCGCGCGGCGGCGAAGACCTCGGTTCGCCACGCCAACAGCCGTATCCAATGGACAAGATGCCGCTGACCTACGCGGGCCGCGCTTTGGCCGATGCCGTCGCCAAACACACGGGTTATCGCGTCGTGCATGAGCCGGAAGCGCGCAACACGCGTCCGTACGATGGCCGTCCGACCTGCGCGGGCAACAACAACTGCATGCCCATTTGCCCGATCGGCGCGATGTACAGCGGCATGGACAGCGTCCTCAAGGCGGAGCGTGCGTGTGATGGAAAACTCAGTGGTGTATCGCATCGAAACGGACGCGTCGAACAAGCAGGTCGTCGCGGTTCATTTCTACGATCCGGACAAGTGCAGCTATCGCGTGACGGGCAAGTCGTTCATCATCGCGGCGCATTGCATCGAGAGAGTGAAGCTGCTGCTCGTGTCGAAGGACGACAAGAACCCGAACGGCATCGCAAACAAGACCGATCAGGTGGGCCGCTGCATGATGGAGCACACGGGCACCGAAGTGCAGTTCATGGCCAAGGATCCCGTCTGGATGGGCATGGGCCCGCAGCACAACGCGGCCATCGACAGTTTGCGCGACGGTCCGTGGCAGGGCGAGATGGCCTCGGCGATCACGCGTATCGACGATTCGAACCAGACGCCGTACATCACCGTCGACGCCCTGAAAAAAGGCCTCGTCGGTAAGCCGCTCGATCAGGCGATCCGTCACGGCGTCGCGCACAAGATGGAGTTGTCGACGCACCATTCCGTGCTGCCCAATCCGCAGAACCACCTGACGCTCGACGCGAATAAGCGCGACGTGCTCGGCATCGCGTATCCGAAGGTCTGGTACAGCATCGACGAATACACGCGCATTCGCAGCGCGCCGCACGGTGCAGATGTACGAAGACATCTTCAAGGCGATGGGCGCGACGGACATCACCTACATCCCCGACGCGAACAATCCGCTGATGTTCGCCGCGCAGGACCATCCGATGGGCGGCGCGCTGATGGGCGACGACCCAAACACGTCGGTGTGCGACCGCGATTGCCGCTCGCACGAGCAGCGCAATCTGTATTTCGCATCGAGTGCGGTGTTTGTGACGACGGGCACGGCCAATCCGACGCTGACGGTCATCGCGATCGCGCTGCGCGTCGCGGATACGATTCGCGCCGAACTGAAAGCCGCATAAGAGGATGCAGACGATGAAAACCATTTTTCACGTGTGCTTCGGCCTGCTTTTGAGCGTGGCCGCGTGCGTATCGTTCGCTGCATCGACGGGCGAGGCGCAGTTGATCGAACGCGGCCGCTATCTCGCGACCGCGTTCGATTGCGCCGGCTGCCACACCGCGCCGCAGGGCGAACCCTTCACGAGCAACATCACGCCGTCGATGACGCACGGCATCGGCGGATACAGCGAGGCGCAGTTCGCGCGCGCGGTGCGCGAAGGCGTGGCGGCTAACGGTACGCATCTGTATCCGGCCATGCCTTATCCGTCGTACGCCGGCATCACCGATGACGACATCAAGGCGCTCTACGCGTACTTCATGCAAGGCGTCGCGCCGGTCGATACCGCGACGGCCGAAACGCATCTGCCGTTTCCGTTCAGCCAGCGCTGGCTGATGGCCGGATGGAATTTCGCGTTCGCGGGCGGCAAGCCGTTCGCGGCGGATGCATCGAAAAGCGCGGCGTTCAATCGCGGCCATTATCTGGTGAGCGCGCTCGGTCATTGCGGCGCGTGTCATACGCCGCGCAATATCGCGTTTGCGGAGCAGTCGACGCTTGTGCTGTCCGGCGCGCAGCTCGGTGCGTGGCGCACGCCGAACATCACGTCCGATCAGGTGAGCGGTATCGGCGGATGGAGCGAGGCGGAGCTCGTCCGCTATCTGAGCACCGGCAGCGTGCCGGACAGCACAAGCGTCGACTGCTCCGCAAACGCGATATGTTCTAAAGGACTCCTATCTCATCAAACAACATCTAGAATGCAAGGGAAATTTTAAGAACAACAGTCAAACTCCATTTTTTTAATAAAACTCATGATCAAAGTCCATGTACAATAACAATCAACTGAATTACACATTTTTCTTGGTTCGAAGAGTTTAAACAAAATCAGCAAATCAAAAACATTTTCCACATCTCCAACAACATCCAGATTCATTAATAACCATTTTACCAATACATACAAAAATTTTAGAACAAGGTTTTGTTCCAAAATTGTACCAAAATCCGACACAAAATCAACCAATCTTTCTCCTTTCAAAACAGTCGACCAACAACCTATGAACTAGGACTGCTCAATGATGGAATCTGCGCAGAACCAGACCTGAACCGAATCGATCCGATCGGTTTGGATCGGGTCGGGTCGGGTCGGTTCGGATCGGGTTTAGCGCGATTTTGGCATTTGAGCAGCCCTACACTAGGGGTAAACTCTCTACAGTGAATAGACTTCAATATTTGGACATTGACCCTCTATGCACTTTCTGTGGGGTTTAGGAGGAGACGGCCACTCACTTATTTTTCAGATGTCAGCTCACCAGCCCTATATGGGAGGATATTTGTGTATGGTATGGGATCCAGCCCCTTCACCTATCAATTGGTGCTATTATCAGATCTTTTGTTACCACAGTTCGTGGTAACCAATGCAGGAGCAGGCTGAGGAGGGTTGCCCTAGCTACCACGATATATTATATTTGGTTAGCTAGGAACAGGGGTAGATTTGAGCAGGTACCGTTAGATACTGCTCTTCTTTTGAGGAGAATTAGGACACAAGTGTACAGGGTTATGTTCTCCCTGTACCCCAGTGACCTAGTGTCACAGTTACTAGTTGAGTAGTGATTTGGCTTGATGCCACTTTATATACTCCGGCTAGGCCGGCCCCTGTATATGACCTGTCTTCTTATACACATCTACGTCCGGGCCTCGATGAAGCCCGGTTTCTGGCTGATTCTAAAAAGCCTCAAAGCACGTAGCGCGACAAATCCTCGTCCTGCGCCACTTCGTCCAGCGCGCGATCGACATACGCCGCATCGATCCTCACCGGTTTGCCCGCGTGATTGCCCGCCGCGAACGACACTTCCTCCAGCAGCTTCTCGATGACCGTGTACAACCGGCGCGCGCCGATGTTCTCGGTCTTCTCATTCACCGAATACGCGATTTCCGCTAATCGACGAATACCGTCTTCCGCGAAATCCAGCTCGACGCCTTCCGTTGCGAGCAGTGCCTTGTACTGTTTGACGAGGCTGGCATCGGTGGAGTTGAGAATCGATTCGAAGT
>LFMX01000072.1 GCA_001184405.1 Candidatus Burkholderia humilis
TACGCGTACGGCAAGGCAAACGCCGCCGCGAACAGCACGATGCCGGTGTACTGAATGACGCGCACTGTATCGCTCACCGACGACGCGCAATTCATGCCGGAAAAGCTGCTGGAACAGCGCGGCGGTCAACAGGTAATACGCGGCGAACGTGAACTGGTGCAACGGCGTGAGGAATTCGGACGGCAACATGCGACCGAGCCATTGCATGTCCCAGCGCATCGCATTCGCGCACAAACGCAGATTGACGACGAGCCACACCGCGAAAATCACGTACGTCCATTCGTGATTGATCAGCGCGGTGCCGAACACGAATACGGCGAGCGTCAGCACCCCCCCGCGCGCGATCAGGCCCAAGCTTTCCTGAAAATCGAGCGCGGAATTGCGCAAGCCCTGCCAGTCCCACGCGAAAGCGTTGACTTGTGCAGGACCGGAATAGGTGCCGCGGCACAGAATGGTTTCGGCCTGCTTGAGCTGTCCGGCCAGAATGAAAAAGCCCGCCTTGACGGGACGCATCTTGCCGCTCGATGCATCCCGGTCCGCCTGGCCGAGCGGACACAAGGTCTGCGCGTCCCAGCAGGCAAGCGTTTGCGCATGATGCGACGGAAGTTCCACGACCGTCTGCGATTGCTGGCTCATCACCGGCGTGGTGAACGTGAACCAGACGGGCTTTTCGGAAAGGCGTGTGCTGTAGCTGGGAACGGGTTGCGCGTGACGAAGCGCTGCGAGCGCATCGGCGGGACGGAAGGAATCGGTTTGATCCGTGACGACGGACAGCGGAAGCGCGCCGCGCGATTCATATTGACGCGGCAGGAAATAGAGCGTCGCGATGGTGCCGAGCGCGATCAGAAACGGCACGGCATAAACGGCGACCGCATACAACGCGTCGTCGATCCACGATGCGGAGCGCCTGAATCTCGAAAGCGAAGCTGGAATAACCGACGCCATACCTGGAAACATCCCCGTTTGCGCCGCCCGCGCGATGAATTGCGCCGGCGCGAGCGGCGACGGAGCCCCGATGCACCCCGTCCGCGCCGCTTTTTTGGCCAACCGGACCGCTCCGAAAGCCCGGTTTAATCGCTATTAGCTACCTGAAAAAAACTCGATATTACCGTCCGTAAGCCATTAATGGAGCCTCCGGGGATCGTACCGGTTCCCAGTCAAAAGATAAATCTACAGATTGCAAATCGATATCCGGATGGTGCATGTTCACCATGTAATTGAACAATGGATGCCGCGCCTCTTCCCAACGCTGGCGCGCAGCCGCCACATCCTTGGCCAATACGCGATGCGGCAAGCCGCCGACATGCGACATCGGCAGATATTCATTCGCGCCGAATACGTCTTTGAACAGCATCGCTTCATATTCCCGGTCGAGCGGCGAGCATGCCGTGATCACCATGTAATCGATCTCGTGCAGTTCGCAGAACATCCACAACGCTTTGCACAGCGCCACCTTCACGACGCGCCCGACCATGCCGCCCGCCACACGCCGCGCCGCGTGGCTTCCGCGAGACGGCTCGCGGCGAGATACGGCGGCAAGGCCACCGACTGCTCTACGGCTAGCGGCGCATACGCATTGGTCTGGATGCGCATGGTGCCGAGCGGTGCGCCATCGAGCTTCGATTCGGCGAGCAAAACCACGGTGCCGTCGTGATGATCGACGGCTTCCACTTCCATCTTTTCCGCGAATTCCGGCAAATGCCGGCCATAGGCAGAACGTCTGATATTTACGGCTTTTTGAAATCCGGCATCGTCTCGGACGATACGAATAGTAAACGGCATCCGCTCCGTTTTCTGAAGTACAGGCACTACCGTAAGCGTTGGGCGTACCGTCGTTTCGGGTTGGTTGTCGGCGGCATTCGTGGCAAGGTTCAGACGTTCCATTTGTAAACCCCATGTTTTTCTTGGCGATTAGGAAAGAGCCGGGCGAGTGGGTGGGTGGTCGTGCCCTCACACGGCTCGTTTAGCCTCTCACGAAGTCAAATAACGGGGTGCGCGCTTGCCACTGTTTCTCAGCAATAATCAGGCTAAAAAAGTGGAAGGTTTCTTCTAATCGACGAGCCAATCGCCTTTTAGCCGCTGCAAATTCAAATATGCATAAGACATACAAGAATATACATGCATGAAAAACGTGAAGGGGTAACGAGGGCGAGCAGCCACCAGACGCGCGAGAGGCATTTAAGAGAATAGCTGGCGCCGATGAAACGCGGAATATCGCTAAATGCCGGAAAACATTAAACAAAAAGGGCCACGGTAACGTTTGTTTGCGCGTCGCACAACTATTCAAAGGCTTTCGCCATCCGGCGCACGTTTTCGCGCAGCAAAAACACAACAAAAAGCGGACGATTTAATCGTCCGATTCTGGGCCCGACGCTCGGCGGCTGGTTCGTCGAATCGTTCTCGTGGCACTGGATCTTCCTGATCAACGTGCCGCTCGGCGCGGTCGGTTTGTACGCCGTGCGGCGCTTTCTGCCGAACGACGCGCACCACGCGCCGCCGTTCGACTTCATCGGCTGCGCGCTGCTGTCGATGTGCATGGTGTCGTTTTCGCTCGCGCTGGATTCGCCGTTCCAGACGCATCGCGGTGTCTGGTCGGCGGCGTTGTTCGGCGTCGCGGCGGCGTCCGTGCTGGCGTATATCCCGTATGCGCGGCGCTCGCGTAATCCGATTTTCAAGCTCGCGCTTTTTCGCGAGCCGAACTTCAGCGTCGGACTGATCGGCAATCTGCTGTGCCGCATCGGCTCGAGCGCGGTGCCGTTTCTGTTGCCGCTCTTGATGCAGCTCGAACTCGGCTACAGCCCGCTGCATTCGGGCCTGGTGATGATTCCGATCGCCATCGCCGCGACCATTTCCAAGCGCTGGATCGCGCGGCTCGTGAAGCGCTACGGCTACGACACGTTCCTGCTCGTCAACACGATGCTCGTCGGCGCGTCGATCGTCGCGTTCTCGCTGTTCTCGCCGTCGTTTCCGCTGGCCGCCGAAATCGCCATTTTCGCGCTCTTCGGTGCGTGCAATTCCATGCAGTTCGCCGCGATGAACAGCGTCACGCTCAAAGGTTTGTCGATCAAGGACGCAGGCAGCGGCAACAGCCTCTTTTCGATGGTGCAGACGCTGGCGATCGGACTGGGCGTGTCGATTGGCGGATCGCTCGTGCAGGTGTTTCAGGGCGAATTCGGCTCGGCGGCGGCAGGCTTCAAGATGAGCTTCGTCTGCATGGGCGTGGTGACGCTGCTGTCGGACGTCGTGTTCCGCCGGCTCGACCGCGACTCCACATCGGCCGCGCCCGCGCCGGCCGCGCGCTAATTTCGCGGTGCGGTATCGTGGCCGTCTAGTTTCACTGACTGGAGCGCAATCGTGCAATATCGCAAATTCGGCGACACCGGTCTCACCGTTTCGCGTCTCACTCTGGGCACGATGACCTTCGGTCTCCAAAGCGAAGAAGACGTGTCGCGCGCGATCATGGACGAGGCCGCGGACGCAGGCGTCAATTTCATCGATACGGCGGGCGTCTATTCGCTCGGCAGCGGCTATGATCTGGTCGGCCGCACGGAGGAAATCGTCGGCCGATGGCTGAAGGGAAAGCGCGAAAACTTCATTCTCGCGACCAAGGCCGTGCATGAAATGGGGCCGCTCGCGTGGCAGAAAGGCGCGTCGCGCAAGCATCTGCTGTCCGCGATGGACGCCTCGCTCAAGCGTCTCGGCATCGATTACGTCGATCTCTACCAGCTTCATAACGATGACCACGACACGCCGCTCGACGAAATGCTCGAGGCGCTCGATACCATCGTGAAAAGCGGCAAAGCGCGATACATCGGCGTATCGAACTATCTGGCGTACCGGCTCGCGCGTGCGGATGTCCTGCGCACCGCCCGTTTCATTTCCGTGCAGCCGCGCTACAACCTGCTGTTTCGCCAGATCGAACGCGAACTGCTGCCGCTCGCGACCGAAGAAGGTCTAGCCGTGATTCCGTACAACCCGCTCGCGGGCGGGTTGCTGACGGGCAAGCATCGGCATGATGCGAAGCCTTCGGACGGGCGCTTTACCAAAACCGTCGGCAAGGCCGGCGCGATGTACACGCAGCGTTACTGGCACGAGCGCGAGTTTCACAGCATCGAGCAGATCAAGGAGATCGTCGCGCCGACGGGACGCTCGCTCGCCAGCACGGCGCTCGCGTGGGTGCTGGCCAATCCGGCGGTGACATCGGCGATCATCGGCGCGAGTCGGCCGGATCAGCTCGATGAAACGCTCGCGACCGTCGATCAGCCGATCGATCCGGACATCAAGGCGAAGCTGGACGAAGCGACGCACGAGTATCGCTTCGGCGACGCATTGCGTTGATTTTCGCTGCGCGGGCGTGCGTCAGATGCGCGCCGCCCGCGCCTTGTAAAACCCTTCGATCGAATACAGCGCGAGTGCGGCCCAGATCGCGCCATAGCCGATCAACTGATCGTGGCCGAAGAATTCGCCGTAGATCATGACACCGATGATCAGTTGCAGCGACGGCGTGATGTACTGAATGAGCCCGAGCATCGACAGCGGAATGCGGCGCGCGCCTGCCGCGAGCAGCAAAAGCGGCACGGCGGTGATCGGACCGGCGGCAGCGAGCAACAGCTTCACGCCGACAGAAGCCTGTTCGAAACCCGTGCCGCCATGCGAGTTGATCAGAAACAGATACAGCAGCGCGACCGAGCACAGAATCACGGTTTCGAGCGTGAGCCCTTCGAGTGCACCGAGCCGGTCTTGCGCAACAGACCGTAAGCGCCGAACGTCAGCGCCAGCGCGAAGCTGATCCACGGCGGCGCACCGTTCACCCACGTCAGCCAGATCACGCCCAGCGCCGCGATGATCACCGTAATCCACTGCACCGGCCGCAAACGCTCATGCAGAAACGCCATGCCGAACAGCACATTGACGAGCGGATTGATGAAGTACCCGAGACTCGCCTCGACGATGCGCCCTGCATTCACCGCCCAGATATAGATGCCCCAGTTCGCCGACAGCAGCACCGGGCTCGCGGCAAAACGCGCGTGCAGGCGCTTGTCGCGCAGGACGGGCCGAATCCACTGCCACTTGCGACCACGGTCAGCACGATCAGCAGGAAAATCATCGACCACGCCATGCGATGCGCGAGCATCTCGACCGCGCCGATCGAATGCAAGGCCTTGAAGTAAATTGGAAAAAGGCCCCAAATGGCAAAGGCCGCGAACGCGTAGACGACGCCTGGATTCATGATTCGATGTGTGGCGCGGACGCGTTCGGCATCAATGAAACCGGAAGGCATCCGCAAGGATCGGAAGCCGGATTTTAGTCGACGCAGCGCCCTTCCCTCCAGCGGCGCGCGAACCCTTGCTGCATTTGATGCTCGAAAACACAGTGCGCGGCACGCGCCGTGCTATGAATGCCCGTTCCTTTATTGCCGGTTCGCCCATGAAAGATCAGTCCGTCCATCAGAATTTCTTTCACCTGCTGCTCTTTATCGTGACGGTGGCGCTCGCCTGGGTGTTGCTGCCGTTCTTCGGCGCGATCTTCTGGGGCGCGATTCTCGCCATCCTGTTTCAGCCGATGCAGCGTTACCTCGCCGCGCGATTCGGCAAACGTCGCAATCTCGCCGCGCTAACGACATTGGCGGCGGCGATTCTCATCGTGATCATTCCGCTTGCGGTCGTCGCGGTGACGCTGGTGCAGGAAATCGCGCTGGTCTATGCGCGCATCAAGAGCGGCGATCTGAATTTCGGTTTGTACTTTCAGCATGTGCTGCACGCGCTGCCGGCTTCGGTGCAGCAATTGCTCGGCCGCTACGGTCTCGACGACATCGCAGGCGTACAGCGCAAGCTGATGGAAGGTGCATCGGCGATCAGCCAGTTCGCGGCGGCGCAGGCGCTGTTGATCGGCCAGAACACGTTCCAGTTCGTCGTGAGCTTCGGTGTGATGCTGTATCTCGTGTTCTTTCTTTTGCGCGATGGCGGCGAGATCGGCCGGCGCATTCGACGCGCCATTCCGCTCGATCCCGAACCGAAGCAGCATCTGATCGCCAAGTTCACGACGGTCGTGCGCGCGACGGTCAAGGGCAATATCGCGGTCGCGGCGGTTCAGGGCTTTCTCGGCGGGCTGATTTTCTGGATTCTCGGTATCAGCGGATCGTTGCTGTGGGGCGTGTTGATGGCGTTTCTTTCGCTGTTGCCCGCGGTCGGTGCGGCGATCGTGTGGGTGCCTGCCGCGCTCTACTTCTTCATGACGGGACACATCTGGAAAGGGCTCATTCTGGTGCTGTTCTGCGTGGTCGTGATCGGTTTGGTCGATAACGTGTTGCGCCCGATTCTCGTCGGCAAGGACACGAAGATGCCCGACTGGGTCGTGCTGATTTCCACGCTCGGCGGCATGGCGCTGTTCGGGATCAACGGGTTCGTGATCGGCCCGCTGGTGGCCGCGTTGTTTATGGCGAGCTGGGATATCTTTACGCAGGACGAAGACAATCGATAAAACGAAAAACCGGCTCGCAAGGAGCCGGTTTTTTTAGCTTTACCGCTGCGTCGGCGCGGTATATCGGCACTCGAAGCGCTTTCTCACCGTGCCGTTTTCATCGACACTTTCCAGATACACATCGAACTGCCACAAGCGCGCCATGTGCTTGAGCACTTCATCGCTATCGTTCGAAAGATGGCGGTTATCCGTCATGAAATGCCGCAGCGTCAGACTCCGATCGCCGCGCGTATTCACCGAATACACCTGAATATTCGGCTCGCGATGATGAATGTCATACTGCCGCGACAATGCCTGCCGCACATAACGATATCCGCTGCCATCGTGAATGGCGGACACTTCGAGCGCGTCGCGCATGTCGTCATCGAGAATGGAGAACAGACGCATTTCGCGAATCAGATGCGGCGACAAATACTGCGCGATAAAACTCTCGTCCTTGAAATTGCGCATGGCGTAATGCAGCGATTCCAGCCAGTCGCTGCCCGCGAGTTCCGGGAACCATTCGCGGTCCTCGTCCGTCGGGTTTTCGCAGATGCGGCGAATATCGCTCATCATCGAAAAGCCGAGCGCGTACGGATTGATGCCGCTGTAATAAGGCTTCGTCACCGGCGGCTGATAGACTACATTCGAGTGCGAATGCAGAAACTCCATCATGAAGCCATCTTCGAGTTTGCCTTCGTTGTAAAGCGTATTGAGCAGCGTGTAATGCCAGAACGTGGCCCAGCCTTCGTTCATGACCTGCGTTTGCCGCTGCGGATAAAAATACTGTCCGATTTTGCGCACGATGCGGATGACCTCGCGCTCCCACGGCTCCAGGAGCGGTGCGTTTTTCTCTGCGAAATACAGCAGATTTTCCTGCGGCTCCGGCGGATAACGGCTTTCGATTTCCTCTGCCGTCGGTTCTTTCCCCTTCGGCAGCGTGCGCCACAATTCATTCACCTGCGACTGCAGATACGCCTCGCGCTCGCGGCGCATCGCCGCTTCTTTCGCGAGCGACAACTTCTGCGGACGCTTGTATCGATCGACACCGTAATTCATCAGCGCGTGGCACGAATCGAGCAATTCTTCAACGCGATCCAGCCCGAATCGCTCCTCGCATTCCGCGATGTAGTTCTTTGCATACACTAGGTAATCGATGATGGCGTGCGCATCCGTCCACAACTTGAACAGATAATTGCCCTTGAAAAACGAGTTATGCCCGTACGCGGCGTGCGCGATCACGAGCGCCTGCATCGTCATGGTGTTTTCTTCCATGAGATACGCAATGCAGGGATTCGAATTGATGACGATCTCGTACGCGAGGCCCATTTGCCCGCGCTGATAACCCTTTTCCGTTGATAAAAAATGCTTGCCGAACGACCAGTGCCGGTAGTTCACCGGCATGCCGACGGACGCGTAGGCATTCATCATCTGTTCGGAGCTGATGATTTCGAGCTGAATGGGATACGTATCGAGCCCGTACCGATTCGCGACGCGCGAAATCTCCGCGTCGTATTCCTCGATCAGTTCGATACTCCAGTCGGATGGGCACGGCAGCGACCGCTGTTTCTCTGCAACATTCATGCTGCCTTCCTTGTGCACGTCGTGCGTCTTTGCGGACGCTTTGCGTTGCCCCGCTTCGGGCCTGAGCTTCGCGGTCGAGTCGCTGGAAGCACGATCGTCCGTGCCATCCAGCTGATAACCGCGTGTTTCGTTATGCCAATGCCTGTCTGTCATGCCGCCGCCTGCTGCTTTTCAAAGAGTTCGCGGAAAACGGGATAAATATCCGCCGCGGAATCGACCTTCTTCATGGCAAGTTCAGGCACGCCCAGCGCAAGCTGAGCATACTCTAACCAGAGATTTTGCTCCTCTGGCGCGACTTGTATATAAGCAAAATACCGCACCTTCGGCAGGATATCGTCCTGCAAGAGCTTGCGGCACTTCGGGGAATCGTCCGTCCAGTTGTCACCGTCCGAGGCCTGCGCGCCGTAGATGTTCCATTCGGGCGGCGAGTAGCGCTCGTCCATGATCTTCTTCATCAATTCGAGCGCGCTCGACACCACTGTGCCGCCGCTTTCGGTCGAATGGAAGAACGTGTCTTCGTCGACTTCTTCCGCACGCGTGTGGTGACGGATGAACACCACTTCGATCTTCTCGTAGTTTCGCTGCAGGAACAGATACAAGAGGATGAAGAAGCGCTTGGACAAGTCCTTGCGCTGCTCGTCCATCGAACCGGAGACGTCCATCAGGCAGAACATGACAGCCTTGCTCGATGGCGTCGGCTGCTTCACGCGGTTGATATAGCGCAGATCGAATGGATCGATAAACGGAATACGCGTGATCCGGCCCTGCAGGATGACGATATCCGCTTCGAGCCGCGCGATGTCTTCAGCATCGCCATTCTCGGCCTTTAGCTGTTCGAGTTGACGCTCCATCTCGCGCAACTGCGACGCAAGTGGCCACCCGAGCGCGATCCGCCGACCGAGCGCGCTGCGCAACGAACGCACGACGTCGATATTGTTCGGCGTGCCTTCCGCCGCCCAACCGGCGCGCATGTTCTTCCACGTGGGCACGGCGAGCAGTTGCGTCTTGACGAGGCGCGGCAGTTCGAGATCGTCGAAGAAGTACTGCATGAATTCTTCGCGCGACAGTTCGAACACGAAGTCATCCTGCCCTTCGCCTTCGTTGCTCGCACTCTTGCCGCCACCGCCCGCGCCGCCCGGCGGACGTGGAATCTTGTCGCCGCGAATGTAATCTGCGTTGCCCGGATGTACATACTCGCGCTTGCCGCCCGGTCCGTGACGGAACGATGGTTCGGAGATGTCCTTCTTGGGAATGGTGATGCTCTGCGTGCTTTGAATGTCTTTGATGCTGCGATCGCGCACCGCGTCGGAAACCGCGCGGCGAATATAACCCTTGACGCGTCGCAGAAAGCGCTCGCGGTTGGCGATGCTCTTGTTCTTACCGGCTAACCTGCGGTCGATGATCTGGTGCAGCACATTCAGTCTCCCGCGTTATTGGCGAGGATGCGAGGCGCTGCGCGAGCCTGTGGCCAACATGCAGCGTGAGGGCTCCTCACAAAGTGCCCACTGTGTGATCCGGATGCAAATCGCGCGCCCGGATCGCGAGTGACCGTTCAATGAAGCTACATCACGACGACTTGCGCACGCGCAGATACCAGTCGCACAGAAGCCGAACTTGCTTCGGCGTATAACCCTTCGCGACCATGCGATTGACGAAGTCTTCGTGCTTGCGTTGCTCTTCCGCCGATCCTTTCGCGTTGAACGAAATCACCGGCAACAGTTCCTCGGTGTTCGAGAACATCTTCTTCTCGATCACCACGCGCAGCTTTTCATAACTGATCCACGCCGGATTCTTCCCGCCGTTGGCCGCACGCGCGCGCAACACGAAGTTCACGATCTCGTTGCGGAAGTCCTTCGGGTTGCTGATGCCCGCAGGCTTCTCGATCTTCTCAAGTTCCGCATTCAATGCGGCGCGGTCGAAGCTCTCGCCGGTATCGTGATCACGGAATTCCTGATCCTGAATCCAGAAGTCCGCGTACGTCACATAGCGATCGAAGATGTTCTGCCCGTACTCCGAATACGATTCGAGATAAGCCGTCTGAATCTCTTTGCCGATGAACTCGGCATAGCGCGAAGCCAGCACGTCCTTGATGAACGACAGATACTTCTGCTCCGTTTCCGGCGGAAACTGCTCGCGTTCGATCTGCTGTTCGAGCACGTACATCAGATGCACCGGATTGGCCGCGACTTCGGTCGAATCGAAGTTGAACACGCGCGACAGAATCTTGAACGCGAACCGTGTGGAGACACCGTTCATGCCCTCATCGACGCTGGCAAAGTCGCGGTATTCCTGATACGACTTCGCTTTCGGGTCGGTGTCTTTCAGATTCTCGCCGTCATACACCTGCATCTTCGAAAAGAGGCTGGAGTTTTCCGGTTCGGCCAGACGCGTGAGCACGGCCATCTGCGCCATCATCTTGAGCGTGCCCGGCGCGCATACCGCTTCGGCGAGCGATGAATTGCGCAGCAGCTTCTCGTAAATCTTGATCTCTTCACCGTAGCGCAGGCAGTACGGCACCTTCACGACGAAGATACGATCGAGCAGCGCTTCGTTGTTCTTGTTGTTGCGGAACGCCTTCCATTCCGACTCGTTCGAGTGCGCGAGAATCACGCCATCGAACGGAATGGTGCCGAAGCCTTCCGTGCCCTTGAAGTTGCCTTCCTGCGTGGCAGTCAGGAGCGGATGCAGCACCTTGATCGGCGCCTTGAACATTTCGACGAATTCGAGCAAGCCCTGATTGGCGAGGCACAGGCCGCCCGAATAGCTGTAGGCGTCGGCGTCGTCCTGCGAATACGTTTCGAGCTTGCGGATATCCACCTTGCCGACGAGCGACGAGATGTCCTGATTGTTCTCGTCACCCGGCTCGGTCTTCGCGATACCGATCTGACGAAGGATGGAAGGATAGCGGCGCACCACGCGGAACTTGCGGATATCGCCGTTGTATTCGTGCAGGCGCTTGACCGCCCACGGAGACAGAATGCTCTTCAGATAGCGGCGCGGAATGCCGTATTGCTCTTCGAGCACGGGGCCATCTTCGTCATAGTCGAAGAGACCGAGTGGGGATTCGTTGACCGGCGAACCCTTCAACGAATAAAACGGCACGCGCTCCATGAGTTGCTTCAGACGCTCGGCGATTGACGACTTGCCGCCGCCCACCGGACCCAGCAGATACAGAATCTGCTTCTTCTCTTCCAGGCCTTGCGCGGCGTGCCTGAAGTACGACACGACGTTCTCGATCACTTCCTCCATTCCGTAAAACTCACGGAACGCGGGATACACCTTGATGACCTTATTCGCAAACGTACGGGACATGCGCGGGTCGAGGCGCGTGTCGACCATTTCCGGTTCCCCGATGGCCTTCAACATGCGTTCACTTGCCGTTGCATATGTCGCCGGATCTTCCTTGCAGAGCGCGAGATACTCTTCGAGCGAGAATTCCTCCTCGCGGGTTTTTTCGAAGCGGTTCGCGAAACTGCTGTAGATATCCATGCTACCTCCTCGCCGAAGTCAGAAAGCCTTGGTCGTTTCAGAGCGCGTTATCGAAACGACCTCGCTTGAAATCATCCTAAACCGTTTCGAATTATTTTTCACGCAATACCTTTGTGAGAAGAAGTTCTAGCTTCACGGATTATTTTCGGTGACCTACAATCTTCATCCCAATGTTCGTATCGTGTTGCTGCTTAGGTCGCTTGCATGTTCGTTGGTCCTCGCATCATCTAACTTATCCACAGCGCACATCCGCTATGCGCGTGCACAAACGAACAGTCGCAGTCCCGATCGTTTCCTTCTCAGTCTTCTACGTGCGCGCCTGGTTCTCAGATGCAACGCACGCGTGTTAATTCCACTGTTTCAACATCCGCGTCATGTGATGTTTGCGCACATGCTTATGACGCCCGTTCAGTGCATTAGCCAAGCACCAGTTCCAGTTCGCCGATTCTGTCAATAGAGCCATGCACCATCGCCGGTCCGTCCACGCGATACGCGCCCGTGCCCGTCGTAATGGTCCAGAACGGTTCGACCGTCAAACCCATGCGCGAACAATGGTTCACGAGCCATAACAGCAATTCGCGCGGATCGCCTGCGGGATTGCCGAGCGTTGCTGGAGCAATCGGCAGGCCGTCCAGCGTGAATTCGAGTCGCGGTGTCAGAAAATCGAAGCCGGGCGCGATGACATCGTACGGCTCCACGCCGCTCACGATCAGCGCGCCGTTGTTCTGTGAATCGGCCAGTTGCGCCAGCGGATCGAGGTTCGGCCATTGCGCGAAACGGCTGTCCACCACTTCCAGCGCGACGGCCATGCCGCCGATCGCGGCGAGCACTTCATCGCGCGTGTAATCCTCGGTTTTCGGGGGCAGCGCATACGCGAAACGGAACGCAATCTCCAGTTCCACCAGGACGCGAAAGAATGAGTCGAACGGCAGCCGCGCAGGCGATGCATGCACGTGTTCGAGCGCGATCGGCGCGCCTGTCGCGAGCGCATCCGGTGCGCGCGCGCCGATTTTCCATGCGCCGATGCGCGTATCCGCATCGCGCAGCGCTTCGTGCTGAATGGCGTAGGCCGTGGGCGCATCGGCGGGAATGTCGGCCGGGTCCAGCGTGTCGATCAGTCGATGCTGGCGGCGAGCCTGAACGAGCTTCGCGCCGAGTGTCGATCCGGTCATGTCGATATCCTCGTTTGAACGGTGACGCATATTGCATCAGTGTACGGGTACCGGATCGATATTGGTGCGGCATCGGGCTTATGCCGATGCCGTCATGCCCTTGCCTTTAGAACGTCTCCCAGTCGCCGCTTGCGCTCACCGGCGCGGCGGCGGGCCTGGCCGCGGGCGCGCTGGCGCGTTTGGGCGTGGCCGGCGCCGAAACGGCGGCTTTCGGAAGAGTGCGAACCGGCTCACGCTTCACAAGAACGGGCGCATGATGATCGCTCGATTGCGTCACCTGAAACACCGCCACCGCCTGCCACAATTTCGCCGCCTGATCTTCGAGTGACTGCGCGGCTGCCGCCGCTTCTTCCACCAGCGCGGCGTTTTGCTGCGTGACTTCGTCCATCTGTGAAACGGCGCGCGAAATCTGCTCGATGCCGCTCGACTGTTCCTCCGACGCCGCCGCGATCTCACCCATGATGTCCGTCACACGCTGCACCGCGCCGATGACTTCGGTCATCGTGCGGGCCGGCTTCATCGACGAGCGTGGTGCCCGTCTGCACGCGCGCAACGGATGTATCGATCAGTTCCTTGATTTCCTTGGCCGCCGCCGAACGCTGCGCGAGATTGCGCACTTCGCACGCCACGACCGCGAAGCCGCGCCCTTTCTCGCCCGCGCGCGCCGCTTCAACGGCCGCGTTGAGCGCCAGAATATTGGTCTGGAACGCAATGCCTTCGATGATCGAAATGATGTCCGCGATCTTCGACGAACTGCGGTTGATTTCGCCCATCGTATCGACGACCTGCGACACGACCGCGCTGCCTTTGCCCGCCACGTCCGATGCGTTTGCCGCAAGCGCGCTCGCCTGCCGCACGTTGTCGGCGTTTTGACGCACCGTGCCCGTCAACTGTTCCATGCTCGACGCAGTCCGTTGCAGCGCCGACGCCTGCTCTTCTGTACGCGATGACAAGTCCGTATTGCCCGCCGCGATCTGCTGCGTGGCCGACGCGATCGATTCGTTGCCCGAGCGCATCGTGCCGACCGTCTCGAGCAAACTCGTGCGCATTTTTGCGAGATCTTGCAGCAACTGTCCCATCTCATCGCGCGATGTAACGTTCACTTTCCGACGCAGATCGCCCGATGCAATCGCCTCGAAATGGTCGAGTGCGGCTTCCAGCGGCCGGGCGATCGCGCGGCGCAGCGCGCTCCACGCGAACACGGCGGCGGCCATGCCGAGCGCGATCGCCGACAGGCTCAGCGCGCGGAACCACACGAAGCGCGTCTGCGCGTCCTCGTAAGCCTTGTGCGACGATTCCGTCAGCGACTTGCGCAGCGCGTCGTTGGCGACGGCCAGCTCGTTGTAGGTGGTCTGCATCGCTTTGGCCGTTTCGATGATCGCCGCGCGATCGTTCGCCGAAATCGCCGCGATGCCCTTGTCCACGACAGCCTGCAATTCCAGGCGCCAGGCCTGCGCGGCATCGGCGAGACGCTTTTCTTCCGCGCCCTGCGGCAGCGACGTGTATTCCTTCCAGTACGCGTCAGCGCGCTCGCGCATCGTCTTCGAGCGTTCGATGGTCGATGCCACTTCGCCCGTGCCGGCCAGAAGCGTCGCGCGATCGAACACGAGACGCTCGCGCGCCGCGTACATTTCCGCGTTGTCCACGGCGATCGCGGCGGGCATCTGCACGGAATAGGTGTCGAGAAAGGCGTCGTTGGAGCGGCTCATGCCGAAGAGGCCGAGCACGCCCGTCAGAATGAGCAGTCCGCCCAGAAACGCCATTGTGATGCCGAGGCGCGCCTTGATCGTCAAAGCGATGTTTATTGAGTCGTCCCTGTTGCTTCTTGTGTTGGCCCGAGGCGGCGGTCGGAGCGACCGGTGACGACCGCGCGGCCAATGCGCGTCGTCCGTTGCCGTCAGCGGAAAAAACGCCCGCTGACAGGGACATCGGCAAAAGAAAGGACGACTTGAGGGATTTATTTCGTATGAATCGGGATAGGGGCAGGCCTCGCGGCCCGGCCCCTCCCACACCACCGTGCGTACGGGTCCGTACACGGCGGTTCGGATCAGTTAATTGGCGCTGGACCGACCGACGGCAGGCCCAGCGAACGGACCCCCGCCGGCAGCGTCAGAAGTGTAAAAGAGACAGGTTAAGATCAGGTGTATTAAAGTTTCAAAGAACATTGAGACGAGTATGTGACACTAACAGAAGTTGCGTATAACACTAATGTGTGGTCGATTACTGGTATGACACTGTAAGAAATTTGTATGGAAAAGATGTTGGGATTTCCAGGCCGAAACAAATAATCAAATGCAGTGGAAAAATTCTGGAAACCCTTAGAGGATCCATGCGTTTCGGTTAAATCAATTAGGGTTGCGAGTGTTACCTTTCAGACGAAAAACCCTTTGATGATGATCTATTTTGTATCCACACACGAACGGCAAAAACAGCAGTGGCGATCTCTTTTGTCGTCGTCACGGGCAATCACGAACTGTTGCGTCAGACAACAAGGCACTGCTCAGATGAACGAATGCCCTCTACAGGTATCCACACGGAGCAGCAGTGTTTTGGGATATACGGGGTTTGCTTGCTAGATTAAATTTTTGGAACATTTTCGAGAGAAAAAAAAAGAGAACCGTTCTGGTTTTTGATTCTAACTCCAACAAGAGGGTTAGGGTTTTCCTATTATTCCCCTAAGCAATAGAACCATGCGATATACTTTTATATGCATTCTATTTCCAAGCATAGAGAACCTTTCTCTACTTGGACTCTAATACCGCGTTAACCTAATAACGTGCGTATTAATTATTTAGATAAGATTCACAATCTCATATGAATAACCAGAAGCATTCTCTAGAAATTACTATTTACCTTAAGCTTATAATTACTATAATTATTATAACAGGTTAAATAGTAATTAATTCACATTCATTGAATTTAGACACAATTTCTATTTCAACGAATTCGGTCAACAATTGACTTAACCCAATGCTTGCTCTTAGTGTGCGACCCTTTAGGTTCATTTAATGTTGGCAACAAGTATAATTTATTCCAGACTATTGTTGGCTTTAGTACATAAACCAACAGTTTCTTTATGAGAACTTGCCCGAGTTCTCGTTGATTGATCTTCCATTTGCGGAGATCGGCGTTCTCTTTTTCATGAGCAGCTATCCTTTCTTGGCTGGTGGCTGTCTCCTCTTTCTTTTCTTTCTATTTCAGCCATTTCTTCTTTATGTTGGCTCTCAAGTTCTTTCACACGGGCCACATGGAGTGTAATCGCCGGGTACCAAATTCCAATGGCACAACTCGTGCCTAACGGCATAAGAATCCTGGTTGTATTCGTACTAACCTGTCTACAGAATAAGATTATTCCGACTTTAGATCTATTTAGATACTTTTTCCAATTGAAGAAAGCTGCCCAAACGGATGGGTACTATGGATTTGCTAGCCGGGGAAAGTTCAAAATCCTTGTGCCGGATAATAATGCGGGGTGGAAACCCCGGTTCACCTTTGTGAAGATTGGGAATAGTTTTCTCCCGGAAGAGTTTAACCCTCGGGACCTAGTAGATCGATTAAAAAATAGAAATAAAAACATTCCCTTGAACGTAGAAGGGTTAAAAAACATAGGGCAGGTAGATGGAAGACGCCTGCACGAAACCTTGCTAATAAAGTACGGAATAAACCCGGGACAATCAGTCATTTCCACGGGTGAGAAGTTGGAGGAGGAAACTGGGAAAGAAGTCGAAGGGGTAGGTGAAGAGGCAGAAGTTCACGAGTCTTTGCCGAAAGAAGGTATAGCGCCTATTATGTACCTACAGGTCCATATATGAGGTTAATGTCTTATCTGCCACTAATCCTGTTTATTTTGCTCTAATCACAGTGGTGAACGCCTATGGAAAGCTTGCCGCAATAAAACGGGTGACCTCCCAACCTGCCACTAAATGAGTCGTAATCAGGAAACCGGGCCCGATTTCCAAACCGCCTCCACCAACCCAAGGGGCTGTGGAGAACAAAAAACGAGTTGGCGAAGGCAATGTGGCCCCGACTCCTGCAAAGAAGGAAAAAGTCATAACGGGGGAGAAAAAATCCCCCGAAATGGAAGTGATGGCCGAAGGTATGACAAAATTTGAGCTGCGAAAGGATGACGAGCCCGGTCTGCTCACGGTAGCACCTGACGTTACCATGAACTCCCACACCCTTCTTGCCGCGGCCCGGTTAGCAGGCCCCCAGGTATGCTTTAACCATCCTCTATATTTGTAAAGTGATTTCAATACTGAAATGTGGGTTCTAATCCGGGCTCTGCCTTGTACAGATTTTGGTGCTCCTGAACAATTATCAAGGCAAAGTGGAGGAGCTTGTGGCCGAGTTGGCGAAATGGGAAGATGCGGCCCACCAACACGTTGTCCGCATTAAAGAACTGGAACAGAAGACTAAAGTACGTTCCTCAGCATGAATAAGATTATCAAAATCATCAGTAGTGACTTCACCTTCTTCTAAAGGTGGCATATCCTCATAGTCAAAGTCATCATCAGATTCAGAAACAATTCTACCATTTCGTGTGACCATGACTTTAGAATTAGTACATTCAGACATATAATGTCCCTTACCTTGGCACTTAAAACATGTAATCTCTCTAGCTGGCTTAGATTTAAATCCCTCAGATCTAGAAGTAGATTTCGAGCTTACCTCAGCCTTACCAGTAGAGGAAGATTGTTTAACCTCCTTACCAACATCTCTTTGAGGCCACGAAGGTGTAGATCTCTTCCAAGGGGGTGTAGAGATATTGGATGAATTTCGATTGCCTCCCTTGAATTTATTCTCAACTTTGACAGCTTTATGGCGCATCTCCTCAATATCAACATATTCTTGGAGTTCCACCATGTTCGCTATGTCACGCCTAAGTCCATTGAGAAATATGGCCATGGTAGCCTCCATGCTCTCCTCAATCTGCAAACGTGTCATAAGAGTTTCAAGTTCAGTATAGTACTCATCAACAGTACGATTACCTTGTTGAACACTTTGCAACTTATTATGCATTTTTCGAAAGTAATGTGGGGGAAAAAATCTCTTATTCATCAATTCTTTCATCTCCTCTCACCTTTGAATTGGCCTCTCATGATATCTTCTCTTGTCAGTCTGTACTTTGTTCCACCAACTCCTAGAATAACCTGTGAATTCAAGAGTAGCAAGTTTAATCTTTTTATCTTCACTAATATCATGAACAGCAAAGATATTATCAACTTTATCAATCCAGTCTAAGAACTCATCAGGGTTACTTCTAATAAAAGTAGAAACTTTCATCTTTATACTAGCTAGAGAAGAATCAGGTTTAGAAAAACTCCCTTTTTGTGATGATCTAGCAGATCCATCGGATTCATCATCAGAGAATTTCAATTTCTTTGGCCCTTGGTGGTTGGACTCAACCTTCAGCTCCATTGAAGTCATTCTGTTATCCATGTCAGTCATGAACTTAGCCATCATCTCTTTCAAATTTTGCATATCATCAGTTTGAGGTGTCTTATCAGCCATGATGTTCAAAATTCTACAAAACAAATATTAGAAAAGAACAACAAAAGAAAAGTTAGAAAATACTACAAAAAACAAAAAAACCAAAAATCACTATTCACCGGGGGTACTCTTCACGGGTTACTATTCACCGTTACTATTTACAATTTTTTTCTGACCAAAAAATTATTTTTCTTTCAAAAATAGTTAGATAATGATGAAACAAGCTCAGAACAGTTTCCGGAATGTCAAAACAATTTTTAGAAAAAAAGATATGAAAATCGGAAAAGTCAGAAATCACCCAAAAACCAACTTCAGGGGCCTCGAACACCACTTTTTAAGCGGAATTTCGGGATTCGCCGGTACGTCTCCGGGGGCTGAGCCCGCGGACTCTTGTAGAGCTCGTCAAGAGCTTCGAAACAAGGTATTATGGGCGAAAATCGGAGTCCAAACGAAAAAGTTATGCTCGTCGGAAGTTCGACCAAAATTTTCAACCAAATCTCGAATTTTTTGCAACCCGATTTTGTGAATTTCAACCCTACAAAACAAATGTTAGAAAATAAAACCTACAAAAACTCAAAAACAAAGAAAAAGGTTAGAAACAAGTGATAAATCCTCACAACCCTTCCCAATTTTGGAGTATATGCTCACACCAAGTGTACTCTCGGCTTATATGTGGGGGTATGATTCACTCACACTCGTTCTCAACCACACGGTTCAAATAGGAACAAAACAAGTTATACTACAACTGTTAGTACTTCTACGATGCTAGCACGCTGAAAGAAACAAGAATACTATGATCAATGTCAAGGAATGAATGCTTATACAATGACCAATTTCAGAGACGCTAGATGTCAAAGAAAACACGTTGAATAGGAATTAAAACGATATCAAGAAAAAAAATGAGAATTAACACACAAGTAGCACACAATGCGGAAGCAAACTGATTTTGTGAAGTAGTGTGAATTTGAGTTCAAAAATCAATTAGATTCATGTTGCCAAAGGTGGACTTCGGGTAGGCTATATAGGCTTCGGGTTGGGCCTGAAAAGGAAACAAAAAGGAAGGTTATATAGCTCAAATAAGGTAAGTATTAAAAAGGAAACAAAAGAATTCAGTTTAGGGAAGTTTCCTTTTTGGAAGGTTGTTCACTTTTTGGAAAATTTTCAAAACTCTTCAAGATCAAATTAGGAAAGTATGGCTTTTGGAAACTTCTTTGAATATGGAAGGTATGAATCTCGGCTTTCCTAATTCAAGAAAAAGGAAACAAGGAAACAAGGAAAAATCAAATTTGGAAAGTATAAAAAGTATGGGTCAAGGAAAGTTTCCAAATTGGGTTTCTCGCAATCCAAGCTTCTTCAATATGGTAACAATTTCAGTTGTCCTTCCCCTAAGATCAGAAATACACGTGAATATATAGAGAGCTTCAACACCAATCCAATTCTAATTAAGATTAGTAAGGATGGAATCCACTTCCAACAATGATTCTTTAAGAACAATTCCAAATCCTACTATGATTCAATACAACTTCCAATTTCGGTTATAAGTAGGCAACAACACATCCAATATGAAAGCTCGGATTCCAGTTCACGCCATGTTTGGCGATTGCGTTGATGATAGTAAGCAGCTTGCGCATGGCAGCAACCAGCGCGACCTTCTTTCGCTTGCCCGCGAGAACAAGGCGCTGGTAGTAGTCGCGCAACACGGGGTTATGACGCACGCCCGTGAGCGTCGCCATATAGAGCGTGCTGCGCACTTCGGCGCGCCCGCCCCAGATGGTTCGCTGCCCACGCATGAGCCCAGAGTCGCGATTGAGCGGAGCCACGCCCACCAGCGCGGCGATACCGGGAACGCTGCGCAACGCCTGGGCCAGTTGGGCGTGATGCTGGGGCGCGCCGCCGCGTGCGCCAGTCGCAGCCGCTGACGCTCGCTGGTGATCCTCGCTGGTGATCATCTGCACCAGTTGCCGCCGACGCAAGACCAGCGCCTGCAAGCGCTGCAGTTGGGCATCAGCCAACGGCTTGATGAAGCGCTCGCGCTGCGGATGCTGGTCCAGCACGCGGGCGAAAGCGGCCAGCATTCGCGCATCGAGCGCGTCGGTCTTGGCCAGTGTCCCCATCGAACGGGCAAAATCACGCGCCATGCGCGGATTGACCACGGCCACGGTCAAACCCGCAGCCTGCAACGCACACGCGGCTTCGAATTCGTAGCCACCGGTGGCCTCCAGGACGATCAGGGCTGGACCAAGCTGGAGCAGTTGCTGGGCCAACTGCTCAATACCCGAGGCATCATTAGATGCCTGCCAGTTCGCCGCCAGCGTGCCCACGGCCACCTCCAGCGTTTGACACGATACGTCGATTCCCACGAAAGCCGTGTCGGACATGTCCTTTCGCTCCCATCCTTGTTTATACGAACTCTATACGTTCCTACAACCGTTCGGGCTGCAAGAAAGGACGGTCCAACCCAGGCACCCTACGCTCAAAGACGGGCTTGAAACATCACCCCGAAGGCTATCGGGTTACCCGAGTTGGTCCGAGGCTTAAAGATACAAGGGCACTCTCTACTGGACCCACGGAAAGGAGAAAACCCACCACACAGAACATGCATTGTGCGTGGTTGAAAAGCTGCTTTCTTTGATCACTTTCTTTGCAGCAGCAAGGAAAGTGATCCCCCGCCGGGGAGGCGGTTACTGAATAAAAGGCAAAAAAACAGAAGCTTCTATCTTAACCTATAAATCATTGTTTTAACTTATTGCTTCAATTATTCACTCTTGATTCCCAAATCATTTCCCCGGTACTATTCCGATCAATTATTCATAATTCATTATTCTTAAAAGATCACGACTTAGATAATTCAACACTATTACAATCAATCTCAGTACTTGTTTGGTTATCCCTAGATTATTGCTCTGATACCAACTGTGGCGGCGCGGCCCGGATCCCCCTATCAGGTGGGCCCGGTTCGGGTCGACCCGCCCGGCTTTTGCTGGGACTCATTCATGCGGTAACACTTTACAGGAGCAATAATAATAAATTCATTATTTATAAATCATTCTTACATTTAACATTCTATTTCTCTTGATGCGGAAGCCAGTATGATACATTCTTGATCTATGTCCAAATCACACAGCTGTATCTATTTTCCAATCGTAAATCTTTTCTCACTATTCATCTTCAATTGAACCCCATAAAGGTTGAACTCTCTGTTCTCCGATCACTGTTCCATAAAACACACAGCAAAGTACACATAATGAGCTATAAAGCCCAGTGAGTCCCATACCAGTTTTACAGTTAAGAGTCATGGCATTCCAAATAAACAGTTTAAAACTTGCACAATACCTGCTTGAAATATTTAATCTCAGCAGTAAAATCTTTCAGGCTTGCACACTTTATTTAAACACGTTAACCAGTAATTCTTGCTTTACATGAAACTATAGCTTTTTCAGATAAACTTTCTAGAATATACACGATAACACTTGATTCATAAACTGGTAGAGCAAACAGGATCCACACGAAGGTGGCACTCATTTTTCACTGCAAAGCAGTGCTTTCATGCATTCGGCACTATCACAGGTCTGACTGTGACAAGCCTATATTTATCATGCGGGCGACACTACCATGGGTCTGACCAGTGGTAAGTCTCATTGCGGCGGTACCAGAAATGATACGCCGGAGATGCTTCAACGGTTAGCGCTGTCGAGGTTCTTTCCCCAACACACCTTCCGTATCGACAGTAAACAGTAGGGGTGGTCGCGTCCGACCCTTTAACTTTCAAGCGATGCGACAAGCCCAACACTCAGGCCTCGCGGCAACAGTACTTTCATGCTGGCTCTTATAACCATCTGTCGCTGCGGGGGGGGGGGCGGGGGGGGGGGGGGGGGGGCGCTCCGACTAGCGTTGCTCCTTCACGCGCGACACGAGCTGCGTCGGACTCACGAACTGCAGCGCGATCAGCACCCAGACGAGCGTGATGGCCATGTAGATCATCGCCATGGCGTCGATGGATTGCGGTGCGCGCACGCCGGTCGAGAACACCGCGTAGTACAGCGCGACGACGAGCGTTTGCGTGGTCGGCCCCGCGGTGAAGAAGGTCAGCTCGAACATGCCGATGGTGCGCACCAGCACGAGCAAGCCGGCCGCGAGCATACCCGGAACGAGCAGTGGCAACAGCACATAGCGGAAATACTTCGTCGTGTTCGCCCCGAAAATGCGGGCCGCCGATTCCAGATTCGGATCGATCTGTTCGATGAACGGGGTCATCACCAGAATCACGAACGGCAGCGCAGGCACCAGATTCGCGAGGATCACGCCCGTCAGCGTGCCGGCGAGGTGGAACTTGTACATGACGGTCGCCATCGGAATGCCGTAAGTGACGGGCGGGACCATCAGCGGGAGCAGGAAGATCAGCATGGCGAAGCGCTTGCCGGGAAACTGCACGCGGGCGAGCGCATACGCGGCGGGCACGCCGAGCGCGATCGACAGGAGCACGACCGCGCCGACCACTTCCAGCGTGACGAGCAGCACGCTCGAAAGCTGAAAATCGCTCCACGCCTGCGCATACCAGTGCAGCGTGAAACCTTGCGGCAGGAGCGTGCCGAACCAACGCGTCGCGACGGAATTCACCGCGACGGTCGCAATCAGCAACAGCACGTTGACGAGGAAGAAGCCCATCGTCGCCCAGACGAAGCACTTC